>NZ_LR760298.1:1397832-2096749 GCF_902806445.1 Listeria sp. PSOL-1 | reverse complement strand
TTCGTTCGACTTGCATGTATTAGGCACGCCGCCAGCGTTCGTCCTGAGCCAGGATCAAACTCTCATTAAAATGATGTTGAATACTTATTCATAAGTATGAATAAGCTTCCTTACTCGTTAAACGGTGCTAGCAAATTTTTACTAACGTTTTTGATGGAAACGACTTTTCGTTTCCTATCCTAGGAATTTTGGGTGAAACATTTCGTTTCATCGCTTTTTCTTCTTTTTTGTTCAGTTTTCAAAGATCGAACATTCTCATTTCGCTTGTTCAGCGACAACTTTTATATTTTACACCGCTTATTTCATAAAGTCAAGAAGAATCTCAAAAATATCCCTCTTAGTTTTATTTTTTTGCAGCTGTTCAACTGGAACGTTTATAAATATATCATGTTTCTCTAGGCTTTGCAAGCTTAATATATAAAAAAATAGGCAAAAAACAAGCTTCTTTCAAAAAACTTAAATACTCCTTTATACTGCTATAGTTTTCCACTAAAAAGGAGTTGTTTTCAACCAACATAGATGCTTTAATTTACATCGCTTACTTATTGATCAATACCCCATAGTGACACTAAAATCCTCCTCTCGTAGACTTGCTTTTACACGTCTGAAAGCCTAGCTAGATTTCAAGAATAGATCCAGACCTTAAGATTTTTAAGAAATAACGTTTCTCTTTTCAAAAAATGGAGAAAGCTAAAACTTTTTAATGGTTTTCCTTCTCCATTTTTTATTTAAGCATAGAAATTATAATCTATACGCTAATATCCATTCACTCTTTCAAGCAAGAAAATAGATCAATATTTAGCTTTGCCATAGGTTAGTTCGAAACCTGGGTTTTCATCTTCAATTTCTACATGAAATGAAGTTTCCCCTATTGGTAGGCTAAAGCTATCATTAAAATCACCTATATATTAAAGCACCAATTTTAATATCAACATCCTTTGTTCAAAAAATAGAGGAAGATAACCTTTTTAGTGGTTTTCTTCCTCTGGTTTTACCTATATGCTATTTCAATCAAATAATTGAGCACGAAGAGGGGTGTAATAACCCTCTTTACTTTTATAAATAACTATATACATTAGAATAAATGTTGGCTAGTTCGAAGCCTGGTTCTTCACCTTCAATTTCTATATGATACTTTAATGGGCCGTATAATCCACCCACTAAATACTTATCAATAACAAAACAGTTAGGATCTCCGTAACCTGAGCCTATTAGCTTACCTGTTCTATCATCATAAACTTTATATATACTTTTACCTTTATACGATGATACTACTTTATAATCTAAATAAAGTAGTACAGCATGCGGGCCAGAACCGTTTATATAATATGACGTAGATTTATAAATTGGAGAGCCATTTTTATTCATACCTATACACTCAAAGTTTCTTACATTCTTATAATACTTATCTTGTGTTAGGAAAAACTTCTGGGAATCATAATCACTGTCATATCCATAGAAACCGCTGTTCTTAATCTTTGTACCATCCTTGGTTGCACCTCGGTCTACAGTTAAAACAACATGCGGGTTGGCATAATTACGAATAATATATTCATTGTTGCCTAAATCTTCTACTTTCCAATAATAAGCATCATACTTTCTATTAGGTGCACAAACGACACGAGTAGAACCAGCATTTTTATCCCATGCAATGACTTGATTCGTTCCATCTTTAGTATAGATTTGGTAAGCTTCTTTACTTTTATCATATACAAACTTCCATTTTTGATTTGAGCCATTATGGTTTTGCCATATCAACACTTGTCTTGTGCTCCACTCAACATCAATTGTTTTTTTAGTAGAGCTCAATCGCATTTGATACTCTTTACCATCAAGTGTCCCGTGATCAATGTTTTGCTCTTTAATCTCTTTGCTTCCAGGAAAGTATTCATATCCACTAAGCTCAAATTTTTGAGTTGCAATTTCAGAAGATTTGTAGCCATGGAATTGTCTAACTTGAAGGTTCGCTCCTTGATCGGAAGAAGGAACACTTAGCACAAAGTTAGGATCAGAGTAGCTTCGGATAATATAGGAGCCATCACTTGCTTTCTCTACTTTCCAATAATAAGCAGCATATTGCTTATTAGGAGGACAAACGACACGAGTAGGGCTACCACCTTTGCCTTCCCATGCAATGGCTTGATTACTCCCATCGTTAGCGTAGATTTGGTAAGCATCTTTTTCTTTATCATATTTAAATGTCCATATCTGATTATTTCCTTTGTGATCTCTCCATATGACTGGTCTTCTTGTTTCCCTTACAACATCAATAACTTTTGTACGATCATAAATTAATTGCATTTGATATTCTTTGCCATCAAGCGTTCCATGATCAATTACATCATTATCGATTTCTGACGTTGATGTTGGAGATACAGCCTGTGATTTGATATTATTAATTGGTAAGTTTAAATTTAAAGCTAGAACAGCCAATATACATGAAATCCCTATTTTTTTAAACATAAAATACGCCTCCCTAATTCCTTTTTGATTATCGAAGTTCATAAGGGCCCTTTATAAACAACCATAATTAATTGTGCTACCTTTTTTGCTACGTTCTCTATGAAGTACTATTACTCTAGAGTAACCACCCATATTATAACAATAAAAATAATGTACAATGCAAAAACTTTCATTAATAATTTATTCAAGTATGGCGAAAGTATAACAATTCTCAATCATTGAGCATGAGACAAACCAAATTCAAAAACAAATCATTTTGTATCGTCTTCTATCCTGTTTTCAAAAAAATAGAGAAAGATAACCTTTTTAGTGGTTATCTTTCTCTATTTTTATTTAAACACGAGCAACATTTGGTAAAATTGCTTCAATATCTATCATTTTTTCCAATTTAATCAATCGCGATGTTTCATCGTTGGGAATAACAGCACATCTCGAATCGATGGGGCATTAGTAAGCAACATGATTAAGCGATCCATTCCGATACCTAATCCCCCAGTTGGTGGCAATCCATGTTCTAATGCGATCAAGAAATCTTCATCCATTTCATGAGCTTCATCGTTTCCGTCTTCGCGTTCTTTCATTTGTGCTGCAAAACGCTCTCGTTGGTCAATTGGATCGTTAAGTTCTGAAAAAGCATTTGCATGTTCGCGACCCACGATAAACAATTCAAATCGATCTGTAAATCGCTCGTCCTCTTTATTTTTCTTAGCTAATGGCGAGATTTCTACCGGATGGCCATATACAAAAGTTGGTTGAATAAGCTTTTCTTCTACAAATGTCTCAAAAAATTCATTAACGATGTGGCCATAAGTCATATGGCCTGTAACCTCAACACCATGCTTTTTGGCCAATTCACGCGCTTTTTCATCCGTGTTTACATTCCAAAAATCTACACCAGTATGTTCCTTGATAGCGTCCACCATATGAATTCTTTTCCATCTTGGCGCAAGGTTCACTTCATATTCTCCATAAGTCACGGTTGTTTGACCAACAACTTTTTCAGCAACAAAAGAAACGAGTCCTTCTACAAGCTCCATTACATCTTCAAAATCTTCATAGGAGGCGTACGATTCTAGCATTGTGAATTCTGGATTATGCCTAGTTGAAACTCCTTCATTACGAAATACGCGTCCAATTTCATAAACCTTATCCATACCGCCTACAATTAGGCGTTTTAAATGAAGTTCCAGTGCAATTCGTAAGTACAGCTCCATATCTAGCGCATTATGATGTGTCGTAAATGGTTTTGCCGCTGCGCCACCTGCAACTGAATGTAATACAGGCGTCTCTACTTCTAGGTAACCTTGATCATCCATATAATCGCGGGCATATTTTAAAATTTTACTACGCATAACAAAGCGCTTCTGGCTCTCTTCATTAGTGATTAAATCAAGATAACGCTGACGATACCTTTGTTCCACATCTTTTAAACCATGGTATTTATCAGGAAGCGGGCGTAATGCTTTTGATAATATGGTAAATTCCGTAGCTTTTACAGAAAGCTCACCTGTATTCGTGCGAAAAACGGTGCCTTTTATACCTATAATATCTCCTAAATCCGCTAACTTGAAAACATTATACGAGTCCTCGCCAATATTGTCTTTGCGAATGTATATTTGAACTTGATGAAAACGATCTTGAATATGTGTAAAGCCTACTTTGCCTTTTACACGTTTTGTCATGATTCGTCCCGCTACAGTTACTTCTATTTCAGCTGTTTCAAGTTCTTCTTTCGTTTTATCCTTATATCTTTCTTCCATTTCTTCTGGGCTGATGGAACGAATAAATTTTTCACCAAAAGGATCTATGCCTTCTTCGCGCAATGTATCCACTTTTTCACGGCGAACGATTAATTGATCATTTAATTCTTCGTGATTTTCGTGACTCATGTCATGACACTCCTCTATTTTTTCTAAATTATTGCAGATAAATTTATTATACGCTTTTTCAGCTGTATTTCGCTAGTATAATATTAAAAAAAGTTACCTATCTTTAAATAGGTAACTTGATATCGTTTATTTCACAAGGTTTTTCTCTTCATATTCTTGAACAAAATCAAGTAAGATTTGTGCCATTTCTTCGCGTTTAGTGGCTTGATTGACAGCTACTTTCGCGCGAGTGCTTCCTTTGGCGCCTTTCAAGTAATAAGCTGCATGTTGTCTGAATTCACGAACCGCAATATTTTCGCCTTTTAAAGCGATAAGTCGATCTAAATGTAGCAAGGCTGTCGCTATTTTTTCACGAGGATTAGGTTCTGTCACAAGCTCTCCTGTTTCCAGATATTTTACTGTACGATAAATCATCCAAGGGTTTCCAAGCGCAGCACGACCAATCATAACGAAATCAGCACCTGTTTCCTCCAACATTCGTCTTGCATCTTCTGGTGTTTTTACATCACCATTTCCGATAAATGGAATCCTTAATGCTTTTTTTACATCTCTTAAAATTTCCCAATTAGCTTTTCCTTCATACATTTGCACACGGGTACGGCCATGCATAGCGATCGCTTTAGCACCTGCACTTTCTGCTGCAAGAGCATTTTCGACAGCAAAAACATGATCATCGTCCCAGCCTATACGCATTTTCACCGTTACAGGTTTATCAGTACTTGCAACAACAGCCGAAACCATATCATGTACTTTGTTTGGATCAAGTAGCCATTTTGCGCCAGCTTCACACTTTATCACTTTATTTACTGGGCATCCCATATTGATATCAATGATGTCAGCTGTTGTGTTCTCAGCAACAAATTTTGCCGCACCAACTAATGTTTCTTTTTCACCACCAAAGATTTGTAAGCTTAGTGGTTTTTCTTTTTCATCTATATAAAGCATATCAAGCGTCTTTGTATTACGGTAAGCAATCCCTTTATCACTAATCATTTCACAGCAAACAAGGCCTGCGCCAAATTCTTTCACTGTTAAACGGAATGCAGAATTTGAAATCCCTGCCATTGGTGCAACTACGACACGATTTTTGATCGATACATCACCAATTTCAAGCATATTTCTAGCCCCTTCCTAATTTTGATTTCGCTAGTGTAATGTTAACACAGATTCCTAATTCTGCAAGTGTGTTTTTACCAATTTAATTCAAGTTGTGTTTTTCTAACTCCAGTTTGCTTGATCACGTTCGTATTTACGAGCTTTTTAGCAATATTCGGAGCAATTTCTAAAAGTGGGATCATCACAAAAGCACGCTCTTTCATGTAAGGATGTGGAATCTTCAGTGTTGCTTCATTGCGCACAACATTCTGATAGAGCAAGATATCGATATCAATCAATCGTGGTCCCCATTTAAATAAATGGACGCGGCCTAAAACCTTTTCAGTTTGCAAACAAAATGCTAATAGCTTTTCTGGTGTCAATATTGTATCAATTTCAACGACAATATTATAAAAAACTGCTTGTTGTTCATAACCTACTGGATCCGTTTCATAGACATGAGAGACTTGACAAATATCGATTTGATCGTGCTTTTTTAATAAAGAAATTGCTTCTTGGAGGTTAGCTAGTTTGTCACCAATATTCGATCCTAAAGATAAAAATGCTTGGACCACTATTTTATTTTCCTCGCTTTCTTAAAATTTCTACAGCAACTGAATGATAATGCCCCGGAATGGGAGGATTGGGCTTGATGACCTTTACTGTAATTTCATCGAGCAATTTATATTCATTTAAAACTTCAGCGGCGATTGATTCGGCTAATGCTTCAATTAGCTTAAATTGTCTTTTTTCGGTAATATATTGGACGGTTTGATAGACTTCAGCATAGCTTACAGTATCTTTTACAGAATCTGTTTTTCCTGCTTTTTTTGTAGATAACCCAAGGACGAGCGAGATGATAAATGATTGACCTAAGCGATTTTCTTCTGGCAGGACACCGTGATAACCATAAAAACTTAGCTCATTCATATAAATTTTATCCACTTTCATTTACCCCCTTGTAATTTGAGTTTTACCCATGATTGCATCTGTCATTTTGACCATTCGAACAATTGGTTTGACGTCATGAACGCGCGCAATTGTGCATCCTTTTGAAAAACCATAAACAACTGTAGCACCAGTACCTTCCACTCGCTCTTCCGGTGGTAAATCCAATACTAGTCCAATCGTTGACTTTCGACTTGTCCCAAGCAATACTTCAAAGCCAAGCTGAACAATTTCATCAATTCGGCGTAATATTTCTAAGTTTTGCTCTGGACTTTTAGCAAAACCAAATCCTGGATCTAAAATAATGGATTCATCTGGAACATTGGCGCTTTGACAAATCTTTACACTTTCTAATAAGTCGTTTTTTACATCTGCTATAAAGTCATTATAATCACGATTTGTTCTATTGTGCATTAAGCAAATGGGGACATGATATTTTGCTGCTATTTCCGCTATTTTAGGATCATATTTAGCACCCCATTGATCGTTTATCATATTTGCTCCTGCTAAAATCGCTTTTTCAGCAACCTCTGCTCGCCATGTGTCGACAGAAAGCCAAATATGAGGAAGTGCCGCACGAACAGCTTTGATAACGGGAAGAATTCGCTTAAGTTCTTCGTCCACATCTATATTTAAGTGCCCTGGCCGTGTTGATATTCCACCAATATCAATAATTTCAGCACCTTCCTTTGCCATTTCTATCGCTCTATTTTTAGCATCTTCTAACTGTATGTATTTACCACCATCTGAAAACGAATCTGGTGTAATGTTTAAAATTCCCATCACCATGCCTAAATGGTTTTTTTCCCATCTGCTTCTCACATTCATGCACCTCTTTTTTCATTATTATAACATTAAATTTAGGCATAAAAAAACCAGTACGGAAAAAGGGAGTAAACCGTACTGGGTAAAAAGGGTGTTTTGGGATTTTCATTTATAGGAGAAAATGAAAATATTTGTTGTTAACCTATATGTATATACTAACCATATAATGCGAAAATTTATTGTGATTATCATGAAAATTTTATGAGATTTTTGCATTTTCTACATAAAAAAACTCAGTGCGGAAAAAGGGAGTAAACCGCACTGAGCAAAAAGGGTGTTTTGGGATTTTCATTTAAAAAAAGGGAAAGAAATGAAAATGTTTTGTTTGTTGTTAGCTTATGTTTATATATTACCTTTCAAAAGCGACAATCCACTGAAAAAAGGATTAGAATTTGCTAAGAAAACTATTTAGATTTTCTTAGTTTTAAAAATCATAAAGTGCTGTGCTTAAATAACGTTCTCCATTACTAGCAACGATCGCAAGGATTTTTTTCCCTTTACCGAGTTTCTTGGCTAAATCAAGTGCCGCTTTAATTGTCGCTCCTGAAGATATTCCTACAAGAATTCCTTCTTTTTTTGCTACTTCTCTTGCTACGACAATTGCGTCTTCACTTTTTACTTTAATCACATCATCATAGACTGTTTTATCCAATATATCTGGGATAAAACCAGCGCCAATCCCCTGTATTTTATGAGGCGAAACTTCGCCACCGCTAAGAACAGCAGATTCTTCAGGTTCTAGTGCATAAATTTTAATATTGGGATTGTTTCGTTTTAAAACATGCCCTACGCCAGTTATGGTACCGCCTGTGCCTACGCCAGCAATAAAAGCATCTAAGCCATCTTTACCAAATGCTTCAACAATTTCTGGTCCAGTTGTTTTTTCGTGAATCTCAGGATTTGCTGGATTGTGGAATTGCTGAGGCATAAAATAACCATGTTCTTTGACTAATTCTTCCGCTTTACTAATTGCTCCCTTCATGCCATTTGCACCAGGCGTTAAAACTAATTCAGCCCCGTAAGCCTGAAGTAGCTTACGTCGTTCTTGACTCATTGTATCTGGCATAACAAAAATAGCACGATATCCTTTTGCTGCTGCTACTAGCGCGAGGCCGATCCCTGTATTACCACTTGTTGGCTCTACAATCGTATCTCCTTGCTTTAGTACTCCTTCTTTTTCAGCAGCTTCAATCATCGAGTTAGCAATACGATCTTTTACACTCCCACCAGGATTTTGAAATTCTAATTTCACATAAACATCGGCACTATCTTGTTCTGGCAAACGATTTAATTTGACAATAGGTGTATTTCCAATAAGTTCAGTAATTGAATTAACAATTTTCATTTTATTAATACTCCTTTTGATTAATTTTATTTCATTTAATCAATTCCGAGTGTTTTTGTCAAATATAATGTAATGGGCATATTATTTCGCTTGCTGGTAGAGCATCTCTAGTTCAGCTTCACTAAACTGGTATTTCTTACGACAAAAATGGCATTCTG
The DNA here is from genome assembly GCF_902806445.1 of Listeria sp. PSOL-1. Taxonomy (NCBI): domain Bacteria; kingdom Bacillati; phylum Bacillota; class Bacilli; order Caryophanales; family Listeriaceae; genus Listeria; species Listeria sp. PSOL-1. The sequence goes on along the minus strand of NZ_LR760298.1, from coordinate 2,088,026 downwards.
CTTCAGCACCGTGATCTTCATCAATCATTTGGCGAATTTCAGCTCGGCCCAAAGAAATAATCGCATTTTCAAAACGCTCTTTTGAACAATTACATTCAAATTCCACAGGGATCTTTTCCAAAATCTGTAAATTTTGTGCACCGCCAACTAAGGTAGCTAAGATCGTTTCTGGTGTTTCGCCACGCTCAATTAAACGAGACACAGTTGGACAATCTTTCAAGTTTTTTTCCAGTTTAGCGATTAATTCTTCATCAGCTCCTGGTAATAGTTGAATCATAAAGCCCCCTGCTGCTTCGATACTGTCATCTGGGTTAACTAAAACTCCTACACCAACAGAAGAACCAATTTGTTCTGAAGTCGCTAAATAATAGGTGAAATCTTCGCCTAACTCTCCGGAAACAAGCGGGACTTGGCCGGTAAAATTTTCACCAAAGCCTAAATCTTTAACAACAGAAAGCGTCCCTTCTGTACCGACCCCACGCCGAACATCTAACTTGCCTGCTTCATTTAATTCATTAAAATGGACATGTGGATTTGATACATACCCACGAATATGTCCTTGTGTGTTACTGTCAGCAATAATTCGACCGATTGGACCGTTTCCATCAATTTTCACAGTCGTTTTTTGATTTCCTTTTTGCATTGCCCCAAGAAATAGCGTTGCGGTCATTGTTCTACCAAGCGCCGCAGATGAAACGGACCAAGTATCATGATAGCGCTGTGCTACTTTGACTGTATTCGTCGTTATCGCGGCATATGCGCGCACTTGACCATCATAAGCAAGAGCTTTAATTAAATAATCTTCCATCTTGAAAATCTCCTTCTATTCTACTAGTTTGTTACGATGATAAAGAATTTTTAGACCTTTTAATGTTAAAAATGGATCTAGAACATCAACAGATGCTGATTTTTCAGTAATTAAGCGTGCTAAGCCTCCAGTTGCAACAACTACTGGATTTGTTTGCATTTGCTGTTTTATTTCCGAAATAATTCCTTCGTATTGACCAATGAAACCATAAAAAATTCCAGATTGCATGGAAGCAACCGTTGATTTTCCAATAATATCGTTTGCAGCAGTAATGTCAACGCGAGGAAGTTTAGCCGCATTTGTATATAGTGCTTCTGTTGAAATCATAATTCCAGGCGCAATTGCTCCGCCCTGATAAATACCCTTTTCATCAATATAGCAAAATGTTGTAGCTGTTCCGAAATCAACGACAATTGCTGGAGCCCCGTATTCCTCAATTGTTGCAACAGCATTAACAATTCGGTCAGCTCCAATTTCACGTGGATTTTCTACTTTTAAATTCAAACCTGTTTTTATTCCTGGGCCAACAATAAGCGGCTTAATCCCAAAATAACGGGTACACATTGTCGTCATCGCATGCATAACTGGTGGAACGACAGAAGAAATAATAATGCCAGTAATCGATTTTACTTCGATATTTGAATAGCTAAAAAAATTTAAAACTGAGATACCGACTTCATCTGAGGTACGATTTCGATTGGTTTGCATTCGCCAGTGTTGAATAAGCTTATTATTCTCATAAAGTCCAAGTGTACAATTTGTATTCCCTACATCGATAACAAGTATCATTATTTTGCCACCTTTGTCAAAATTACGTTCGTTTTCTCCTAAAAAGCTGAGCTCTAAACGAAATAAATCGGCGACAAAGCTCAATATTTAAAGACTCTGGCAGAAATGCTCTCGCAAACTTATCACATAGCTAAGTAAAAAATACTTACCACAGAGATAATAAATCATTTCCGCCAACCGCTTAAATACAAACCTTTCGCTCGATTTATCACGCTTGTGTTATATTTTTTTAGGAAAATCTCCTAATTTTACTTATTCTTGGCCTTTCTTATCGTCTTCAGAATGATCTTTTTTGCTCGCCTGATCATCCCATTTTTCTTTGTCCTCTTTGCGTTCAATATTTTCTTCTGCTGAAGCATCTCTTTTTTCTTCTTCAAAAGTTTTTGGTTCTGTTTGATCTGGAGTTTTCTTTTCAGAAGGATAATCTTCAACAACTAATGTATCGGCATCTGGAGGCATTACACCATCGTTAAACAATGACTTGATTTGACGAGCATCTAATGTTTCTACTTCAAGTAATGTTTCTGCGATTAATTTATGTTGTTTTTGATGTTCAAGCAAAATGTTTTTTGCACGATCATAACAATGACGGATCAAGCTTTGTACTTCAGTGTCAATTTCATAAGCAATTTTATCTGAGTAATTTTTTTCATTCCCAAAATCACGTCCCATAAATACTTGCTGACCAGAACCAGATGAAAACTGAAGCGGTCCAATTTTATCACTCATTCCCCATTCAGTTACCATGCGGCGAGCGAGTTCAGTTGCTCGTTCGAAGTCATTACTTGCGCCAGTTGTTACTTCACCAAATGTAACTTCCTCAGCAACACGACCTCCCAAAAGACCTGTAATTCGATCCATCAATTCTGCTTTTGTCATTAAGAATCGGTCTTCCTTAGGTAGCATTACTGCATAACCGCCAGCTTGTCCACGTGGAACGATTGTTACTTTATGGACAGTTTCCGCTTCATCAAGAACCATGCCAACTACAGTATGGCCACTTTCATGATAAGCAACTGTACGCCGTTCTTTTTTCGAAATAACGCGATTCTTCTTAGCAGGACCAGCAATAACGCGATCACTTGCCTCATCTAAATCGCTCATATCGATTTGTTTCTTATCTGCACGTGCTGCAACAAGTGCGGCCTCGTTTAATAAGTTTTCTAAGTCTGCACCAGAAAAGCCTGGTGTTCGCTGTGCAATAGCTTTTAAATCCACACTTTTAGCAAGTGGTTTATTTCTAGCATGGACACGTAAGACTGCTTCACGTCCCTTAACATCAGGACGATCAACCATGATTTGGCGATCAAAACGACCCGGACGAAGAAGAGCTGGATCAAGGACATCAGGACGGTTTGTCGCAGCAACGATAATGATGCCTTCATTTCCACCAAAACCATCCATTTCAACAAGTAATTGGTTGAGGGTTTGTTCACGCTCATCATGACCTCCTCCAAGCCCAGCACCACGCTGACGACCTACCGCATCAATTTCATCAATGAAAATGATACAAGGTGCATTTTTCTTTGCATTTTCAAAAAGATCACGGACACGGCTTGCACCAACACCAACAAACATTTCAACAAAATCAGAACCACTGATGGAGAAAAATGGAACTCCCGCTTCTCCAGCAACAGCTCTTGCTAACAAGGTTTTACCTGTACCAGGAGGACCTACAAGGAGCACCCCTTTTGGAATACGAGCACCAAGATCAGCAAACTTACGTGGATCTTTCAAAAATTCTACAACTTCAACAAGCTCTTGTTTTTCTTCGTCTGCTCCTGCTACATCTGTAAAGCGAACTTTTTTCTTATCGTCGTTATAAAGCTTGGCTTTGCTCTTACCAAAGCTCATCACTTTACCACCGCCGCCTCCTTGAGATTGACTCATTAAGAAGAAGAATAAAACGATAATAATCAGAAATGGAATAATCGATGTAAAGAACGTTACCCAACCACTATTTTGTTTGGCAGGAACGACTTCCATTTTCGCATCTTTACTATCAGCTGCTTTTTGCATATCTGTTAATAAAGTATCTGAGTTGATTGCATACGTAGTAAAGGATGAATCACTTTTACTACTCCCTATGCTTGACTTACTTTTTGATTTAGAAGAATTAGATGTTTTGTATTCACCTTCAATTGTATAGACACTACGATCTGGCTGAATTGTAAATGATTTAACATCGCCATTCTTTAATTTTGTCATAAATTCATTATAACTGATATCTTTAGCAGCCTCTTTCTTGTTGCTAATTGATGTAACGATACCAATAATCACCAAAAAAATGATGATATAAAATATTGCATTTCTAAAAAACCTGTTCATTCCTTACCTCCTTCCACGTAAGAGAAATGGATGTATACATTCTCAAAATCACGACAAACAATCGGCTTTCAAACTACTTTTCCCTGATTCCCGAAAATCATATCCGTCAGTGGTCTCTCACGAAGATTCTTCTATTAAAATTATTAAATTAATGAGCTCTCAAAACTAAAATTAATGATAGCATAACCTTGCTCAGTTGCCCACTAATTTGCATGTTTATTAGTCTTCAGCTACATCATTTATTTTACTAAAAATATACTTAATTGTGAAATGGTTTTACTCACTATAAACTTCAGGTTTTAAAATACCGATATATGGCAAATTACGATACCGCTCTGCATAATCTAACCCGTAACCTACAACAAATGCATTAGGAACGATAAAACCCACATAATCTGCAGAAATATCAACATTTCTGCCTTCAGGTTTATCAAGAAGCGTTACCAGTTTTACAGATTTAGCTTTGCGATATTTAATTAAATCGACGAGATAGCTTAATGTTCTGCCGCTATCAATGATGTCTTCAACGACCAACACGTCTCGCCCTTCAACAGATGTATTTAAGTCTTTAACAATTTTTACTTCACCAGAAGATACCGTGCTATTTCCGTAGCTTGAAACATCCATGAAATCCATTTCTAAGTATGTATCCACACGTTTAAGCAAGTCGGACATAAAAGGTGTTGCCCCTTTTAAAATACCAATAACTAGCGGATTTCTACCAGCATATTCAGCGGTAAGTTCTGCGCCCATCTCTTTGATTTTTCCTTGTATTTCTTCCTCACTAATTAGCACTTTTTGAATATCATTACGCATGGTGTGATTTCCTCCTAAATTACTCCTATATTTAATTAAGTATTGCTTCTCGTTCTGACTTGGCATCACATCATTATTTGATTTCTTTACACCAGGAACCCATAAAATTTTGCCACTATAATCAGTTATAATTGGAAGTTCATCACGCTTATGTTTTGGAACCTTCGCATCGATAAAAATATCTTTTAATTTTTTTGTTCCACCAGTTCCTTTCAGCGTCATTTTATCACCTGGGAGGCGATTACGAATAATTATTGGCAGATCACAAGCTCTCGCATTGACAATGATACCATCTAAACCAGCAGTCTGAACAACTGAGCTTTTTTGCTTAATCTGTAGCTCGACACCACTAGATAGCGTCAAACGATCATTTATCGTCATCTGATGATAGAATTCAACAGCTTCAGTCTCCTCCTCATAAAAACAGGCTAATCTGTCGTATACTCGCCGTATAATCAAGCCACAAGCAAAGTGCAAAACTGCTGAGGGGTTATCTCCGCTTAAAATTGCTTGAACTTGACGTATTTGCCTTGATGTAAGTTCTTTTGGTTTATCACGATACAGATATTTTAATAGTAAATGAATTACTCGGCGTTGTAAAGGAATCTCACTATTTTTCACTTCACAAATATCAAACCATACTTCTTTATCTTTTATTTGAAGGTTTCGTTGAAAAATTTCAGCAGCCATGTTTTCAAGATACAAAAAATCTGCTGTCATTTCTTCTGAAAAGCGAAGGAAATGCTCTTGAACTGCTGGGTTTTCATTTATTAAAAATGGAAGAAGATGTTTACGATAACGATTACGTGTATATTTTTCATCAGTATTTGAGGAATCTTCACAGAAGGCAATCTTTTCTTTTTCACAAAATGTTTGGATTTCTGCTTTAGAAACAGCTAAAAAAGGTCGAATAGCTTGTCCGCTATTGAGCTTACGGATTGGCTGCATTCCTGCTAAGCTAAGCCCAGAACTACCACGGACTAAGCGCATCAAGATGGTTTCTATTTGATCATCTGCATGATGGGCAAGAACGATCTTATCAAAGTTCTCTTCCTTCATTAACTTTTCAAAAAATTGATAACGAGCCTCTCTTGCTGTTGCTTCGATACCGTTCTTTTCTCTTTTAGCAAGCTCAACTACATCAAGATTTGCTTCAAAATAAGGAAGCTTGTATTCTTTTGCTACGCGTTTTACAAAATCAGCTTCGGTATCCGCTTCAGGCCGCAAATGATGATTAACATGGACAACAGCGATATTAGCAGATGAAAAACCCAGCTTTCTCACAAAAAAAGTTAGCAATGCTAAAGAATCTGCACCGCCTGAAACAGCGATAAGCAGTTTTTCATCAGGGCAGATTAGTTGGTGTCGAAATATGTAGTTATTTACTTTGCGCTCAAACTCTTCCATTCCAAAGACCTTCTTTAAATTTATTAGAAAAACAAGGATGGGATTACCAAAAGAATCTAGGGGCTTTGAGTGACTCATATCCCTAATTTTGTTGGCTTTCCCATCCTATAGAATAAACATCTTCGTTATATCTTAATTAGCCTCGTCTTGCGCCGCGGCCGCCACGTTTTGATTCAGTTTGGCGCTTAATTGTAGAAAGGCGATCTTCGCTATCTTTCAAGAACTTAGCCATCTTATCTTCAAAGTTTTCAGGCGGTTTCACATTACTTGGCTTACTATATTTCGGTTTGCGATCATAATTTCTTTCTGGACGTTCTGGTTGATCGGTGGCTTTACGAATTGATAAACCAATCTTCCCATCGTCCCCTACGTTCATTACTTTAACTGTAACTTCATCACCTACAGTCAAAATATCATTAATATCTTTAACATAGCTACCGGCTACTTCACTAATATGGACCAGCCCTGTCTTGCCACCTTCTAACTCAACAAACGCACCAAAATTAGTAATCCCTGTAACTTTCCCTTGCAACTTGTTGCCTACTTCGATTGACATAAAAAAAAGTTTCCTCCTTAAAAAATCACTGTACAACTTAATTATAGCTATAATAAAAAGAGTGTCAAACTTGAGAAATAAAATCTCAGCTTGAGCTCTAAACCGATTAGTTGGTCACCTCTTTTTGCTTATTCAGAATCATTCGGGGTATTAAAAATAATTTCCCCATCTTTTGAAAGGTAATATTCGCTTCTAGCTAACTTTGCAATATAATCATCATCATGTAGCTTATTGATTTGATTTTTCAAAGCTTTCTCTTCTTGTTTTAAGTTTACTAATTGTTTTTCGGTCTTAATTTGCTCAGCTTGCTTATCCTTGAGAGCAAGAGCTTGTTTGGTATACATATAAGTCAACCCAAACCCAACGACTACAAAAACAACCGCAATAAGTGCAAGTCTTCTAGTAAGCGCAATTCGACGGCGGCTTCTTGTCTTTTTCATAGCTTGTGTATTGCGAATATGATGATTTTGCATTCTTGATACACTTGACTTTACTTTTTTCATCCGACGTCACGCCTCCTTTAACCAAAACTTACCTTAATGCTACTAAAATATCCGAGAAAAAACCTTTCATATTCAAAATAATAACAATAATTCTCCTCTTTGTCTATTGGTATCTACATAAATTTAATATTTTTCTTGACAAATGACAATTTATATAGATTAACTTAAATAAAGTCGCTCCATTTAGGCTTGATCATGATTTCTCTCTTCACTAACGATTGAATACATTTCTGCAGCTACTTCCTTACGAGCATTCTCTCCAAGATGTTCGATTTTTGCAATGACTGTTTTTTGACCAAAGCGAATCTTTAATTCATCGCCTACTTTAACATTTGTCCCTGGTTTAGCAACGACTCCATTTACTTCAATCCGACCTTTTTCCGCAACTTCTTTAGCAACGGTTCTTCTTTTAATTAACCTTGAAACCTTTAAAAATTTATCTAAACGCATTTGTTCACTCATATTTTCACCTACTTTCTTTATTTCATTCTCCGAGAAACTATACGACTTAGCGCTAGTAGTCTCGTGCCAAATGGAAGGAAAACAAAATCTTTTGTATTAAACAAACGATAGCGTAAAGCAAAAACCAAAAAGAGACTGCTCCCTAACGCCACACTGACTAAAGTTTGAAACATACTTCCAAGTCTTGAAACAAGAGGGAAAAGCCATTCCCATAGACAAGGGATAAACACCATGATAATAAGCACAACACCCAAGTAACCCAAAGTTCTTTTCTCAATAAAAGGAACATTAAGGTTTCGTTTCAAAGCAATATAACAACATAATAAAATAACAATTAGTCCTATACAAGTCGAAAGCGCCGCCCCAAGCGTCAACCATTTGGGAACAAGTAGCGAATTCATTATCCATTTGCAAACAATACCAATCATAACGGCAAAAGCAGGTAGATTACTTTTGCCAAATCCTTGTAAAATACTACTCATCATAATGATTAACGAACTAAGAAAGACAGCCGGCATAAAGCACTGTAAAACGATGGTGCCATCACTTGTTTCAAACAACATTTGATTAAGTGGACGCATAATCGCAATTAAGCCGACCGTTTCTGCACCAGCTACAACGATTGTAAGCTTCATCGCAAGCAAGACAGAACGCTTCAATTGTAATTCTTTGTGACGCACTCTTACTGAAGTAATCATCGGCACAAGAGCAAGGGAAAGTCCCGTTGAAATGACAAGACCCAACTGCAAAATCGGCTGTCCTCGATCATATACCCCTTTTATTGATTTCGCAAGCAGTTCTGATACACCATGTTCTGTCATCAAGCGGTATACTTGAAATGAATCGACAAGTTGAAAAATAGTCAACATCGCACTAACAAGGCAAACAGCTATGCTTTGTTTTAAAAATTCTCGTCCAATTCCTTTTTTCTCTTCCTTAGCAGCAAATACGCCCCAAATGGAAAAGCCCCCACTACACAAATTTCTTTTATAGAAAAAGCTCAAAATAAAGTACGCAATTAAACCACCAAAAAGCGCACCACTCATGGAAAAAGAGCTTGCCGTATATAGATCAAAGCCAAGCATAAGCGCACATCCTGAACCTGCAAGAATGATCACAATCCGGATAAACTGCTCTATTGTTTGCGAAATAGCTGTCGGAATCATCATTTCCTGACCTTGGAAATACCCACGGAAGAAAGAAAGCTTAGGCGACAGCAGGAACACAAAACTAACAACAGCAATTAAACTAGCTAAATGAGGGTCCCCCATCAAATTAGCAATTACTCCTGCTCCTAAAAATAAGCAAAGAAAGGTAGTAAATGCTATAACTTTCAAGACCCGGTAAATAGATTGCAGAATAATTTGCTGTCTTCTAATATCCCCGTCTGCTTCTGCCATCATTTTTGAAATAACAACTGGAAAGCCACCAAGAGCAAGCGTCATCGCAATCCCATAAATTGGGTAAACCTGTTGAAAAATATAAAAACCAACGTCTCCTACCATGTTTTGAAAAGGAACTCGGTAAACAGCACTAAGGATTTTCGAAACAAGTGAAGCGATTGTGAGCCACATAGCCCCTTTCATTAAGTTTTTAATTGAACGTTCTGACATGACTTCTCCGCCTTCCTTCGCTAACAGAAAAAAGTCCCCTTCGCTTCTATTTTTTGGTTGTCTCCACTTCTTTTAAAGCTCCCTGCATTTTTTCAGTTAGTGTTAAAAGATCAAATAACCACTCTTTCAAAGGCTTGTTTTGAATAGCTATTGTTAATTTTAGCTGTGAACCTTCCATTCCAACACCAACACTTCTACCTTGTTCACTGACTAATTTCATCACAACATCTCCACGAATATTGGTTGTCCCTTCTTCAGAAAATAAAATATGAACTTTATTTTGAATTTGTTTAATTTGCATGATCCCAACTTTAAGTGCATCTACTTTAAGTTCTGTTACAGTAAACAAATATTCTACTTCTTCAGGATACTCCCCGAAACGGTCAATCATATCTCTTTTTAGTTCTTCAAGCTCAATAGTTTCCATAATGTTGCGGAAATGTTTATACATCTCAATTTTTTGACGACCATCTGGAATATAATATTCTGGAATATAAGCATCTACTTGAATATCAATTTCAACAGCTACACCTTGCTCTTCTGCTTTATCTGGTCGTCTTGTTTCAATGGCTTCTTTTAATAATTGCGAGTAAAGGTCAAAGCCAACCGAATCAATAAAACCATGCTGCTGTGCTCCTAAAATATTTCCAGCACCACGAATAGATAGGTCACGCATTGCAATTTTAAAACCTGATCCAAGTTCAGTAAATTCTTTAATGGCTTGCAAGCGCTTCTCAGCTTCTTCACGTAAAATCTTATCTTTTTGATATAAAAAGTAAGCATAGGCAACGCGATTAGAACGACCAACACGACCACGCAATTGATAAAGTTGTGATAAGCCCATGTGATCAGCGTTTTGCACAAACAATGTATTGACATTTGGAATATCAACGCCCGTTTCAATAATGGTTGTGGTTACTAAAATATCAAATTCTCCTTCTAAAAAGCTTAAAATAACCGATTCAAGCTCTGATTCAGTCATCCGGCCGTGAGCCACAGCAACTCGCGCATCAGGTACTAGGGCTAAAAGTTCATCTGCTTTTTGCGTGATTGATTCTACACGGTTGTATAAGTAATATACTTGTCCCCCACGCACAAGCTCTCGTTCAATCGCTTCACGAACTAATACATTATTTTGCTCAGAAACGTATGTTTGAACAGGGAAACGATTAGCTGGTGGCGTTTCAATCACAGACAAATCACGTACTCCTAACATCGACATATGAAGCGTTCGCGGAATAGGTGTGGCAGTTAACGTTAATACATCTATTTTCGCACGAATTTGTTTAATTTTTTCTTTATGCGTAACGCCAAAGCGCTGTTCTTCATCAACAATTAAAAATCCTAGATCCTGATAGACAATATCCTTTGAAAGCAAGCGATGTGTTCCAACAACAATGTCTATTGTCCCTTCTTTTAGCCCTTTAATTGTTTCATTTTGCTGTTTTTTAGTTCTGAATCGACTAAGCAGCCCTATATTAATTGGAAAACCTTGGAATCTTTCTTTCATGGTCTCATAATGTTGTTGTGCCAAAATCGTCGTCGGAACCAAAAAGGCGACTTGTTTACCATCCATAACTGCTTTAAATGCAGCACGGAGCGCCACTTCAGTTTTCCCATAACCAACATCTCCAACAAGGAGGCGATCCATTGGCCGTATGTTTTCCATGTCTTTTTTAATTTCATAAGTGGAACGTAATTGATCTTCTGTTTCTTGGTAAGGGAAAGCTTCTTCAAATTCACGTTGCATTTCGCCATCAGGGCTAAAAGCAAAGCCTCTCTCAGCTTCCCGCTCAGCATATAGCTTAATCAAATCATCTGCAATATCTTGGACAGAAGCTTTCACTTTTGTTTTAACGCGTTTCCATTCTGTACCGCCAAGTTTATTTAATTTCGGTGCTTTTCCCTCTGCCCCAACATATTTTTGCACAAGTTCTAACTGTTCAACTGGAATAAATAACTTGTCATCCCCTTGATAAATCAAGAGTAAATAATCTTTATGCACACCATTTATTTCCAAAGTTTCCATGCCAACATAACGCGCAATTCCATGATTGACATGAACAACATAATCTCCTACTTTAAGTTCTGAATAGCTTTTAATCCGTTCAGCGTTTGATAATTTTTGCCGTTTCTTTGTTTTATTCGTTGTTTTGTTGAATAATTCAACTTCGCTAATAATGGCTACTTTAGCAAGCGGGAGTTCGAAACCATTTTGGAATGACCCTAAAACAAATTGAACGGATCCATATTTAGGTATTTCACTCTCATGCTTTAAAATAACACTTTCCATATCGTAGTCAGCAAGCGTCTGCTGCATTTTTTCAGCACGTTCAAGCGTAGGGGCTAAAATCACAACAGCATAATTATTTTTTCGCCAACTTGTCATTTCAGTTTTCAAAATATTCATCTGACCATGAAATTGTTGCATTTGTTTATAGACTAAATTTGTGGTCTTTGTTACGCGCATGCTCCCCATTGCTTTTTGAAATAAGGAAAGATAAACCTTTGGTGCTCTGTTTGCTTCAAGCAACTCTTTAAAGCGATGACCAAATACAGTATCACGTACCGTTTCAAGACGCCCTAGCATTTCTGTTTGCCACTCCGCCTCCTCTTTTTCGAGACGCTCTTCTGCTTCTTGAATACGAGCAAACTCATCAAAGAGGATCACTGTATCATTTGCTAAATAATCAAATAATGAAGCTGGATCAGGATAAGCGAAACCAATATATTTGAAGAACATATCTGGCTTTATATTTGAACGCAACTTCTCTAAATCGACTTCTAAATTATCGACAAGTGTCTGCTTTTCAGTTTCACCTTTCATATGGTTCAATGTTTCAGCAAGTTTTTTTTCAAATTTTTTAACAATCCCAGGGTAATAAGCCTCTTCAAGCAAAACCTCAGTTGCTGGCAAGACTTGGAATTCCTCAATTTTCACTTTTGAACGCTGCGTTTCGACGTCAAAATACCGAAGTGAATCAACCTCTGTATCAAATAAATCCAAACGAATAGGATATTCTTCTGTAATCGGATAAATATCAATAATGCCACCACGCACGCTAAACTCTCCTGGTGTATTAACCATATCACTTAACGTATAACCCATCGTAAGCAAATCTTTTTTTAATTTTTCAGGATCAATCGTGTCGCCTTGCGTAATTGAAAGATTGTACTTTTTCCACAGCGAAACAGATGGTAAGATTTTACGTAAACCAGCAATAGGAACAACTATAATCCCAGACTGCTTAGAAAGTAAAAACTCTAAAGCTTCTACCCGTTGCCCACGAAGCTCAGGGCTAGCAATACTTAATTCTGCTGAAATTAATTCATCAGCTGGATAAAGAAATAAACGATCACCATCCATTAACGAGAGCAAATCTTCATACAATTTTTGAGCATGATATAAATTATGCGTTACTAACATAACTGGTCGGTTTGTTGCCCCTTGAATAACGCTTGCAAAAAGCGCTCGGGAAGATCCAGATAATCCAGTTACAAGTTGTGATTCACCCTTGCCTTTAAGTGCATCGATGATTCCGATAATATCTTTTTGTTCATAAATTAATTGTTGCAACCCTTTCAATTTCATCATCTCCTTACATATCTATTTCACAACTGCCACATGCTTTAAGAGCGCTCCATTTTTTGGCAGCGCTCTTAAAGCATGATTAATTATATTTATTCATAATTTCTAAAAATGGTTGGCTAGAAAAATCTTCAATAGCGCTAGCACTCCGCTTGATCGTCTCGATAATAAGAGATTGTTCCGCTTTTTTGAAATCACCAAGGACATAGTTGATGATATCACCATGTTCAGGTCGATCAATTCCAACACGAATGCGATTAAAATCCTGTGTCTTCAAATGATGGATAATAGACTTTATGCCATTATGCCCGCCTGCACTGCCTTTTTGCCTCAAACGAATCTTACCGACCGAAATATCTAGATCATCATAAATAATCACTAAATCTTGAATGTCAGCCTGATAATAGTCCATTACCGCCCTGACACATTCACCTGATGCGTTCATAAAGGTAAGGGGCTTAATAAGTAGCAACTTTTCACCGTTTAAGTTGACTTCGCTAATCATGCCACCTAGCTTTGATTTTTTCCACGGTGTTTGATGTAAATAACTTAATTCATCTACTACCATAAAACCAACATTGTGCCTTGTTCGTTCATATTTTTTACCTGGGTTACCAAGCCCAACGATTATTTTCATGATATATTCCCTTCAACAAATCTTTAATGAAGTATGTTTTACGATTATAACATGTTTTTATTCGTTAGAAAAGATTAAGCACGTAAAAAAGCCGCTAAAAAATAAGACAAGCCAAATTAAGCGAAAACGGCTCGATTCGCGGCAGTAAAAGCTTTGAACACGAGCGTTTATCGCTAATTTGTTTATCTAAAAATATCTACTCTACTGGCTCTTCAGCTGTCCCGTGATCAGCAACAGGCTCTTTAGCTTCCGTATCAACGACTGTTTCTTCTGCCGAACGAGGTGCAGATACCGTAGCAACAATAGATTCTCCTTCTGTCACTACTTTATAATTATTAACAGCCGAAATATCTTTCACCGCAAGAGAATCTCCAACGCCTATTTCTGTAATATCCACTTCAATGGTTTCTGGAAGCTTATTTGGCGTTGCTGAAACAGTTAACTCATAAAGCACTTGTTGCAGTACTCCGCCTTCTTTCACTCCTTTAGATTCCCCTGTAAGTGTAACAGGTACTTCAGCTTCAACTTCTTCAGTCATATTTACTGCTAAAAGATCGACGTGAATTAACTCATCTTTTAGTGGATCTATTTGATATTCGTGTAATAGCACATTCAATTTAGAGCCATCAACGTTAATTGTAAATACTTCATTCCGACCATGGTCTCTCACAGCTTTAATAAGTTCCAGTGCATCAATGGAAACAGGAATATTACTCGCCTTATAGCCATAAACAATTGCCGGTATACGTCCTTCCTCGCGAATTTTCGACGTATAAGAATGTTTTTCTGTATCTCTTTTTTGAACTTCTAATGCTGTTGCCATAAACAATCACTCCACTCATTAATTTTTATTTTTCTAGATCATTTAATTTTACCCTCCTCCAAAATTTCAAAACAAGGGATGTTTATTTACTCAAATTAAAGGTAAATAAAATGAAAGATTATCTTTGCTTAAATAACGAGTTAACTGTATTATAGCGCTTTCATTATAAAGTATAACAAAATTAAAAAATAAAGAAGCTCAATGCTTCACAAATTAGAATAACATGTTATACTGTAATAGTATTAGTTTTAAGAAGGAGGAATTGTAGTTATGAAAGAGCATCAAAAAATTATTTTAGTTGGTGATGGCGCAGTCGGTTCCAGCTACGCCTTTGCTTGTGTAAATTTAAATATTGGCCAAGAGCTTGGCATTATTGATATTGATAAAGATAGGACGATTGGAGACGCCATCGATTTAAGCCATGCTGTCCCTTTTTCTTCACCTAAGAAAATTTATTCTGCCAACTATAGCGACTGTCACGACGCTGATCTTATCGTGATCACAGCTGGTAGCGCTCAAAAGCCTGGTGAAACTCGATTAGATTTAGTAAGCCGTAATATCAGAATTATGAAAGGAATCGTGACTGACGTGATGGCTAGCGGTTTCGATGGTATTTTCCTAATCGCTTCTAATCCAGTTGATCTCATGACTTATGCTGCCTATAAATTTTCTGGCCTTCCTAAAGAAAGAGTTATCGGTTCTGGAACAAGTCTTGACACAGCACGCTTCCGTATGTCCATTGCCGACTATTTGAAAGTAGATGCTCGTAACGTTCATGGCTATATTTTAGGTGAACACGGAGACACAGAATTTCCAACTTGGAGTCATACAAGAGTTGGTGGTTTGCCAATTACAGACTGGATTAATGAAGAAGAAAAAGGCGCAATGGAGACGATCTTTATTAGCGTGCGTGATGCCGCTTACGAAATCATCGATAAAAAAGGCGCAACCTATTATGGAATCGCTGCTGCTCTTGCTCGGATTACGAAAGCTATTTTAGATAACGAAAATGCAATCCTGCCACTTTCTGTTTATTTAGAGGGCCATTATGGTTTAAACGGGATTTATATCGGTGCCCCCGCCGTTGTTAACCGCAAAGGAATTCGCCAGATTATTGAAATGAAACTTAGTGAAAAAGAACAAGAACAAATGAAAATGTCCGCTGAAACATTACAAAAAGTTTTAAATGATGCAATGAAAGAAGTAGAATAATTTAGATTTAAGCGTTTAAGACATTTTCTTGTTTTAAACGCTTATTTTTTTGTTTATAAATTAAATAATTCGTTGTATTGTCACATTTTTTTGTTGGAAATATGCTATACTTAAATAATCTTAAACACATACATATGCATGTGTTATTATAAGATGAATTCTTAAATAGGAAAGAGGGATATATGTGCGTCAAAGATCTTTTTTTAAGCGTAAAATATTTGTGCAACAAAGCAATCATCAAGTACATCTTAATAAATCGCTTAAAGCTTTTGATTTAACAATGTTAGGAGTTGGAGCAGTAGTTGGCGGCGGGATTTTCATTCTCCCAGGAGAAGTCGCATCAAAAACAGCTGGCCCCGGTATTATGATTTCGTTTATTATTGCAGGACTGGCATGTTGTTTGGCAGCCTTGTGTTACTCAGAGTTCGCCTCTAAATTACCTGTTGCTGGTAGCGCATATACATATAGCTATCATGTATTCGGCGAAGGTATTGCCTGGATTTTAGGCTGGTCCCTTTTACTTGAATATGGCCTTGCTGTTGCTGCTATTGCTAGTGGTTGGTCATCATATGTCAAAAGTTTATTAACTGGCTTTCATATTGAATTTCCAAAAGTAATCTCCAGTTCATTTAATCCGAGTAATGGAACTTATTTTGATTTATTAGCTTTCTTAATCGTTATAATTATCGGAATACTCTTAAGCATTGGTATTCGTGAATCAACTCGGATAAATAATATTATGGTGCTAATTAAAATGGCCGTCGTGATCTTATTTATCGTTGTAGGTGTTTTTTATGTCAAACCGGATAATTGGACACCATTTTTACCATTTGGTTTTAACGGTGTCATTACAGGCGCATCATTAGTTTTCTTTGCTTATATTGGTTTTGACGCAGTTTCTACGGCTTCTGAAGAGGTGATTAATCCGCAAAAAAATATGCCTATTGGAATCATTTCATCCCTTGCGATTTGTACTTTCCTGTACATTTTGTTATCCGCAGTATTAACAGGAATGGTTTCTTACAAACAGCTTGTAGGAATTAGTGCACCTGTTGCGTTTGCTCTTCAATATGTTAATTTAAACTGGGTAGCAGGTTTCCTTTCGCTTGGTGCTATTGTTGGGATGACGACTGTTATATTGGTTATGTCTTATGGGGGGACTCGTTTAATCTTTGCAATGGGTCGCGATGGACTACTTCCTAAAACATTCGCTAAAGTAAATGAAAAAAATACACCTGTTAAAAATACGCTTATTTTTGCGTTTATTATGGGGATCATTGCAGGACTTATTCCTCTAAATGATCTGGCGGCATTAATCAATATTGGAACACTTTTCGCATTTGCAATGGTATCACTTGGTATTTTCTTTTTACGAAACAACAAAGAATTGCCTACAGCTGGATTTAAAACACCATTCTACCCTGTTATACCTGCGATTTCATTTATCTTATGTGTTTATTTAATGATTAATTTACCTGGACTAACATGGCTATCGTTCATCATTTGGTTTGTTATTGGAATCATTATTTATCTATTGTATGGTAGACGCCATTCAGTATTACAAAATGAAAAATAAGTTGCCACGATTTAAAAATCACAGTAAAATGGAATTGTGAGGAGGAATACTAATGATTACAACAACATCACCAAATATTGAAGGAAAACAAATCATCGAGTATAAACAAATCGTTTTTGGAGAAGTAATTACAGGTGTTAACTTCATGAAAGACATCGGAGCTGGTTTGCGGAATTTCTTCGGCGGACGCTCTGGCGGTTATGAGAATGAGCTAATAAAAGCTCGGGAAGACGCTATTTTTGAAATGGAAGAGCGCGCTAAAAAACTTGGTGCAAATGCAATTATTGGCGTGGATATAGATTATGAAGTGCTTGGTGCTGATAACGGCATGCTTATGGTTACTGCATCAGGAACAGCTGTAATTATTGAAGTTCTTGATTATTAAATAAAAAAATGGAGCAGCGAATATACGCTGCTCCATTTTTTATTCAAAAAGCGAACTAACTGAGGCATTTTCATGCACACGGACAATAGCTTCACCAAGAAGTGACGCCACAGAAAGCTGTTCCATTTTATCAATCCATTTATCCTTTGGCAGTGAGATTGAATTCGTTACAACAAGCTTTTCAATAGGAGACTCGTTGATACGTTCCATTGCTGGTCCTGAAAGAACTGGGTGTGTACAACAAGCATAAACTTTTGTTGCGCCATTTTCCATTAAAGCATTCGCAGCAAGCGTAATTGTACCAGCAGTATCAATAATATCATCAATCAAGATACAGACTTTTCCTTCAACATTACCAACGATATTCATTACTTCAGCCACATTAGGGCGCGGGCGACGCTTATCAATGATTGCGATAGGAGCTTTTAAGCGATCAGCCATCTTGCGGGCACGTGTTACACCCCCGTGATCAGGAGAAACAACGACTAAATCTCCATCTAAATGGCGTTCTCCAAAATAATTACTTAATAAGCGTACCGCATTTAAATGATCGATTGGAATGTCAAAAAAACCTTGAATTTGTGGGGCATGCATATCAAGCGTAATCATACGCGTTGCTCCAGCAGTCTCGATTAGATTTGCCACTAGTTTTGCTGTGATCGGTTCACGGCTTCTCGCTTTCCGATCTTGCCGAGCATAACCATAATATGGCATAACAATATTAATGGTTGCAGCAGAAGCTCGTTTTAACGCATCTATCATGATCAAAAGTTCCATCATATTTTGGTTCACTGGATAGCTAGTTGATTGAATAACGTAGACATGACAGCCACGAATACTCTCTTCAATGTTAATTTGGATTTCACCATCACTAAAATGAGTAACACTAGATCTTCCTAATTCAATTCCTACTTCTTTAGCAATCTCTTCGGCGAGCGCTCGATTCGAATTAAGTGAAAAAATTTTCAACTTTGGATCAAAATAATCGTTTGACATAATCAGCCTCCACATTTTTTTATATAAATTAGATACCCTATATATTACTTAACAAAATTCATCTTAGACATATAACCTTCTTTGTTCGTCTGACGAGTACGTGCAATAGCAAGTGCTTCTTCCGGTACATCTTCTGTTATTGTTGAACCGGCAGCAACGTATGTATTGCTATGGATCGTTACCGGAGCAATCAAGTTAGAATTGCAACCAATAAATACATTGTCCCCGATAATGGTTTTATGTTTATTTTTGCCATCATAATTTACAGAAATGGAGCCACAACCAACATTAACATTTTTCCCAATCTCAGCATCGCCCATATAGATAAAATGCGGTAATTTAGTTCCTTCACCAACAACTGCTTTTTTCGTTTCTACATAATTGCCAATTTTAACGTGATCATGAATATCTGATTCGGGACGCAGATGAGCATAAGGACCAATTTGCACGTCATTTCCTACTTTGCTATCTTCAATTTCAGAAGTACGTATCCACACACGATCACCAATCTCAGCATTTGTACAATCTGTTCCGCTTGTGATGATGCAATCTTCACCAATCGTTGTTTTACCACGTAATGTAACATTTGATTCAATAACAGTATCTTGACCAATCACTACGCCAGCATCAATATATATGCTTTCAGGGTTAGCTAAGGTAACACCCGCACGCATGTGTTTTTCATTAATTCGCTTGCGCATAATTTTTCCAGCTTCTGCAAGAGCTATGCGATCATTAACACCCAATGATTCTTCAAAATCGTCAATCCGATAAGCAGCCACCACTTCATCTGCGTCTTTTAAAATTTTGATAACATCCGGCAAATAATATTCACCTTGCGCATTATCATTTGAAACTTTTGAAAGGGCGTCAAACAATACCTGATTATCAAAACAGTACGTGCCTGTATTAATTTCTGTTACCCGCTTCTCTTGTTCGCTTGCATCTTTTTCCTCGACAATTTTCCCAACAATGCCAAGGTCATCGCGAATGATACGGCCATAACCAGTAGGGTCTTCTATTGTTGTTGTTAGAATAGTTGCTTTCGCACGCTTTTCATGGTGATATTTCATTAGGGCTTCTATTGTAGTATCTTGAATAAGCGGTGTATCTCCACAAATAACAAGCGTCACTCCTTCTTTATTTTCAAGAAGTGATTTCGCTTGAAGAACAGCATGCGCAGTTCCAAGCTGTTCTTCTTGCATAACAAACTTACTGCGATCTACCAAGCGCTCCTTTACTTTTTCAGCACCGTGGCCCACAATTGTAATAATTTCATTCATATTTAGTGATTCAATTTGCTCAACCACATGTTCAACCATTGGCTTTCCACAAACAGGATGTAACACCTTATATAATTTTGATTTCATGCGAGTACCTTGGCCAGCTGCAAGAACAACAGCATATTGATTTGTCATGGTATGGTAACCCTCCTATTTGTAATAAATTCACTGTAAGTGGCTTTTTCATCGATTTATTTACATAAAAAAACTTTACCTAAATAGTTAGATAAAGAGCGTAATAGCAGGAATAAGAACACTAAAAACAGTGCTCTTTGAAAAAAAGGATGCACCTTGTCCGTTATTGGATTTTTCGGTATAGACATCCTCAATGGCAACCATTTTTACGCTCCCCCACATATAATATCCTATTTTTAAATTATAGCATATTCTCAAAAAGAAAAACAATAGTTGAAAAAACAAAAAATGTGCTGAATAGATCTTTCTTATTCAGCACATCCTTATTTCAAGTTACCAAAGACAACTTCTATATTAATCAGCAGAAATAGCTTCTGATTCCACTTTAGTTTCTTCGTTTGCTTCTTCTTCGCCAACACGTTCGTACTCAGCAAGAACAGCTTCTTGAATTTTCGCGCGTGTTTCAGAATTAATTGGGTGAGCTATATCACGAAATTCGCCATCAACACCACGTTTTGAAGGCATTGCTACGAACAAACCATTGTTCCCATCAATAACACGAATATCATGTATTACAAATACCCCCCACAATGTAATGGAAGCAATTGCTCTCATTCTGCCATCAGTTTCTACTCTACGTAATCTTACATCAGTTACTTCTATTTCCATTTTTGTCACTCCTTATCCCATTTACCCTTTTCCAAAAAGAATAGCTCTAATATCCGCAACGGTTTTAAGTAACCTCTCTATTTTGTTGCCTCATAGCTGCTTCTCAAATTAAAGGGGCCTTAATTTTTATTCTTCTACATCATCTTCACTTGTAGAAGATCCTTCTTCTTTAGCTTCCTGCTCAGCTGCTTCATAAGCATCTAGGACAGCTTTTTGGATTTTCGCACGTGTTTCCGAATCAATTGGGTGTGCAATATCACGAAACTCACCATCTGGTGTACGTTTACTTGGCATTGCTATAAAAAAGCCATTATCGCCGGCGATAACACGAACATCATGGACAACAAACCCTCCACAAATCGTGATCGAAGAAATTGCTTTCATTCTTCCATCTGTCTCAACACGTCGTAATCTCACATCTGTAATTTCCATTTCCTTCACCACCTTATTCTAGTTGCGCTGCTTTTATTCACTCAGAAGACATGCAACATTATCCATGATCAGAAAATTAAAAGGACCTCCATTTTAGAGCCATTATTTTTTCCTTAGTTCCATCATAATAAAAAAAAATAAATTTGACAACTTTGTGAACTCAATTTATCCAATTTTTTATAGATTGAACATTATTAACGAAGCACTTTGTCTATTTACTCGTATACAAGGATTTTGCTCGTATTCTTAATAAAACGGCTCAAGCGCCTTTAAACATGGACATTGTCTAATTTTATTTTCCCTATTTCACTTGGAATAAAACGTCTGGTCATATTTTATTTTCATTTATCATTAAATTGATTGCTTCTCTCACAGATCTTACACCGAATAACACGTCAAAGTAGCGAAAAATCATGCTTATATGTATGATCTAACATTTATCGTCTAAATTATTACAAATGTCATTATCACACATTTAGTGTGATAAATTTTTTTATAGAGTCAAATCGAATTGTCAATACATAAAATTCGTACATTTTTTCCAAAAATATATGAAAAAATTCTCTATATTGTCACAAAAATAAGTGGCTGAATATAGTAAGATTTAATGGGGGGTTAAAAAAAATTAAAAAAGGGAGTTTCATATGAAAAAAATATTTATCTGTGTCATGTTTTTCAATTTAATGCTAGCTTCATTTGCACCTGTAGTTTCAGCTCAAGAAAACAACACACCCAAGTTGTCAGCTCAAGATCAAAAAATTGTTACGGAAATTCAATCCGAACTCAACAAGCAATTACCTAAAACAAGAGGGACATTAACAGCAAAAGACTGGGAAAAAGCGATTGTAAATGTAGCTTTTGATTTCGGCTTTGCAAGAAACAATTCTTTATTTAAAGACGTGGACGATTCAGAACAACCAGCAAAAAAAGATGCGCAAAATAAAGAATGGTATGATAATTTAAAGAATAAGTCACAAAGGGAATTAACCGTATATGACATACCAACAAAAAAAGATATTAAGCTAATCGCAACCTACATTGATAACCAATCTTCTAAGACTGTCATCCTTCACAGTGGTTATCGTGCAGCTGCAACTGCTCTTTTGGGAGAGGCTGAAATGTTTTCCAAATTAGGCTACAACGTCCTTCTTCCTGACACAAGATCGCATAACCGAAGTGGAGGAGAGTATATTACTTTTGGTTATTATGAAAAAGACGATTTAAACAAATGGATTGATCAAGAAACAGCTTTAAAACCTGATCAAGAAATCCTGCTATACGGCGTTTCAATGGGAGCAGCTGCAACAATGCTTTCCCAACAGACCCCTCATGAAAATGTAACAGCGTATATTGCAGATTGTGGTTATGCTTCTTTATCTGAACAATTAAAAGACACACTCCATTTATTAACAAGATTTTTCAAATACATTCCTTATCTTAACCAATTTAATTGGAATGATGAAGAAGACAAACTGATTAATCTTTTAAATGAACTTAAAATCAAACCTATACTCGGTTTTGATTTATACGAAGTAACACCGCTAGAAAGTGTAAAAGCATCGACTGTTCCTAAACTTTTCGTTCATGGAGGCGTTGACTGGTTTATTTCCCCTCGTTCTATGGACAAACTATACAAGGCATCACCAGGTTATACGGAAAAATTACTTGTTCGAACTGCTGCACATGCAAAATCATTCCGATCTGCACCACAGCGTTACGAAGATAAAGTAACATCATTTTTATACAATGTTGAACATCCAGAACCAGCTTTACCAAAAGTTGCTGACATCAGCAATCGCTCTCACCTTATCACATTTGGTGCAGAAAAAAATACAACTTACCATGTCTCAGTTACAAACCCTGCAGGGAAACTGGTTAAAGAATATAAAGGTACTGTACCCGTTATAAATGCCGTTTTTATTCCAACGCTTTCAATTGCAGCTGATTCTAAAGTAAGTGTTACAATTCAAAAAGGGATTTACAAAACTGAACCAGTAACGGTGACGGTAAAAGATTCTATTGCTCCACCGGCACCTAAATTAAACAAGTTCACAACAATAGATACTAACCTTACTGGTAAAGCTGAAAAAAATGCAAAAATAACAATTAAGACAAAAAATGGTCAAACCCTTGCAACTAGCTATGCAGATGATAATGGGAATTTCAGCATCGCTATTGGAAACCAAGAATTAAAAACCCAGCTTTTAGTAACTGCTACTGACAAAGCAGGTAACGAATCTCGCACAGCAAAGATTGATGTAAAAAAAGGTAAGGCTGTTACCGTAGTAAACTCAATTTCAGCAGGATTTTAAACTAATAAACGAGCGATTGATAAGCGTTTTTCTTGCTTACTAATCGCTCGTTTTATCTTTTTATGCAATTAAAAAAACTGTAAACAAATATATTTTGTTTACAGTTTTTTTGTTTTTATTCCGAGCGTAAAGCATCAATTGGACGTAATTTAGAAGCTTTGTTAGCTGGTGCAATACCGAAGATGACTCCAATACAAAGTGAGAAAACGAAAGAAAAGATGACAATTCCCACATTTATACCAGAAGGCATATCAGCTAAGTTACTCACTAAGCTTGCTCCACCGGCACCTATAAGAATACCAATGATTCCGCCAACAACACTAATCACAACCGACTCGATTAGAAACTGCATTAAAATGGCTCGTTTTTTGGCTCCGAGTGCTTTTCGAATACCAATTTCGCGTGTTCGTTCACTTACCGATACAAGCATAATATTCATAATACCAATTCCACCTACAATAAGGGAAATCGCTGCAATAGCTCCAAGTGCTGAGGTAAGCGTTGCACTAATGGTATTAAAGGCGGTTAGAAGCTCTTGCTGATTAATCACTCGATACTTAGGAGTTGTTGGATCATCTTTTGAATCTGTCGTTTTCTTACCATCATCAAATTTAATAGCAAGACGCGATTCTAAAGTATTAACAACAAAATCCACTTCATCAGCTGTTTTAGTTTCAATATAAATACTTTGGATTCCTGTATTTTTTAGCAACCGCTGTGCTGAAATAATTGGGATGAAAATTTCGTCATCGCTTGATCCCATCATTGAGTCGCCTTTTTCCTTTAGAACGCCAACAACTTTATATGGTAAACCATTTAAGCGGACTGTTTCACCAATTGGATTTGAAAAACCAAATAAATCTTTAGCTACCGTAGAACCGATGACTGCTACCTTTTGTCCGTATTCTACATCAACTGGTAACAAGAAACGTCCTTTATTAAGATCAAGTTTACGAGCTGCCTGGTACTCTTCATTTGTCCCAACGATTTTTTTGGAAAGTGATTTATAGCCATAAGCAGCGTTAGCTTGTCCAGAAAGCTCTGGTGAAACGCTTTTAACGCCATCTATATTACGATATTTCATAACCTCATCATAAGTGAATTTATCGTTTGGATTGGTGGAGCTATTCACTACAGTTACTAAATTGGAGCCTAAATCTCCCATCTGTCCATTAACTTTTGCAGAAAGGCCGTTTCCAAGTGATACAAGCAAAATAACTGATGCAACACCAATGATAATTCCAAGCATTGTCAAAAAGGAACGTAACTTACTTGCACGTAACTGTTTGAATGCCATTTTCATACTTTGAAGAACACTCATTTGCGGCCCCCCTCTTGATAAAGTTTGCCATCTTGGATGCGGATACTTCTTGTGCCATAAGCGGCAATATCAAGATCATGCGTGATCATGACAATCGTATTTCCAGCAGCATTAAGCCTTTTTAAAATCCCCATTACTTCTTGCCCTGTTTTAGAATCTAAGGCTCCTGTTGGTTCATCAGCAAGCAAAATAGAAGGGCTTGCTGAAAGTGCTCTAGCAATAGCCACACGCTGCTGTTGTCCACCAGATAGTTGTGTTGGTAGATTTTTCTTTTTACTGGCAAGACCTACCATGTCTAAGCTTTGCAGTGCAACTTCCTCACGTTTTGTAGCACCCATACCTGCATAAATCAAAGGTAATTCAACATTTTCTAGTGCGGATAACTTTGCTAGTAAATTAAATTGTTGAAAAATAAAACCGATTTTTTTATTGCGAATTTCAGATAAACGATCATCATTCAGTTTAAAAACATTAACGCCATCTAATTCATAGCTGCCTGAATCCGGTACATCTAGGCACCCGATCATATTCATCAATGTTGATTTCCCCGAGCCACTTGGGCCGACAATCGAAAGAAACTCGCCTTGCTTTACAGAAAGCGAAACATCATCTAGCGCTTTAAATGTTTCTCCCCCAAGAGTGTAACTCTTTGTAATATTTTTCATGTCAATTAACGGTTTTGCCATACTTATAATCCCTCCTTCTAACCCTCATGTCTTAAAATCCTGCCGTAGCTGTGTTTGTCTTTTTAGAAGGGAGGATGACTGTATCTCCTTTTTTCAAGCCTTTTGTAATTTCGATATTGTCTTCGTTATGCAAACCTGTTTCGACAAAAATTTTCTTTTTCGTTTCTTTACCGTCTTTTACTTCTGGTACCATGACATAATATTTATCATTATCTTTTTGTACAGCTTCAATTGGAACATATAGTGCGTTTGCCTTTTTATTGACTAGAATAGAAGCATCAGCTGTCATTCCAGCTTTAAGTTTATCTGTTTTATCCAAACTAATGGTTACTGAGAATGTTGCTACACCATTTTGTACTTGTCCTTGATCAGCAATTTCTTTTACTTTTCCTTTATATGTTCTATCTGGAAGTGCTGTGACAGAAATATTAACTTCTTGATCTACTTTAATATTAGGAATATCTAGCTCATCCATTTGAACTTTAAGTTCTAGTCTATCATAATTTGGAACTTGTGTATTTTTAGGGCCAATAGCTCCTGTTCCTGTTGCGTTAATTTTCATTTCACCTTGTTTTACTTTTGCTGTAATATTTTTATTTTGACCAGCTGTATTTCCTTCGCTACCTTTTGATAGAAATGCGATGACTACTCCTACGATCACCACAACAATAACAATTCCTATCAACCATTTTAACCACTTCTTCATGACTTTCCTCCTCTGTAATAAAAACCCTAACTTTTTTATAGCACAATTTATTTTAACACACAACGAGTTATTTTACCTACCCCTTGAGACTGATTGTTATCTTTTCCGGGCTAAAAAGTTACTTTTTTTCTGAAATATTCGTATAATTGAAAGAAATTTCTGTTTATTCTTATTGAAGATCGCCCTTCAAAAGATTTTACTGATTTGACAATTTGTAAAATTGCAGGGGTTTCTTAAAAAAGCTCAAAGTTTCTGCGCACATTAGGAAACTTCAAGCTATTTTTTTAAATGGAGGAAAAGTAATTCCCTTCTACAACTTCGATGCGTCTTTCTTTTACATTGACATTTTTTATTTTTACAAGGGAAACATAATCGTCCACAAGTTTTTCTTCTGCATTTTCCGACTCGACTAAAACGCCAATGCCCACCAAGTTTGCATTAAATTCTTCAAGTAAGTTTTTCATGCCATTAATTGTGCCGCCAGCTTTCATAAAGTCATCCACAATCACAACATTTGATCCTTCTGCTAAACTGCGCTTAGATAACTCCATTTTTTCGATTCGTTTAGTTGAACCTGATACATAATTGATGCTTACAGTTGAGCCTTCTGTAACTTTGCTATCGCGTCTTACAATGACAAAAGGAACACTTAAATATTCTGCTACAGCCTGAGCAATTGGGATCCCTTTTGTCGCAACAGTCATGATCGCATCAATTGGCTTATCATTAAATTGCGTCGCTAAAACTTTTCCAATTAATTTTAGTGTTGCTGGTTCCCCAAGCAAATCCGAAAGATATAAATAGCCCCCTGGTAAAAGCCGTTCTGGTTCTGCAATCCTGTTACAAAGTGTATGAATAAAATCCAGTGCATCCGCATGGTCTGCTTTTGAAATATATCGTACACCACCAGCTGCGCCAGGAATTGTCTCAAGGGTTCCTACACCACGATCTTCAAATGTCTTTTTGATGATAACTAAATCCTCGCTAATAGAAGATTTAGCAGAACTATAGCGCTCAGCAAACATCGTAAGCGGCACTAGCTTACGTGGATGTGATAATAAAAAACGCGTCATATCAATTAAACGCTCACTGCGACGAATTTTCATAATCTCTCTCCCTCGACTTTTTCCGTATATTCAAATGAAAAAAGTTCATTTTGTACGCATTTTCTTTATTATAGAACGTTTTATAGGAAGATACAACTTTTTCATGTTTTATTTCAGGCTTCGTTAGAAACTCAATGTGTGTAAAGAGACCATTACTTTCTGATATTAAAGAGGCTGGGACGTGAACCAAATAAATTGGCGGCAAACGGTCGATTTGTCGTGTTCGGCATGCTCTACTTTTTAAATCTATCCCTGACTCGCCTTCTCTATCTATTCTTCGCTCCACGGTCGCACCATATAAACCTCTTCACAAAAACCTTTTAATCCGTTATACACGCGCTTAGCCCGTGAATATTGCTTAATGATCGCAAACACAGTTGGGCCGCTTCCGCTCATCATTGCTGTATCTGCACCAAATTCGAGCATTTTTTCCTTCAGTTGTTTTACTTGAGCATTTTTTTCAAGCGTTACCGTTTCTAAAACGTTCCCGGTGGCTTGGCAAATCCCTTGCAAGTCACTGGTTTCAATCGCGGCAAGCATTCGCTGTGTATCGGGGTGCTTCATTTGATTTAAGCGCAGTTCTTTATAAACCGATTGTGTTGATACACTGATTGTAGGTTTGGCCAAAACAATCCAACAACTTGGCATTTTTTTTAGTGGATGGATAATTTCACCCCGACCTGTCGCAAGTGCTGTTCCACCGTATAGACAAAAAGCAATATCAGAACCGATAGCAGCGCTAAGTTCTGCAAGTTCTGCAAGTGATAAATTTAACCGCCATAATTGATTTAACCCTTTCAAAGTAGCTGCGGCATCACTGCTCCCTCCAGCAAGGCCTGCGGAAACGGGAATATGTTTATCAATGCTAATTCGGACGCCTTCATTTATCTGGAACTTCTCCTTTAATAATAAAGCAGCTTGATACATTAGATTTCGCCGATCATCAGGAATAAAATGCGCCTTCACATCTAAAATAATTTCGTTAGTTGGTAATAATTCTAATTGTAACCTATCAGAAAGATCAATTGTGGTCATCACCATTTCAACTTCGTGATAGCCATCATCGCGTTTATGTAACACATCAAGCGATAAATTGATCTTAGCAGGAGCTTTTATATTCATTTTCATTATTTTTGCCTCCGTGCATCCTATTCAAAATCTTTTTGTTTATTTTATCATATACTATGTTCATAATTCGACTAAAAAAAGTAAAAACCGGATCCCAAAAGAGATCCGGCTAATTCAAATGCTTATAAAGCTAATTCTTTCTTATCATCAACAAATTCAAGCTTTACAACATCTGTTAAAATATCGATATAACTATATGATACTCTCTCAAAGCTGTTTTCATCCTGATTTAGCTCAACAATGAAAACGGATGGATATGTTTCTGCTAATACACCGCAACGTTCAATTGTTTTCTTGCGGCCACCGTTTGCTTTTAACGTTAACTCTTTTCCTAGCCTAGAATCTAAGCTTTGTTTAATGCTTGCAATGGTTTTTGGCATTTAATTCCACCTCACTATTGCATAAGTATAGCATAAATTTTTGAAAAAATCAAGAAAAGCAATATTTTAACAAGAATAGTAACCAAATGTCAATAACTAAGTGCTTCTTTTTTTAATCTTTTTAAATTTGTTCACAAAATTTACCTAAAAAGTTACTTAATAAAGCAAATTCTTGGATGGATAATGTCTCTCCACGCCTTGTAAGATCAATCCCAATAGCAGCAAGTTCTGACGTTATTTTATCTTTTTGTTTTTTTATTTCAGGAAATCTTACTGCTAAATTGTTCCATAATGTTTTACGACGTTGTGCAAAAGCTGAGCGTGTGACTTCAAAGAAAAACGATTCACTGTTCACCTCTGCTGCAGGGGTTTTTCTTTTCGTCAAATGAATAACCGCAGAATCGACATTTGGTTGGGGCATAAATACTGTTTTCGGTACAATAAAGGCCAACTCTGCTTTCATGTAAAATTGGATAGCAATCGATAAGCTGCCGTAGCTTTTTGTTCCTGGTATTGCACTTATTCGATCAGCCACTTCTTTTTGCAGCATGAATGTCATGGTATCTATTGGCAAATGAGCATGCAAAAGCTGTAAAATAATAGGTGTTGTGACATAATAAGGTAAATTGGCAACGACTTTAAGCGGTGCTGTTGTATCTTCAAAGTGCTCAGCCATTACTTGCATGATATCTGTTTTTAAAATATCAGCATGCACAATAGCTACATTGTCGTAATCATACAATGTATCCGAAAGAATCGGAAGCAAGCGTTGATCAATTTCAAACGCGATAACTTGTTTGGATACTTTAGCCAGTTGTTCCGTTAGTGCACCAATGCCCGGGCCAATTTCAATAACATTCATTTCTTTGGTTAACCCTGCTGTTTCAGTGATTCTTCTTAAAATATTGCGATCAATTAAGAAATTTTGGCCTAAGCTTTTTTTGAAGAGAAAATTATATTTTTTTAAAATTTCAGTTGTGCGAATAGGTGTTGCAATATCTTTAGTCATGTTTTTCCTCCTGAATCACTTTTTCAATGGCTTCTTTAAAAGCGGAATCAGAAATCTGGAATGCTTTTAAACGGGCAGATAGTTGTTTGCCGTTTGCATAACCGATTTTAAGCAACTCTCCAAGCTTCATACGGCGAGTTTTTGCATGGGTACCACCAAGTAAGCCATATTCAATTAAAGCTCGTTGTGGGATGCTTTGCGTGGTTTCAGTTCGTTTTGTACTATGGAAATTACGTAAAGCTTCGCGAATTACTTCGACTGAAGCATGTTCAACACCAAGTCCTTTTCCTCGCTCAGGCAAAGCGTCTTTTTTACTAATAAAAGCATGGCTACAGAAAGGAACAGCTTGGTCAACCGTTTTGCGGATTTTTTCTCCTGGAAAATCAGGATCAGTTAAAATAATAACACCGCGCTTTTGGACGGCTAACCGTACTTTTTCGATGGTTTCTTTATTTACTGCAGAACCATTTGTCTCAATCGTATCAGCAATGACTGCACGCCGGATTGCGGTTGTATCATCGCGCCCTTCAACGACGATGATTTGTTCAATTACTGGTTTTTCCATCTGTTTCGTCCTTTACAAAATAAGTATTATTATCATAACACACGACAGCTAATTTAACCATCATCGAAAAAAGTCTGGAACATAAACAAAATAAATCGATGACAAGCATTCACACTTAAGAAGCTTGCCAGACTTCCGGTTCTCACATACAATCGTACGCTCCACTTCCGAATTCTGGCAAGCTTCTTAAAAAATATAGCTGCATTGCATGATGTAAAAGACTCTTTTTGATAGGATTTATTTATAAAATCGTGATCTTTACCGAACGTCGCCCCCATGAATAGCAACTTGATTCATTTGGGAAGTAAACATCGATAATATTTCCTTTAATCGCGCCACCTGTATCTCCAGCGATGGCCTCACCATAGCCTTCAACAAATACTCTAGAGCCTAATGGAATGACTCTAGGATCAACAGAAATAACTTTTGCTCCTGGATTAGCACTTAGGTTAATGCCTGTTGCTGTTATTCCACCTCCAGAATAAGCAGTTGCTTCAACTACAAACGAACGCTCACCATTTACACTAGCTTCCGAAGAAACTGGTTGCACTGAATAATTTGTTTGAGTCGTTTTTGTTCCGCGAGCAACGATTTTATTTTTAGGCTTAGTCATTAGTTCGTCTGAGATGCGATTGTTTTTTACTTGCTTTCCATTTTCAATTACTTTCTCATAAGTAACTTTTCTTTTCCCTGCTTCTCCTTTGGAAATCACTTTTTCATTACCTTTTTCAAGATTTGCATCATTTCGGTAAATTGTGTCAAAGGCTACTGTTTCTGTTTTAGTTTCCGTTTTTTTATCAACGTATATTACTTGAACGTTCATGTTTTTTGTTAATCTGACGTTTTTAGTAGGGGAAATGCGATCATCTTTAGTTAAATGAATCTTCTTTTCTGAAAGTAAGTCGCCTACCGTCTTTTTTGTTGTCCATACATTTTCTTTTTTATTGCCATTTTCTAAAGAAAGTTGAATGGCACGTGTAATATCAATTTGTAGCCCATTTTTGACTTTATCGCTAAGCCCAACATTTAGTACATCATGTGGGCTTAATTTAATATTTTTATCTTTAAGTACTTCTTTAACTGTTTTTTTCGTACTCCAAATTTGCATCTTTTTACCAGTGTCCATAATTGTCACAGAATTTGCTGGTATGTAATTTATTTTCATGCCATCTTTAATAGGTGTACTTTTCACAGGAGATACTTGGTCATGTTCTCTCACTTTAATGTCTGATTCTTTTAACGCTTCACCAACTGTCGCTGCGTGTGTTCTTGACTCCATTTTTGCTCCGGCATTCACGATAGTAATATCATTTTTAGTTCCTTCAAAAACGAAATAAAAAACGAATGCGATGACAATAACAAACCCTATGATCAAAAATGGAATGGTCCATTTTGAAATTCGGCTTGTGTTACTGCTTTGTTCCGTGGTCATGTGTTTCTCCCCTTCCTGTTCGCTAGTGATTATATACAGGGGGCTAAAGAACTGTCAATTTTGCAGGAAAAATACGCCTCTTTTTTCACAATAAAGAGCATTTTTATTGGTATAAAGGCATTTATCTTTTTTACATTTTATTGTTCAAACGAAAATATGACAAATATATTTCAAAGAACTACATCTCTGGTCGTAGGCGATAGGTATAGCTTTTCCAAGAATTCACATTTTTGCTTATCGCTTTAGCTTAAGATTAAGTTACAGAGAAGTCTATTTGTTACAAATAAATTACAATTTTATTTTATCCGAAATAATTTTTCAGCGTTATTCGTTGTGTAAGTAGCGATTTCCTCATATTTCATATTTTTCAATTCAGCAATTTTTTCAGCAACTAGTTTGACATAAGCAGGTTCATTTCTTTTTCCTCGTTTTGGGTGAGGTGCTAAATATGGGGCATCTGTTTCAATTAGCATCTTTTCAAGAGGTACAGCTTCGGCAGCTATTTTTGGTAGCTTCGCATTTTTAAAAGTTACTGTGCCGCCAAAAGAAATGTAGAAGTTTAGATCTAGGCATTTTTGCATCACTTCGATTGCCTCTCCAAAGCAGTGCATGATTCCACCTACTTCTTCAGCATGTTCTTCTTGTAAAATGCGAACAATGTCATCTGTTGCTTCCCGATTATGAATGACTATTGGCAAGTTTACTTCACGCGCCAAGCGAATTTGTTTACGAAAAACTTCAAACTGCACTTCTTTTGGTGACGTATCCCAATGATAGTCAAGTCCCATCTCACCAAGCGCGACAACTTTCGGATCTTTTGCTAAATCTCGTAGCCACGCTAAAATATCATCTGTAAAATGAATGGCTTCAGTTGGATGCCAACCAACAATCAAGTAAATAAATGGGTAAATTTGGGCCAATTCTAATGCGCGTTCAATCGTTGCTTTATCAAAACCGACAACAGCCATTTTTGTTACATCATTTTCCTTTGCTCTCTTAATGACTTCTTCTATATCTTTATTAAATGCCAAATCATTTAAATGTACATGTGTATCAAACAGCATCTTCATCCCTCCAATTTATCCATATTTCTTCTTTAAAATAAATCGGCGACAAGCGCTCGCATTTACAAGAGGTGATAAATTTCCAGCCTATACTCGCTGGTTTCTATCAAAGCTTGTAAATCCAAATCGCTGTCGCTCGATTTGTCCTATTCAAAATAATAGCATCTAAGAAGACAGCGAGCCAAAACTCGCTTCTTTTTTATTTTATTTTTGCGCCATTAGGTAATTCTTTACTTGCTTCAATTATACGAAGTTTTCCAGATTCCTCACCTGAAAGGATCATGCCTTCACTCATCAAACCACGTAGTTTTACTGGTTCTAAGTTAGCTACAACAATCACTTTTTTACCAAGGAGTTCTTCTGGCGTGTAAAATTCGGCGATACCAGATAACACTTGACGTAGCTTGCCTTCACCAAGGTCAAGCTTAAAACAAAGTAATTTATCAGCTTTTTTTACTTTTTCTACTTGCTTTACTTCAGCAACACGTAAATCAAGCTTGTTAAAGTCTTCAATGCCGATTTGTGGTGTTTCATATGGTTCTATTTCTGCTTTCTTTTCTACTTCACTTACTGCTGATTGCTTCATTTGTTCACTAATATAATGAACTTCTTCTTTCGCATCAAGGCGCGGAAAAATTGGTGTTCCTTTTGAAATAACTTTAGTTCCTGCAGGGATCTTGCCATACCCATAAATGCTTGACCAAGCTTTTGCTTCCTCTTGCAAACCTAACTGCACAAAAATTTCTTTCGGTGCACGTGTTAAGAATGGTTGAAGCAAAACAGCAATAATACGTAAATTTTCAGCCAAATGCACCATTACGCTTTTAAGCTGGTCCCTAGAATCCTCATCTTTAGCAAGTGCCCATGGTGCAGTTTCATCAATATATTTATTTGTTCTAGCGACGAGTGTCCAAATTTTGCTAAGTGCAACAGAAAATCGCATATGTTCCATGCTTTCTTCATATTCTTTCACAACATCATCTTTAAAAGCAACTAATGCTTGATCAAATGGTGTAACAGCTCCCTTATAATTAGGGATTTCTCCAGCAAAATACTTGTTAATCATTGCAATCGTACGGTTTAATAAATTGCCAAGGTCATTTGCCAAATCATAGTTAACACGATCAACAAAATCTTCTGGCGTGAATAAACCGTCTGATCCAAATGGAACTTCACGCAATAAATAATAACGAAGTGAATCAAGCCCGTAGCGATCAATCAGCATATAAGGATCAACAACATTACCTTTTGACTTAGACATTTTACCATCTTTCATTAAAATCCAGCCGTGCCCAAAAATCATTTTTGGAAGTGGTAAATCCAGTGCCATCAAGATAATCGGCCAATAAATGGTATGGAAGCGAATAATTTCTTTTCCTACAATGTGCACGTCTGCTGGCCAGTATTTTTTAAAGTTTGCATCATGATCTGTATCGTAACCTAGTGCAGTAATATAATTTGATAAAGCATCAATCCACACATAGACAACGTGCTTTGGATTACTAGGTACTTTAATTCCCCAGTCAAAAGTTGTTCTTGAAACAGCTAGATCTTCTAAGCCTGGTTCGATAAAGTTTTTGATCATTTCGTTTTTGCGTGATTCAGGTAAAATAAAATCTGGATGAGAACGATAATATTCGACTAAGCGATCAGCATATTTACTCATTTTAAAGAAATAAGATTCTTCTTTGACCAGCTCCACTTCATTGCCACTCGGGGCTTTCCCGCCGATTACTTTACCGTTTTCATCGCGGTAAACTTCAGCAAGCTGTGTCTCAGTAAAATACTCTTCATCAGAAACAGAATACCAACCTTCGTATTCTCCTAAATAGATATCGCCTTGTTCAACAAGACGCTCAAATATTTTAGTAACGCCTTCTTTATGACGCTTCTCTGTTGTACGAATGAAATCAGTATTAGAAATTTCGAGTTTTTGCCATAAATTTTGAAACCCAGTGGCAAATTCGTCAACATATTCTTGTTCAGAAATCCCGCGATCTTTTGCTTTTTCTTGGATTTTTTGACCATGCTCATCCGTTCCTGTTAAATAAAAAACATCAAAGCCCTTTAAACGCTTATAACGAGCCATTGCATCACCTGCGATCGTCGTATATGCATGGCCAATATGCGCCTTCCCACTCGGATAATAAATCGGGGTGGTTATGTAAAAAGTTTTTTTCTCTTCTTGCACTTGAGTTTCCTCCTCTTGAATTACATCTACTTTCTATTATACAGCTATAAAATATCTAAGGCTAGATTAAGTTCAATTTTTTAAATAAAAACGTCCTAAGATTTATCTCAACTATGAGAAAGCGCTCGCATTTCAAGATGATGTGCAACCCAACTACAATTAATGACTATCAGCTTTTAGCAATACCGATCATTACGCCGCCAACAATGACTAAGATAACACCGAGAATAACTAATATAAGCTCTCTTCTTGTTTTCTTTTCTCCTAAGAATAAAATCCCACCGATTGTTGAAATGATAACCCCCATTTGGGATAGTGAGAATCCTGTGGCAACACCTACTAAGCGATTGGCAAATAATAATGCCAAGTTCCCCGTCGCCCACATAACACCAGGAATAAGGTTAAGAAAAGTGCGTTTATCAAGCCTTTTGCCTTTACTTTTAATCGACAGAACTAAGGCTCCAATGACCATACCAACAGCTTGCGGTAAGATTGCATCCCAACCACTAATATCAAACCACCGTGTTACGACTACATAACCCACATAACCCACTGTGGAAATGAGCAATGTAATCATTCCCTTTTTCATATTTTGTTCCGCGTTTTCTTTATTTTGCTGATAACTTGTTAAGAAAATCCCAAGAATAATTAAAGCAAGTGCAGAGAAACCAAGAGCTAATTTCGCATTCGTTCCCCACTCATGAAATGCAAAAACGCCAAATAACGATGTTCCAAGCAGTTGCATCCCTGTAGAAAGCGGCATTGTTTTCGAAACACCTACTTGTGTAAAAGCACGAAATTGATTCATTTGTCCAAGACTCCAAAATGCCCCAGAAACAAAACTTGCAATCAAAATTGTTACTGTATAATGCGGACTTATGAAAAAGAAAATGAATACCGCAAAAATAAATGCCCCTATCGTCGTTCCAATGATTTGCTGTTTTGGTTCTCCACCAATCTTGGAAACAACAAGCGGCATAACACCCCACATTAACGCAGGGACAAGCGCAATAAGAATATTCATCATGTTTACCTCCATCAATTGCTTCAACACTATACCCATTTTTTCAGTACTTTAAGCATATTTTTACAAAAAACGGGAATTATTTGGTACCATAAATTAAACGAAGGTAGGTGAAAATCATGAAATCAACAGGAATGGTGCGCAAAATTGATGAATTAGGCAGAATCGTTATCCCAATTGAAATCAGACGCACACTCTATTTAAATGTGAAAGACCCTATGGAAATCTTCATTGACAATGAAAATATTATTTTGAAAAAGTATAATACGGGAATGGTTTGTGATGTGACCGGTGAATCTTCCACAGAGAACAAAAGCTTTCTTAATGGAAAGCTAACTTTAAGCAAAGATGGCGCAGATGAACTTATTGCCGAAATTAAACAACAATTTAATGAAAAATAAGGACGTTCTGGCTCATATTGCTCCAGACCGTAGAAAAACCGATTTTAGTTTCCGAATAAAATCGGTTTTTCTGTTGTTTGGAGCAAAAAAGAATATAAAAAAGAGAGCGCGATTCATTTTTCAATCAATCGTTCTCTCTTCTTTATTATAAGCTAGCTAATCGATTCTCATTATCTTTCAATTACTGAATTTCTTGAACAGCAATTGATCCGATATATCCACCTCTATAGTTTTCAACATTAATAAGTGGATTGGTTTCATCTTCACCGACTGTAAATGTGTTTGTTACGACATAATAGCCTTTTGGTCCAGGTGTCCCTTTATCAAGGGTTGTTCTAATTATTTCACGGTATTCAGAAGAAGATGGGTCAGCCTTTAATGAAACTTTAACATAATGGCTTCCTAAATCATCATCTGGTAAAGGTTTAAAGTAAACAGTTACTCGGTACTGATGCCCTTCTTTTAAAGCATCATCTCCATTGAAAATTTTATAAACACTAGCTTGTTCATCTGCATAAAAGACTTTTCCACTATCTAAAATGGAGTTAGCCGGATCATCAATAAGCTCAATATCTTGTCCAGAAAACATTTTCCATCCACTTGTATCGCCATCAGGCCATGGGTCATAAGCTTTAACTGTTACAGTGATTGTTTTTGTGGCTTCTCTACCCGCGCTATTTTTCACTTGATAAGTTACATGATAATCCCCTGCTATTAACGGATTCACATCGTTTTCTTTGACTTGAATTTTACTTGTAAGATCTCCATCTACTGGATCATAAGCTTTTAAGCCAATTCTCTTATCATAAGGATCAAATTTATCCCCTTGGTTGATTGTGAGATCTTTGGCATCAAGTGTTAAAACACGTTCTTTAACAGTTACTGAAGCACTTCTCCTAAGCTCTTGATATTCACCTGTATACGTAAAAGTAATCTCATATTTTCCTGGTTTTTCTGTATTCACATTGTCCTTGTATGTGATCTGAGCGTCTTCAAAAGGAATTGGTTCTCCCTTTTCATTTGTAGCTGAAACAAAATTGTCCTTTGGAGTCCAGTTTTGCCCTTCATAGATTGTCACATCTTTTGTGTTTATAGAAGCATTTTGTGGTATTTTTCCGAATGACATAGCGTTAACTTCGTACTTATCTCCCGTGGAAGATGTAAAGCCCCAGTAAACAAGAGGACTATCTAAGAAATTAGTACCTCCTGGCGCGCTTCCGTTCTCATTAAAGTAAACGACTGTTTCATTAGTGAAACGTGCTCCAGTAGCAACATCTCTATAGCGATAAGATAAAGTAAAGCTATTAGATGTCTTAGGAGTCCCTTCAACAGTTAATTCTTTCCATGATCCGTTAGACATCGTGTAGCCATCAGCGATTTCGGTAAGCCCCGCGTGGTAAATTGATCCACCATTTTTAAAGCCAATGTGTTGATACGGCCCTGTAAGTCCAGAATCTTTCAATTTATCTGTTCCATCTCCATTAAAGTACGTATCAAACTCTAGCGAAACAAAATTCTTTTTGTCTGTATTATACATCCCTAAATATTGCCCATCTTTCCCTAAAAATAAGTTGCTGTAAGGTTGTAATGTAAACGTCATTCCATCAGCAGCACTACCTCGTTGTTCTCCAAGATAAATGAAGCCATCAAGGACGAATGGTTTTCTCACATCAATTTTCTGTTTTGACCAAATGGCACCGGTTTGACTTGTTCCAGAGCTCATTTGTAATAAATCTCTATTGTCATTATATTTAACCCCTGAACCTACCGCATTAGCAAAATAGTCATCTAACTTTAATCCCTTTTCCGGTGGCGCTGGAATTTCGCGTTCAAGTTCAGCAGCTTTTACAGAAACAGAGGCCGCTATAATAAACAGTACACATATACCTAAAAAACACATGATTTTTTCGAAATTTTTCTTCATTTCTAAACCCTCCAATATTTTTTAAGAAATCAAATAATTTTGTTTTTTCGTTTACTGCTTAATATATCCTCCTTTCTGATTTTTTGTCTTTTATTTAACAACCCCCTTTCTCGTTATTAGGTTAACTATAAATGATCGTTATTTTTATTTCAACTATAAACCTGTTGTATTTACTCGTTTTTAAGCGTATACAAAGCAGAAATTCGTTTCTTCCGTTAGTATAGCAATGGGTGTGCTTATTTTACATTTTCATAAAATTAAATAAACAAATACAATTATTAAGTATTTTTTGTTTTAAAAAACAATTTTTATTGTTTTGAAAATTTATATAAATAATGTTTTTTTCAATTCTAAGAAAAACCGGTTTTTTATTCACTAAGAATAAAGAAACCGATTTTTACAGAATTAACAACAGCACTAAATGAACTAGGATTGCGTCTTTTTAACTCAATTTTATTTTCTCTCTTAATAAGGTATCTTCTTGTCGGATGCGAATAATAAGGGTAATGAGGTAAATTGGAAAAACCACGATAAAGGTATAAGAAGCATGGCACAAAAGGGCTAAGCCTATTAATTCTGGGATGATATTACAATAATAATTAGGATGTTTTATTTTGGTAAATAACCAATGATCATTATACTGGTGGTTTTTTACAAGCATTAATTTAATGGTCCAAACAGAACCTAATAAATGACTGACATAGTATAACATCACTAGTGAAAATAACAATAATATGACTCCAATACTGCTGATGCTATCAAATGAACTTTTTCTTAACAGCCCTTCACCTAAACAACTTAGATAAAATGCAGTATGTAGGCATGCAATCCATCTCGAATTTATCTTGCCATATTCCACTCCACCTTGTTGCAAAATTCTTTTTTCATTCGCTTTTGATTTTTTTAAGAAAAACAAACGCGTGATGAAGACAAATAAAAAGATGAACAAAATAACTAAACTCATATTTTTCCTCCTTATTTCTAATCATGGTGTTATTACTAGTTTAACTTATTTTTTATTAAAAAGCGGCCCTTTTTGCATAGCAGAAATTGCCATGGTTTCATTTTAGCTCATGATATGCGGCATAAACTTCGCGTTTAGGTAAATGACGGATAGTGGCTACTTGTTTGATAGCTTCTTTTACAGATACTTCTTCATTGGTTAAAAGATGCTCCACATGCTCTTTAAGCGAGAACTTACTCCAAGTGGGATCTTCTGCTATTTTTTGATCGTTTCCAGCAACCACTAAGCAAAATTCACCGCGAATATTTTCTGCTTCGGCCCATTCTAGCATTTCCAAAACAGTGCCCCGCAGAAATTCTTCATATCGCTTCGTTAATTCTCGGCATAATACTATTTTTCGTTCTGAACCTATTATTTTTTCGATGGCTTTAAGCGTCTCTTTTAAACGATGCGGGGATTCATACAAAATCCAACTTTCCTCACGTTTTGCTAATTGTTCTAAAACTGCACGCCGTTCTTTGTTTTGGCGGGGCAAGAAGCCGTAAAAATAAAAGGGTTGTGGTGAAAGCCCTGAAGCGATTAAAGCTGTTAGCGCTGCATTGGCACCGGGAAGTGGAACAACCGCAATATTTTTTTCCAGTGCTGATTGGACAAGTTCAAATCCTGGATCAGAAATTGAAGGCATACCGGCATCACTTACGAGAGCGATCGTCATACCAGATTCTATTTTTGCAATGAGGTCGTTTTGTCGGTTTTGTTCATTATGCTGGTGATAGCTGATCATTTTCGTCTCAATTTCAAAATGGTTTAGTAGTTTAATTGTGTTACGCGTATCTTCAGCTGCAATTAAATCAGCTTCTTTTAGTAACCGAATCGAGCGGAAAGTCATATCTTCCAGATTGCCAATTGGCGTTGGAACTAAGTATAATACGCCTGTTTGACGTGTTTCAGTAAAACTTTTTTGGCGGTTCATTCTTTTTCCTCCTTGGCTAAATACACTTCTTTTGCGCGTCTTGTTAAATGTTTAAAATAGGATTCAGCTTTTGTTGCCTCACTTCTTGTAGTAAATTTTTCAAAGTGAATCATTTTAACAGGCCTGCGTGTCTTTGTATACTTGCAGCGAATGCCCGCATTGTGTTCTTTTTCTCTGCGAACCACATCGGTTGTATAACCGCCGTAGTAAGAGCCATCGCTACACTGCAATACATAAAAAAAGTGTTCACTGGACTTCCCCATACAAAATCTCCCTTACGATTTCAGTATATTCACCTTGATCATCATGAACAATAATCGGCGCTAAATATTTGATTCCGCGCTTGCCATCTTTAATCCCTTCAATAAGTACCATATTCGCATCGCGGTTTGCTAATGGGTGGACAAATTGAATACGCTTTGGCTCTAGGCGATAACGCTGCATTAAACTGATGATATCAAGCAAGCGATCCGGACGATGGACAAAGCTTGCTTTGCCACCTTGTTTTAGCAATTCAGATGCTGTTTTAATGGTATCTTCAAGGGTACACATAATTTCATGCCGAGCAATAGCATAATGTTCATTTTGATTTTTTAATGACCGGTCTAGTGAATGAAAGTAAGGCGGATTGCACGTCACGATGGTATGTTTTTCTTTTCCCAAAAGAGGGACTACTGTACGTAAATCATGCTCGATTATCTGAATTTTACTTTCTAGTTGATTATAATTTATACTGCGTTTAGCCATATCTGCTAACCGTGGTTGAATTTCAACACCAATAATGGGTACTTCTGTATGCTTACTTATCAAAAGCGGAATAATTCCATTTCCACTGCAAAGATCGACAATGCTTCCTTTGCGCGCGGGAATTGAAGTAAAGTAAGCTAAAAGCACTGCATCAAGCGAAAATGAAAATACCGATGGGCTTTGAATAATCCGTAAATTTTCGGCTAACAAATGATCCAATCGTTCGTCGTTTTGTAATAAATTCACAATTATCACCTTTATTTATAAAAAGAGCTAGGGAATTTAGCGTTGTCTTCAAAATACAGTACATTTACTGTATTTCTGATAACTTCCTAGCTCTTTTAATCATTTTTTACTAAGCAAAGATAGGCAAAACAAGCAATCTTCATCGTTGTTACGCGGGCTACCAAAATGCACATGACAAACATGAAAGCCTTCTTTATATAATTTCAAAAGGTTATCATGTCCTTCACCGCGTTCAATTAGTTGTTTCATGGCTTCTTTACGTTCTGGTGTCATGACGGTTTCATCTTTAATTGATCTTTCTGTGGTATCTAATTCAATTAGACGCCTGCGTAAGTGGTTATTCTCTAGTTGTAAGCGATTATTTTCTTCAAGCATTTCACCAAGGTTATTTTTTAGCTCGCCTAGGCGTGTGTATAATTCGCCAATTTGTTCTTCCATATTACTTACTGAATCAAAAACAGCTTTTTTATCCATTTTTATTCACCGCCTCAAGTCTTTTCTGGCTGTTTAAACTTTGGATTAAATGGACGTAATTCATCTAGTCCGTATTCCACGACCAATTCTTCTTCCGGCAAGCGTACTTGTAGCAACCTTTGCAAAAGATTGATACCAATTACTTTTCCTTCCATTCCTTCTGGTGTTTTCACAATAACACCAACATCTGGCATTTCACGTTTTGCCAATTCGTATTCATCATTTTCATACTTTAAACAGCACATCAAACGGCCACATAAGCCAGAAATTTTTGTTGGATTAAGCGATAAGTTCTGATCTTTTGCCATTTTGATTGAAACTGGTTCAAAGTCGCCTAAAAAGGTGGAACAGCAAAGCATTCTGCCACAAGGCCCGATACCGCCAAGCAATTTGGCTTCATCGCGTACACCAATTTGGCGTAACTCAATTCGAGTACGGAAAATCGAAGCAAGGTCCCGAACAAGCTCACGAAAATCAACGCGCCCTTCTGCGGTGAAATAAAAAATGATTTTATTGCGATCAAATGTATAATCAACATCAATTAAACTCATTTCAATATCATGTTCTTTAATTTTTTGATTGCATAGTAAAAAAGCTTTATCACAGCTTTTTGCATTTTCAGCTACATCAGCATAATCCTTTTCTGTAGCGACGCGAATAATATTTTTTAACGGTAAAACAACGTCTTCCTCGTCAACGAAACGAGGGCCGATCGCGATTTTTCCAAATTCAATTCCTTGTGCGTTTTCAACAATAACGCCTTGATCTTGTTCGACATCAAAATCGCCAGGCGAAAAATAATATATTTTACCAGCGTCTTTAAAACGAACGCCAACAATTTTAAGCAAAATGATTACCTCCTTTGCATTTTAAGAATAAGTTGCTCCATCAAAAGCTGCATGTTCATGTTGGAATCAAGTTTTGACTTGGCTGCTAAGATAAGTTCGATTTCTCTTGTTGTTTCAGCAAGCGAAATTTGCAGAGCATCTTGTTTTAGTAGATCTTTTTGTCCACTACAGACAGGCTGATATTCTTCAAAAAGTGTTAAATAAAGCCGGTCTCGATATAATAATAAAAATAGCTCCAATCCAAGTGCGCAAAATGCTTTTTCCTTGAATAAAGG
The DNA here is from genome assembly GCF_902806445.1 of Listeria sp. PSOL-1. Lineage (NCBI taxonomy): Bacteria > Bacillati > Bacillota > Bacilli > Caryophanales > Listeriaceae > Listeria > Listeria sp. PSOL-1. Next base: position 2,045,231 of record NZ_LR760298.1, on the reverse strand, counting down.
CACCCACGAGTCTTGAATGAGAATAAGCGGAGAAAACTCGCCGCGTGTTAAGCTCTCGTATAACTTTAATACAACTTTTCGTGCTTCTGAAAAGTTTTCATCATCTTCAAAAAGCATTCCCTGCTTAACATTATTCGTTAAACTGGCATAAATACGTGCTTTTTGTTCTGAAATGCCGGCTTCTTGAAAAGCTTTGACTAAATGTTTAAACGACAATGCTTTAAAAGAAACGGTTTGAAGGCGTGACTGAATTGTCGGTAAAATACGACCCGAACTTGCTGTGATGAAAAGAAGCAATAATTCACTATCCGGCTCTTCTATAAATTTAAGCAAACTACTTGCCGCCTGAGCGGTCATTTTTTCTGCTTCATTAATAATTAACACTTTGCGATCTGACTCCATACCTCGTTTACTTAAATCCGCTTTTAACTCGCGGACCTGATCAATCTTGATACTTGCTCCGTCAGGCTCTAACCAATGAACGTCAGGATGGTTGTCATTTGCAATACGAACACAGTTAACACAATGTCCACAAGCCACATCTTGCTCTTTTTTTTCTAAGCAAAAGAGTGTTTGTGCAAGAAACAACGCTAACCTCTTTTTACCTGTACCACGAGCACCTTCCAGCAAATAACCGTGTGATAGTCTGTTTTCGCGGATGCTTTTTAAAAACAGGTTCATTACAACTGGTTGCAATTCTGTTAGTTCAGCTTGTAATCCCACAAAAAACTCCCTTTCCTTTGCATTCTATTTTATTATAACATGAGAGATGGTAAATAGCTTTGTAAAATTGAAAGAATTTTTGAGGTTTAAATCGTTGTTCTATAAAAGCAAAAAATGCTTAGCTGCTTATAGCCAAACATTCTTGATATGATTACCAAATTATTTCACGTAAACCTGCTTCTTTTAGATAATGGTTAATTTGACTAAACGGCTTACTGCCAAAAAAACCATGATACGCTGATAACGGACTTGGGTGTACGGCAGTAATGATTTTATGTTGTGAGGCAGTGATTAAATCCGCTTTCTTTTTCGCATACCCGCCCCATAATACAAAAATTACTTGTTCTTCTTTTTGATTTAGTAATGTGATGATTTTATCTGTAAATATTTCCCAGCCTTTTTTCTGATGAGAAGCTGCTTTCCCTTTTTCAACAGTGAGTACTGTATTCAAAAGGAGGACTCCTTGCTCAGCCCAGTCAGTTAAATTCCGCTCGGTGCGTTTCACTCCCATATCTGCTTCAAGCTCTTTAAAGATATTGCGCAATGAAGGTGGGAATTTTGCTTGGTTTGACATAACAGAAAAGCTAAGGCCGTGAGCTTGATGCTCTCCATGGTAAGGGTCTTGTCCTAATAATACTACTTTTGTAGCTTTGTAGCTTGTTAATTCTAACGCTTTAAAAATTTGGTTTTTTGGAGGATAGATCACTTTTTGATCATATTCTTGATTGATAAAATACATTAATTCGGTAAAATATGGTTTTGTTATTTCATTTTTTAATAGGCTTTGCCAATCGTTTGGGAGCATAGTTTCCAAATCCTTTTTACTTAAGATGCCTTTATTTTACTTTAGTTTAGCTGGCGACTCAAGTATTCGGCGATATCTTCTCTTCTGGTATAAACTCTGTTGTTGTCACGTGTCCTGCTTGAGTTATTCCTTCGTGTAAAATGACCTTTTTGATAGTTAAAAGAAGAATTTTGCTGTCTAAAAAAAAGGAAATGTTATTCACGTAAGATACGTCTAATTTAAATTTCTCCGCCCAACCGATTGCATTACGGCCATTTACTTGAGCATATCCAGTTAAACCTGGAAGGACTTCATGTCGTCTGTTTTGTTCTTCTGTATAGCGATCTAGGTAACTAACGAGTAAAGGCCTTGGTCCAATAAAGCTCATCTCTCCTTTAATAATATTAAACAATTGTGGTAATTCATCCAAACTTGTTTTTCGTAAAATTTTTCCTAGTTTAAAGAGGCGCAACTCATCAGAAAGTAGATTCCCGTTGTTGTCATGTTCCTCCTTCATTGTTTTAAACTTATAAATTGTAAAGATAGCGCCTCCTTTTCCAACGCGTTGTTGCGTAAAGAGGGCTTTTTCTTTGATTGTCACTCGAATAGCCAAAGCAATAATAAGCATAGGAATGCTACAAACAATAATTAATAAACTAGCAAAAGCAAAATCCATTCCCTTTTTAAAATTTATATACTCCATAAATTTTCTCCTCTTTTCCGAAAATGTAATTTTATCACAAGCTATGACACTATTCGTTTTCTTTGGAATCACAAAGTAGTTTGACTTGTTGAATAACATAATCTTGCTCTTCTTTCGTTAAATTGCTGCCAGACGGAAGACATAAACCGTTAGCAAATAACTGATCAGATACTGCGATTTCATTTGCTTTATAAAAAGTGGCCGTTTTTAAAAATGGCTGTCTGTGCATCGGATTCCAATTCAAGCGGCTTTCAATCCGCTTAGCTGCTAGTGCTTCCATAACTTTAGCCGGTTGCTTAATTTTTACAACGGTCAGCCAACGATTTGAGCGTACCCCTGGTAAATCCATTGGCATGATTTGAATCTTCTCATTTTCCAAAAATGCTTCGTGATATCGTTCGAAGTTTGCACGTCTTTTCTCAACTTTGGACGCTAATGTCTTTAGTTGAGCGCGTCCAATTCCAGCCAAAATATTACTCAGTCGATAATTATAGCCAACTTCTTCATGTAAATAGTAAGGAGCCGGTGTTTTTGCTTGCGCTGACCAATATCTCATTTTTTTTGCTAAATGTGCTTTATTGGTAACGATCATCCCTCCACCGGACGTTGTGATGATTTTATTTCCATTAAATGAGTAAACACCGATATCACCAATGGTTCCTGAATGTTTGCCATGATACGTGCTACCAAGCGACTCGCAAGCATCTTCAATCAATACTGCCCCATATTCGTCGCATAGTTTTTTAATTCGAGTTAGTTCTGCAACTTGTCCGTAAATATGTGCTACAATAACAGCTTTTGGTTTTTTACTTTCTTTTTTAAAAGCCTCTTCTAATAAGTCAGCAGATAAATTCCATGTTGTTTGGTCTGAATCAATAAGCACTGGAATCGCTTGCTGATATAAAATCGGATTAACAGAAGCTGCAAATGTGAAATCCGAACAAAAGACAACATCACCTGCTGAAACCCCTGCTGCAAGAAGCGCTAAGTGAAGGCCAGCAGTTCCAGAAGAAACAGCTACAGCATGGCTTGAACCCACTTGTGCTGCAAATTCTTCTTCAAAAGCATCAATGTGTGGGCCAACTGGTGCAATCCAATTATCTTGCAAAGCTTGTTCAACATAACTTAGTTCATTACCAGATAAATCAGGCGGTGATAGTAAAACATGTTTTTCCACCTATTTGCCACCACCAATTTTATATATATTTGAAGCAGCATGTTTATATATATATTGCATGTCCACAATGACATGACTCTCCTCAAGCAAGCGTGTATAATCTACTGTACTATGTTTTGTTAAAATAACAACGCAATCATAAGCAGCAAAATCACAACTTTCCGCTTGAATTACGGCTACTTCTTCCCCCATTTTATTTTTAAAAGAAGGGACAAATGGGTCAAGAATTGTAATGCTTCCTTCTTTTTCTGTTAAAATTTCATAAATATCAAGCGTGGGCGATTCTCGTACGTCATTGATATTCGCTTTGTATGCTGCGCCAACTAGCAAAATATTAGCATTCTTTAAGGATTTTTCTTGATTGTTCAAAGCTTCTTGAATTTTATCAACTACGTGGTAAGGCATATTCAAGTTAATCGCTTGCGCAGTTTCAATAAATTGGTTGAAAAACTTATTTTGTTTTCCTTTCCAATGCAAATACATTGGGTCAAGAGGAATACAGTGCCCACCAACGCCTGGGCCAGGATAAAATGGCATAAAACCAAAAGGCTTCGTCGCAGCGGCATCAATGGCTTCCCAAATATTAAGGCCCATTCGTTCACACATAAGTGCCATTTCATTAACAAAGGCGATATTAATGCTTCGGAAAGTATTTTCGAGTAATTTACTCATTTCTGCTGTTTCTGGAGAGCTTACAAGAACGACTTTATCTAGTACTGATCCATATAAAGCTTCGGCTAATTCACCACTTGAAGCGGTTAGTCCACCAATTACTTTAGGAATACTTTTCGTTTGAAATTGAACATTGCCTGGATCAACACGCTCTGGCGAAAAACATAAGAAATAATCTTCATCTGCCCGTTTTCCATGTGCGTCAAAATAATTAGCAAAAAGTTCTCTTGTTGTACCGGGATATGTTGTGCTTTCAAGTAAAATAAGGATTGGATGATTAAGGTGTTGCTCAATTTTTTCAGCAACAAATTTCATATAACTTACATCTGGTTCTTGATGTTCATTTAAGGGTGTTGGTACACAAACACTAACTGCATCCAGCTCGCTTAACTTACAAAAATCTGTTGTCGCCTGAAAATGGCCGCTTTGGATCGCGGATATTACTTGCTCATTTGGAATATCGATAATATGTGATTCGCCTTCATTCAAACTGTGCACTTTTGAAGAGTCGATATCGATGCCAACTACTTGAAATCCTGCAGATGCTAGTTCCATTGCAAGGGGCAAACCAACGTAACCAAGTCCTATAACGCCGACTTTAGCAACTTTTGTTTGGATCTTATGCATCAAGATTTCTTTAGCTTTTTTTTCAATATTTAACATTTAAGCATGCTCCTTTTCTAATATTGGCTGGCTGTTCGTCAGAGCTAGTAATATTTTACGTATATCTTCTTCATTTTTTTTGCTGAAGAATAAATGCCAATCTTCTATTTCATAAATTTTTTGCGGGATTTGTGCTTTCCCGCAGTAATACTTGGTAAAGTGGGTATCTGCAGTATCTAATTCTTCCGTTTCAAAAAGTGCTTCAGACATTTTTTCGCCGTCTCGTAATCCAATGAAACGTATGTCTAGTTGTTCTTCTTTTTTTCCAGCCAAAACACCGAGTTTACGGACGATATCAATTATCTTTTGCGCATTGCCCATTTTCAAAATAAAGACTTCACCGCCAACAGCTAACATGCTCGCTTCAATAACAAGCTGGCTTGCCTCGGCAATGGTCATAAAATAGCGTTCCATATCAGGGTGTGTGATCGTGACTGGTTGGCCTGTTTTAATTTGTTCCCAGAAAAGTGGAATTGCGCTACCGCGACTTCCTAATACATTTCCAAAGCGTACAACGGAATAAATTCCTGCGTGTTTATTATTATTTTTAGCTTGGACTATCCATTCTGCCATTTTTTTTGTAGCACCCATAACAGAAGTTGGTTCTACTGATTTATCTGTAGAAATCATGATAAAGCGCTCTATGCAATATCGCTCGCTTATATCCACTAAGTTTTTGGTTCCTATAATGTTATTTTTTACAGCTTCTCGCACGTTTAGTTCCATCATTGGGACATGCTTATGTGCTGCTGCATGGTATACTATATCAGGAGTATACTTGGCAAATATTTCTTGTATCCGATCTTTATCTTGTATGTCTGCAATGATCGGAGTAACTTTTACATCAGAATGCAGGCTCATTTCATGATGAATTGTGAAAATGCTATTTTCCCCATGTCCAACAAGTATAATTTCTTGCGGTTCACACCGAGCCGCCTGTCGCACAATCTCTGAGCCTATGGAACCCCCTGCTCCAGTAATTAACACGCGCTTTTGTTTAAAGCTTGGTTTCATCTCTTCATAATTAAGCTTGCCTTCTTCACGATCAAGTAAATCGACATAATCTAATTTTTGCATCGCTTGGATTGTTCCTTCTCCGCGAATGATCGCAGCTAAATCTGGCATAATTTCTGTTGAAACGCCTGTCTTTGCACAAGCCTCTAAAACAGCTATCTTTGCTGAACCTTTTAACGATGGAATCGCTACAATCAGATGCTCAATCGATTGGGACTTTACTATTTTTTCAATGTCCTTCACATTTCCTAAAAGCGGCAATCCAAAGTTCACTAGGGTTTTCTTGCGGTCATCCACTACACCAATTAATTGCAATGTGTCCGCATGATGTATTTGTAGGAAAGAAAGCGCAAGTTCCCCTGCTTCACCTGCTCCAATTAATAAAGTTCTTTTTTTCTTTTGCTTTATCTCTTTCATGTCTCCCATCCTCCCTTCGCTCGATCAAACAAAGGACAACCCAACCTTAGTAACTAGGACTGTCCTTCTGCTACATTTATGATGTCATTTTCCTTTTTTAGTCATTTTTATTAACTCAATGATAGGATTTAGGTCAGTCTAATGACTTCTTTATGGCAGGCAACTAGACTTACTACCAAAATCTCAGCATTCTAATTTATTAAAAATTATACTTTTTCTACAAAACAAACTTGTATGCGTAAACGTTTATCATGTATCCATATTTCAATGTTCGTTCACTTCAATTTTTGTTATTCTCTTTGTGTAAGAAACCCCATAAGAATAAGCTTCTAGCCTATAATTTATTATCACATTGCTTTTAAAAAATATATATAAGCAATCTCAAGACATTGTCTTTTTTGAAACTCTATTTTTGGCTATCTTTTTACTTTATCCCTGATCATCTCTATCTTAATTGGCTGAGAAAGGAAAATAAATCACATTTGTTTATAAATTAATGATTTTTACGGATATTAATGTATTTTTTAAAAAAATCACTTGCATTTTACAAACTAGATTTGGTTTTATTAGACAGATAAGAGATTAAAAGCTTCCAGTCTTTAGGCAGAAGGAATAGAATTTCCATAATAGGAACATGATATTTTCTTTTAAACCAAATCATCATCATAATCCCACCATTTGCATAAGAAATAATCGAAGCTAATGCGGAACCCTCTATGCCAAATAGAGGAACTAATATAAGATTCAATACAATATTTAGAAAAACACTTCCTCCAAGGGATAAAAAGTAATAGCCCCAGCCTCCGTTTGCTGAGAAAAGGGTGCCGATAATTTTGACATAAACCATAAAAGGGACAGCCATAAACATCATGATTAGAACTGAATAAGCATTTGCATACGAAGATGAAAATAAAAAAATCAAAATCTCCTTGCCAAAACACAGCATGATAATAGCGATGAAACTAAGAATTGTCATACTAGCTCGCAAGGAAAACGTCATCTTCTCAATATTGTCTTTTCTTGCGTTTAAGTGATACATCACTTCTTTAAAAATATCTGGAACCATCCAAGCATATTCGGCTAATGCAACGCCGGCACTGTAAAGACCAATTTGATAAAAATCAACTGACATCCATTTTAATAAGAGAATATCTGCCTGGTAATTAATTGAGACTAAAATAGAAGTAAGAAGTGGTACAAATGCGAGGCGGGTCATTGTGCCAAAGGAAGGGCTGAAAAAACGAAATCGAAATGATTTTCTACAAAGAAAACATAAAGAACAAAACATGGATACATAACTTTTCAGGCCGTAAATGATGAAAATTGTTAGCATGCTATGTGCGGTGAGCACGCTCGCTAAAATAAGCAGAAGAACGTTTACTACAGCAGATCCAATCATGATCCAAGTCTGCACAGCGAGGTTTTCTACTAAATTAATCTGGGTTGCCTGTAAGTTTAAAATACTAACCGCAGAAACTAATAAAACTGAACCTACTAATAAATTATTTGTAAGTAATATAAAAATAACTCCAGCGATAAAATAAAGGGCAAATTGCAAAATTGAGTAACTAATAAATAATTCTTTGGCATGCGCCCATCTTTTCCTCATTTGAGGGTAAATGAGTGAAATTCCTAAATTGAATATAGTCGTAAGCACAATCACCATGTTTACTAGATACATATACTCTCCCCGAAGTGTAGGGCCTAAATATCTAGAAATAATCATTAGAGATGTAGCACCACTTAAGATGGTTACACCTTTTTTTACGGTTGTCAGGACAAATGGATTTTGTAATAATTTTTTCATTGTGTTACAACTTTCCTTGCTGATTAATAACTTTGGCTGGTACGCCACCCGCCACTGTATGAGCAGGGATCGTTGTTACGACTACTGCGCCTGCAGCTAAAGTTGTCCCTGCACCAATCTGTACGCCCGCACTTATAACAACATGACTAGCAAGCCAAGAACCAGCACCAATTGTCACCGCTTGCTCTAATGATCTTTGTTGGATTTTTCCGTTTTGATGCGTATGTTTCGAGGTTACAACAACAGACATAGGGCCAATCATGCAACCCTCTTCAATCGTTAGCCCGCCTGTTCCATTGATATAGCAATTATGTGAAATATAAACATTTTCGCCAATGATGATTTGGTCAGGTCGATTAATGATATTTCGAGTACCCATTCGGAATTTAGGTCCGCATTTTTTAAAAAACGGGCGCATCAAAGCTCCGCGTATTCTTGAAGTGATATCTGTATTAGGCAGTATACTTGTTAGTAGCTGAATAAGATGAATCGGCAGTATATAGCGCATAAATAATCGGATTTTCATTTTAGAGATTCTCCTTCTTTTCTTTTAAATACGAATAATGAACTAAGAGCATAAATGATTAAAAATAAGAATAAATTATAGCTTAGATCATTTACAATGTTCATCGTATTCTGTCCCATTACCATACCTAACCTTGTGCACACCAAAGTTAAAAAATAAAACATAGCTAGTGAGCGTGTGCGGTTAATCTTCAAACATAAATAATAGGCTAAGCATACCGTGAGGACTGAAAATAATGGCGCAGCTACGTAACCAAAGAAGATATTACCTTGCCCTATAATCGGCAAAATTTGAGTCTCTTGTGCTGCATAATAGTAGCGATGATTAAAAAAGATATTAGAATACGTAAATGGCAGGTTTTTAACCAAAACGTTGATCCCAATCATGGGACGAAAAATATCAAAAAATAAAACGGATAAATTTTGTACTTCTGGATATAAAAGTTTTGTTTCAACTGCCAAAGCTACATTGTATGGGCCACCAAAATAAACCTGTAAGTTATCTGTAAAATCTACTAAAGCACTATTACCTCCCGAAATCGATGCGATATTACGCACTTGTCCCATTAAAGAAATAATCGTTACTAATAAACTACCCGTACCCATTGCCACCCACTTAAAAAACCGGGGAAACAAACGTTGAAACACAATCAAACTAACAATGGCAGATAAGACGATATCTGAGCGATTAGTTCCTACAAAAATACCGATATTTATAATTAATAATAAAACGGCAGCTAGCAGGTAACGTTTTTTCATTGTTCTCTTATAGCCTTTATGGCAAGCGTAAATTCCTAAAAGAAATAGTAGTTGTTTGGCTATAATAAATAGATAAGTTCCTAACATAGACAAGGTATTATTATTGGAGACGACATCTACTAACCCATCTTTTGGAAATAAAAAGGTAATGGTCGAAGCTGCATTCGGAATAACAATAACAGCGATAAGGCCTACCACTGAAAAGAGCAAAAAGCCATCTCGTCTAGATTGATCAGATAATTCCTCTGCTTTTACCGGGGGTTTCCATTTCTTAGCCAATACAAGCTCCAAGATGATAATCGTTAATGCAATAGCAATTAACTCATAAATCATAAGGTAAATTGCCTTGTGCAATGAACCGGCCAAAGGAGGTTCTGGAGAGCGGCCACCATAATACCCTGTATAAACAATTAAACAAGGTAAAATAACATACCGTGCAAAACTTATGCCCGTAAATACGATCAAAAAAATATTAAATCTTCGTAATAAACAATGCGATAGTACTAAAAAAAATACTACTACATAGGTAAGAGGAAGAAGGTATAGTTTATCGTAACCTGCAGCATTTGCATTATTATAAACATATAAGCAGATCGTTAGCCCAACTATCAAAACAAGGAGGTTAAGCCCCCAAGTGTACAATGTTCTCATATTCATCCTCTTCCATCATTTCGATTATATATACTAGGTTTTCTTCAACATATATATCTACAGACAAATATATGTCGTATTCAAAAACTTCTAAACTACTATTATTAAGTTGAATTCCATAATATCTTGCCTGTACTTTTTTGATGTCCATTACTTCGTTATATAAGAATTGGCAGCTGAAAAGTGCTAAGCTCCAATTTTTCTTTTCTAACTACTTTGATAAATTTTTTCTAGTTCCTTCCAGATATGGATAGACTGGAATTCTTCTTTACTACGCTGATGTCCTCTTTCTCCCATGCTTTTAGCTAACGCTGGTTGATCTAGTAAGTTTTTCATCGCTTCATAAAGCTGAGGGACATTCCCAATATCTATGATCAAGCCGGTTTCCTCGTGAATAACTGCATCTCTTGCTCCAGTAGCATTCGTTGTTATCGTTGGTATCCGACAATAAGCTGCTTCAATCAATACGTTTCCAAAACCTTCTCGATAAGTAGGAAGAACAAGGGTGTCCATCGTGTAGTAATATGGTGTAGGATCAGAAACGAACCTTGTATACGTAATAGCTGGATGATTTTTAATTTGGAATGCTACATCCTCATCTACTGGGTCTCCATCTTCAAAATCCCCTACTAACAAAAGATTAATATTTACTTTTTCCTCTAGTAATATTAAGAAACTACGGACTAATTCGTTGACACCTTTATCCCGCGTCAACCTTCCTACAAAGCCAATAACTGGCCCTGTAAACGAGAGCTCCTTTTGTACTTGTTGAACGGCCTCTTCTTTCCTCTCTAACCGTTCTAATTCAATGCCATTGTAACTTCCTGAAGCTAAAACCTGTAGTTTAGATGCTTTAGACAACTTCTCTGCAACAAGCGTTTCCCTTAAACTGGGACTTACTGCAATACAGGTTGTAGAAATTCGAATCATTAACTTCTCAAGCAGATAGAGTATTTTACGTTTAAGTCCGCTACAAGTTTCTAATCGCAAACCAATAATAGAGTATATTCGGATTTTCGTACGACTGAGAAAAGCTGCAATACTACACAATAAACTAGCTTTCGGAGTAGAAACGTTAGAAATATCCGGTTTTACTTGAAAATAAATATAAATAATTTTTAATAAAGCAATAAAATCTGCAAAAACGGAAATTTCTCGTTTCATTGGAACTACATGGACAGTCACAGCTTTAAGTTCTTCTAATTCCAATTCAGGTCCATCCGAAGTAATTAAATGAATGCTATATCCTTTTTTTGTAAAATAGTCAAATTGTCCTTTTAATAAAGTGAGACTAAAAGGTGTTGTAACACCCATCATTATTTTTTTCATTCTTATACTCTCTCCAGTATATGATATTTAACCTTGACTTCGATCGGTGTGATAAACTTGATCGAACTAATATTTGTCAGCAAGCCTTTATTCAACCTCTAAAGAATCTCATTTTTTACAGCTAATTTTAATTGATTAAAGAATTGTCGTCTTTTACTTTGAAGGTTCAGTGATTCAAATTTCTCTGCAGTTAAAAATGCTTTTTTAGCATAACTTAATTGCACGGATGGTTCAGTGACAACTTCTATTATTTTTTTAGCAAGTGTAGTACTGTCATCTGGCTCATGCAGTTGCTTTTCTTCTAGTAATTCTGGAATTCCGCCTACATTTGAGCCTAAAGCAGGGCACCCACACGATAGGGCTTCTATAAGCGCTCGTCCTTGGCCCTCTGTTCGACTTGGCATCAAAAACAAATCAATGCTATCCAACCACTGATAGATTTCTTTATTTGGCATACTTCCAACAAAACAAACTTCTTTCTCAATGCCAAGTTGGGAAGCTAATGCCTGCCATTCAGCAGAAGGACCCTTCCCTACAATCATTAATTGAAATGGAGGCAGCTCAGGCTTTGCAATGGCAAGAGCTTTCATCGCGACATCAAAGCCTTTATAAGCAGAAGATAGTGAACCATTCATTCCGATTTTTATTGGGCCAGAAGGGTTCTCAATCTTATTTATTCGTTGCTTCTCACATGTACTTTCTCTTAATGGAAGTTCTACATTTGAACAGCTTATTGCTTTTCCACGTGTTGGATAAATTTTTTGCAATGCTTGGTCTGTGATGTATAATACATGCGGTGCATCTTGTACTCGTTTTTTCATTTTATGTTTTGCAATCGGTGCGTAAAGAGTACCTTTTAAATTTCCGTATGTGTTCATCGCTTCATAAGCGTCTCCAACTACTTCGATCGCATAAGGCTTACCCAGTGCTTTGGCTGCGTCGACTGCCATATAACCAATTTCAGAAGGCAACCTGGCAATCACTGCGTCTGTTTTAGCGACTTCCCGTTTGATTTCTTGATAAGATTTAGGGAATGGGGTAAAACATCTTACTCCATAAGGATCCGCTACTCCAACAAAATTAACTTTTGGACCGGATGAAATATTCCATTTATCAGTAGGCATGTCTGGTGATACTTTTTCCAATCGAGCTAAGATGGTTAATTCATCTGCATGTTCTAAATAACGCTTAAAACTCTCATATTGAAAAGCTACTTCTGCGAATACTTCTCCATTTTCATTGTGAAAAAAACGATTGTCATGTGCAAATAACCACTTCATAAAATGGGTTCCTTTGCAGAAGCTTCTCCTACTTGGTTAGCAAGTTCTAGTAGTATTTTCTTTAGTTTCTGCGGGGACCATAATTCAAAATTTTGAATGACTCTGGCCAGCTCCTTATAATCGGAATATTCTGCCTTTCCGATAAAAATTTTAGGATGGACTCGATTTTCTTGTATTTCATTGTCTAACAATAATTCTTCATACAGCTTTTCCCCATCACGAATTCCTGTGTATTGAATAGGTATTTCCTCAAGTGTATATCCAGAAAGGAAAATTAAATTTTTAGCAATGTCAATGATTTTAACAGATTCACCCATATCTAGAACAAAGATTTCTCCACCTTTAGATAAAGAGCCAGCTTGTAGAACTAAACTTGCTGCTTCTGGAATTGTCATAAAAAATCTAGTCATTCTTGGGTCTGTTAGCGTAATTGGACCGCCATTCATAATTTGTTTGCGAAATAATGGGATAACACTTCCTCGGCTGCCAAGTACATTGCCAAAACGAACAGATGAGAACTTAGTATCGCTAAACTTAGCTAACTGCTGAATGACCATTTCACATAGTCTCTTTGTTGCGCCCATAACATTCGTAGGGTTTACTGCTTTATCTGAAGAAATCATGACAAAAGAATCTACACCAGCTAGTTTTGCTGCTTCTCCAATATTCTTTGTTCCTATGATATTGTTCATTACAGCTTCATGAGGGTTATGCTCCATAAGTGGAACATGTTTATGTGCTGCTGCATGATAAACAATTTCTGGCTTATATTGATCCATAAGTAGGATCATCTTTTTTTTATCTTTAATATCTGCAATAAATGGGATTAATTCAACAGATGTATTTAACATTTGTAATTCTTGGTTGATTTCATAGATGCTATTTTCTCCATGACCCATCAATATAATTTTCTTAGGTTGATGACAAATTAATTGTCTACAAATCTCAGACCCAATCGAACCCCCTGCACCCGTTACAAGGATTGTTTTTCTTTTTACTTCTTTTGTAATGCTGTCTGTATCTAGTTGGACCGGTGCTCGATTTAACAGAGCTTCGAATGAGATAGATTGAAAGTCAAAGATTTCTTTCTTTTTTAAAAGTAAGTCTGTAATATTAGGAACTTCTTTACAATAAATTTTGTTTTTTTGTACAGCTTTTAAAATGAATTTTCTCTTATTCATGGAAAGAGATGGGATCGCTATAATAACTTCTGTGATAGCGTGCGCTTTAATCGCTTCATCAATATGATCTATAGGCCCAACAATAGGGAGCCCTACTAGTGTCATTTCTTTTTTTTCATGGTCATCATCAATAAAAGCTACTGGCTTACTAGCACAATTTCGTTCCTCTGATAATTTTGATGCAACAAGTTTTCCTGTACTCCCTGCGCCCACAATCAATGTCTTATTCACTTTTGTTTTAGCTAAGCCACTCATAGTACAGCCTTCTTCCTTTATTAAGTCATATAGTACTTACTGTTGTATTTTTTTTCTCTAGAATCATTCAAAATATATCCAAGTAAAGGCAAATCAAAGCTGTCTATAATGGTTTTACATTTTAACAGATTTGATTTACTGGTGCGGTTAGCACGAATAACAAGGATAGAGGCGTCTACTTCTTTCATTACAATTTTAGCATCTGCAAGTTGAATTAATGGCGTAGAGTCAATAAAGATATAATCGTAATGTTCTCTACAGGCAATTAAAAAGTTAGAAAAGGCTTCCGATGCTAATAGATCAGATGGATTTGGTGGTGTAACTCCACTAGTAATGAGGTCTATTCCATATTGTTCTTCTGTTTGGACAGCCTCTTTTATCGTATGCTGGCCAGAAAGTATTGTACTAACACCGACATCATTTTTCATATTAAATAACCGATGTTGCGTGGGATGGCGTAAATCAGCGTCAATCAGTAAGATTCGTTTTTTCTGCTGAGCAAAGGAAATCGCTAAATTAGCTACTATAGTTGACTTTCCTTCACTGTTTATCCCAGATGTCACTAAGAAAAGCTTCTTTCCCGTACCTATTGTAAAGTTGATATTCGTTCGGATGATACGAAACTGTTCATTTAGACTTTGATTAGACATACTTGCTTGAAAATGTTGCCGCTCTTTTTGGATTTTTTTCGTCTTTTTCATTTTTCGCGTTCTCTCCTTTAGAAGTGATCGACATTTCCCAAATGAGATATATCAAGAAGCTTTTGCACATCTTGTTCATTACGGATAGTTTGGTGTGTAAACTCCCAAAGAAGGATGAGCAGCATACTAATAAAGAGGCCCACTATCATGCCTATTCCGGTAACAAGATATACATTTGGTTTGGCGGGGGCTTTCTCTTGAGTTGGAGAGGTTAAGATCCGGACACCATTTACTCCTAATATATTCTCTGATTGGATAGACGTCTCCTTTAGTAAAGCTTCATTAATTTTTTGAGCTTGTTTGGCATTTGCGTCTAAAACATTAACAGTTAATACTTGAGAATCTTGACTATTCTCAACCGATATATGTTTACTTAAAGTTGATTTACTAATTGATAGCTTTAACTGTTTTCTTGCTTTTTCGATTACTTCTGGACTTGTTACAATCATTTTATACGTATTTACTAGTTGAATATTGCTTTGCACATCTGAAATTGTAAATCCGGCATTTTTTTGTTGGATAACAATTTGAGATTGAGATGCGTATATTGGTGTCATTATATATTTGGCAGTGCAAACTCCTATAAGTCCTCCTAAAACAAGAAAAATCAGGACTAATAAAGACCACTTCTTTACAAATAAAGTCAGTGATTCCAAATCAAATGATCGATTCTCTATCATTTAGAGAAATCCTTTATTGTCCAGCTAGCTGTTACATCTGAATCTTGATCTTTATATTGGATCTTATAAGGCGCTTTTCCATTTACTTGGAAATATGCTGAACCGGTTACTGTTTTTTCAGGGGCTATGATTTCCCCGATATTCTCACCTGGGTAAATACTTAATTTTTTGCTATCTTTATCTTCAATTTGCATGCCAATAGATGTAAAGGTTCGCTTAGATGAGGAATTGTTTTTTACTTTCATGTCTACTTTTAAAACACTATCTTTTTTTCCTTTATCGTCTTGCACTAAAGAAGCTTTTACCAGGGTAACGTGTAGTCCTTTAAAGTCAATGGTTTGATCTAATGAATAAGTCTTCTTTTTATCCGGTGTAATTAATTCCGAACTCTTTTTCTCTTTTGCACTTTCTTTTTTTGTATCTTTTGTATTGCCACAAGCACCTAAAGCTAAGCTTAGACAAAGAATAACTAGTAGCATTAATATACTCTGTTTTTTCATTTAACTAACCGCCTTTATTTTTTATAACGGTAACAAGAAGTTTTTCTTGTTACCGTCATTGTGTGTTTATTTGTTTATTAAAGTATTGAATGACGCTTTTTTAGCATCGATTCATTTTCTGGTTGTATTTTTTACTTAGCTGCTTTTACTGTTGTTGTTATTGGATCGCTATAAGCTCCGTTACTTGGGTTTTGCATTTGTACACTTACTTTTGTACCTACTGCTTGCTTGCCAATAACTTTGCTATAGCTGCCATCTTCCTCTGCATAAGCGACATTCACAGCTACATCATTAATCAGGATACGGATTTTAGCTTTAGCTGGGGCCTTTCCTGTAACTACTGTGTTATCTGTTGTCATTTCATTGATTGTTAATTCTTTTTCAGCTTCTTTTACAGTTGTTGTCACTGGATTTCCATAAGCGCCAGTACTTGGGTTTTGCATTTGTACACTTACTTCTGTACCTACTGGTTGCTTACCGATGACTTTACTATAGTTACCATTTTCATCTGCATAAGCGATGTTTACTGCTTCGCCATTAACCAGAATTCTTACTTTAGAATTAGCTGGAGCTGTTCCTGAAACAGTTGTATCAGATGTTGTCATTTCCTTGATTGTTAACGCTTTTTCAGCTACTTTTACAATGGTTGTTACTGAATCGCTATATGCTCCAGTATTCGGGTTTTGTACTTGAGCACCTACTTCTGTACCTACTGGTTGCTTACCGATGACTTTACTATAGTTGCCATTTTCATCTGCATAAGCGATGTTTACTGCTTCGCCGTTAACCAGAATTCTTACTTTAGAATTAGCTGGAGCTGTTCCTGAAACTGTAGTATCATCTGTTGTCATTTCATTGATTGTTAATGTAGTTGCAACTACTGTTACTGTTGTTGTCACTACATCGCCGTATGCTCCAGTATGCGGGTTTTGTGCTTGAACACCTACAACAGTTCCTGCTGGGTGCTTGCCAATGACTTTACTATAGTTACCATTTTCATCTGCAGTTCCTACATTGACAGCTGTACCATTAACCAAGAAGCGAAGTTTTGCATTAGCTGGGGCTGTTCCGGTTACAGTATTATCGCTTTCTGTTAATGAATTAATTGTTACAGTTTGATCTACTTGTTCTACTGTTACAGTTGTTGGTGAAGAAGTATTGTTATCTTTATCTGTCAAAGTAACAACAATTTTCTTTCCTCCAGCTTGCGCTGGGATAGTCACTGAGAAAGTTCCATCTTCGCCAACTGTCTCTGTTTTTACACTACCATCTTCAAGTTTAACTTTTACTGTAGCGCCTTTTTCTCCGCTACCTGTGACTACTGTATCTGTTTCTTTAACTGTGTCTACTCTTGGAGCGTCTGGAGCTGTTCTATCTGCTACTGTTACTGTCTTTGTTGTTTCTTTATTTTTGTTTGCAGCAACCACTTTAACTTCTGTCCCTGCTGCTAATTTACCAGTTGGGATTGAATATTTGCCATCGTCTGCTACTATACCTGTTACTGTTCTATCACCAATAATTGCTTTGATCGTAGAACCAGGTGTTGTTATTCCAGTAATGTCTGTTTTGTTATCTGCTGCTTCATCGACAGTTAAGTCTGGTGCTTTGATGTTTTCACCTGCAATGCGGTTATATTTATTAGCTTGGAAGTTCGTTACAAAATTACTATCATCTGAAGTGTTGTTACTTGAAGTAAAGGCATTAATAGTAGTTGAACCAGTTAAATCATCCCAAGATAATGATGGTTTATCCGTTGCATTTGCTTTTTCCCATACACCTAAAGTTTGATTTGCAAAGCTTAACTTTGAGGCTCCTTCAGAGTAGAAAACTTGTGCAGTTGATTTTGGTGCTTGAATGTCATAAGATGCCGTATTATTTAATTTAAAGTTTCCATATTTTAAATAAATTGCATAATCTGAAACTCTTGAAGCTTTTACATTAAATGTTGCATTTGGATCTACGGTAATATTTCTAGCATAAATTTGTGCTGAAGCGTAATCTTCATTTGTTGTCGCTAGTTTTACTACTGCATTACTTGCTACATTAAAGTCACCGTTTACTACATAGACTCCATTTCTACTATTAAAATTAACTTTAGCTCCATCATGAATATTGATTTCACTATCCGCAACAGCAGCATGAGCAGCATACTCGTCAGTAGTAAAGTTTACTTCTGCATTATCCATGATGTCAAACTTGCCAAGACCTACTAGATAAACTGGTGCTAGTTTACTTTTGATGTCAACTTTAGAGTTGGGTTGGAAAATAACATTCCCAGTAGATGCTAAATGAATACCGCGTACGTCGATACTTTCGATGTTAAAAGTAGCACCTGTTGCCACATTTACTTGGGAATCAGCACCAAGCATGTAGATCCCAGTGGTTTTACTCTTCATTTTAACTTTTGCATTTTTTTGAATATCTACCTTGCTGTTTGCGCCTATTGCATAAATAGGATGAGAATTATTATCAAATTCAACATCAGATCCTTCTTCAAAAATAATAGAAGATTTTCCGGTAGAAGTAATCCCTGTCCCACCTGGGGTCGATAACTTCACTATAGAATCTTTTTTAAAGTTAACGTTTCGAGCTTCAATATTTTCTTGCCCGTTTGTTGATTTAAGTGTTGTTGTACCAGAAATATTTACTGTCCCGTTAACATTAAAAATTGATTGTAAGCCGTTATAATCAACATTATTAAGATTAATTGTGTAACCTTCTACACTAGATACAACGATACCGTACCAAGCTAAGTCACCATCGCCTTTATCACTAACCACTTTTAAATCATTAATTGTGACTGTATTGGCACCATTTCCTTCTCCATCAATCGTTTGTCTATGTTGATTCATTGTATGCCCATGACCATTAATAACTACTGAACGAAATACTCTAGCATCTTTAGCTATCGTAGTTGGAAACTCAATGTCTGCAGTTAAATTAATTTCGCCAACTTCTCGATTAGCTAACGCTGCTTTAAATTCAGCAAAGTTACTAACATCCACTGCTTTCCCATCTTCTACTGCTTTTGCTGTTTGGCTTTTGCTTACTGATGATGCTTTTGTGCTTACTACTTTATTTTTATCTGCTGCTAGTACAGATGCTGGTACAAAAGTTGCCACTTGGCTTCCAACAGTAAGTGCACTAATACCGATAATTAAACCTTTTTGTAAAACTTTTTTATTTTTTTTCTTTACCATGTTCTCCTCCTAAATGTTATGCTTTAAGGGTATATGATCCTGTTTATTATTTAAATTTTGATAATATCAAAATTTTTCTGTATATGATTAAGTTTTTTTCGCAAAGTTGTTTTACTGAAGCTGTTTTTCTTATTCATATTCCTTCTGTTCCCCCCAAAACAATATTGCACTATAATTTAACTCACCCCCCTTAAAACCAGATAATTCTAAATTCACTTATAATTTTTTTATTAAGTAATGATAATTAAATTAATATGCTTTTATCATCTTGCTTATTATTATCACCGTATTTTTCAATATAATTTAAATCAGTAATGTAAATTGGTTTTTTATTGAGCGGAGAAATAATCCCCTCTTTTTCCATCTCATTTAAAATACGCGATACTTGCTTGGTTGAACATAAACAACAAGCAGCAATCAATTTAATTGAAACAAATTTTGGTAAGAAACAGCGATTGGAAGTTTTTGTTGAGTATTTACTGATAAAATTAATGATTCTTTGTTTGACAGGAGATGTAATGCTTGTTTCTAAATAATTTAGTTCCGTTAATTTATTTTTCCATAGAAGATAAATGAAATTTGATAACAAACCATGACGTTCTAATTCATCAAACAAACGAACTTTATCAAAAATGGCTACTTTCCCGTAAAACAAAGTTGCATTATTTTCATGTGCTAGCGTATCTATCACTTCATACGAACTATAAAGTCTACCAGCTCTGGTTCTGAGGTCCTCTTTTAATAGAATGCCGGATTTCATTATATAAATCTTTTTTTCATCTAAAAAAAGCGTGCGCTCCTTCTTGGCTACGAATTCTTCATCTTGAAACTTTTGGATAATGTATTTAAGCAGTATTTCTTGCTCCTCTACATGATCTTGAAACTCAAAAAAGTCCAACTTTCCACCCCCAAATTCATTATCACATTACTGTAAAAAAAAATATATAAGTAAACATAAGACATTGTCTTCAATTTCAGCTTATTATTGGCTGAATTTTTACGTTAACGTCAGCACTTTACATATTAATTGATTGGAGGTGGAAAATAAATTACATTTGTTTATGAATTGATAACATTTGCGGATATTAATGTATTTCTAAAAGGATAATAAACTTCTCATCGGTTATTTGAATATTAAAGTGTAAATTACTATATTTATTACATATTTTTTTTATGATATGAAGGCCCTTACCTCTATGGCCTGCTTTAGTGGAATAGTTTTTATTAGTTATCTTTTGTAAATCAATTTTGTTTTCAGAAGGGAGGTTATTTGCAACTCTGATATAGATGTGTTGATCAACTTCTGCTAGCTCTACTTCAATTGATGGTCTTTCTGCATAAACGCTTGCTTCCATCGCATTATCAAGCACGATATTTAAAATACGTATGCAATCAAAAATATTGATCTCTATATGCGTGATATAATTCAATACTCTAACATCTAAAGCAATGTTTCTTTCTTTTATATATTGTATCTTCTTTAATAATGCTCCTTGAATTGGAAAGTTCGTGATTTTTGAAACTTCACTATAAACATCGTCTGCCAACTCCGTCTCAGAGTAATTGGCAAGTTTTTTCAAATAAGTTAACGCTTCATCATTGCGTTCTTGCTCTAAAAAGCTCATTAAAGACAATAAAATACCCTTATAATCATGCTTAAATTCCTCAGTTTGATCAATCTGTTCGCGTTGTATTCGGTACTCTTCTGCTTGCCTTTGTACGAGTTGGTATTCAATTTCTCTTTTTGCAATCGCATAAGCAATAATAAAAAGATGTAAAAAAACTAACACAACCAGCCATGTACTTAAAAGCCTTTGCTGCTGTGACGCATAGCTATAGTGAATTCTGTATACAACAAACGTAATAAAGCTCACTATAAAAAGATAATTAAACATCTGATAAGAATAATTAATACTCATCAACTTATTAATTAACTTATAATTAACTTCAAAAAATTTCATGACTGCTAATAAAAACAAGAAAAGAGAGTAATAGATAATACATAACACTAAAATAGAGGGCGTTAAAAAAATAACAATCATTTCATAACTAACAAAATGCGGAATAAAATTACTCATAAAATAGACAGATAATAAAATCAATGCAATGAAAACCTTTTTTGTATGCATCCAAAAAATGACCGACAGTAAAAGATGATAAACTAAAACGCCAACGTTTAATATCAGCATTATCGTAAACAAACTTTCCTCTCGAAAAGAATATAAAAGTATGAATAAGATAGCAAAAAATGGCAATAAATATTTTAAAATGTCTTTTAGAAAGAAAAACTTCTTATATCCTAAAAAACAGCTAAAAATAATGCCATTTATATAAATAAAATATATATAATAAATTTCCACATTAATCACCTATAAAGTTACGTATTTTATCAATTATTCTAATGCCCAGTTCAATTTCTTCTCCGCTATAAAAAACGACTTTCCTTTCAATTCTATTGATCTCTTTGATATTCAATATATTAATGATGTAGGAATTTAAGTCTAGATAAAATAATTGATTGTTTTCTTGCAGTTCTTGTTTGATTTCTTTAAGCGTTTTTCCAATAATATATTGGCTTGATATCGTTACAATGACAGAGTTTTTTTGCCCTTTTAGGGTTTTTATATAATTGATATCGCTTAATAGTATATTTAAAATATTGCCGCCCCATCTAAATTGGTAATGCTCAGCTTCATTGGTTCTTCTTGTTGTAATATCTATAATTTGAGTGAGTGTCTCTTCCAATTGGTCATGTAAAGAAAGCGTACTCCCAACATTTTTCACTAAATAATTGATTGGCAAGATTTGCTCGTTAATGATTTGCAGAACGTTTTGCGTATTGGAAGTGCAAAAAACGATAAAGCATTTTAAATTGTTTTTTCGAATTTTTTTAGCCAACTCAATACCATTAAAATTAGTATTAAAATCAATATCAACAATAAAAACGTCATCATCGTTAATATCATCTGAAACGTTTTGATAAAACGCGAACAAATCTTTAACTCCGATCACATCATAATCGATTCTCGCCTTTTTTTCTAGAATTAACTGAACATGTTTTTCCAAATATTCTCGGTGTAAAAAGTTATCTTCTAATATATATAAATTCACTTTTAGTCCTCCCTAAATGCAAGTTTATTTTTTAATTCCCGATAATTTTGAAAGCAAAACTAATGTTCATCCGCCCTTTCTTTAGCACTTTATACCGCAAAAGTATTATCTCATAAAAAAACCTCTTCTTCAAATGAAAAAGAGGTTTTCGGTTACCGCAAAACCTAATTTTTTACAACTCAACAGAAAGGTGGATGCTAAAGAATTTATCTTTAACACTAACCCCGTAAGATAGGTTATGGTAACTACTACAGATTTGGTTCATAATGTGTAATCCTCGACCACGATGATTTTGTTTTGTTGTATAATGATTGCGCATAATTTTCTCAAAATCAATCGCCCCTTCTTTTACACTATTTATCACTTTAACCATTAATTTACTCTGAGCACAGTCCAATTCAATCGCAATAAAAGGTGTTTCAGACTCAACAGCTGCTTCAAGAGCATTATCAATAACAATATTAAGCAAGCGAAGAAAATCAAAAATATTAATTCCAATATCATTCACATAATTCCCAACGGTTACTTGTACTATAACTCCTTGACTACGAATACTTTCTACTTTCTTTAAAAGCAATCCTTGAACAGGGAAATAAGTGATCTTTGAGATCTCTGTGTAAATGTTTTCTTCCAAACTTTTTTCAGCATATTGTGTTAGTTTTTGAATATAGTCTAGGGCTTCATCGCATTTTTCCTGTTCAATATAACTCACTAAACTAAGCAGAATCCCTTTATAATCTCGTTTAAATGCATCTGTTTTTTGGATGATTTCTTTTTGCTTCTGAAATTCAAGCAGTTGGCTCTGAATGATTTTACGCTGCTTTTCGTTTCTAATAACAAAATAGACAATTAAAAATAAATTACTAAAAACAAGGATAACAACCCAAGAAAGAAAATATTCTTGGTTAGGCTCCATATTAATATAACGAATTTGAATAAAAGAAAATGTAAGAAAAATAAGAATAAAAATAAAGTTAAATCGTTGATATTTTGGTTTTATCGTTAATAAATTCTCCAAAATATTTAGCCGGTAGCCCAGCCACTTTAAAATTAAAACTAAACTAATGAAGAAAATATGGAAAATAAGGATAATTTGCCATAGATACTGTACTTTAAAAATAGTTACTACTTCAATTGTCATAAACCTGGTTACAAAGTTAAATGAAAATAAAACAGCAATGATGCTTAATGTTACAAACAATAATTTTAAATTTTTATAAAAAATAAGTGCAATAACTAAATAAAACAAAAGAAAATAGAGCTCTAAAACCATGTCCTTCTGTAAAAAGGGTTCGACCAAAAACTGAAAGTGATCAATCAAAAAGAAGATACAGATGTAGGGCAACATAAAAAACAAAAAATCTTTAATGAAAATCATCTTTTTATATCCGATAACAAATGAAAATAGCACCCCATCTAATAAGAACATGTAGATATACAGTGCACTCATCCCAATCCCCCCACGTAGTTCCTAATTTTATCAATGATTCGCGTCCCGACATAAAGTTCTGATCCGTTAGTAAATACAATAATATTTTCACTACGATTCACTGATTTGATTGCTCTTGTATTCACAATATAAGAGTTCAAGCCGCAATAAATATCAGGATAATTTTTGGGAATTTCATTTTTTACGCGAGAAATAGATTTTCCAACGATGTATTCGCCTTTTTTGGTGACAACCCGGACGCTTTTTCGTTGACCTTTTAGTGAGCTGATAAATACAAGTTCGCTTAAAAGAACCGTTAATACGTTAGCTCCCCACTGAAATGATAATTTGCCTTCGTTCGCATGGCGTTCTAGTACAGCAAAATAAACAAGTTCCAATGCTGTTTTTAATTGAGCCTCAATCGTTAGAGCACTACCTGGATTTTTTACAATATAATACATTGGCATAATGTTTTTATTAATCACTTCCATACTTCTTGACGCATTAGCAGTACAAAAAATGATAAAACAGTCTCGGTTTATATTTCTAATTTTTTCAGCTAAGGAAATTCCATTGAAATACATATTAAAATCTACATCAATTAAAAAAACATCATTATTTTGCACATTTATTTGCATTTGCTTATAAAAACAGTCCAAGTCTTGGATAAGTTTAACCGTATAACTTTTATCCTTATAATAGGTTTCTAGAATCTCAGTTGTATGCTTTCCTAAGTATTCACGATGTAAGAAATGATCTTCTAAAATATATACATTTAGCAATTTAGTCTTCTCCTTGATTTCTTTCGTTAATGTCGAGTTCTTCACTAGAAAAACAGAAGCATTTTGAACACAAATGAAATAAATCGGCGACAAGCGCTCGTACTTAAAGATTTTATTAAACCCTTAAGTACAAACGCTTCCGCTCGATTTATTGTGAATAAGATGTAGATACCTACACTGCATTACTTAAAAATACAGTGTAGTCATTTTTGATTTTACTTTTTTCACGAATAATTATCTTGATATATCTGTAATATCTATCCAAGGCTCTTTACCTGGCATATCGCCTGCATTAGCCCACCATTTTGCTTTGTAAATTCTATCGTTGTAAGTGACAATGGAATCAGCTGGATAGTTTTGATCTGCAGACCATTCAGGAATTGTGCCTGGAGGAACGAGTTCTTTCCAAGGACTGTTTGTACCTTCTCCAGGAACATCTAGTTCACCAGCCCACCATTTTGCTTCATAGTTTTTGCCTTTATAAGTGACACGATCACCTAGAAGATATGTTTTTGAGCTATCCCAAGTTGGGTAGTCTCCATCTGCTGGTTTGCTTTCTGTCAGTCCATAAATATAGTTACTTGTTCCTGAAGAATAGTTTCCTGCTTCATCATAAGCTCTAACTGCGAAGGCATAGATTGTTTCAGGTTCTAAATTCTTAGCTGTATAAGTTGTACCGCTTGTAACATCTGCAATCTCTTTACCGTCACGATTATACACTTTATATCCTGCTACTTTGTTGTTATCTTTAGAAGCATCCCATTTCATGCTTACTTCTGTTGCAGTTACCTTAGTAGCTTGTAGATTTGTTGGGTCTGTTGGTCTTTCTGTATCAGGTGTGTTGCTAGAATCTTTTTCAGTATGCGGTGTAATTATTTTACTTGTTATTGACTTGTTACCACTAGTATCAACTGCTCGTACGAAATATGCATACGTTGTATCAGCTTTCAAACCAGTATCTTTAAATGAAGTTCCTTTGACTGTTTTAATTGGTTCACTGTTGCGGTAAACTTCATATTCTTTTATAGCAACGTCGTCTTTTGCTTCATCCCATGCTAGTGAGATTGTGTTGCTTGTTACTTCAGTTGTTCTTAGGTTTTCTGGTGCTGATGGGTTTGTTGTGTCGCCTGGTGGTGTTGGATTTCCATCAATTAGATCACGATAACGGTTTGCAAATTCCCAGTTGTATGTGTTGCCATCCTTATCTTTCCCATTATCCCAGTTTACGGACCAAGTCATGATACCTTTAAGAGGTCTACCTTCTAAGGCTAATTTATTATACGCATTGTAAACTGCTGTTGGATCTTTAACATAACCAGATCCAGCTGCATCATTATTTGCAGGTAAACCAAGTACTAATTTATCTGATGGAATAGCTGCGTAGCCATTTCCTTTGATAATTGCATCACTCATGTAGTATAAGAATTGTTCTTTAACTTCGTCATTATTTTGTTGCAAGTTGCCCAAGCCGTCAACCCAGATTCCATCTCCGCCTTGATTATAAAGTTGCGGGTTAATCCAGTCATAGTAACCTTCTAATGCATTAATATAACTAACATAGCTTTGGCCAGTACGCATATTAGGGAATTCAGGTGCCATTGTGATTAAGAAGTTCTTACCTAATTTTGCATAGTGATCTTTTACTTGTTTAAGTGCTTTTGGAATAACTGTTTGGTTGTCTGCAGCTGTGATTGCAATTTGTTCTAAATCAATGTCTAATCCGTCAAAACCATAAGTGTCTACTTGACGAATAAGTTCTTTAGCAAATGCGTCTTCATCACCTTTTTTCAGGCTGATTTGTGCTTCTGCTCCACCTAATGCAAGTAAAACAGATTTACCTTGCTCGTTTAATTTACTGATTTGATTTCTGAATTCTTTATCGGTCATGTTGTATGGCTCAAATGTAGGAATTCGGCTAGTTGCTCCTTCTTCGGTTTTCATGAAGGAAACATCAATAACATTATAAGCAGAATTGATTTCATCAAGCTTCATGCTCGCAGAAGAACCTTGTTGATAACCATCACGGAAACCTTCTTTCCAGTTGTGCCAGTAGCCAACCATTATGTCTCCAGTTGGGTTAACCATTTCATCTGCTGCATCATTTGCTGGGTCTTGGACAGTAATTGTGCATGATCTTGTTGTTGTTGCATGTGCGCTATCTTCAACAGTGTAAGTTACTGTATATCGACCTGCTTTAGTTGTATCAACTGTATCGCCACTAACAACGATTTTATCTGTGAGGTTACCATCTTCTTCATCTGTTGCTGTTACACCGTCTTTTGCATTGAATGTGCTGTTTAAAGCAATTGTTTTATCTGTTACGCCATTTAAGACTGGTGCATGATTTTCTTTTTTCTCAACTGTGATTGCGCGCTCTTGTTTTGTTTCTAAATCTTCTTTATCAGTTACGCTGTATTTTACTGTGTATTTGCCTGGTTTAGATGTATCAACTGTGTCACCGCTAATAACGATTTTATCTGTAAGGTCACCGTCTTCTTCGTCTGTTGCTGTTACGCCTTCTTTTGCATCGAACTTGCTACCTTCTTGGATTGTTTTATCAACTACACCTTTTAAGACTGGTGCATGATTTTCTTTTTTCTCAACTGTGATTGCGCGCTCTTGTTTTGTTTCTAAACCTTCTTTATCGGTTACGCTGTATTTTACTGTATATTTGCCTGGTTTAGATGTATTAACTGTGTCGCCGCTAATAACGATTTTACCTGTAAGATCGCCATCTTCTTTATCTGTCGCTGTTACGCCTTCTTTTGCATCGAACTTGCTACCTACTTGGATCGTTTTATCAGCTACACCTTTTAAGACTGGTGCATGATTTTCGGAAGGGCCTTCTGAACCATAGATGATTTGTGAACTTAATTCACTACTTGTGCTACTTCCTAAACGATACATATGCTGAGATAGATCCATTTTAGCAAAGTTTTTGTTGTCAGCATTTTCTTTTGCATCTGTTTTTAATTTAAAAGTAAGGCTTTGTCCTGGCTCAATAAACTGAGAGTCATATTGTGCACTAATATCAACAGAAACGATATTTCCGTTTTGTACCACTGACCCTACTTTGCCATCGCCACCAGCAATAAGGTGCTCATTTGTGCCTAGTTGAATCTTAAGTTGTGGAACTTTAACTGTTTTAGCCACTTTTTCAGTAGAACTTAAAACTTCATTATTAGCAGATTCATTTAATTTCTCATTATTTTTAATTGTAATTGTATAAGAAGAGGAATCCCATGTTTCTTGTGGTATAGTTGTTTCAATTGAAGCTGTAACATCTAATTTATTAGAAGAAAGTGAATTAGCTGGTAAAGCACTTGTTCCTAATAATTCTGTTTTAATTGCAGTTGTTAATTCATCACGCTTCTCAGAACCACTTTGACTTGGTTTATCTTGGGATTGCATCCAAGAAATCATTCCACCTAAGTGATGCTCTTTTACATAATCAGCTTTTGCTTTTACTGATCTTACATTATCATAAGAGAAAAATTGTCCTGTTTCTTTACTGTATAAATATGGAGCTTTTGCTGTATCATCCCAATATTCAGTTAAGCCAGGCACTTCCGTTTTCAACTTATCAATATTACGATAAGCCCAAACGCCAGCTGCACGACCACCTGAACCTGGATTAATTGGAACATCATTCACTGTTCCATAGGTAAGGGAACCATCTGCATCGTGGAAATTCTTTGTAGCAGGTTGGAAAAGTCCAGGATGCTCTGCATCTTTTCCTTCTTCTACTTTATTCCATCCACGAGTATAGAAAGCTGCACCAATAATGATTTTTTCAGAAGGGGCACCATCATTTTCTAAATATTTAACCGTTTCATCGATAGATAGTTTATCATTTGCTGTTGGGTTTTTAGGATTAGAATATAAGCCTGTTTGGTGTCCACTTTGACCTTCCCATGCTCCGTGCATGTCATAAGTCATGACGTTGGCAAAATCAACTACATTAAAGAGTTTTTTTGTGTCTACACTGGTTTGTAGCGTGCTTTGAGAAGTTGCAAGAGCGACAGATAATTCATAATCTTTATTTAATTCTGTACCTTGCTTGTTTAAACCTTCTTTTAGCTTGGTTAGCAATTTAATATAGTTTTCTTTATCTTCTTTAGTAGCATTAGGAGTACCTTCATCATTTACATTATCTACTGTATCACCAGGACGCACCATTCCGGGATATTCCCAGTCAATGTCAACAAAGTCCATATTCATATATTTAATGAATTTTAAAGCATTGTTAACAAAATTCTCCGTTTTCTTAGGATCTTTAGCAACTTCTGAGAATTCTCCGGACTTGGACCAACCACCAATAGATACACCTAGCTTCAAATTAGGGTTTTTAACTCGTAATTCTTGTAGTGAATTTAAAACACCTGAATTAATTCGACTCCAGCCAGAACCATCTTTTGTGTCAGCGTCAAGTGCTGCTCCTTTATCTGTAAATTGGAAATCACCATTTCCATCAAAATCCATGAAAGAAAAATTTAAATGTGTTAATTGCTCAGCGGGAATATCTTTTGGATAAAACTTTCCTTGTCCTTCCCAAATTGACCAATCTCCATAATACATAACGTTATGATAAGCCGGGCTTTGTTTTGTTTTTTTTGCGCTGACTTGTGTTTTGCTTTCTTTAACAGGTGTAATGTCCCCTGCTGCATAAACTGGAGATGTAAATGCTTGTAAAGAAATAACAGCCGCTAATACTGCGCTCACTTTTTTTGCTTTCACCTTATCTTTTCTCCTTTTTCCATTTTTATTTATGAAATACCTGTCTCATCTGAATATTTTATTCGAGACCGTGTTCACATAAGTTATAATACAGGATCTTTTAACAGCGAGAATGACATTTAAGTTCAAATTCAAAACATTTAAGTATTAAATTAGACTTTTTTAATGCGCATTTTATCCGTTCATATGCAAAAGCGACTTTTAAATGGAATAAAAGCCGCTTTTTATCTATTTAAATTACTTAATGATTCTGAGTCCTAGTAAGCCTAAGATCAGCACACCAAGTAAGGATAGGTATAAACTTGTTTGATCACCCGTTTTCGGTAATTTATCTTTTTGTACTGGTTTAACTTTCTGCTTTAAAATTTGTTTGATTGCCTTATTAGAAGTTAAGATACTTGTTGGTTTAGATGGTAGTAGTTTCTCATCTGTATTCTCAGCCTTATTAGAGGTTCCAGGCGCTTTAATCGCTGTATAAACATAGATTATTTCTTGTTTAGCTGTAGTATATACACCTGTTTCATGTCCTTTAACTTCTTTTAACTTATAATCAGCAATCGTTTGGCGCTCACTTTTATATGCTTCGCCAACTTCGCCTTCTAAAACTTTATCTTCTGCTAATTTCTTACCTTGCTCATCTTCGTAGCGAATGATGACTTTTCCATTAGAAGTGACTGGCATTTCTTTTGCGTAGATGTATTTAACTTCTTGTTTTGCAGCTGTAAAATGACCCGTTTGCTCTCCAGCAACTTCTTTTAGTTCGTAACCTGGAATTATTTTTGGTTCGCATTTATATGGATCATTTACTTTGCCTTCTAAAGTTTCATCTGCTGATAATTTCACACCGTTTTCATCTTGATAATGAACGCTGACCTGTCCATTGACGATTGGTGGCATTTCTTTTGTATAAATATAGGTGACTTCTTGTTCTGCTATCGTAAAATTGCCCGTTTCTTCGCCTTCAACATCTTTTAAGTGATAATTTAATATATTTTCAGGACTTGTTTTATAAGATTCACCAATTTTGCCTTTTACGGCTTTATCTTCTGCTATTTTATGGCCTTCTTCATCTTTGTAATGCGTGGTTACCTCGCCTTCGACAGTTGGTGGCATTTCTTTTGTATAAATATATGTGACTTCTTGTTCTGCCATCGTAAAATTACCTTTTTCATTTCCTTTAACATCTTTTAAGTGATAATCTAAGATGTTTTTAGGTGAAACTTCATAAGGCTCACCAACTTTGCCTTCGATCACTTCATCTGTTTCTATTTGATAACCTTCTTCATCTTCATAATGCACAACTACCTTACCATCGATAACGGGTAGTATATCTTTTGTATAAACATAAGTGACTTCTTGTTCTGATATCCTAAAGTTACCAGCCTCTTCACCTTTAACATCCTTTAAGTAGTACCCTACAATATTTTCAGGTGTTGTTTGATAAGCTGCGCCGATTTTACCTTCGATTACTTCGTCTTTTGCTATTTGATGACCTTTTTCATCTTCATAGTGCGTGACAACATCGCCTTCTACTAAAGGTGGTCTATCTTTCGCATAAACGTATTCTACTACTTGTGTTTCAGCAGTAAAACGACCTTCTTCTGAGCCATTTATTTCTTTCAAATGATAGCCACGGATTAATTTTTGTTCACTCTTATAAGATTCACCAATAGAACCAGTTAACGTTTCATCTGCTGCTAATTGTTTTTTTTCTTCATTGTTGTAATGAACGACAACCTTACTTTTTGGTAAGTTGACAATGTCACTTGTATAAACATAATTAATTTCTTTTGTCTCAGCAGAAAAACTGCCTTCAGTTTCTCCCTCTGTAGTCTTTAATCTGTATCCTAAAATATTTTTTACAGTACTTTTATAAGGATCACCAACAATGCCTTCTAATGTATCGTCGTCTGCCAATTTATGGCCATTCTCGTCAATATAATGAATAGCCACTTGACCTTTTTGAGCTGCTACTTTTACATCAACAGTGTACGTATCATTGGCAGTACCTGGCATTATAATTTGCATGGATACATTACCGACTTTTTCGCCTCTTATTTTAATTCTTGTTTCTCCTGCTGAGCCACTGCTTGGTGATAATGAAATTTTTCCATCACCACTAGACTCGAAGGTCCAATCTTTTTTTGTATGAAGCGTAAATTCAGCTTCACCATTGGTTTCAATAATATCAACCTTACTTCCTGGAGCATAGACATTGCTATCGTCATCTGTCATATATGAAGTTGCCCAATCAGGAATATCGGATATTTCGTTTGCTTTTACAGTATTATTACTTACAATATTTAAGCTCGCAAAAATAATTACAAGTATTAGTCCTATACGTGAAGTTAATTTTTTCAATGTCGTGTTCCCCTTTACTCAATTTTTAAGCTCGTCACTATGTTAAACTATTTCTGCTTAAGGGTAAATTACATTTAAATATGACTTGATTACATTTGTAATTTCTTTGCTTATTTTGGAATTTTATAAGTAATCATCCTTTCATCTTTTTTTACTGTATTTTATAATGAAAGAACATACACACAAAGGGAGGGGAAAAAATTTAATGGTCAAACAAATCCTTTATTTTTTGAGAAACGAAGATACAAAAATTGTTGATTACTGGTTTTCTACTTATTACATGAGATCCGAAGAATACGCACTTCGCAAGGAGTACCCTGAATACTTAATAAGAAAAAAAGAAACAGTTCTATGGCTATTTCATAAAATAGAAAGCAGCCTAGATCATGGGTATCTAAATACTAGCACTTTATATCATTACGGTGAAGATGCAAAAGATATTAAGACTCCTCTGCAGAGCTTATTTCACAATGTAATTATTTATTTGTAGCCATTTTTGAGTACTTGTTTCAGCAAATTCAAACCAGGCGTTTTCTTCCATCGCAAGAAGCATTATTCAATTTTGTCACACTAATGCACAAACTTGAAGCTAAGGCTGATACATCTTTAATCCAAGGTTATCTACAACATCAATAGACGAAACAAAATAAATCGAACGAAAGCGACTCAATAGCTTTTAACAGACTATTGAGCCGCTTTTGTTCGATTTATTTACATTAGTATTCCATTGCTAATTAACTAACTTATTCCTGATGTTCTAAAACTTTACGTCCATTAAGTGGCTGGATTTTGCGGTTATTGCCATCATAATATTTATTGAATGTTGCAATTTGCTCACTTGAGACTTCAATTGGTGTTTTCATTAAATACCACTCTACATTTTCAGAAAGTGGTGGTGTTGTAAGTGAGCCTAAATAATGGTAGTACGTTTTATTTGCTGGCAGCATTTGTTCTACATCGATCTTGCCAGAAACGTTAGCTTTTTTGCCTTTTTTAATATTATTTAACACTTCTTGGAAACCAGCATTTTCTTTACCTTCTTTAAAGAAGACTCCAATAACAGCAATACGCCCATCTTGTTCTTGATTGACAAAGTGGGCTTCAATTGGAAAATGTTTTCCATCTATTGTATGTTCACTTTTTGCGTGAAAATGAAATTGCTTTAATTCAAACTGACGCCCATCAATTTTAGCTTTTCCAGTGTCATCAACTTGAATGCTATGACCATTATCTACTTCATCAATTGGAATATCATTATAATCTAGTGTTATTTTTCCTTCGTCCGTCATTTTCTCTGTTTTGTTTGTATCAATATTGATTGGTGATTGAGTTTTCCCTGACTCAAAATCCCATTTATCCTGCTTGCTATAGTCTACCTCCTCTTTTTTTGTTTCTTTCTTTTTGTCTTCTTTAACATCAGTGTTGTTAGAACAACCTGCAAATAATAGCGAGGTTGCCATTAAAGATGCTGCAATTAAACCGGTTTTTTTCATTTACTTCGTCTTCCCTTCAAATTTTTGTACAGCATAATTATAATGAACACCGCGAAAAAAAGCTGTAGATAAAATGTGTCCAAAGCATTAATTACAGTTATAAAATTCCAACATTCACTGTATTTTTGCTGATTTTTATTTTACCTGTTGTTTTTACATCAACTAATCGTACAGACCTTGCCCGGTACTGAATAGCAATTTTTCCAATATCGCTAAATAAATGATGAATTACTACTTTATTATAAGCGGAAACAACCAATGCACGCGGTTCAGACTTTAAATAAAGTGGTGTTTTAGTAGGCGATATTGCTACTAAAAAGGTGGCACGAATACCTAGCGCCGATCGAGTATCGCAATCTTTACCTTGATGATGTCCAATATGTCTAAAGTTAAAGGAACGATTGTCAAAATGTGACAAATGCCCAACAATCTGTGTATCTGATGCCGCTGAACTTTTTTCATGTGCTTTGATTTCGACACCACCAAAACAACCTTCTGTCAGATTATTCATAAGCACACAATGTTCTGTTCCATCGTCTACTTCAATTCCATTAGAGTTAGAAAAACCTGTTTGATGCGCTCGTCCACTTGGATGGTGCAAATAACAATTTGAAATTAAAATAGAATCACTATGATGCGTTGTAATCCCATCATCGCCAAAACCGCTCGCCTCTACTTGATCAATCCAGATAAAGCGACTAGAAAACCGAGATCTCGTCCCATCACCACCGTAGCTATAATAAGCGGATGTAACATCCACGCCATGTAGTCCTGGATCAATAATTTTCATATCGCGCACTAAAGCAAATGCCACATGTGCAAGGGTAATGCCACTTGAAGCAATACCTCCAGTAGCGCTCCGTTCATCGCGACCAAATCGCTCAATATTCCAATCAAGCGTCATTCCTTGAATAATTATTGCTCGGTCTCCTAAAAAAAGATGCCTGTTTCTTAATAATTGTTTTCGCTTAGGTTCATTAGGGTGCATTGTTAATTTTACAACATCACTTCCAGCACCAATTAATTCTGTATGAGAAGGAACAGTTAACCCTCGCACAACGTATTCTCCCGCCGGAATGATCACTTTCCTATTTCCTCTTAAAATAGCTTTTTGAAAAGCAAGTGTAGAATCCGTTTTCCCATCAGGTATAGCTCCATAATCTAACACGTTAACGGTTTGGATATCTTTGTTGAGTTCGGTTAATCTTTCCTTTAATAAATCCGTAAATGTTGTTTTTATATTAAAATTTTCATCGATAAAAACATGATTCATAAAGCTAAAGTCTTTTTTACCTCGGACATAACCCTTTAATGTTTTCTGTGTTTTAAACAAACGGGTAACAGGAAGCTGAAAAAATAACTCATCTGTCTTTTTGACTTCTTCATTTATTTTAAGCGGATAAATAGGGAAATATTCAGCAATCCTTGCCGAAATCCCATTTTTCAACTCCAATTTGCTGCACCTCCTTACATTTTATGTTATCTTTTCTTTAATTACCCTATTTCCCCATTGACAATCCGTACTGTTACTGAAATAATTATAGGAAAAATAATAAAAGGAGTGTTCGTATTGGCGTTTTATTTCGAAGAGCCTTCTCGCACTTTTAGCGAGTTTTTACTTGTTCCCGGGTATTCATCTAAAGAAGCGATTCCAACTCGTGTCAACTTAAAAACACCTATTGTTAAATTTAAAAAAGGTGAAGAACCTGAAATCACAATGAATATCCCCCTTGTTTCCGCAATTATGCAAGCCGTATCTGATGACAATATGGCCATTGCGCTTGCAAAAGAAGGCGGCGTCTCCTTTATCTATGGTTCTCAGTCCATTGAAAGCGAAGCAACAATGGTAGCACGCGTAAAAAATTATAAAGCTGGTTTCGTTATTAGTGATTCCAACATTCGTCCTGAACAAACTTTAGCCGATGTCATTTCATTAAAGGAAAAAACAGGACACTCCACAATGGCCGTTACAGACGATGGTACAGAACATGGTAAATTACTTGGGATCGTAACAGGCCGTGATTACCGAGTAACTCGTATGAATTTAGACGAAAAAGTAGAAAGTTTCATGACACCTTTTGAAAAATTAGTCACTGCAGATAAATCTACTTCACTAAAAGAAGCTAACAATATGATTTGGGATAACAAATTAAATGCACTTCCTCTTGTTGATGAAAACAGACACCTTGTTTACATGGTTTTCCGTAAAGATTATGATTCAAATAAAGAAAATCAATTAGAATTACTAGACAACAACAAGCGTTATGTAGTCGGCGCAGGGATTAACACTCGCGATTATATGGAACGCGTTCCGGCTCTAATTGAAGCTGGGGCCGATGTTTTATGTATTGACTCCTCAGAAGGCTTCACAGAATGGCAAAAGCAGACACTAACCTTCATTCGCGAACATTATGGTGATTCCGTTAAAGTAGGGGCAGGTAATGTTGTCGATCGTGATGGATTTAGATTTTTAGCAGAAGCTGGAGCCGATTTTGTCAAAGTTGGTGTTGGCGGTGGTTCGATTTGTATTACACGCGAGCAAAAAGGTATTGGACGTGGTCAGGCAACAGCTGTTATTGACGTTGCTAAAGCACGTGACGAGTATTTTGCTGAAACAGGTATTTATATTCCAATTTGTTCTGATGGTGGTATTGTCTATGATTATCACATGACTTTAGCACTTGCAATGGGTGCCGACTTTATTATGTTAGGTCGCTATTTTTCCCGATTTGATGAAAGTCCAACAAATAAAGTCAATGTCAATGGCACATATATGAAAGAATATTGGGGCGAGGGAGCTAACCGCGCACGCAACTGGCAACGTTACGATCTAGGAGGCGATAAAAAACTTTCTTTTGAAGAAGGCGTTGATTCTTACGTTCCTTACGCTGGTTCACTTAAAGACAATATTGCAATCAGCTTAAATAAAGTTCGTTCAACAATGTGTAATTGTGGCGCTTTAACAATCCCTGAATTACAACAAAAAGCAAAAATCACACTTGTTTCTGCAACTTCAATCGTTGAAGGTGGAGCACATGATGTTGTGATAAAAGATGCTTCTAACAATTTAATGAAATAAGCAAATAACTCTGGGACATCATGCGATTTAAAAAATAGATTTCGATTGAGTGTGAGCATTTGTATTGAAGAAGATTGCTAGACGTCTAGCAATCTTCTTCAATGTGAGCGCTTGTCGCCAAGTGATTTTGTTTATCAATAAACCCGATACATTTGTCCAGTTTGTGCTCCGTGTACGCTTTTTTCAAACGCTTTAGCAACTCGTTTAGCAGAAACAGGCTCAAATCCTTCAAAAAAGGCCTCCAAACCTTCCCACGATTCTTCTAAAGCATTAGGACTAACTGTATTAATACGAATTCCACGAGGCATTTCAATGGCTGCTGATTTAGCAAAAGCTGCAACCGCGCCGTTAGCCATCGCTGCTGAAGCCCCCTGCCGAATTGGATCTTCCATCATAATCCCAGTTGTCAAAGTAAAGCTACCCCCATCTCGCACATAATCTTGTCCAAGCAAAACAAGATTAATTTGTCCACTTAATTTACTTTGTATCGTTTGACTATTTTTCTCCGGCGTAAGCTCGCTGATTGGTGAAAATACCGCAGCACCTGTTGCACTAATCACTGCATCCACTTGCCCAACTGTTTTATACATTTCACGAATACTATCAACCAATGTAATATCAACGCGCACATCACCACTATGTCGTCCCGCTGTAATGACTTCATCTTTTTTATTTAATCGTTCCAGAATCGCGCTACCAAGCGTTCCTGAAGCTCCCACTAATAAAACTTTCATCTTCAACACCTCACATTTTTTTGTTATACATTTAGTATAACAAATCCAGCTAGAAAAGGAGCGCCCCCTGCTTACTTTGCTTTTTTTCGAGTTAACAAGCCTTTTTGCCTCTTCCATAAATAAAAACTACGCCTGGAAACGCCAATATTTTCATAGATTTCTTGATCTGTTTTTGTTTGCTTACATTTTTGATATTCTTGTGTGCTAAAAAGCAATAATTTCTGATCGGCTGTTAACAATCCTTTTTGTCGATCTCCTAACGCTTCGAGCCATTCAAGTTGTAACAACAGCCTTTCCCGTTCATCTAAAGATATATCTTGTTCAAGCTTTTGTAAAAGATTAAGTTGACATCTTTTTAATAGCGTTCGTTTTAACAATTTTTCCACCTCATCCGTTACCATATCGGTGCTATATCTCCCGTAAATATCTAGGCACTGATTTTTTATATACAAATTATAGCACCAATTAGGTGACAATGAAACAATTTTATCCTTAAAAGAGATCAATAAGTTCCAAATTGGCAACTAAAGTGCTATACTGTTAGCAATATAAAAGAAAGGTAGAACTAAAATAATGGAACTCTACAAATTTATAGGAAAGCAAATTCGCAAATTCCGGGAAGAGCGAAAAATCAGTCAAGAAGAATTAGCTACTAGGCTGCGAACAACACGACAAACTATTAGTCGCTATGAAACTGGCGATCGTAAGGTTAATCAAGATGTATTATATGCGTTAGCTACTCTCTTTGACAAACAATTAGATGAATTTTTTCCACCTCGGAATAAAAATGAACGGTTGCTAACGATTGCTGCTCATTTAGATGATAACGTAACAGATGAAGAAATGCGTGATATTTTAGCCTATATTGAAATGAAAAAAAAGCTCCATCGGGGGGAGTGAAAAATGATGTATGATGAATTGATGAATGAATACCAAGATAAAGTAGTAATTAAAGAAGAAGAAATGCCAGCTAAGCTTCCTGGTTTATTTTTACAAAACACGATTTTTATTGATCGAAAAAAAACAAATGCTGAAAAAAGTTGTATTTTAATTGAAGAACTGATGCACTGGAAATATACTGCTGGCGACATTATTAATCAAACTGAAGCAGCCAACATAAAGCAAGAAAATTTCGCAAGGCGTCGCGGTTACGAGACGCTTATTCCTTTAGAAAAAATCATCTCTTGCTTTTATGAAGGCTACCATGAATATTTTGAAGTAGCTGACTATTTAGGAATAACAGAAGAATTTTTAAGAAAAACAATCGCCTATTATCGGGAGAAGTATGGTTTGATGTATGAATATCAATGTTATTATATCAACTTTAACAAGACCATTGACATTTATCGCAAACTGCCTTAAAAAGTCAGTCTCCCCATAGGATATACTGATAAAAGGGTTGATTTGACAGCTCTAAAATCCTCTAACGTTACAACTCGGCTTTCAAACCATAAGAACAATAATACAAATACACTAATAATGAGACAAGTTACAATAAAACAGCTAAATTTCTTCATGTCTATCCCTCTCATTTTCTCAAAAAGTCAACGTTCCTTAAAGCATTCTTGAAAAGCGGTCTTTTCAAAATATGGTTGAAATGTGTAGCCTTTTGCTTTTAATTGTTGGATAATTGTTGGCAGTGCTTGTAATGTATTTTTTCTTTCATGGAATAAAATAACAAGGGGTTGGTTGCTATTTTTCTTTTTGTCAACTTGAGTCATTACTGATTCAATCACTCCATTTGAATCGTTTTTATAGCGCCAATCATTGCTATCAATATTCCAGTCTAATAATTTGAATCCTGCTTTTTTCACTTCTTGATACTGCTGGTTACTTAAATACGTACTTCCATAAGATGCTCGAATAAGATTGGTTGTTATACCCGTTTTTGTTTTTAACACTTGTTGCGCTTGCTTCATTTCTGGAATAAAGGTAGGGTTGTTGGCTCGGTAAAGTAACTTTGAATTATGCGTATAACTATGCAAACCTAAGCTAAAGTCTTTATCTGCAAGTCTTTTTGCCGTATTCTGATCTAGATTATTGATATTTTTCCCAACAAAAAAGAATGTTGCTGGAACTTCTGCTTGTTTTAAAACATCAATGAACTGGTTTAAGTACACTGTTGGTCCATCATCAAAAGTTAGAAAGACTGTTTTTCCATCAATTTTTGGAGGTATCGCAGCTTTTGGTTCCATTTTTTGGGGTTGGACTATCTTTTTTGATTGAGTGACTTTTTGTGGTTGATTCTCTTCTTGAAGGACTTTTGCATCAGTAAAAAGGCCATTACCTAAGAAAATA
Source organism: Listeria sp. PSOL-1 (assembly GCF_902806445.1). Classification (NCBI taxonomy): domain Bacteria; kingdom Bacillati; phylum Bacillota; class Bacilli; order Caryophanales; family Listeriaceae; genus Listeria; species Listeria sp. PSOL-1. The sequence goes on along the minus strand of NZ_LR760298.1, from coordinate 2,006,186 downwards.
CCTAAGCCAAGCGTGACAACGACCATGACAATAACGACAGAAAGATCTCGGAATTTCAACTTTTTTTTGCGCATGTTTTATTCCTCCTTTATTTAATATAATCATGATTCGTTAAAGCACTAGCAATATCTTGCGTTGGAATTTGAAATTCCACTGCCCCCATATATCCTGGTGCTACTTCATAAGTGCTAAAAGAAATCACTAATTTATTCTGATTCGTAATATAAAACTTCTTACTTAAATTTTTAGCAGTTAAAACCGATTCGAGTTCTTTCCCTTTCAAATAAACCTTTTGGGGATCTTTCTTTGTTTCTGCGTTCATTTGTTTTTTAATACTTTGTTGAATGAATTGGAGATAATCTTCATTTTTAAAGAGTCTATTTAAAGTAATTAACTGTTGTTTTTCTTTATCAATGGTTAAATATTGATTTTCTACATAACTGCTAGCTCTTACTTCTTCAATAGTTAGTTTAATCGCAAGGAGCCTGTTGGTGTTAGTCACTTCTTTAAAATCACTCGCAACAGAATAATTTGTACCATTTTCATTGACGTATTTTTTATATTTAGCAAATAAAGCATTACCCGTTTGGATATAAGAATGATTAATTTCATCTTCAAATGTTTTATCTTGAAGACCTTTTAATTTTGGTGTTTTAACCGTTGCATTTGTGCTAGCTGTTTTTTCTTGATAATTTTGCCCGGTAATAATACCAACGATATTTTTTAATACAGGAACATTAAGCATTGCGCGGGCTAATGGTTCATTTGTTGAAACCATCGTAAGAAAAATGGCGATACAGACTGGAAGCGCTAAGCCTCCCCATTTAAAAAAATATTTCTTTTCCCTCTTTTTCTTCATTTGCTTTGCTTGATAAATAATTTGGTCTAACTCGCTTGGAATAGGTATCATTTTATATTCTTGACGCATTTTTTCAAAAGACTCATTTCGATTCATGCAAATCCTCCTCGCTAATATCTAGCCGTAATAATTTGAGTGCTTTGTATAATCTTGTTTTTGTAGTACTTAAATTTCGATTGATAATATAGGATATTTCTTGGAGGGAAAGCTCTTCAAAATAACGTAGAATAATCACGGTTTTATATTTTGTTGGCAATCGTTCTAATGCCTCTTTTAAATCAATATTTTCATATTGATCTTCTGTATAGGTATTCAAGTTCCCCATGGTTTCATGGTCCATTAATGTTACTTTTTTCTTTTTTCTTAAAAAGTCAAGCGATGTTCGAACAACAATTTTATAAAACCAACTTTTTATTGCTTCTTTTTTTTTGATTGAATTTAAATGCAGCAACGCTTTTTGGATTGACTCTTGTATGATATCAAGAGCGTCAGTTTGTGTTTTAACGTAGCTAAATGCTAACCGGTAAAAATCATCTTTGTATTCCGCAATACATTCTAAGAAGCATTCCTCCATATCTTCTTTCATTCAAAATAGCCTCCCCAAAATACATGTATACTAATTAGACGGATGAACTCTTGAAAAAGTTTGTTTTTTTATTTAAAAAAAACAAACTTTAAAATGATACTTCCTTATTTTATAAAATCATAACGCCTAATGTGGATTTAAGCTTTAAAATACGAAATACATGTTGATCAATTTCTGTTTCAGTTATTTGCTTTTTTTGGACTGCTTTTTTTATAAGTGGAATAGCACTTTCATAATCGTTATTCATGATACAGTCAGCTCCTGCTAGAATTGCCATCATATCAGTCGGAACAGTTGGATGTTTTAGAGAGAATTTTACAATGGCTTCCATATCTAGCGAATCCGTGATAATCACGCCATTAAATCCTAATTTTTTACGTAACAAATCGGTTATTATTTTTGGAGATAATGAAGCAGGGTATTCAGAATCCATTTTTTCAAATAAAACATGGCTGACCATGATTGCAGAGACACCGCTTACAATTCCTGCTTTAAAAGGTAGTAAATCTTGCTTTTCTAATTGTATTAGCGCTTTATTGTTGATCGCAAAATCTTGATGTGTATCAATCGCTGACCCGTACCCGGGAAAGTGCTTGAGTGTTGCAGCCACATGTTTTTGCCAAGCAGGGACTACTTTCTTAATATAGTCAGCGGTTACATGATAATCTTGCCCAAGTGTTCTTTTATAAATATAACTGCTGGTCATAGGTGTGACATCCGCAACAGGTGCAAAATTCCAATTTATTAGTAAATCCCTCAAAAGAGCCGCTACTTTTTTTGCCTCAGTGACCGTTCCATTTATTCCTGCTTCATTATAGATCTCTTGTGGAGAAGAAAAGGTCTCTTCACCAATAATAGCTGGATGGTTAGTTAATCTTGAGACCATTCCACCTTCTTGATCAATTCCTATAAGTAATGGGATTTTAGCATTTAATTGAAATTTTGTTATTTTCTCTTTTAACGTTGTTGAATTTTCGCCTGTTAGATCTTCATCATATAAAACAAGTCCACCTAAATGATATGTGGCAATATCACTACACATTTTTTCTTGATTGATTACGGTTCGTGAGATAAACATTTGGCCAATTTTTTCAGTTAAGGTCATTTGCTCAATTTGGTGATTGATTTGATGATCATCATACATTTTAAAAGTCCTCCTCATACCGCTTTAATTATAACCTAAGAAATTTGAGTCATAAACTGTTTTTATACAAAAAATACTCGGCAGCTCTAAAAGCTACCGAGTATTCTTCTTTTATTTAGTTATTCCGTCTAATGCAGATTTTAAATCTTTATCTTCAATTTTGACATTAGCAGCTTTTACTTCTTTTGCAATTGCTTTGGTTTGTGTTTCTTGGTTCATTTTACTTGCAAGATAGTCTTTTTTAACTTGTTCTTTGTCTTTTTCAAAAGTTGTTTTCTGACCAAGTTTATCCAGCTTGATGACATGGTATCCGTATTTGGTTTTGACAGGTTCGCTGATGTCGCCTTCTTTTTTAAGAGCATAGGCAGCTTTTTCAAACTCTGGTTCCATTTCGCCTGGGCCAAATTCTTTTAATTTCCCACCATCATCTTTATTTGACGTATCTGTGGAGTATTTTTTAGCAAGGTCTGCAAATTTGTCACCATCTTTTAATTTGCTCTCTACTTCTTTAGCTGTTTTTTCATCTTTGACTAAAATATGTGAAACCGTAATTTTAGGCTTCCACGTTTTGTAGTACTCTTTTAATTTCTTATCGTTCACACCAATGTAATTTTCCGTTGCTTTTTGAACTAAAAGATTAGTTTTAGCGCTATTCTTAAGCTGCTCTTCGGGATATTGTCCACCGTATTGTTGCTTATATTGGTCTGTTAAAGCTTGCACCTCTTTATCAGAAACCTTATATTTCTTGTTTAAAACTTTTTGAATGATCGCTTGTTGGAGAAATTGATTCCCAGAGCTCTCTTTCATTGTTTTATATAAATCCTCTTTCGTAATATTACCAGCATCCGTTTTAGCGATAATATCGCCATTCCCGCATGATGCCAATACTAATAAAACACTTGCGCACATAAATGCTAAAAATAGTTTTCTCACTTTTTATTCTCTCCTTATATAGTTTATTAGTTACCTTAATTATTCCATAATAAAAACAGAAAAACAAGGTATATATAATGATAAAATTATAATATTTTTATGTGAATTTCATGACTATATAAGGAAAGATCCGTTTACAGCTTTATTTTCCTACATAATATGAATTTTCGTGTGAGATTTCTAAAGTCTTGATTTCAGTAATTGTATTATCTAGCTTAACTTTAGTAAATGTATTTGTATCGGAAGGATTCACATAGATGGTTAAGTTTGCTTGATCATAAGCTGACCAATAAACATTATAGTCACTCGTATTACTTGTATGATCGACTTTCTCCCATCCTGGCGCAATCATGACACTCTTTGTTACATTATATAAGCGAATGATGGCTTCTTTATCTGTCGGCGTATCAACAAATTCACTTAAATATGCGGCACGGATAAAACGACTTGGAGATGTATAATCTCCTGGTAACCCTTGTAAGCCAGAACCAGATTCAATTTGTTCTACTTCTTGGCCGCGAATCACTTTGGTCTCACTGCGGTTATAATCAGTTAATTCCATATAGTTACGAAGATTATCTAAATGCCATTCATAAGTAGGACTGTTTGTCATAATTCCCATTGTATCCTTATGAATTATAAAATCTCCATTTTTTACAGGTTCAAGTACAATATGCCGTTGATCTTTATCCACAAAACAGTAATGCGAGGCTACTTGGAGAGTATCAAGATATTTTTCATCAACTAAAGCGATTTTTTCAACGGCTTCAGCAATTTCATCAATTGTACTATACTGGCTAAGGATCCAAGCTACGAATTCTTCACCAAAAAGAGGCGTTTTATCACGCGCAATAATCTTTTCTCTTGAATCCCACTCGCATTCTTCTAAGTAAAAGAGCCCACCAATTAGCCCTGTCTCATTCATACCGTCAAAATATAGGTCTGTGTCAGGGACTGAAGCTCCTAAAAAAGCATATTTAGTTTTCCACGTGGCACTTTGGCCCTTCATTTCATAATTTTTAGGTATCGATTTTATTTCGGTGTTAGGATCAAAGTAGTTATCTAATGTTCGCGACCAATACATATTTCCTTCTTGTGATTTCAATGTGATATTAGAACATAACATAAGTACACTCATTCCTTTTCTGAATTTTTTTCGTCAAACTGCTTAATAATGCGCGCAAGAAGCAAATTGACAGAATTAGTATTTAATAATCTCTTTACTTTCTGATAATAACACAATATCGCAAAAAAATGTATTAAAACGGATTTTTATCATTTTTATGTGGTTCACTGTTGCATTTCCAGACCGCTTTCAATGAAAACAAAATTGTGCCCTGAAAAAATTGGATTTTTTTCAGGGCACAATTTATGATTAATAATTTAGTAATTCTCGTTCACTTGTTACATTAACAATAAACGCACCTGGATGCAATTGTTGCAATACTTGTCGCATATTTGATGTCGGTATAGCCACACAGCCAGCCGTTGCTGCACCATTTGAGCAGTGTAAGAAAAAGCCTGATCCTCTCCCTTTTACACGGGTAGTATTATAGTTAATGACTACACCATATTTATACTGAGTTGGATAACTTGCCATATGCTCATCAGCTTTATTTGAAGAATGACGCTCTTGCCATGTATTGTACTGCGGGTCCTTCACATTACTGATCCAATAAGAACGATTGGTAATATGCCTAAAGGATAATGAAGTACCAGGATTACTTGTTCCAAAAGCAAAACCTAGAGAATAAGCGCCACGTGGTGTCCTTGAATGGTATTCATCTGCAGCTCCTACACCTTGTGATCCAACTTGGCCATAAGTTGAAAATACTTGGTGCCAATTTGAACCTGATTTTTGCCAAAATTTCACGTTTGCAGTGGAACCACTTGCTACAACTGTGATGATTTGACTTGTCCGACTTGCAAGATTCATTTTGGCAACAATTGGTTGATTTGCGTTATTTTTTTCTTTAGTACTTGAAGGAGAAACATTCCCACTTTTTTTAGTATTGTTTTGTGTTGTGCTATTCTGTGCAGTGTTTTGTTCCCTGCCCCCACTACTTTGCTTTGCTGAATTTTTTTGATCATTTGAGGTAATGGCTTGTTTATTCTGGTTAGATTCTTTTACTGTTCCTTGCGTTTCAGTATCTTTTGGCTTTTTGGTTAATAATGTATAAGCAATTTTAATATCTTTACTTAGCTTTGTTTCGACTAGTTTTTGAGGAGTATGTTTTTCCACTTGTATTTTCGCATTATTAATGGTTTTTTGTGTGATATTATTGGCCAATTCTTGTTTTTTTTCGTTTTTAAACAATGCTGCTACTGTTTTCTGTGAATCCTGTACACGCTTATGTAGTTTAGCTGCTTTTTTGATGGAATTTATTAATTCGTTTTTATGCTGTTTATTTTTCAGTTCACTTGTTAGTTTTTGTGCTTTGCTCGCATTTTCTTGTGAATAAGAATCACTTAATATTTTTTCATCTTTATTTGCAAACAACTGACTTACTGCGATATTTGCATTTTGTTCGAGTGATTTTTCTTTTTTCAAACCCGTTTTATGCGCCTCCACTTGCTCTTGGTGTTTAAATGCTCCAAACGATACAGCAGCGATTAAAATAATAAATACAGTAATAGCTATATAAATACCTCTTTTTTTCTTCATTTGATAAATCAGCTCCTTTTTTAGGGTACAAAATATTAATCACAATATTTTTGATATATCCTTTTTTACCCTATTATGAATAGTTTATTCAAAGAGTTTGTACTGTTTATATGTAACAAAAAAGAAGCAAACAAAAGCTAATTTTATCAGCTTGTTTGCTTCTTTTTGGGTTTGTTATTAACAATAAAAAGTTTTTTATTGCGTTATTCTTGTATATAATTTATTCATTGATTTGCTATTTCCAGAAATTCGTCACTTTTAAGATTTAAATATTTTAACAAATGTCAGCAAAAAAAATGCTCAATACTTCAGACCGTTAGCATGTTTATTCTTTATTAAATAGTTAGGCTCTATTTAGAAGAAATGGCATAATAAAACCGTCGTCTACCCTTGGCGAACGTTCGTCAGTGGTAATACTATTTTCCAGTTTTATTGCGCCGATTGTAGTTGGTTGCGTTTTTCAAGTACATATTAGAAGAGCGACGCAATAAAAATAAGTAGACGAATCAATTCTAACCCCATAAAAACACCCTAGCTACAGCAACAGCTAGGGTATTTGGGTGTCGTTATGATAATACTATTTCCACATTTATTATAGCGTAGAAATAATTTCCCGTCAAAATACCATCATTCTTTATTCTAATTTATTTTCACTCGAAATTGACATGATACTAGAACTAATATTCGTAATAACACGAGTAAAGTAGAAGTGTAATTTCTTGCTAAACTAGCTGGTATTTGTTTTTACAAATTAAATTTTATTATAAAAAATCCTCTCTTTAAAAGAGAGGGAAAGATAAAATATTAACTAAGCTTTAGTTATAATTAGCCTTCCCTCCAGTCATTCCAATAACTAAGTTGTCCTTTGCCATTCCCCGCAACGGATACTGCTCGAACACATATTTGTGCAGACATACCTTTAAATGGACCAATAGCATAGCGGAATTTAGCACGGGCATATCCTTGCTTGTCATGAGATACATAGTTTGTTTTTGTAATCAAATCAACCTTCACAAGAGGATTATAGCTATACGTACAATAAGCTGTTGATCCAATAGTTTTTTGTACTTGCCCTTTACTAACTTGATAGGAAACATCTAAGTGAAGCCCATACATTTTCACACCGACAAGTTTGTAGCTGAAATTTTTTCCTACGTTCTTTCTTGAAGTTGACGCTCTTAGAACTATATTTTTATTACTTGGGTCAGGAGTTGTATCTTCGACTTCAACTACTGTTTTTTCTTCTAGTTTTTTCGGATCATTCAAAGCTTCAACAAATTCTTTTTGTTTTGTCTCGCTTAGAGAATCAAAAATATCTAAATTTCTTTCAGCAGTAATCCGAGTATCCATATCATCTGATGTAGATTGAGCTTTAAAAATAGATATAACAGTTTTTTTAGTAATTTCTTTTTTATTTCCCCTTTGATTAGTAACTGCATGTGCATTTTGTGAAATACACATAGATACCCCAAGCAATATCGCAAATACTACTACTAAAATTTTCTTTTTCATTTCATTTACTCTCCTAATTGTATATTGTGAAATTATTCACTAAATAATCTTATCAAAAAAGTTTTCAATTTGCAAAAGAAGCAATAATTCCGATGATCAGAAGTAGTGTAAAAATAATTTGTAGAGTTAACGCAATATATCCTATTAGTTTAGAAACCTTATAATATGGTACATTTTTAGGTGGAGTTAATAGAAGAATGACAAAAGCAATACCAACTATAGGTAATATAAAGGCTAGTATTGAGAATATAATTAGTTTAGTCATATCTACCCCAGTATAGGAATCTAATTCTTGTTTCATTGATTCAACAACCTCTCTTTCTGTATTTAATAAAATATCTAAAGAAGTATCATAAAGCTTACTTAAACTTACTAAAGAAATCACATCAGGATAATTTTTATTAGTTTCCCAATTAGAAATAGACTGTCTTGTTACATTTAGTTTTTCAGCAACCTCTGTTTGAGTCATTTTTTTCTCTTCCCGGAGTAATTTCAGTTTTGAACCAAAATTTTTCATATTTAGCGATCCCCTTTATTTTATTTTTAACACATTTTTAAGAAGAATAAAAGATAGATATTCTTGCTTATAGCTTTGTAAAACAACTTTTACATTATATTTCGCCTTAATTTGAATGATATACTTTATTTTTTTTATAAAGGGAACTTCAGTTGAATTTACAATCTCCAAGACCAACAACATCTTTTTTTACAGTTTTTCAAAAGTGATATTGCTAAGCTGCTTTATTCGACCAAATTCTGCAAACGCTCCGAGTACATTAAATAACAGTCATTGCATCCTTAGTTTCTAAATGATGCTTTTTAAACATAAAATATGTAATGAATAAACCTATAATAGATAACGGATTTAATAATGTGATGAATATGTTTTTATCTACAAAAATATAAATAATAAATTGGTATGCTGTTAATATCATAAACCAACTCTCAGCATAAAAAATAGAGTTATACTTAACATCAATTTTTAAAATTTTTCTCGAAAGATAATAAATGATGGTTACCAAAATGTAATTAATAAGCACGATAACTAAAATACTAAAAATAACTAACAGTACAGCTAAAAACTTAAATTTAACATCGTTATGAATTAAGCTAAGAAAATGGTTAAATTCATAAGGAGCTGCTTGTTTATAAGAAATGACAAGAGATAGCACCCCTGATAGGATTAATAAAAACAAAATTATAATCTTTTTCCATAAGTTCATACTTATATCTCTCCCTATATAAAAATTTCTTAAATCCTACTCGTGAAGGTTGGGATTTTCTTTAAACTTGGCATAAGTATGTTTTTCTCACCCACTTTACCTTGATTAATTGCTTTCTTAATAGAATGCAAAGTTTAAGTTTCCAGAAAAGGGAAAATACAGATATAAAATTATTGACTTCGTCCAATAATACAGATACAATTAAAGTATCAAAGATAACTCGTGAAGGAAAAACACTGGGTTCCAGAATGGAGTAGACGTTTTTGTCGAGCATTCCTATGTGCCTGGGGTTATCTTCTCTTTAAACTCTCGACAAAGCTGTCGGGAGTTTTTTCAATTTCAGAAAGAATAAAATCAATAAATTGTTGAGAATAGGTAAAGTACCGTTGTTTTCCAATCACATGTTCATAGGCATATTTTTCATTTTGCTTAATATTATAAAATTCGATTATTAAGTTCAATATGTATTGATTAAAACCTGATTTATAATTTAATCTTATGTTTTTTCTTTTCAACCTTTCTTGAACAGCTTTTATTACACTATTATAAGAATATTTATGAGTATCACATGGATCTTTTAATTCTTTAACAACTGTCACATTATTGTTCGAGTCCTTATTAATACTTACCTTAAAATCAGCCTCTGATCGTTTTTTAGTAATATATAAATTTTGCTTGATATCAACAGAAAATTTTTCAGAATTATAAGTATCGCTAAGCACATCAATATCATTAGCTTGAGAAATAAATTTTTCTGCGATCTCAGGCGGATATTTCAATTTTATTTGTTCATTTGAAAGAGGTTCATAGCTTGCCGAAATAGTTAAAAAATTTTGTGCAATATGTTTTGTAATATCTCTCGAGTGAAATTTCTGAATTTCATTAACAAAATTTAATACACAAGCTTGAAATAAAGGGGCATACTTTATTTCATAATCCTCTGTAATAAAATGTGTACTGATATTACGAAGTTCGATAATTTTTTCAAGGTTTAATCTTATTCTTGTATTTTTATCGGTATAAACTTTTCTAATGGTCCTTTCCACACTTAATGTCCGCTCTGGATTGTCTTTATAATAAATAGGGTGGCCTTTTTTTATTAATTCTGCTTTTAACATTAACTCCCAGGCATTAATTATAAAGAAAGAAAACCCTTCAATTCGATATTTAATTGTAGGCTTATTATAAATTTCAAGTCCCATTATAAACGCTTCTATGCTTTTATCAATAAGTTTTAATTGAATATTTTCCATATAATATCCCCTATTCATAATAGTATACTAATTATTATATCACAAACTTTCATCATATTAAGTATTAAAATTAAAAAGAGAGTCCCCATAACCGGCCTATCTCTTTTTGAATTTTTTATCACTAAGTTTATATTTTCAGGATAATATATAAAGTACAAGTAGTCACTTATTTTTTTCATAATATCGAGCTTTTTTCTTCCACTTTATCCAATGTCAATGATAATAATACATTAAAAATAAACAAATAAACCCCAATAACAAATGTATTTAAGTAATTAGCTTCCACATATGACGTAATCGCAATATAGATATATGCTGTAGCCTCTGTAAATAAAAAGTAAATAAAAAACTCAATAGCTATATACCATTTATTACGTGTTTTTTCAAAATCAGTTGTCATTTCAAAGATGAATGAGGTCGCTATACTATAAAGAAATAACAAACCACCTTGGATCAAGTAACCCCAGATTCCAAATGTCTCTACATTTACTCCTGGCAAAAGATGCATCCCCCAGAAAATAAAACTAAACAAAAAGAGAGGAATAATTAAAATACTAATAATAAGCATTGTTAGCAAGAAAATAGCACTTGTGCTGGATAGTATATCTTTCAATCGTTGCATTGTTCCCCTCCTTTTTATACAGTTAGCCTATTTTTGATTATGTAATAGATATACAGTTGATCACTTAATTTTTCTTCATCTTTCTAAAAAGCCTCATAATCAAATATATCACCAAAACAATAATAACAACTAAAATTAATGCACCAACTATATTAAAATTACCCATTTTCCCCGTCACCTCCCATATATCATATAAATTAAATTTACTAAAAGGGATTGTTACTTCAACATATGCCATTATATATGTATAAGTTGCAAATAATACTGAATATTTTCCCTTCCAATATACCTAGTATCGCTATTACCAATTCATCCATATGCGCTTTGTGTGACTACAGATTTTATTTCGCTAACTTTATAACTGCTTTTATTTATTTTAGCAGTTTTTTTACCTGAATACCACTGGTTTTCAGAGTTAATCGAATTTAAATGGTTGCTAATTTTATTAGAAAAAGTTACTTCTGTTAAGATTTTGCTTTTAGTAAAACTTTTGGAACTTGTCCCTTTATACTACTATAAATACAAAGAGCCACTTCAAATTGAAGCAACTCTTTATCTTTACTTAAGTATACGACTATAATTCTCTGGCGTAACAAAGCTATATGATTAGTAATATTGTTATCAAAGAAATTTTCTTCCATGATAATTTCATTAATATCACCTATCTTATAGAACTAGATTTTTTATCACTTCCATTATAAAGACCAACACAGCAAAGTACGTGAATGAAAAAATGTTGCTATAGCTAGAATAAATCCTAACAAGAAAATAAGTGGATTAATTCAAGCTATTTTGAGTTAATTTATATTCTGGTTACTTTTGCACGTAGAGGAAAAAATGAATGCTAGCAACCGCATTTTACACCTAAAATCATATGCCTAAAAGTGTATTGCTTCCGAAAAAACTTAACCGTTCATCACTTGAACCAGCACTTACTTTATTACATAAATAAGTAAAATTTAAAAGAAGTAATACCAATCAGCCTACTGTGAACAAATAAAACACATTATATTCCTAGTTGCATATTCATATAAATAAATATGCAACTAATATTATTTATAAGAGTGATAACATAAATAAATATATACCAAAAGAAGACACCTTTAATAGGATATTCACTTTTAAGAAACTTACTAAATCTAACTAACATAATTAAATCAAAACTTCTATTAAACTTTTTTGTTCGATCTAAATTTATATCTCAGCCTATTTTTTAGAGAAATTCTTTCTTTACGTTAATTTTCACCCTAATATTAAATACAATTTCTATAGTTAAATTTAGAGGCACAACTAATCACTCAATTTTTCTTTATCTTTTTAAAAATCTTCGTAATCAAATATATCACTAAAGCAATAATGACAACTAAAATTAATGCACCAACTATACTAAAATTACCCATTTTAACCTATCACCTCTCATATACCATATAAATTAAACTTACCAGAAGAAGTTGTTACTTCAACATATGTTGTTGTATATGTATAAGTTACAAATAGTGCCGAATACTTTCTCTTCTGATCTAAATAGTTCACTGTAGCACCCTTTCTAGAAGTCGTACTTGTCAAAGTAGATTTATGAACTAAACCGATATACGTGCCCCCATTACCAATTAATCCATACGTGTTTTGTGATACTACAGATCTTATTTTGCTAACTTTAGAACTACCTTTATTTATTCTAGCAGTTGTTTTACCAGAATACCACTGATCTCCTGGATTGAGCGAATTCAAATGACTACTAATTTTACCAGAAAAAGTTACTTTTACTCCCATTGAGGTTTTGCTTTTAGTAAAACTTTTAGAGCTTGTTCCTTTATAAAAGTGAATCCCTCTTAACATTGGATTTGAATTTTGATCTTCTCTGTTAGCATAATGAACAATAAATTCAGCATCTTCTTTAGAAAACGGCGCTTTTTCATCGTATTTTTCATCAATCAAACTAAAACGCTCAGCTATTTGTTCTTCATTCAAACCTTGATTACTTTTATACACAATCTCATTCGTTTGAGGCAAATTAGTATCTCCACTAGCTTTTACCATTACAGGAAACAAACAAAAAAGCAACAATAAACTTCCGACTAATAAGAAATACTTTTTTTTCATTAAAACAATTTTTTTCATGTTAGTTCTCTCCCTTACTCGTTTTTTGTGATACGCTTTCATAATACCATGAAAAAGGAAATTAAACGATAAATAAAATTGTTATATTTTTCAAAATAATAAAACTTATTTATCGGGGCTATCTAAAAAACAAACAAGGATACATGTATGCTAATAAAGTATACAGAAAACCTGATTTACCATTAATTAAATAAACACATAGTTAGAAAAGAGTTTTTATTATGGTAGACAAACGCAAATCATCACTCAAATTTTATAAAGAATTTAAGAAGTCCATTGACAAACTTCATGAAAGTGAAAAAACGCAACATACCTTAGCGAGTAAATATGGCATTGCGATTTCTTAGATCGCTCGTTGGATCAAACAGTATTTTGAAGTAAAAATTGATGAGGATACGTATTCACAGTTCAACAAATTAAACAACTTCAAAAACGGAATGCACAACTTGAGGAGGAAAATTTAATCTCAAAAAAAGCGATTGTCATTTTCACGTCTCTCTCAACGAACGATGAAAGCCATACATATTCTTCATAAGAAGCATCATATTAGCACTCTTTTTGCGTACTTAAAACGAATCTTTTCACTTATTACAAACAGTTTTCTAGAAAAAGACCAATCGCCACATGTTCCAAACGTCCTAAAACGCCCATATCGTGGGTTTGGCACCCAAGCGGACTATGAAGGTCTCGAGCCCCCGATCCACTAATTAAGAAATGTGCAAAAGTTTATTTATTATTTTAATCTGCATAAATACTATTGGTGGTTTGTGAAAAACAGCTATTTTTATGATATTTCTTTCTTATGCATTCAGGATTTTTAAGACAATAAATTACAAAGCCTTATAAATCCGCTTCGCAAGTGGCACAAACAACAAAGCAATCATATACCCCGCTACATTACATATAATATCATCTATATCCGCTACTTTATTCGGCCATCTAGTTAATAAATTAAGGACAATTTGGACACATTCAATTCCCAGTGAAAATGAAAAAGCAAACAAAATATTTCTTTTTAAACTCCATTTTTTAAATACATTTAAATAAATCGCAAGAGGCATCAGCATAATAATATTTCCAAACAATTGTACCATTGAATGAAAATTAATATCTAACAAATATCCATTTATCGTAGCAAAAGGAACCATTTGTAGATATGCTTGTAATGGAAATTGAGATACTATAGTATCACTAATAACAATTCTCATAGGGAAGAATGTCACTGCTATCAATCCTAACCAATAAGCAATAAAGATTAAATCAATCCATTTCTTTTTTGCTGGTCCCTCTTGTCTTTTGAAATATTTAACAATCAAAAAAATAACGGCACAAATAATGTATAATGGCACCATAAAATAATACGCTGCTTCAATAGCTACCAAATAAGCTCTCCCCTTTTTAATAAATAGTTAAATTTGCAACCATATATGTAGTATATAATAACAAATAGTTTCACAATTTCTATTTTTCTCTTTGAATAAAATTTTATTTCCCCTTTTCATAATCTCTGCCCCATTTCTGCCCAGTATTCCATTTTTGATAACAAAAAAAGACCGCGCGCCACATGTTCCAAACGTCCTAAAACGCCCATGTAACGCCGATCTCGTGGGTTTGGCACCCAAGTGGGTTATGAGGGTCTCGAACCCCCGACCCGCTGATTAAGAGTCAGCTGCTCTACCAACTGAGCTAATAACCCAATATCAAAATTGATAACAACATTACTATTATAGCACTTTCCTCTATTTTTGCAAATTTCTACCGCTACCATTCATTGAAAAGAAATGGTCAAAATGACAGACTAAAAATGAGTCGTTCTATCCAACCATTTTTCCAAAAAAATCAGCTGATATTATGCATCAAAAAACATAATATCAGCTGATTTCTATTATTTTATATCCGTTTCAGCTGGAACTATTTTTTTTTCCTCTTGAGGGGCTCTCGCTTTGCGAAAGTAATAAATAGCGATGAGTAAAACAAACCATACCGGCGTTACAAAAAGCGCTACTCGGGTATCCTCAGCTAAAGCCAATACGACTAAGACAAAGGCTAAAAAGGTTAAAATCAAGTAATTGGAAATTGGATAAAGTGGCATCTTAAATTTATTTTTAGCTGCTAATTCTGGACAAGTTTTGCGATATTTTAAATGGCAAATTACGGTAACTCCCCAGATATAAATAAAGCAAACTGTAGAAATACTTGTAATAAGTGTGAAAACACCTTCTGGCATAATAAAATTAAGCACTACAGCAATTAAAATAATAATTGTTGAGAAAAATAGCGCGTTTGATGGCACTTTATGAGAAGTTAATTTCGCCATTGGATAAGGTGCGTTTTTTTCTTTCGCAAGTGAATAAACCATCCGACTAGTACTAAATACTGCACTGTTACATGCTGATGCCGCTGATGTTAAAACAACAAAATTCACAATGCCTGCTGCCGCTGTAATCCCCACCGCAGCAAATACCTGTACAAAAGGACTTTCTGCTGGATCGATTGAATTCCATGGATAAATACTCATAATCACAAGCAAAGCACCAATATAAAAAATAACGATTCGAATCGGAATATTATTAATAGCTCTTGGAATTACTTTTTCTGGATTCTCTGTTTCGCCTGCTGTCAAGCCAACAAGTTCAATCCCAACAAAAGCAAAAACGACCATTTGAAAAGATAAAATAAATCCATTTGCCCCATTTGGAAACCAGCCATCGTGACTCCATAAATTAGCAAAACTAGAAGCTCCCGAGTCTGTTGAAAAACCGCGAATGATCATAAAAACACCAATTACAATGAGTGCCAAGATCGCAACAACCTTAATCAAGGCAAACCAAAATTCCATTTCCCCAAACAACTTAACAGTCGCCAAATTCATCAAAAGTAGAATAACTAGTGCAATCAACCCGGGAACCCATTGTGCAACATTTGGAAACCAAAATTGCGTATAAAGTCCAACCGCAGTAAGGTCGGCCATCGCAATCGATATCCAGCAGAACCAATAAGTCCAACCAGTAATAAAAGCTGCTCCTTTACCTAAATAATCATGAACAAAATCCACAAAAGAATGATAATTCAAATTAGAAAGTAACAATTCTCCAAGTGCTCGCATAATTAAAAAACAAACAGCACCAGTAATAATATAAGCAAATAAAATAGATGGACCAGCTAAGTGAATCGATTTACCCGATCCTAAAAACAGCCCAGTACCAATCGCTCCACCAATTGCAATGAGCTGAACGTGACGATTTTTTAAACCTCTCGATAAAGTTTCATTTTCTGACATATGTACTACCCCTTCCATATCGTTGGGTCTACCAATCTGTAAAATTTTAAAAGTTATTGTCCTTTTTATCATACATTAAAACTGCGAAATTGCAAAATAATTTTTTAAAAATAGTGATTTCAAATTTCACAATGTAAGCGTTGTCATGTAATAAAATTTTAGCTCATTTATTTAGATATTTCAACAAAAACGACTTATTTTTTTACTAATCTTTTTATCATCGCTATTAGCAAATTCGATTTTATAAAAAGATTGAAAAATCAATATTTTCCAGCAAAATAACTTTTTTTGTGAAATTTTTACCTTAATCTGATTTCTGAATTTACTAGCAAGTCATTAAATTTATTTCTCATATGACTAGACCAATTAGTCTAAACTGAAAGCGCTTGTGGTTTACCTGTTAACCACAAGCGCTTATTAAACAAACTATGCTAGACGCCAGACGCTTTTAACAACATGTGTCTGGTTACGATCAGGGCCAACCGAAAACATTGAAACCTGCACACCAGTAAGTTGTGCAATGCGTTCCATATAGTGGCGTGCATTAGCTGGGAGTTCATCTAATGAGCGCACACCTGTAATATCTTCAGACCAACCAGGAAGCTCTTCATAAACTGGTTCACAGCGCGCTAAATCCTTCAAGCTAGCCGGGAACTCAGTAATCGTTTTGCCATCTAGTTTATATGCAACACAAATTTTGATGGTCTGAATACCTGTTAAGACATCGAGTAGTGTTAAAGATAAGTCAGTTAAGCCGCTCACACGACGAGCATGACGCACAACAACGCTATCAAACCAACCTACACGTCGGGCACGTCCTGTTGTTGTTCCGTATTCATGTCCTACCTCACGGATTGTATCACCAATTTCATCAAATAGTTCAGTTGGAAATGGACCATCACCAACACGTGTTGTATAAGCTTTCGCTACACCGACAACATGATTGATTTTCGAAGGCCCAACGCCACTTCCAATTGTAACACCTCCAGCGATTGGATTACTTGAAGTTACAAAGGGATAAGTGCCCTGATCAATATCAAGCATTACACCTTGCGCACCTTCAAAAAGAACGCGTTTCCCTTCATCTAAAGCATCGTTTAATACAACAGAAGTATCACAAACATATTCTTTAAACTGCTGGCCATATTCATAATATTCTTCTAAAATATCCTCTAATTTAAAACCTTCTAATTCATAAAAACGCTCAAGCAGGCGATTTTTTTCTTTTAAATTATGTTCCAATTTTTCTTTGAATGTTTCTTTATCAAGTAAATCAATGACACGAACGCCAACACGTGCAGCTTTATCCATATAAGCTGGTCCAATGCCTTTTTTCGTTGTTCCGATTTTATTTGCACCTTTTCGTTCTTCATCTGCTTCATCAATACGGATATGATAAGGCAAAATTAAGTGAGCTCGATTAGAAATACGTAAATTGCTTGTTTCAACACCACGCTCATGTAAGTATTTAAGCTCCGTTACTAAAGCTTTTGGGTCAACAACCATGCCATTTCCAATCACGCTAATTTTATCTTTGTAAAAAATACCAGATGGAATTAAATGAAGCTTATACGTTTCACCATCAAATTTAATCGTATGACCTGCATTATTGCCTCCTTGATAACGCGCAATCGCTTCTGCATTTTCAGAAAGGAAATCAGTAATTTTACCTTTTCCTTCATCTCCCCACTGCGTTCCAACAACAACAACTGAAGACATTTAAACACCTCATTATAATTGATCTTTGAAGCTCTGGAATATAAACGAGAGAAAGCGGCAGCAAACGCGCACATTCCAGAAATTTAAGAGCCTTCTGAAACGCGCGCACTTACGCCCTATTTTTAAAATCGTTTATGACCTGAACTCACTATTTCCACCTTATATTGTAACGGTTGGCTTGTCATTAGTCAATTTATTCCACGAACGTTTTTAAATAGCATAAAAATAATCGTTCGTTTTTTATTCATCTTCTGGCATAAATGTTCGTTCAATTAAAACATCACATGGTGCATAATGGGCAACGTAGGCTGATACACTACCAAGAAAAAAACGTGTAATCGCTGAGTGGCCAATCGCTCCAACAATGACTAAATCAGGATGGACCTTCGCTTCAGCAGTTTCAACGATGACCGATTTAGGAGCCCCATATTCTACCATTGTTTCAACTTCTAAAACATCATCTTGTTCTGCTTTTTCCCGGTATTCGGTTAACATCTTCTCAGCAACTTCACTAAATTGATTTACTGCTTGTCCTCCATCTAATGCTGTTAAATTAGCGAAATAAAGTGTATCGATAACATGAATAATGAATAATTTTGCCTTATATTGTTTTGCTAGCACAACTGCTTTTCGAAAAGCTTCATCTCCGTACCGCGAACCATCAATTGCAACAAGTATCTTTTTATATTCAGGCATTACTACCACTCCTTTAATGTTTCGATACCCCTTTCTTTATTCTTAAAACCGTCCCTGTAAAATCGCCTTTGCGTTGTTTCCTAAAATATGGCTAGTTATAAAACCGATGCTAAAAATCACAATTCCAATGTCAAATTGCTCAAATAAAAACGGCAACATCGTATAAACAATGATTTAGATACTGGTTATGTACATATCAATTAACCCTCTTTCACTTTAAAACGGTATTTTGTATAGTTAGGGAAGGTTCGCTTTATATAGCCTAACTCAATTTGCTCTTTTGCTGTTGCCTTTTTTTCAAATTGCTCAAATTTGACAATATAAATACTCTCTTTATTTTCCTTTAATTTCACACGCTTTCCTTTTTGGTTATATATACCCTCGCATTGACCAACACTTGTATGTTTAGAAGTGATAAAAAGATTATCAAAGAGATCACCCAAATAGGCTATTTTGTTATTTGGTTTTTTGTTAACCTTTAATGTAAAAACAAGATTACTCCAGTTTGAATCCGCTGTTTTTTCTTTGTAAAAATCAACTATTTTAAAATCATAGCCTTTTGCAGGTATCCACTCATTGCGACCTACCGATACTTCTTTTAATGAATAATCTTTGTAACGATGATTGGCATGTGCATAACCAGCCGTAACGACCACTGCTAGCAAAACAATGATGCCAACATAAATAAATAGACATTTCTTATTCATACTAATCGCCCCAATTGAACTTCAAAAATCTGATCACACGTCATTTGCAAAAAGTTGCGATCATGGCTTGTAAGGATAATGGTTACATTTTGACTTTGCTTTAATGTCAATAATTGTTGCATCAAGTTTTGAACGCTTTCTTCATCCAGGCCGTTACTTGGTTCATCCAAGATTAGTAGTTCTGGTTCGGAAATCAAAGCCTGAGCTAAGCCCAATTTTTGTTTCATCCCTAGAGAAAAACTTTTAGCTCGGCGCTTATCTTCCGGGTCCAATCCTACTTGCTGTAAGAGCGCTTTTATGTTCTCCTTACTCACATTTTGCTCTTTTAATGCTGTAATGAGTTCAAGGTTCTTGATTGCTGAAAAATCTTGAATAATTGCTGGTTTTTCTAATAAAATTCCGGCATTAACCGGATATTTTTGATCCGCTTTCAATACCTTTCCAGCGATGATAATTTCTCCTTTGTTTAAGCGAATTAAACCCAGCATTGCACGTAACAGCATTGTTTTTCCTGAGCCATTGCCACCACGAAAACCATAGATCTGGTTTTTTTCTAAGGATAATGTGATATTATCTAGCACTTTATGTGTTTTTATCGTTTTGGTAACGTTTTTCATTTCGATATATTTCATTTTTTAACTCCTTATAAAAGATCTTTTTTCACGAAAATTTGACCAGCAATAAATAGGAGAAATCCGATAAATAGAATCATTATCAAGCAAATAATTAAAATGGATTGTACATCATAATCGGAAAATCGAGTGCTTATTGTCATGTTAAGCGGAGACCAGTAGAGATAGAATTTAGACTGAATCAAAGGCAACGAAAACAATATAAAGAGCGCCAAAAAAGAATGACTCGCTGCCAAAAGAAGGAAATAAATAACAACAAAACTGCATAAAACAAGCACAACATTTAAACTGAACAATAAAAAATAAGGATACTCAAACGGAATCGCTTGAGCAGTTATTAAAAAAATACCTAGTACAAACAAAGCATAATAAAGCGCTGCAAAAATACATACAGCAAATAATTTACTGCTGATAATCTTCACTTTTTTTAAGCGACTTGAAACTTGATAAGCTATAAAAAACAAGCTTTCACTATTAAAAAAGCTAGCCATTAAAAAAATAAACAAAACATAAAAGAGAAACCATGAAATGGGAATTTTATACGTATTATTTAGGAGTTCATCTTGCCCAGGCCCTGTCATAAAATGATTTAAATAGGCAATAAAAGTTGGATTTTCAATCGAAAAACTCCGATAAGTTAAGTAAAAAAATAGAAATAACAAGAGAAAAGAAAAAATAATTTTATATCTCTCTTTGGATAAAAACCATTTTAATTCAACAAATGTTAATCTCATGATAAATAATCCTTTCGATAAATAACCAGCAACAAAACACCACATAAAAGCACAATGATACCCAGCAAATAAAATTGTGATACCAGCTCAATCGTTTGTTGATTCCAGAATAAAGCGGCACTTTTATCCCAAAATAATGACATCTTAAATTTGGAAAACAGCACAAAATAATCTAAAAAAACAAGTAAATATGTGAAAATAAATGCAATCACTTTATTTTTTAATAACTGGAGTAAAACAAAATAAAATAACCATATAATTAAGAAAAACTCTAATTGAAAAAGAACAGTCGGTCCAAAATAAACAAAAGATGCCACATCAAATAATAAATAAAGACAATACTGACTAAAAAGCGGAACAAACACGATGCTAACTGAGAAGATAAATTTTATGCCATGATAAACAATTTCACTATTTCTACCTTTATAATTTAATAGATCGATGACACGCATTTCTGGTAAAATAGCGATTAAAATCAATAACGTTGGCACCATAAAAAAAAGCAGCCGCGAAGAAGCGCTTAATTCTCCCAAAATTTGGATAACTGAATAATGTAATTTTAAGTAGCGATAAATAAAGTTAAAAAACACAACAAGATTGATGAATAATGATATCAACAGCATGGCAGGCCATTTTTGCGAAAATAAAACACGAGAATAACGCCATAGTCTAAAGTTGTTCATATCTTCTCGCCCCTCGCACAAAAATCACTAAAGAACTAAAAAACAAAAGCCCCCAAACAACAGCAATGACAATGATATTTTTATCATAAGTAACCATACTTTCAGGTAAAAAGCCAAATGGCGAAAAAGCAAACAGTGGGAAGGCAAATGTATTTAAAGCGATCAAAACCACTTGCACAAATAAAGGCACAAGGATAATAATAATCTTATTCCTTGATAAAAAAGTAACAGCAAGACTCATAACGCCGAAAACTCCTGAAAAAATAAAACACAAAAATAAATGAAGCATCGCATAACCAAAAGGATGCGCATAAAATAAACGAGGAAATAAATCACCACTTCCTAGGTAAATCCCTAAGTTTAAATTAATAATTTTATCTGGAGCTATATTAGGCAAAAAGAGAAAGCTAAGAAAAAAATCAAGCAGCAATGGAATTGTCGTAACGAGTGCACTGATAACAAAAACAGTAATAAATAATTTTGTAAACAATGTCTTTCGCACAAAGCTCGTTAAGCTATAAGCAAACAGTTCGCTAGTCATATCTTCAAGAAAAACGCTTGCTGTTCCAAAGCAAGCGAGGAGCGGCAACAACAAATAAAATAAAATCATTAAGACACTTGTAAAATCAATGGAGAGCCAACTTGTATATGGCGTGAAAATAATTTCATGTTTTTGCGATAGGATATAAATTTTTATGATATGTAACAACATGATCATCATGCCGATCAAAAATGCAAGTAAGAGCTTTCTGTTTAAAAAACGGCTGATAAAAAATTTCATTCCTTCCCCCTCTTTTAGCTGAACTTTAGAAGATGTTAGTTTTAACTGGATTTTGTTTTTTCTGCAATTTTCTTATTATACTGACACTCACAAATCGTGTTCTAAAATTATTTCATCTTAGAACAATACAAATACTCGTTTAGTTAAGCCTTCATATAAATCATATCACGTTGACAACGCTTTCTCAACAAGTTTTTTCTTACAGAATATACTTGGAATTATTCAAATACAACAATACCCCAATGGTTTCATCTAAATTGCCGAATGATGGCCTTTTCAGACATTTTCTTTGTTTACAGGCTTTAAACATTCAACCACCCCAGTAAAAAATAATTTAACACCATTTTTACTAGGGCAATTTGATTAATTAATAATATCTTCATCATGTTTATTAACTGCTTCTAAACGTTTCTTCCACAACTCTCGCTCTTCGTCTGTAAGTCGCTTATAATCCGTTATTTTACCAACGACCTTTAAAGGATATACACTGCGATAGGATCGAGTTGGATTTCCTTTGAATTTTTTATCCGTTACGTTCGGATCATCTTCAAACTCGCCAGTTGGTTCAACTTGATAAACATATTCGGTACCTTCACCCTTTGCTAACGCTGCTGCAAGGCCGGCACCATCTTTTAAAGCTGTGAAGTAAATATGGTTCATAATAACTTTAGGTCGATAGTTAGAATGATAACCTGCACTCAAATAATCGCCAATATTAAGTTTAGCTTTCGTACCATGATAAAATGGTCCATTGTCTTGCGTATTGAGCATCCTACCCAGCTC
Source organism: Listeria sp. PSOL-1 (assembly GCF_902806445.1). Classification (NCBI taxonomy): domain Bacteria; kingdom Bacillati; phylum Bacillota; class Bacilli; order Caryophanales; family Listeriaceae; genus Listeria; species Listeria sp. PSOL-1. The sequence goes on along the minus strand of NZ_LR760298.1, from coordinate 1,983,253 downwards.
CTTACTATCATTTAATTTCCCAATTTCTACGAGAGTCCACTCAAATAAACGCCACCTTAAGCTCCAGGTGGCGCTACTCTTTCATCAAAGCGAATTTCTAAATTGACAAACTTATTGTATTCTTTCACAAAAGCAAGTTTTACATCTCCAACTGGGCCATTACGTTGCTTAGCGATAATAATTTCAATGGTTCCATCATTTTCACCTTCACGGTCGTAGTAATCTTCGCGATATAAGAAGGCAACAATGTCCGCATCTTGCTCAATCGAACCGGATTCGCGGATGTCTGACATCATTGGTCGCTTGTCTTGACGTTGCTCCACACTACGAGATAACTGCGAAAGTGCAATAACCGGGACTTCTAATTCTCGCGCCAAAGCTTTTAATGAGCGGGAGATTTCCGAAACTTCCTGTTGCCTATTTTCACCGCTGCGTCCGCTTCCTTGGATCAGTTGTAAGTAATCGATTACGATCATTCCAAGGCCTGCTTCTTGCTTAAGGCGACGACATTTTGAACGAATTTCATTGACGCGAATGCCTGGTGTATCGTCAATATAGATGCCAGAATTAGAAAGCGTGCCCATTGCAATGGTCAATTTTTGCCAATCTTCTGAGGTAAGGGCGCCTGTACGCAAGTTTTGCGCATTGATATTTCCTTCTGCGCAAAGCATCCGCATCACAAGTTGTTCGGCACCCATTTCTAAGCTAAAAATGGCTACATTTTCATCTGTTTTAGTCGCTACATTCTGTGCGATATTTAAAGCGAATGCGGTTTTCCCTACAGAAGGGCGGGCAGCAACGATAATTAAATCATTGCGCTGAAAACCTGCTGTCATTCGATCCAATTCTTTGAAGCCAGTTGGTATTCCAGTGATATCACCTTTTCGATTGTGGAGGATCTCAATATCGTCATATGTTTTGACGAGAACATCTTTAATATTTTGGAAAGCACCAACGTTTTTGCGTTGTGAAACTTCAAGGATGCTTTTTTCCGCTTCGTCCATGAGCATATCGAGCTCATCTTCACGTGAATAGCCGTCTGTTGCGATCTGAGTTGCTGTTCTAATCAAGCGGCGCAATAATGCTTTATCCTCAATGATATGAGCATAATATTCCAGGTTTGAAGCGGTTGGCACTGCACCAGAAAGCTCGGTCAAATAAGGCAAGCCACCAACGTCTTCAATTTTCCCACCGGACGCAAGTGCTTCATAAACAGTCAGCACGTCTACTGCTTTTCCGTGATCATTCAAATCAAGCATCGTTTCAAAAATGAGCTGATGCGACTGTCTATAAAAATCGTCTGGCATTAAAATTTCAGAAGCTGTAATGAGCGCTTTTGGTTCAAGAAAAATAGCACCTAATACGGCTTGTTCAGCTTCAATATTTTGTGGCGGTGTTCTGTCTTGAAAGGCATCCACTGTTTTACGCTCCTTTTTTAACAAACTAATTATTCTTCAGTAACGTGTACATTAAGCGTTGCATTAACATCATGATGCAATTTTATCGGAACTTTCGTGTAACCTAGCGCGCGAATGGCATCGGGTAAATCGATTTTGCGTTTGTCTACTTTAATTCCATGATCCTTTTGTAGTGCTTGAGCAATTTGTTTCGATGTAATTGAACCGAATAAACGGCCGCCCTCGCCAGACTTGGCTTTTAGCTCAATGGTTAGGTTTTCGATCGTTTTTTTCAGTTTTTCTGCTTCTTGAAGCTCTTCTTCGGCTTCTTTTTCAACCTTTTTTTGTTGGCCACGTAATGCGCTTATATTACTTGCATTTGCTTCTGCAGCATACCCGTTTTTAAGGAGAAAGTTTTGCGCGTAACCATCAGCAACATTTTTTACTTCACCTTTTTTGCCTTTGCCTTTAACATCTTTTAAGAAAATAACTTTCATTTTATGTTTCTCCTTTCCAGTAAGCATCGATTGCGGTTAATAATTGGTGTTCTGCTTCTTTTACTGTGACGCCTTTTAACTGAGTTGCAGCGTTAGATAAATGGCCACCACCGCCAATTTTTTCCATAATAACTTGAACATTGATGTCGCCTAAGGACCTTGCGCTAATGCCAATCATCTTATCAGGACGAAGCGAAATGACAAATGAAGCTTGAACGCCTTCCATTGAAAGCATCGTATCAGCTGCTTGAGCGGCAATAACAGTGCCAAAAACCTCATCTTCGCCACCTTTGGCAATAGCCATCCCATCATGATAGATCTCAAGTGATTCTACTAAACGACTACGCTGTGTAAAGGTCGCTAAATCTTCTTTTAAAAATTGTTGAACAAGGATCGTGTCTGCACCAAGTGAACGCAAATAGCTTGCTGCATCAAATGTTCTTGAACCGGTTCTGAGTGTGAAGTTTTTCGTATCCACAACAATACCTGATAATAACGCTGTTGCCTCAATTTTGCCAACTTGTTCGAGATCTGGCTGATACTCAAATAGTTCTGTTACAAGTTCTGCTGTAGAAGAAGCGTATGGCTCAATATAAACAAGCACTGGGTTTCCAACAAATTCTTCTGAACGTCGATGGTGATCAATAACAACCACGTGTGCAGCTGAATCAAGCAATTCTTTATTGATAACCATTGAGGGTTTATGCGTGTCAACAACAACAAGCAGGCTTCTTTCGGTAATATTTTCAATTGCTGTTTGTGGTGTCACAATATTTTTAACGACATTCGGATATTCTTCAATTTCTGTCATTAGACGCTGGACGTCCGGACTCATTTTCCCAGGTTCAACGACAACGAAAGCATTCCGATTATTCATTTCAGCAATGCGCATAACACCTAAACCCGATCCGATTACATCCATATCTGGATAACGATGCCCCATAACAAAGACTTGGTCACTTTGCGTAATCAACTCTTGAAGTGCTTGGGAAATAACACGAGCTCTAACACGCGTCCGTTTTTCCATTGGATTTGTCTTACCACCATAAAAACGAACTTGTCCCTCTGGTTGCTTAATCACAACTTGATCTCCACCTCGGCCAAGTGCTAAGTCTAAGCTCGATTGTGCTAATTCAGCTAAATTAATTAAATCATCTTGGTTATAACCGATGCCAATACTAAGTGTAAGAGGAATATTTTGCTTTGATGTTCTTTCGCGAATGCGATCAAGCAATGTAAACTTCTCTTCTTCTAGCTTAGCCAGCTTTTCAGCATTTAAAAAAGCCATAAAGCGATCAGAAGAGATTCGTTTTAAGTAAATTCGATGTTCTCTTGCCCAGTTTGTCAGCATAGAAGTGACTAGATTATTTAGCGCACTTCGCCGCCGATCGTCCATGCCTTGTACCCATTCATCATAATTATCAAGGAAGATGATAGCAAGCGCTGGCTTTTCAGCTTGGTATTTTTGATTTAAATCATAATATTCTGTTCGATCGTATAAGTATAAAATTCGTTCTCTGCGTTTCACAATGGTGTCAAAACGGTGTTCACGCCAAGCAATAGACTGAATCCCCTGCTCTTTTTCACCTTTTATAACCGTTAAAAATTCTGGTCCAACTTCTTCAAGCGATTCTCCGATTAAACTTGTTTTATCAAAATATTTTGCCATAAATGGGTTAACCCACTGGACATTATAATTCTCATCATACAGCATAATTCCCATCGGCATTTCAACAAGCGCAGCCTCTTCACTACGTTTGATCCGATATGTCAAATTAGAAACATATTCTTGCACATCTGCATTCAATCGATGTTCAAAATAAAACATCGCAGTAATCGATGCAATTCCTGCCACAAAAATAGCAAGCGACAACCACCACGCAAAAAAGAATGTAATCACGCATAAAATAATTGTCGCAGCAATTAAGCCATATAATGGATATTTAAGCATTCTTTTTTCAAAAAAATCCTGCATTCCATTCAGCTCCCTAAATCCTAAAATCGTTTCGCTATTATAGCATAAAGTCTTTTTCCGAAATCGTTATTGAAAGTTTGGAGACTTAGTTTATATTTTACCTTTATTTGCTATGAGATTCAAATTTTAATGGGTAAAAATTGTTTAGCGCCTGTATGTCGGTATACTAACCCGTGCCTTTTCTCATTTTACAACCTTCCTAGTGGGTTCTTCTGGCTAGAAAGATATTGCAATTGGGTTTAACATATGAGGATTCTATCTCTTTATTTCTGTTCTTGCATAACATCTTATCTCTTCCAAAGAGATAAAATTAAGGACGAATTCCATAACTAATTCAATCAACCAAACACATTTTATTATTGAAATATTTATTTCAACTGAATCTACCACATAATATACCATACACAGTATATAAGTCCGTGCTATTCTAAAAAACATTCTTATCATTAAGCTGCAAGGAGACTAGACAATGAAAATTTTTATCCCTATTATTGATTGAGGCTACTGATTCTTAGGAACCTAATAAAATAAAAATTGTTTAAATTAGTTTACTTAATTTGACAAAAGGAACATACGTTCTATAATGAAAGTGTAAGAACCGAACATTTCGTTTGACCAGCGACATGTAAAAAATGAAGAGGTGAATAAAATGACAGTGGACGAACAATTATTAGAGGTACAGCAATGGCTTAATGAAACCTATGAAAAAGTAGATGGCTATCATCATGTAAAAGAAGATGGAAAACATACATGGGAGACGATTTATGCCTTAATTACAGGACTACAACATGAATTAGGGATTACAGACTTATCCATTAGCTTTGGTCCGACAACTGCGAAATATTTTGATCAGCAAGGTGGGGTTAAAACAGGAGATAATAATAATAAAGTTAAGATTTTGATGGGTGGTTTTTTGTGTAAAGGTGCTGGTTTCAATCCAGGCGGATTCGATACGTATTATGAAGAAAAACTAGAAGACTGTGTGGTCAAATTTAAATCAGCGGCTGGATTAATGGATACAGATGGACATGTGGATGCAAAGTTGATGAAGGCAATTTTGAATATGGATGCCTATACATTGTTAGGTAATGAAACCATTCGGACTATCCAACAATCATTAAATAGGGATTATAATACTTACTTTGACTTGATTGCTTGCGATGGTATCTACCAAAGAAACACTAATACAGGTCTCATTTATGGCTTGCAATCAGAACTTGGTATAGATGTTGCAACAGCTAACGGATCATTCGGACCATTGACAACATCCAAATATATAGACGCCGCAGCTAATAGTGGAATTAATAAATATCCTGGTGTTATAAAGATTTTGCAGTATGCATTGTATATCAATACAGGTGAAAAATTAACATTTACAGGAAAACTAGACGTCGCAACAACGCAGGCAATTAATAAATTCGAGACATTTATGGCCATCATTTCGGAAAATGTTGGTTATCCAACTATTACCATCGCGAAAGGACTACTTCAAAGTAGTGGAGATTCAGATCGCATATGTATAGGGGTGGATACATCAAGGCAATTAACTGAAGAGATGGTCACTACTATTTGGGAAAATGGCTATCGTTATATCGGACGCTATTTGACGGGGACTGTTGGAGGAAGTACTCCTAAGAATCTAACCTCACCGGAAATAAAACGAATCTTAGAAAGAAAAACACAAGTGTTAAAACTGTTCCCAATCTATCAAGATAATGACCCGGTTATCGATTACTATACCGAAGAGCAAGGAAATGATGATGGAGTAATTGCTTGTGAAAGAGCGTTTGAACTTGGGTTTATGCCGAATAGTATTATTTACTTTGCCGTAGATATTGATACGACAGAGGTTGATATTGTAAACAATATTTTACCTTATTTTAAAGGAATCTCTATCGGAGTCAATAAATGGAGCGCCAAACATTTTGGATATCCATTTCAAGTTGGGATTTATGCGAGTAGAAATGCCTGTACAAAAGCTCGAGAAGCTGGGTACAGCGTAGCCAGTTTTGTAGCTAATATGTCAACGGGATACAGTGGTAATTTAGGTTTCCCGCAACCGACAGACTGGACATTTGATCAATTCGCGGAACCGGAGGAGGGTATTGGAACTGGTGATGGTAACGTTCCCATCGATAAAGTCGCTGTTAATGAAAAAGATACAGCAACTAGTGAGGTACAACCAGCTTTTAATGGCGCTCTTTCAGTAGCACTGAATACACCATTTAGGATCTTTAATGCTACATTGGAGTATACAGATATTACACTTTCAAAAAAAGTAACTTTATTTGATATACCATTATCTGGTGTGAAAATTGAAGCAACATTTTACGATACACTTCAATCAACAGCAGGTGAAATGTTTACATTTAATGTAAAAAATGGCAAGATAGATGCTAAATTTAAAGAGCAACTTACTGATCTAGTGGGTTCTACTTTGAGTCAATCTATTACAGACAAAATAAATACTATTTCGGCGACTATAAAAGAGGGTGATATCAGTTTTAGTATAGCGACTAATGATAAAGCAGAATTAATCATCAGTAGTGTTATAAATTTCTTGGATTATGAACTCTCAGATAAAGAAAAGGTTAATGCAGCTATTCGACTAGATATAACTCTTTATAATACGATTATTACTGGTATAGCAGAGATAGTAGGAGATATATCATGGGATAAACTTGTAGAAATATTAAAGCCAATTGGATGGATTGCAGGAGCAGTTGTTATCGGGGGGCTAATTGCTGCAGAGGCTCCTATAGAAATAATTACTGCCATTGTACTAGGATTAGGTGGTTTAATTAAAGCGCTAATTTAAACTTGAAGAATGAATAATGATTTTGAATAAAGCAGTTTAACTATAAAAAAGGCACGAAATGAATGTTTATAAATGTCCATTTCGCGCCTTTTTATACAATTATTCCTTAATTTTTCTGATTTTATTATCTATTTCCTTTGCTACATCAAGTGGAATCACAGCAAAAAATTTAGATAAATAGAATTTTGATTTTAAAACAGCATATTTTTTTCGGTAAATGATCTTGAGCCTATTAAATTCCTCCATAGAAAGTTCTTTACCAAATTGTTGTTCTTTATAATAAAGTACAATCTTGTTCTTATATAAAACTAATTCTTGTTGAGAAGAAAAACCTATTAGCCCAAAAGACTTGTGAAAAAATAAGATGTACCCTTTTGAAACAAATATAATGATAACAGCAATACTTAGTAGAAAAAAAATAGTAGCTGATATAATCTGTAAAAAGGAAAGTTGACCAATTGAAACTGCAACCACGACCATACAGATCCATAAGAAAATATAGACAGCCGTAATATGAAAGTTCATTTCTATGATAGAGAATTTTTTTGGAATCGTATAATGATAGATCTCTATCGGTGTTTCTTGATGCGTAGACATAAAACACCTCCTTTAATAAAATGATATCCTATATATTTTAAAAAGCGGAAAAGCGTATTCAATATTATTAAACCCAAATCTATCTTTTTAAACTGTCACTAAATATACATTATAGCATATGCGTAAGTAAATTTGAAGTTGACCAAATGTTAATTGTATACAAAGAAAACAGCTTTGATTCGCTTGTCACCATCGTGAATAACTGAAACCCCATATCCCCTACTTCCCATCACTCATACTCGTTCAGCTACCCTCTCATCATATGTAAGCACGTTTCCATTACGCTTGATAAGTTAGCTTCCTTAGTTATACGTTTTTAGCTCGTTTTTCGTCCAGCTATTTACTGTTACTATACGCATAACTTTCATCTAAAACCACAATATTATTTCGCAAAATAGGAGTTAATTGAACAGATTTATCAAGAAACTTACTTTGGTTATTTCATCCCCATAAATCAAACATTATACACCTACATTGCTAACTTAAGCTTGAGATCTCCACCTTACCCTTCACTAATAGCTTTTAATAAGCTTAGTGAAAAAGCTTCTAAACGTCGATCAGAAAGACTAATAACAGTGTTAAAATAACTCCCTTCCTTAAATAGATCTTATCCATATTATCAAACGAACTTTTTTGATTTTTTAAGCCTAAAACTTTTCCCTCCTCCATTTTACGTACGAGATTGAAGCAAGAAAAAATTAAGCTTTTATTCTTTATTACTAATTCCACTTCTCATTACTTTTCTTATTTAGTAAATAATTTATTATCTCTATACCACCACTATAACTTAGCTTCACTCAATAATATAAAAACGTCATTATAATATAGATTATATACGCGATAAGATCAATTACTGATATAAAGCATAAAAAAACTAATAATAGCCTAGATTCACCCCTCTTCTTCATTATAAAATTTACTATACACGATATAAATAATAACCCTACAGCAATCCCTAAAATAAGAAAATGATATCCGTATATACCATTACTGTCAGAAATAAATAAACCTAAACTTACAGCTGAAAGTCCTACTGTATTGATAACAGCAATGAAGGTTTTTAAAAATCGCTTATCAGATTTCATTACCATTACCGTTGACAAAAAAGTTACAAACATGACTAAACTAATGCTTATATTTAATAAAACGCTCATTATACGTTCCTTTCCCTTTAGTTTTACTTATATCTCTATTGCATCAGACCTTCTAAATCGGCTACTTTTAGGTCCACACCTTTATAAATGAACCATACACAATATCGACCATCTTTTAAAAATGGTAATGCTCCATTTCCTAACGATAAGACAGATATTGCTGCCAGAATTCAGTATTAAATAAATGTTAGCGTTACATAAGTAATGTATATAAAGAAATTCACCACTATTAAACTTAAAATACATATATTCTTTAAAAAATTTGATTTTCCCCATTTAATTAGATGGTTTATAGTAAGCATAGCTAGAAGTAAAAGTACTTCTATCAATAAAATAGCATACATATAGGTATATACTTTTTCCACACCTGAAATAAATAAACCCATTCCTACCATTGCCATACCCAGCAACCCTAAAAAAGCTATTGCTTTTTCAATAAATTGCTTTTCTGACCTTAATGTAACAGAAACAATTAAAAAATTAGTAAACGCGATAAAGTTAATTACGATGTCTAAAATAAAATCCATGCTTTGCTCCTTAATTTATGATTAAAATTAGCTTTTTAGAAAACATTATTCTTTTAACGCATCTAAATCTGCTATACAATGCTGTTGTTCGTTGTGTTATCCCCTTTCTAAAAGAAGCATTAATCAAAGTGCTTTTAATTCTCTGGTTTTATTTCTATCTTTATTATATATTACGAATAATTTTTCACTAATTTTTTTTTAAATTCATCAACATCAATACCTGGTCCTAAGTTCATTTTTGTTTGTCGTTCGATAAATGTTCTCACTGGCATTAATTTATCTTGTAGAGATGTAGATAATTCCAAAGATTTATCAAGAGCTAGAACACTTACTTCAGATACTTTATCACCATAAATTATGCATTCTGAATTAAAATACCAATATAAATCATCAAACATTAAAAAGTTAATATTTTCGCCATCTACAAAAGTTTCTAGTATCTGATTATACTCGGTCTTACTACAATTTATATCCATTTTCGCATAAGGCATTTTTCTTTTGCGGTTAATTTTAAATTGGTTTTTTTTATAATAATATTCAGGTGTAAAAATCTTAACTGTTTGTTGATCTAATAGTTTTCCTAGTTCGCACAGTATAGAAATAAAACCTTTATCAATCACATAGTAAAAATCATAAAAATAAAAGTTATATTGCATAGTTTCTTTAAATACTTGTTCTGGTAATTCTTTAGAAAAACTTACAATATTTGCAACTCTATTTCTTAAGGCATCATCAGCATCTTGAAAAAATTTATCTTTATTTATCATCTATCTCATCTGAAAAATAGTCAATTAAACTATCTATTTTCCGTCCATAAGCAGTCGCTTCATCATTTTCATCTAAACCATAGTCAAGAAAATAATTTAATATAATTTCTTGTGCATCTTCTTTTTCTTTATCTGTCAAACACTTAATACTTTGTGGGCCATCATATGCAGAATAATTTTTTAAAATTTGCTTCAATAATTTTTCTGAGTCACTATCCATGTTATCCACCTCTACTTCCTTTTTATTCGAGTGATACCTTTAGCCTATTCAAAACTTATAGCTAAAAATTTAATTTTCTCTTTATTAATTATTTCCAACTTTTTTATTTACTCTACATTACGATAGTTCTTGATTAATTCTTCTTGAAATTCCTTAACATCTATCCCCGGATCCAAGTTCATGTCTTCATACTCCTTTACAAATATTTCTACCGGTAACCAATTACCTTGTAACTCAGGTGTTAATTGAAAAGATTTATCAAGAGCTAAAATACTTAATTCCGAAGCTTTATCTCCATAAATTAAACAAGCAGAACTAAAAATCCAATATAAATAATAAAATGAAAGAAAATCAACCACATTATCACCAATATCATGTTCTAAAGTAGCCTCATATTCTTCTGGTGTAGCATTTATATTAACATTTGCATAGCTAGCTTGCTTTTTTTTATTAAAGAAAAAGAAGCTTTTTTTATAATAATCATTGAGCGTATAAATTTTAAATTTTTGTTGTGATACCAAATTACCAATATTGTATAATTCTTTTATAAATGGTTTATTAACACATTTATAAAAATCATAAAAATAAAAGTTATATTGATATTTATGTTTAAAAATTTGATTTGGCAATTCCGCAGTGCTTTCAACTATATCTAAAATTTGTTTTTTTATATTATGATTTTTATCTTTTAAAAATGTGATCTTATTAACCATTTTTTTATCTCCTTAAACGAAATTTTATTACTCTACCTTTTTTTCTAGAATAATCTGCGGTAACACGTCCATCTTTTGAAAATTTACGTGTAACAATCTTTCTACCTTTTTTTGTATACTTATAAATTTTTTTGTTTTTTGGTTCAACTCTAGTTTTTTTCCATCCGCTTTTTTTCAGCCTATTTTGCAGTTGTCTTCGGCTTATATTCATTGTAAAATTCTTACGACTAGCTCCTTTTGTTATATCCTTAAACCTAAGCTTTTTACCATATTTAAACACTTTATAAGCCCCATTTTTTTATTACTGAAATTGATTTCTCCTCTATATCTTGAACTAATACAAATTCATTTTCATCAAACTTAGGTAGAGTTTTTTATCGATACAAAGCAAGTTCCTTTACTAAACCTTAGATTAAATCAAGTTTATCCCTTTTTGGTAAAATTCAGCTTTTTAATTAAAGCATTTGCCAAATCTTTTTGTGAGAAATTCTTCTACAAAAAAATCTAGATATTCCTGCGTGAGTTCTTCGGCACCCATTTCTGCCGTTTGTTCATCTAAATTTTCATCATCTAACCATTGATAATAATGTTGAATTTCATGAGATAATGTATTTAGCATAGAAAATAATGTTTGAAAAACACCTTCTTTTACTTTCATAATAAGAAAATCTCCTGTTGCAATTTTTATATAAGGTTCTTGTTGTTTATCGAAAGGAGCAAAGAATGATCCAGATGTTTCATATCCATCTTGATCTATTTTAATATAAGTACTCGATTTGATGTACACTACAACTCTTTGAGGAAATTCATAATGATGACGAAGCCATTTCGCATAGTCTACAAATGCTTGCTTTAAAAAGGGGGAAACCTCTTTTTCATTTATAATTCTTATTCCACTCCTTGAGAATAATTTATTTTCCAATATATTATTTACCTCCTTTATGTCTTTTACTTGGAGTATGCCTCTTCATCTTCCTATTAGAATTTTTATTAGACCTATTTTTCCATTTTTTCTTACCTTTTGGACTAATTCTCTTTTTCTGGTTTACTTCTCTCCCTTGTTTTTTTCTATTAGCTTTCCCCACCGGTTTAGAAGATTTATAATGAGCCATTCCTTTTTTAGCCTTGCGCCACTTATATACTTGATAACCTGCCCAAGCAGCACTAATACCTAACGCAAGCCCCCAGCCAACCGGCCCAAAGGCAAATCCTGCTGCCAATGCATACGCAAAATTCCCATCCGGATCCACATACATCACCGGATTATTATTCGCATAATTTTACCCATTCATCGTCTGTGGACCATCTTCATCCCCAGGATCTGGATCATACGCTGTAAACACATCTTGCTCCGGTTCATAATACCGTTCCATCAAGTAATACTAAAGATGTTTTCCCAAGTATCATATTACGATTTCGATAACCAGCAAGTATCATTATCTTATTAAAAATAAGGAAAGGAGAAAAAGTACCCTTTCCTCATTTTTTTAATTTTTATTGCTATAATTTTGTATCAATATTTTTTTAAATTCTTCTACGTCTATACCTGGATCTAAGTTCATTTCTGTTTGCCTTTCAATAAAGGACTCCACTTCCATTAACTTTTTGCGAACAGATCCATCTAATAAAATAGATTTATCAAGCGCAAGTACACTCATTTCTGTTGTTTTATCGCCATAAATTAAACACTTAGAATTAAAGTACCAATATAAATCATCAAATAGCAAAAAAACAGCTTGGTCTTCCTCAATAGAATATTCTAGCACTTCATCATATTCATCTTCACTACAATTTATATCTACTATAGCATAAGGCATTTTTACTTTTGTACTAAAAAATTGTCTAGGCTTCTTTTTCTTATAGTATTCATAAGGCGTACAAATTTTAAATGATTTTTGTTCAGCAAGAACACCAAGTTGATATAATTCTGAAATGAAGCTTTTATCTATACAATGATAGTAATCATAGAAATAAAAATTAAAATGTGCCGGATCTGTAAAAATTTGATTTGGCAAAACTGAAGATAATTTTATTATAGATGCTATTTTTTCCTTTAAAATAAATGGATCTTGGATAAATGTAACTTTGTTATTCATTAGTTTTATCTCCTCAATCGAAATTTCATAGCTCTACTTTTATTCCTAGTAATCGGCAGTCGCTCTACCATCATTAGAATATCTACGTATACTAATTTTTCTGCCTTTTTTCTTATAAACTTTAACGCCCTTGCTATTTCTTTTTTTAGGTTTATGTTTTTCCCATCCATTTTTCATTCAGAATAGCCAGATATGATAGTTTAATTATTTTACTAAGTATAAGCTCCTTTTGCTTTAAATTAAATAGCAAAATCTAAAATTTCAATTTTTCCTTTATTAATTGCATTAATTAAAGCAGTCTTTTTTATTGAACAAACTTCTTTCCAATCAGCTTCTTTTGTTTCTATGGTAAAGAAAAATTCTTCATCCTCAATAAAAAGTAAGTTTAAAGTTGTATTCCTTTTTAATGTAATCTTTCCAAGGTACTCTTCAAATGCTTTTTTATTGTTTTCCAGGCTCACTACCTCGCCATTACTTGTATCACGTATATAACTAAAATAATAAAGAAAAAAGCTTTGATTTCTGATAGTGAATTTCATTTTAGGGACTCCTTTTTTGATTTATAATCGGCTTTTAATTACCTATATTTTTCATAATGGAAATGCTGTACTCGTTTGGTCCATCTATTATAAACTACCTTTAGTTTATATTTTTTTCCATATTTAATAGCGTTAGCAAGTATAGAGCGAGGAACATGCCTGTTTTTATCCTTCATTCTCTTACTAGCCCCTCTCTGTTAAATGTCATTTTCCTTGTGATTCGTTATCATCCGAATACACATATTGGCGAATTACTTTGCCTGTATTATCCGTCTCATACAACACATCAATACTATCCCCATCATAATGATAATTCGTCACCGCACCATCTACCGTTTTCGACAAACGCCGGTTATCATCATCATACGTATACGTCACAAATGGCTTCGATTCACCCTTTTTCATCACCGCGACTAATCGGTCGCCTGTATCCAATGTATAACTGTATTTCCCATCGCTTATCCAGTTAATAAAATTTTATGATAGTTTTACAAAGTAGGAAAAGTACCACAAAAAGTTAATTTTGTAGTACTCTCCTATTAATTCTTTTTTAAAGTCTCTATTAATATCACTCTTTTGGTTTCTAAATACAGATCAGGTAGGTAAATTAACAAAAAGAAATGCATTTCATTTTATCGCATTTTCAATTCATATCTAATAAGCCTATATATATTGCAAGAAATACATACATACCAAAAGAAAATAGTGATATTAAAAAGGCACTTATTTTTAATATACGCTGATTTTTAATATTGATAAATTTTTTCATTAAGCACATTGCTAAAATTACTAATAAATTTATGACTACCGCAAGAGAAATAATCAAAAGATCTCAACCTTTCCAATAACATTAATAAAATAAATAGGTTACTAATAATGTAATAATAAAAATAGTAATAATATATGAATTAACCCATGTAGTTCTTGGTTTTTTATGTTCTTTATTATAAATTTCATTAAAAAGCATAATAATCAATAATGTTTCAATACCTAAAAATACAGTAAGTAAAAGACTTGTAACGCTATTAGGTTTTAAAAAATTCATTACTAACACTAGAGATATAAAAATTATTATTACCGTATTGAAACCCCATTTTCCTGCTCTTTTCATTATTTTATCTCCTTTTTAAATGTATCCTATAGTTTATCTATAGCGTTTAATTGCATTTGACGCACGGATTAGTTTTGTCTTCAAAGATTTTTTACGCATTCTTCTTATATTTATTGCTTGTTTTCCTTAAATGTTTTATCTGTTCATTTTCTACTTCCTAACCTTACCTGTTTCTTTAAAATCACGTGAATTTAATATATAAAAATAAGTATCACTCTCCATCATTATTTCAGTAAAAGCACTACTTACTTTAGAAACATTAGTATATACTTGCTCATCAATTAATCTCTCCATTTTTTCATTCATAGCCTTATCCGTTGCCAAAATATGACCATTTGTAAGTAAATAACAATTGCCATCTGCACTACAAACACCTTCAATATTATAATTAGGCATAGGATAGGTTATTATTTGGTGTGTTATTAAATTATAATCCACGTAAAATTTGTCATAAGAGCTTTTATTTTCTCCGTAGCAAAATAACCTAATCGTGTTGTTTTCATAATAAAAAGCGCTAATATCCACAATTTTATCCAGTGCTGCATCTTGCAGTAAAGGAACAATCTTACCAGTATCTTTTCTAATTTTTATAAAAGCTTCTTCTCCATATGAAAAAGATGCCTCACTTGAAAAAATACCTTCTTCAGAATAAATAATATATACATCACCATTTACAACTAAAAAATCTTGTACACCCTCACCTAATTCAAATCTACTATAAGTATCATTTAAGATAATAAATAATTATTTGTTTGATCAATACCCAGTGCATAAAGCTTTTGCTCATATTTAATTAACTTTGACCACTCAAGTTCTTTCCTAAAAAAGATTTCATCTTGAAAATTATATACTTGGTTTTCATGTAAAAAAATGGTGGCCCTGCCTTTTTTTACATGAATTTGAATAACTTCGCCGCCATCTTGTTTAAAGAGATAAACATCATTTGTTCTTTTTTTAATCTATTTCATTTTTGCTTCTCCTTGATTTTATATATAGAAACGAAGTAATAAAAAGAGCTATATTTAATCTGCTAATATTTCCTACACATAATTATACCCAGAGGCCGGCTCGTATGCCTTAAACACTCCTCGCTCCGATTCATAATAACTCGCCATCAAGTAATACTGCTAAAGTTCCTTATTATACCTATATCCAGCATACTAGTATAAATTCACTTTCATCTAGATTACAAAATTGCAGTTAATTTAAGTCAAATACCTTACCATTAATATCAATTTGCTTGCATTCAATCGTAAATCCGAGTTGATCTAATTCAATTAATATATTAGCTTCAGCAGAAAAATCTTGCCGGCCTTCGCCTATCTTAAACGTAGGTTGTAGTACTTCTAAAGTTTACAGCAAAAAAAGTCTTTGTTCTTTATCAAAATCAAAACGATCTTCGCCATAATTATTTTGAAAATAAAATGCTGAGAACTCTAAAATTTTAATGGGTAAATGAAAATTATTATCCGAAAAGATAAATTCTAAAATAGATCTCCGTATATCTATTTTGATATCTTGTAAAGGCATTTCAGGATATTTAAAAAGTTCCTCATTAATTTGAGTATTTATATTTTTTTCACAATGACCAAAGATAGACATATCTATAATCTTCTCCTTCCTAAATGTTTCAATTCCTAGGAGCACTGTCATTATAAGGCCTATTATGCTGTTTGGTTTCAAAAGATTGATTACTAAGATAATAAGTATAAAAATATTTAATGCAGCAATAAATCCTCATTTTTCTATTATTTCCAAGTTGTTTTACCACCTTTTAGTACACTTTATTCTTTAACTGTAGGCCTAAACGCATTTGATGCACTGTGTAATTCCCCTGCAAAGAATTTTTATGAGCTCGCCCAAGTTTTATTCCACATTCTGATAATTTTCAACGAGTTGTTGTTTAAATTTCTCTACTAACTCCATGTTAATGTTTGGATGCAACTGTTCTTTTGTTTTCATTGCCACGTATTCTTCTACTTTTACTAACTTATTTAAAAGTATTCCACTTAATTGAATAGACTTGTCCAGAGCCAGTATGCTTACTTCGTATACCATATCCCCATAAATTAAACACTTTGAATTAAAATACCAATACAAATTATCAAATGTTAGCAAATTAATACCATCGTTTTTTGGCGAGTTATTTAAAGCTTGTTCGTATTCATTCCTTGTACAAGTTATATTTAATTGCGCGTAGGGAATCGTTATTTTACGCTCAATTTTAAATCTCTTTTTTTTCCAATAATAATAAAGTGTAAATATTTTAAAATCTTGTTCATCTGTAAAAATGCCAAGTTCATGTAAATCAAGCATAAAATTTTTATCAACACATTGATCAAAGTCACAAAAATAAAAATTAAATTGGCTAGGATTTTTAAAAACTTGCATTGGTACGTCTTTAGAAAAATCTACCATACTCGTTATTTTATTCTCTAACTTATAATTAATATCGTTAAAAAACGTTACTTGTTTTGATTTTTCACGGGGGCCAAAGATCGGCATATCTATCATTTCCTCCTTCCTAAACGGTTATTTGGCTATATGCCTTACACACATAAAGAAACCGCTTAAAAATAATTTTTCACAAGCTGAACAAGTAGTTCTGCATTTCTATTATAGATATTTTGAATACTCTCATAATATTTTTTTATACAATTGAGTTCATTGAATGAAAAATGCTATCTTCCAAAGTATCATCTCTCTTTTTTGGGGCTTACCAATAAAACCATTACATTACCGTTATAAGCTAGATATTTAATAAATGAAACTTGCTATAATATAGTAACTATAAAGCAATGCGCTTATTACATTTAGTATCACTGTGCAAATAAATGGCGCTAGTGAATACTTCCTTTTCCTAGCATATAAATATAATAAAATGAACTGTAGGATTAATATGGTATACATAAAGAATGAATGGTATTATTACTTCCAATATATATGCCGGTGCCTACTAAGTAATATTCCTAGCCCAATACAAGTGGCTGAATTTTTTCATTCTTTCACTTTGCATTTCACACTGAGCTAGGATAAAAGTTACCCCTAATGAGAAAAAGCTTATCAAGATATGAATGATGAATTGCAATATCCATTCAACTCCTTTTTATTATTTAGATTGATATAATTCATTGCTAGCTATTCTTAAAAATAAACGTTATCAAATTCATTTAAATAGCGTTTATCATCCTTTGCTTTCCAAGCAGACCATTCTTGAAAATGATCATGAAATTCTTTTAGACTCATACTTTTAATATTTACAAAAGATGATGGCACCTTAAAATTATCTTTTACGCCTAAAATAACAAAATTAAATTCATTAACAAAATACAGACCCCAGTTATACGTAGTGGAGAACAAACAAGCTTCATTAAAAGTAAGAAAAAACGTATTTTTTTTATCTTGAGTTTTATACTCTAAAACGTCTATCTGTTTTAAGATCGTTTCTGGAGTAAGAACATTAGGAATATAAACTACTTGGAAATCATCATTTTCTTTTACTTGACTAGTAAAATACAAGATTTTTTCATTATTTTCAGAGGAAATATCTAGAAGCCAACCCCAACCAGTATCATTATAAAAATAATCCATATCGTAAACATAAAAACGATGAAATGACTCGTTAAATACTTTTTCAGGCAATTCGTTTTTTTCATCAAATACGTTAGAAAATTTTAGGCTGAATTTTTTATATGAATGACTTTTTAAAACCATTTTTTCCATTTAATTATCTCCTTTGCTTCAATCTATATTTTCGTGTTATTTTTTTAGCTCCTTTTTTGTAGTAATCTGCTGTAGGATTCCCTTGCTTAGATTTACTTCGCGTTACAATCTTACGACCATTTCTAGTGAACTCCCTAACACCATCTTTTCGATTTCTTACTTTCCAGTTGCTTTGTCGTAGCCTTCTTTCCAGTTGCCTACGAGTCACACTCGCTTTATAGTTTTTTACACCTTTTCCTTTAGTAATATTTTTTGTCTTTATTTTTTTCTTACCTTTACTCTTACTATATGAATGTGTTCTTCCCTTTCTAGCCTTATACCATTTATACGTTTGATAACCAGCCCAAGCAGCGCTAACTCCTAACGCAAGCCCCCAGCCAACTGGCCCAAAGGCAAATCCTGCTGCCATTGCATACGCAAAATTCCCATCCGGATCCACATACATCACCGGATTATTATTCGCATAATTATACCCATTCATCGTCTGCGGATCATCTTCATCCCCAGGATCCGGATCATACGCCGTAAACACACCTTGCTCCGGTTCATAATACCGGGCCATCAAGTAATACTGCTGAATCTCCTCATCATACCTATATCCCGCATAGCCATACGGATTCGCTTTCGCTTCTGGCGTTGTTGCCTCACTCTGAAGCACAGTTCCCCATGCATCATATTGATACTTCCCTACCACTTGACCAGCTTCATCCGTTAGCGCGATAACATCACCATGCGCATTGTAATGATAATATAGCGTCTGCCCATTCATCTTCATTGCTAGTCTCACATTGTCATCCGAATACACATATTGACGCGTCACTGTCCCCGAAGCATCCGTCTCATACAACACATCAATACTATCCCCATCATAATGATAATTCGTCGTCACATCATCCACTGTTTTCGACAAACGCCGGTTATCATCATCATACGTATACGTCACAAATGGCTTCGATTCACCCTTTTTCATCACCGCGACTAATCGATCGCCTGTATCCCACGTATACGTATACTTCCCATCACTTGTCCGGTTTCCATTCTCATCATACGTCAGCGCTTTGCCGTTCCATTCAACTAGTTGGTTTCCTTGATTATACCGTGCTGAGATCGTTTTTGTCTCGTTTCCGCTTAATTCTACACGTGTTCGATTGCCAAATCCGTCATACGTATAGCTTTTTACCGTTCCATTCGGCAGTGTTTCCTTCGTTAGCTGATTTACCGCATCATACGTATACGTCGTTTTCCCGGTTTGCTTGTTATCAATACTCGTCCGGTTACTTGCTGCATCATATGTGTAACTTTCATCTAAAATCGCACTCCCGCTCGCATTTCCAATCGATACATTGGTCACTTTTTGTGTGCTATCATACGTATAGTTTGCCGCGGTATCATTTCCTGCGATATAAGCGCCGATATTGCCGAATTCGTCAAATTCAAAATAGGCGTTTTTCTTCCCGTCATTCACACGCGTATTCTGGTCTAGCTCATTATACGTGTAGCTAGTTTTTGCGGTATAGGCGCCGTGATGAATCGAGACCTCGCCAACTTTATCCGTCTTGCCTTTATTCTCTTTGGAAGGTTCGTCTTTGTATGTGTAGCTGATGTTTCCTCCGCGGTCGCTCACTTTCGTAATTCGATCGGCATCATCGTATACTTTATCTGTGACAAGGTGATTCACATCATCCGTTACTTTTGTCTGGTTGCCATTGGCGTCATATTGGAAACGAAACGCGGATTTGTCATTCCACTTCACATCAGTCACACGGTCTGCAGAATCATACGCACTCTCTGTCACACGTCCATTTGGCATGATTGTTTTCGTTTCATTTCCTGCTGCATCGTACGCATAACGAATCGTTCGTCCTAAGGCATCGGTAAAGGCAGTGACTTTGTTATCGACATCATACGTATAACCGTTTTTCTGTATGATACCGGCTGCTGTGATCTGTTTTTCTGTTGTATTGCCGTTATCATCATAAGTGTAAGCAACCGAGGTTCCATTCGCAAGCGTTGTTTTGGTTAAGGCGTTGTCGGCATCGTACGCAAAGGTCTTTTGATGGCCTAATTCATCGGTTTCTGTCTTTTTATTCCCATACGTATCATAGGCGAAACTCGTTTTCCGTCCTACTTCATCATAGCTTGCTGTGACATAATTACCTTTTGAATCATACTCATTTTTCGTGAGCACTTCGCCTTCCATCAAGCGAACATCATCGAACCATGCTTTTCCAGTAAGGCCGTTTCGAAACATTGTATAGGCTTTAATCATGCGGATTGGTTTAGTTGGCTTGATGACTACCGCGCTTCGATTCCAGTCATTAGTCCCCAAAGGAAATTGGCCTTGAACGCTTGACATTGTGCCATCTTGATAATAAACCGTCCCCCAAATCGAATAATCATCGCTCATGGTTTGTGTGCTGCCATTTGCTTTTGCTCCGTCTGATTTGGATAAAGCAGTTAAGGTCAGGGCTTCTGCTGTCGTTTGATTGACATAAACATCTTGGACAATATGTGTGTAGCCTTCACTGGTGTTCTTTCGTTCAAAGGCAATGGCACTGTCTCCACTAAAACTACGCTCTTCTGTAACTTTGGCTTGTGTTAGTGATTGATCTCCCGTACGCATCCAGCCAGTTGGTTTTGTTGTATTATGATCTTCAAAACTACTATTAGTAACTGGGTTATAGCTCGATGCAACGCTTCCTTTTTCAAATTGGACTTTATCATACCATAGTGTTCCTTTTCCTTTAGAAGGAGCGGGTTGTTCATTATCTAGGTAAAGGACAACTTGTCGTGTTGATTTGGACGTTTTAAAAGTGAGTTGGCGTTTGACCCAATCACTATTCTTCTTTAGAGATGTGGGGCGATTGGACACCCATATCCCGCTATCGGTAATATCTCTTCCATTCGCATCTTGTAAGCGAACAAACAACGATCCATCCGTGTGATTTAAATCTGCGGCTTTCGTCCATGCGCTGAATGTATAGGTTGTCTCAGGTTCAACTTCCACACGTTGTGTAGCGGAAGTATAGCCTTTTTCGGTGGTGAGCGCTTCACTTGTGATCTTGACTGAACCGCTTCCGCCTAGAGCTCCAGGGGCGTGTTCAGCTGCATCATAGGTGATACCTCCTTTTGCTTTTGTTTGAACCATCGTCCAGCTGGTAAGATCTCCTTGTTCAAAACCACTATTTTGTAACAGATTAGTTCCTGATGCTAGTTCTCCGCTTCCTCGAATGGCATTACCATAAGCGTCGTATTGCGTAACAGAAGATGTTGGCGCTTCGGTTTTTAAAGTTTCAGAAACGGCATCTGCCCCGTCATAAACAACACTCGTTTTTCGTCCTTCTGTATCGGTGCTTGATGTAAGATCATTGTTTTGGTTATACGTATAGCTTTCGGTTCCATAAGCATCCGTCGTTTTTATAAGATTGCCATTCGCGTCATATTGGTAGGTTTCTTCTTGCCCTTTAGGTCGGACTTCTTTGATTAAGTTGTTGGATTCGTAAGTGTATGTGGTCGCAAGCTTTAGACCTGATGCATCTACTACTTCTTTTTTAGGATTACCAGCATCGTTGTATTCATAGACCGTTTGTTTTTTCTTTTCATTAGTGAGTGTGGCACGCTGCGCTTCTGGATCATAGGTTAGTGTCGTCTTCTTGCCAACGGGATCTGTAATGTCTGAAAGCTTTTCTCCATCATACGTATACGTGGTTTGATAGGGCTTTTCTTTCGTATGTTTGGGATCATAGATGGTGGTTAACTTCCCATTTGTATAGCCATAGCGATAGACTTTTCCACGAGCGGTAGAAGAAGCTATTAATTCTTGTTGCGCATTATACGTGTATTGAATCGTTCGTGCTTCTGGGCCCACCACTTTAGAAACAAGAGCTCCGTCATAAGACATGGTTACCTCACGACCGGAAGCGTCCTTGATACTCGTGAGTTTGCCATCCGTATATTGGTACGTTAATGTATTTCCTTTCGCATCTTTTTCGGATAAAAGTCGCCCATCGAGTAAAAAGCGCGTCTCTGTTTGATCTTCCTCCACTTTCAAAAAGCCACTCGCATCTTTGGTAATCTTCGCATAAATTCCTGGTGGTGCTTCGTATGTGTTTCCTGTTTTTTTGAAACGATGGATTTTTTTATCGGCTTCTACCCAGATAACATCGCCGTTAGATTCTTCCACAAGACGTTCTTCAAGCGTGCTGGTCCAACCCTTTCCAAACAATCCGATCGTCTCGTCTTGACTATTAAATGTCCGCTTCACCGCAATACTTGGCCCTCGTCCTGATAGCTCAAGATCAGTTTCATGGAATAAGAAATTCCCATTCACCGCATTGACTTCACCGCCACGCACAGGAATGTTTGTCCAGTAGTCCACCATTCCCAGTTGTTTATTCGTCGCTTCGGGAATGACTGGAACTGCTGGCTCAGATTGGATACTTCCTGCATGGTTCAAAGCTTTTTGGTAAGCGATAATTCGGAACCAATAATTCTTTCGTTCGCCGTAGACGCCACCTGAATTCCGATACACCGGTGATGGATCTTTCGAAAGTTCAGCTCCTTTTCCGTCTGTATGAAGAGCGAATTTCCCTGCTTCGATCTCTGCTTTAGTCGGCCAAATACCTTTATGCTGTGTTGTCCATTTTGTCACGTTTCCCACATCATATGATTGATAGGCTTTTCCATTATAAACAAGCACTTGATAGCCGTCTGCAAGTGGGCTCGGCTCCCAGTTTAGTTCCACATAGCCAGTTTCTTTTTTCGCTAAATTAGAATAGGCTTTAGCAACAGGTGGTTTTGGCTCTTCAAGTGGTAAATAGGCAAATGCCAAGTCTGAATTAGGGCTCTCACCACCAGGATAAACAGCTTGAACTCGGAATAAATAGCGCGTTAAATTTCGCAATCCAAATGTACTGCCGGCCTGGTAAGCATTTTCATAGAGCGTGCGAGGGTCCAGCGCGAATTCCGTCCCCTTTCCATCATGATGAAAAGCGAATTCGCCTTTTGCTAATTCATCTGCGGTTGGAAAAATCTTTTTCCCCTTCGTGCTCCATGTCGTTGCCGTACTTCCTGTATTAAAATATTGATAGTTGAAACCATTTGAAATCACAATATTATAGCTTGTCGCTCCTGGCATGGCTTTCCATGTAAGATCCATGTAGCCGCTCCCTGTCCCTACTCCATCCGAATTCGTCTTGACGGTAGGTTTTTCAGGTGGCGCGTAACTATAAGTGACCTCTAAATATGGATAATTTGTCTGATTTTCAGAGGCAACTAATTTTTTCCAATAATTCTGCTCATTGCTTGTTCCCAAGCGAAAACCATAATTAGGTCGCATGCCACTTGCCCATGCTTGTACGGTTTTCGTCACATCGATATTTGCCCATTGACCGCGGCCTGCATTGACACTCCCAATTCGGGTTCCGTTTGGCTGGTTATTCCATGTTACTTGCCAAGGGGACCAATTGGCATTTGCCTCGTACACCCAGATATCGTTTTTAAGTGTAGGTGACATGTGCCAGATCGTATACGCTTTCAATGTGGCTTTAGAAATGGTCGCTTTTTGTAAGGTCGAGGTGTCCATTTTAAGAAACGCAGCATTGTTTCCCGTTGAATGATCCCACTGACCGAGTTTTAGTGTATATGCATTTTGGCCAGGATCCCATAATTTACTTCCGATGTTATTTTGATTCGGATAAGCAGAATTCACATTCGCATTGTAAACATCATCCAACCGAATCGAAGGATCAATATATACAGGATAGACACGTTCTTTTGCCTGGAGCCATTCGGTATCTACTTTTAACTGAAGTTCATAGACCGTTTTAGTCAGACGCTTTAACTCGAATGTAGCTGCATCGGATGTCGCTGCCTCCCCAGATGCTTTGTCAACATTAGAATCAGACATCGATGGTTTAGGAAGTGTGTATTTCGTTTTCCCAGATGAGTCTTGAAAAACAACCGAGCCATCTTCTTCTTTTTTCACCGCTAGCTTTGTTTCAATGTGGTAAAGATAGGTAGCGATTTTCGTTGGTTTATGTAGGACTAAATCTTCTTTTACTGACTGATGGAATGTCAAATGGCGCAAGTCGGTTTGTGGAAATACATTCGCATACGTCACTTCATTCGCCCGGTAAGTTGCGGATTGATCTGTCACCGCCGTAACACTGTCCTCGGCCCGTGCTTCTTGAAGAGAAAAGCTAACTTCAGCACCTTTTTCAGTTAATTTCTCATAGATTCCATTTTCCATTTTTTCTAAAAATTCAAGTTTGAGTGGCGTTTGTTTCGGCTGAATGGTGTCGGTTTGCGCTTCTTTTTCGAGGGTCGCATCCAACTTTTTCATTTCCCCCTGATCCTTCATATAGACAGGGTCAGCATAAATTTGTTTTGTGAACGTGCCATCGTGGTTATCATAAACACTTTCGGTGGCCGTCCGTTCGGCTTTGACTTCTGTTGGGGCCGCTTGTTTTCCCTTTTTCTTCTCCTCGCGAGAAACCGCTTTCTTTTTAGTCGACTCAAACGGCTCTTTCGCTTGGGACTCGTAAACTGGGCAACTGGAACTCACTAACATCGCTGCCATGATAAGTAATAACCCTTTTTTTAGTCGTTGTCTCAATTTTCTTCCTCCTCTTTTTTTCTCATTTCCCAGAAAATAATAGCTTCTTCTTTCATTGAAGTCTTTTTTACTATATCATGAATAAAATATGAGCACAATAGGCTAGATAAAAGTTTATAAAAAACCCTACATCGAGCATACAAAAGAACCCAGAACATCACCACTATTTAAAAAATATAGCGTAGGAGCTACATCTCGAACACGACAAATCGAGCGAAAGCGTTTGCATTGAAGTGTTTTGCCAGAACCCGGAAGCGGAGCGTACGACTGTACGTGAGAACCGGAAGTCTGGCAAAACACTTCAATGCGAGCGCTTGTCGCCGATTTATTTCGCGTATACTCTAGATCACAGTTTTAGGCCTTTGATTAAGCGATTCGAAGCCAAACAATTCTCTCCATTCGACATTTTGACGATACCTTGTTTAGCATCAAGTTCACTCACATTATTTTTATTGACCAAGAAAGAACGATGACATCGATAAAATGGTTCTCCAAGCATCTTCTCAACTTCTTTCATTTTTGCATAAAATTCAATTTGCCGATTCTTACCATGCAAAATAACTTTATGAATTTTAGGCGACGTTTCAAAAAAGAGGATATCATCCATTTTTTCATGAATGACTTTTTTATCAGAGACATGAAACGTAAAATATTTCTCTCCGCCTTTATCATCAACCATGCGCTGCTCAATGCTTTTCATACAAGAAAGCACACGACTTTGCAATTCATTTAAGTTATCTTTAATAATATAATCAAGCGCTTCCACTTTATATGTAAAAGTTAAATAAGTTAGTTCCGCATGTGTTGTAATAAAGATGATAAAACCACGCGGATCAATCTTCCTAATTTCAGTTGCAAGCTCAAAACCATTCATCTTTGGTTGTTGCAAATCAATATCTAGAAAATAAATCCCCATACCTTCATGGTTTTTTAATCTCTCTAACATTTTAAATGGATCATTCGTTGTATAACTCATTTCCATATCAAAATGTTCAACCATAATAAAGTCGGTGATATATTTTTCCAATCGCTCTCGTTGAATTCGATTATCCTCGCATACAAAAATCGGTAACATATTTCTCCTCATTTCTTTACATAATTTCTAACTCTTGAACAAACTCACTGTCCGTTAACTTTGTATCCAAAGAGACATTAGAATAATCCTGTAATGTATCACGTAAACTAGAAAGTCCTAATCCACGTCTCTCTCCTTTTGTTGAAAATCCTTGCTCAAAAATCTTATAAACAGGCGGCATTTTCTCCGGTATACTATTAGCAAAAACGATAAGAACCGAATTCGCCTTTTTCACACAAGCAAGACGAATTACCCGATTTTTGCTTTCCAGTGCTGCTTCAACCGCATTATCAAGCAGAATTCCAACAACTTTACACAAATCAATACTTTTCATGTTAATATGGTCAATTTTTTCAACCACTTCAACAATCGCATCAATTTTGAGCTCTTGTGCGCGAATCACCTTAATAGCGACTAACCCTTTAAGCTCTGTAATTTCAATGTTTTGGAGAGATGAAATTTTATAGTTATTCGATTCAATCGTTTTATTGATGGAAACAATATTATTTTCAAAATAAGTTTTTAACGCTTCCATATCATTTTCTTCTATGTAACCTGCCAAACTAGAAATGATATTGATGTAATCATGTCGGAATACACGCATTTCATTGTGAAGAACTTCCAGTGTGTTTGTATATTCTTGGAGCTGCTCTAATTGTTCTTGTTGGTTTTTCATTTTAAGTTCTTTTATTGCTGTTTGGATGATGGAGTAAAAAACACCAATTAACACAACGAAATATACAACAAACAAAACTTCAATAAAACGTAACATACGTTGATCAAAACCATCAGCCAAACCAAAATGAAGGTTAATATAGAAAATTGATAATGTTAAAATGAGTAAAGCTAGAACAATTAAACTATAATTATTTTGTCTAAAAAACAATTCTAAGTTAGCTTTTACAAAAATTTTACGTGTAAGAAAAACGAAAACAAACATTAGTATAACCATACAGACAACGTAAAAAGCTAGAATTGATGGAGTTGTAAGTACTCCATTATAAGGAAACTGACATACTTGATAGAAAAAGATTCCTGTTATTGTATCAGCCATAATTGATAAAACGTAGGTAATCGATATAATAATTAACGAATAAATAATTTGTTGCTTTTTCCAAACCATGGCTATGGCAAAAACTGCGAAACTAAATACAACTGATAAATAGTTCATATACAAAAAGAGAGGGATTGCAATCATAGCTATACTTAAAATGACCAATCCCTCTTTAAAATTAAATAATCTTTCTGTTAAAACTTGAATAACTAGAAAAAAGCCTAATATTTGTATTCCTGAAAGTAAAATAGTCACAATAAGCCCTCCACTACGTTGATTTACGTATTTATAATACTATTTTATCGTAGTTTTTTCTAGCCTTTTCTCGTTTTTTCTATAATGGTTATTGTTTGTTTTGTTTTTCTTGCATTTTTATACATGGATGACTAGGTTCATAAGTAAAAGCTAAGCAGCTTTTACGAGAAGACACCTCAGCTATTTCCATTGATTTTTTTTCAATTTTTTCCATTAAATAATCTTTAAAATTTTTGTTCATGAGTAGCGTCTGTTCCTCCTAATAACAATTTATAGAATAATCTTGGATGAACAGACCCTAACATGATTATCGTTTTTCATCTCTTCCAATGATTAGTACTGCAATTCCCGTTAAACTACAGCACCAATCACTGTTTCTAATCTTTTGGTTGTTTTCATTCATTCTGGTGTAAATTTTCGCTTGGTACTGAAAATTTACAAAATTATATAGAATAGTATAGAAGAAGTAAAGCCGAGCACAAGTCACACGTAGAACGAACCACAATCACCTATCATCAAGGTAGTCAAAGTTATTCTCACATATAACTAAAATAATAGCGATACTATATCATGTGAAAACAAGCTTTAACAAAAGTTTGAGACAATGATAAAAGAGCTCGATTCAGCTTTAATTTCTAAGGAACGCTTCCCATTATCTTATCTAACGTTTCTTAAAAAAACGACTTGATCTGCAAATTACTTTCTAGATTACACTATTCAATCTATCCATCTCCATTTTTCATTCTACAACGAAATAGATCTAAAAAACCAAAAATGTAATGAAATGTCCAGTTTTTGTCATAAACGACTAAAAATAACGCATTTTTTTGATTTTTAGTGTATTATACAGAATTTTCAAATGATGATTATTGCCTAAAAATTAAGTATTTAGATCTATTAAAACTGAATTTTATTTTTAAAAAGGAGTAATCAGCTTTTAAGAAAAGTAATTTTACTCCAAAAAAGAAAACGCTATTTTTTACAACTTAATTAAATAGATTATCGTCGGCAAAACAATCGCATAAAAA
Organism: Listeria sp. PSOL-1; assembly: GCF_902806445.1. NCBI lineage: Bacteria > Bacillati > Bacillota > Bacilli > Caryophanales > Listeriaceae > Listeria > Listeria sp. PSOL-1. Next base: position 1,955,091 of record NZ_LR760298.1, on the reverse strand, counting down.
TTATTAACTACATGAATAACCATCGGATACCAAATTTTTTTCGTTATCAAATCCTAAAAATAGCCCCGCCACAAAATAAGAGAGCAATTGATCAAAGGAAGTAACTTGCCAGTAGTGTGCTAAGCCAAATAATGCGCTTGAAATAAATAAAATAAGCAGTCTCGCCAGTTTCTGCTTAACAGTACTAAAAAATAAATAGCGGAAATACAATTCTTCTGTAATCGCTGTCATTAATCCATACAGTGAATAAACCCCAACTAGAAGCATCTGCAACCCATTCAGTCCATCAAGATTAAGGCGCATATCTTTCCCAATCGCTAGCGTTCCCAACGTTAAAATAAACTGCATAAAAATTGTTCCAAAGAATCCAACGATTAGTAATTTCCATCGTTTAATCATTAGACGCTTCCAGTCTTCTTTCAAAACATTGTAAAAAAAGTAGTTAGCAATAAGAAAACAGATGAACGTTGATAAAAAAACACCTAAATCATTGAACTAATAACTTGTGAAATAATTTGAACAGGTATAATTAAAAATAACAGTGAACGATAAGTTTTCATGATTACTTCTTTAGTCTTGTAGTGTTTACTAATTTTCTGTTTCATAAAAATAGTAATTTCTATATAGATTGGTTTAATTATCATTGCCATTTTTATTCTGCAATAGTGTTAGTACCATAATTAACATTATGGTACTAACCATTGCTTTTTTTGGTTGTTTTCATTCATCTACTGTGAACTTTTTGCAGAAAGGAAAATTCACAAAATGATACAGAATAGCATGAAAGTAAGGATCAAGCATCAAATCATTTTATCCCAAAAATGAATCAAAAATAAGTATCGCTAGTTAAAAACGCTATTTTACATGTAAACTAAAATGATAGCAAGACAATGCGGTAATAGGCCAGCTTAACTAGATTGCATTGGGGGGCTTCGATAATGATCTTCGGCCCAAATTTAGTCGTTAAAGAATACTTCCCGTTATTTTTCCAATATTCTTTAAAAATAAACTGATCTGCAAAACTTTGACTTACTCTTTTTGGATAACACTATTCAATTTTCCCATCTCCACTTTTTATTCTACAATAAAATCGACCAAAAAAACCAAAAATGTAATAAAATGTCCAGTTTTAGTCATAAACGACTTATTTAAAAATAATAAAGGAACCATAACATCTGATATGATCCCCCAAAAACCCTTATTCTGTTATAACTCTAAATTTCGATGCTCAAATCATTGAAGAGCCACAGCCATTTCCCGTTAAATACCCATGGCCCCAAGTCCGTGCTAAACTTCTGATTCATAAAAACGATAGTTCTGATACTGCCTTCTTAAAACTTTGTACGTGATTGGATTGATACAGATCGCTTGATATAACGCTCCTAACATGATTAATGTTTTCATCTCTGCAAATGGTATGAACACTGTAATTCCCGTTATTATCACAGTACTCACCACTGCTTTTCTCTTTAATTTTTTTCGATTGTCCTTGTTCATCAACGGCAAGCTTTCAGTATCAGCTGGAGCAAATAAATACATATTGAATAACACAAAGGCAAATACCATCACGACAGCTATGTTATTAGAAGAAACATTTTGAAATAAAAATGGGCCCAAAGCAAACATCGCTAGACTAGTCAGTGTACAAACAAAGCTATTTTTTGCATGTAAGCCGAATGAATAACGGCGCAAAATAAGATATGTAAGATGCACGACCAACATTTGGAAAAATACACCTAAAATCAGTGCAGCCACCCAAACGATCACCAACTTGGTGACATTAATGATAATGACTTCTAACCCGTACTTAACTTTTAAGTAACCTTCCTCATCATCTTTCCAACGTTCTTTGGAAATAATCCGATTTGCTAATTTCTCGCTAAAAGCTAATTTTTGGGTTGTGCTACTCAATCTCTCCACCTCCAATTCCTATTTTACAATGAAATGCGCTAAAAAAACCAAAAATGTAATGAAATGTCCGTTTCTTGTCATAAACGACTAAAATCAGCTCATTTTTAAGAGTTTTAGTATATTATACAGAATTTTCAAATGTATAATATTATCTAACCCTGAAGCATTTAGACCTATTTAGACTGAATTGTACCTGTGGCGAATGTTTTCTTGCTTTAGGTATCTAAAAATTCATATTGTCCTGGAAAATACAACTTTAATGAAAAGCATTGCGGCCAATTTTCGGGTGTGCTATAGTTAATCCAAGCTTAGCGAAAAGAAAATAAAAGCAGGTATTTATTGCCGCTTTATCGCTACTATGATATAATATCTAATTGTGAGTAATTATAAATTATTCCTTGCTCGCTTCTTTATCGAAAAGTGCTAAAGGTACTCAGAAATAAAGAGATATGCTGTTTTTGGCTTATCAGAGCCGCTAAGACCACAAGGAGGTGTAAAAAGATGGCTAAAAAGTACGAAATCATGTACATTATCCGCCCAAACATTGAAGACGAAGATAAAAAAGCTCTAGTAGAACGCTTTAACGAAATCTTAACAAACAATGGCGCGGAAATCATCGAATCTAAAGAATGGGGAAAACGTCGCTTGGCTTACGAAATCCAAGACTTCCATGACGGTTTTTACCACATTGTTAAGATGACAGCTGACAAAGCAGATTCTATCAACGAATTTGACCGTTTAGCAAAAATCAATGATGATATCATTCGTCATATGGTTACTAAAGAAGAAGAATAAACACATTCTCAAGGGTTAAAACCTTGATTTACTAAATGAGAGGAGGATGTTTCTGTATGATGAACCGTGTAATTTTAGTAGGCCGTTTAACAAAAGATCCAGAACTTCGCTATACTCCATCAGGTGTAGCTGTTGCGACTTTTACACTAGCTGTTAATCGCACATTTACAAACCAACAAGGAGAACGTGAAGCGGACTTTATTAATTGCGTAGTTTGGCGGAAACCGGCTGAAAACGTAGCAAATTTCCTTAAAAAAGGAAGCCTTGCTGGTGTTGACGGTCGCGTTCAAACACGAAATTATGAGGGACAAGACGGCAAGCGTGTATATGTAACAGAAGTGGTTGCTGAAAGTGTTCAATTTCTAGAACCGCGTAATTCAAACCAGGGTAGCACGAATGGCTATCAGAATTCCGCTGGTAACAATTACAACCAACAGAATACTAGCAATGGATACAATCAGAACCAACAATCCTCATCTCAAGGTTTTCAGCAATCAAACAACGATCCTTTTGCAAATGATGGCAAACCAATCGACATTTCCGACGATGATTTACCATTCTAAGCTAAGATTCGTACACTGAAACCAACTTAATTTTATTCAGAATGGAGGAGAAAAGAATGGCTGGAGGACGCAGAGGTGGCCGTCGTCGTAAGAAGGTATGTTACTTCACAGCGAACGGCATTACACACATCGACTATAAAGATGTAGAACTTCTTAAAAAATTCGTTTCCGAACGAGGCAAGATCTTACCTCGTCGTGTAACTGGCACATGCGCTAAACACCAACGTAAACTTACTGTTGCTATCAAACGCGCTCGTCAAATGGCTTTACTTCCATTTGTTGCTGACGAAAAATAATTCAAAATGGAGCAAGACACCACTAAAAAGGTGACTTGCTCCATTTTTTTATATTCTTTGTTTAAAACGCACCGTACCAAAAATCAACATGTATAATAGTAGGCTATATAATGACAAACATAAAATCGCATTTTTAAAAGTGAGATTCGCATTCGCAAGTAACGCCTTTCCACTTAAAATATCCGTAAAATTAAAATAAAAAACAGGAAACAGAGCCATATTGCCGCTTACTAAAGAGCTATAAACACTCAAAGAATATGGCAGTAAAACAACAACTAATCCAACAATCAAAACGATGAAATCATTTTGAATAAATAAGCTAATAAAAGTCATCAAGAATATGAGAAAAATAATTAAGATCAGCATTAACGCTAAATATTTCATTATATAAATTGACACGCTAACTATCGTAACCTCTTCCGGAGAAATACCCTGATAAGCAATTGGATAATTCCAACTACCCGCACCGCTAAATATGCTACCTACGACAAAAGCTAGAATAACCACGAATAAAAGTAAAATACTAACATAAATAATGTAAGTAGCCATTTTTGCATGAAGAATCCGCGTTTTACTAAAAGGTAATGTATTTATAAAATCACGGCTTTTATTAATTTTTTCAGAATTAAGAACATCAATAGCTAAAATGATCACAAATAAGGTTCCGATAAAAGGCATCAACAATTTTAGCAAATGATATGTATAATTGAAGCCCATCTTATTTACACCCGCAATTTCAGGTTTTAAGTCATGAGCCGCTAAATAGCTATTTAGCGCAATGTTTTTATGTATATCCCGAATTTGTTGTTCTTCTAAAGGCACTGTACCTTGCTGCATACCTTGTAACTGTAACTTATCGTATTCAACTTGTTCATTCAAAAAAGTTTTCCAGTCTTTTTGTTCAATGGCTAAAACTTGATGGTTAACGATTTCGTATTCTTTTTTTGTAATTTCTAAAGCTTTTTTTGCTTCTGGTTGGTTTTTAGCCACGCTTTCTAATTCAGAGATAGAATTGCTTAGTTCTCCAGCATTCACAGAATAAAAATTTTTCTCAACTTCTGTATTATCATATATCGTAATAAGGATATAGTTGCCAGTGACAATGAACAAACTGGCGATAAACATCGCAATATTTTTTCTTGAACGAAAAAACTTTTTTGCTTCAAATGTCATTAAATTCATAAGCTAATCTCCTCGTATAGTAAATTATAATTTTTTTCGGTATTTGTAAATTTTTGATGTAATAGATCTTCTACTAAAATAATTTTTTTGTCTTTTAAAAAAAGGACTTTTGAACAAATTAAATCAATATGACTAAGTATATGCGATGAAAAAAGGAAACTCTTTTTTTCGTTCGCCATTTGTTTTATGATATGGCTAACAATTTTAACACTTGAAGGATCAAGGCCATTAAAAGGCTCATCCATCAAAATTAACGATGCTTCACTAATAATCGCCATAGCAATCAAAAGATGTTGCTTCATACCTAAAGAAAGTTGTTTTACTTTCTTATTTTTATAACTCTCCATTTTTAAAGTTTGAATGACAAAATCAATATTTTTAGAAGATTGCCACGATTTTTTCACGAATTCTAAATGTTCTAAGACCGTTAGATTTAAATATAATGACTCAACATTTTGGAAAAAAAAGAGGTTTTTATTGTAAAAAGGCGAATGTTTAGTTAATGAGACATCTTCAACAAATACATCGCCACTAACGATTTTTGTTAAACCAGCAATTGTTTTTAATAACGTTGTTTTCCCGTAACCATTTGGCGCTACTAAACCGGCTACTTCTCCATAATCGATATGTAAAGTTAACCCCTCTAAAATACAGGTCTTTTTGATTGAAACGTTCACATTATCTACTTTTAGCATTTTTATATCCTCCTTCGAGAAAAGCAGAAAATTTTATTTGAAGCAAAATCGTAAAAAAATAGTGACTAGATATACATATTAAATATCTAGTCACTATTTTCATCGCAATTTCGAAATTCTTGCTCTCATAAATGAAATAATCATTGGGAGAATCGAAACAATAATAATTCCGATAGCAACTAATGAAAAATTATCCTTAATAACCGGGATATTCCCAAAGAAATAGCCAGCTAATGTACAAAGAAGCACCCATACTGTTGCGCCAACAATATTATAACTTAAGAAATAGCGATAATTCATTCGACTGGCACCCGCAACAAATGGAGCAAATGTCCGAATAAATGGCATGAAGCGCGCAGCAAAAATCGTTTTTCCACCATGCTTATTAAAAAAGGCCTCTGCTTTTTCCATTTTTTCGCGGTTGATAATTTTACCAAACCAGCTATTTTCAGGAATAGCTGTGCCGATTTTCATGCCAATGTGGTAATTAACAGTATCGCCAAGAACAGCCGCAATCCAGAAAACAATGATAAGTATGACAACATTTAAAGCTGATCCGTTTAATACCGCTAACGCACCACCTGCAAAAAGCAGCGAATCTCCTGGTAAAAAAGGAAAAACAACGAGCCCTGTTTCAATAAACACAATTAAAAATAAAATAATATATGTCCAAATTCCAAACGTATTAATAATTTCTACTAAGTGTTGATCAATATGCAAAATAAAATCAACGAGCCAAGAAATAAAATTCAATAGGTCACTTCCTTTAGTTAAAAGTTTTGTTAGTTGTATTTTAGCATACTTTTCACGTGCATAAGACGGGCTAAAGACCCATTATTGACTTGTTTATACTACCACCTAAACAAGCCTAGCATAAACTAGGCTCACTAACAGTTAACTTTTCTTTTATTCCTCTACAAGTCCTTCTTCATGGTTGATTAATGCAATCAACCCGCCAAGACCTAAAAATGAAATTGGTATTAAAAACATGATTGATACGCTCATTGTGCAACCAATCGCAGCAAGCACCATCATGGCGCCTCCTAGAAGTGGTTTGCTTCCTACAATAAATGAACCTACTAGACCGGCTACACATAATATTAGCGACGCAAGTGTTAACATATAAAATACAAATGATTCCTCTTCTAAAGCTTGTGAAATTCCTGGAATCATAAGCACCATAAGTGAAAATCCAATGCCAAGTGCTGCTCCTAAAAATCCAAGTAAGCCTTCTACTTTCATAATAACCTACTCCTTTTACCATTTTACTTTATGTTACCACTTAAATCGTTTTTTTAACACTAATTCGCTTAATTTTTTTATGAAAAAATGGCTGTGGATCCTATTGGAACAGGGATTGAATCAGAGGAATGCCCAACTTGTGTTGTTTGTAATACTGGGATTTGATATCGTTCACCAATATCTTTAAACATACGATGAATTATCTCTTGTTTCCCATTCTTCTTTGCTTCTGTAAATTGTCCAATCACAACTGCATCACATAGAGAAAAAACACCGATCTGCTCATATTGTGCAATAAACGTTGCGATACTTGTTTCTAAGCCACTTAAAGATTCAAGAAGGAGAATTTTATTTGTAAAATCTGGAAAATACTTTGTTCCCGCTAATTTGAGCAAACAACGGATATTACCGCCAAGTAAAATGGAACTACCCAAATACTTCCCTATAAGCCATTTTCCATGTAGAGGGATCTTTTCATCATCAATAAATACTTGTTTAAAATTGTTTAAGCTTTTTTGACTGCAAACAATATTTTGTAATAAGAAATTATAACCTTGATTTCCTGTTTTTTGGTAAATGGCATTTAAAATTGTAGTTAAATCACTATAACCAACAAAAGGTTTTGGGTTCTTTTTAATTATATCGAAATCAAGATAATTTAAAATTTGATTCGCTGCATTCCCCCCAGAAACATCAAAAATAGCTGCGATCTCTTCATCTTGATAAAAAGACATTAATTCTTGCGCTCGTTTTTTAGCTGGTCCGCTAAAGGGGCTGGTTGAACTGGCATATAATGTATTTGCTTGAATGATTTCGATGTTGAATTTGCTTTCTAGTAGAACTTTCATTTGATGGAATTTAGTAGATTTCGAAATGTTACATCCATCTGAGCATGCAATTATGCCAATTTTGCTGCCTGGTAGGATTTTCATTTTATTCTCCTTGCATGTTGTTTGATTTTGAGGTTTATTAATTTTAAACTTTTTTATTTTGTACTGAAGTATACTTATTTTTACTTTTATAGTTATTCATATTTTATTATAACGTATGTAACAGATAAACCATACAATTAATTTATGTAAATTATTAAAATCTCTCCTCTTTAATTGTTTCACGTGAAACAATTAAAGAGGAGAAATAGGTTAAAACAAATGCTTATTGTTAGTTTATTTCAGCTATAATTCACGATTTTCTTTACCCTTCTCTACATAAGATGTATCACCAACGTATTCAACGTTAAACTTATTATTTTTATAAGTTATTTTTGTCACGCTAGCGTTTTCTAATTGCTGTCCTTTGTATTTATCCGTCATATCAGAAACCATTGCTCCGATCGTTAATCCATGGCTAACTAGCAAGACATTGCCTCCACCATTTTTCTTAGTATTTTCAACAATTTGCTTTAATTTTTTTTGAGAGCGATTTCTTACCGTAGTATAATCTTCGGCCATTCCAGATTTATCATTTTTTACAATTTCTGCTATGGATTGTTCGATTGTGATATTGCCTTTGTTTAGTTGTTCAAGTAGATCATCTGCCGTTTTATAACCTAGATTTTTAGCTGCATCTCCCCACATATTATCATCAAGATCACCTTCATATGTTCCAAAACAAAATTCACGTAGATCAGGGCTTGCTTTTACTTTTAGGTTTTTTTGCCCTTTTGTATCTAAAACGATTCTTGCTGTTTCTTTTGCTCGGCCGGAATCGCTTGAATAGGCTGCTTTAAAATCAACGTCCTTGATTCCTTTTCCTAAGTATTCAGCTACTTCTATCCCTTGTTTTGTAAGTGGAGTGTCTGACCAACCTTGCGCACGATGAGTTGTATTAAGCATCGTTTTTCCGTGGCGGGTTGCATAAATTGTAACGACCGGGTCCTTATCTGTTTCAGCGCTATTTTCTTTGCTGCTTGAAGTAGTGCCACAACCTGCAATCAGTAGCAATAACAAAGCAACAAGAGCTATTTTCCAAATATGTTTTTTCATATGAATTCGTTCCTTTATGTTAGATGACAAGTGTAATTAAACGATTGCCTTCTTTAATATTTTTTTCATCGACAACAAGTATGTCCAAATATTTTTCTGTGTTGGTTACAACAACGGGTGTTGTAATATCATATCCGGCTGCCTGAATTGCCGGAATATCAAATTCAGATAAAAGCTGACCTTGTTCAATCTTATCTCCTTGTTTAACATGAGCAGTAAAGTATTGACCTTCAAGTTGCACAGTATCCATTCCAATATGAATCAACACTTCTGCGCCGTCGTTCGTTGTGATTCCAATAGCATGTCCTGTAGGGAACATCGTTGTTACTGTTCCTGATGCTGGAGCAAATATTTTTCCTTCTGTTGGTAAAATGGCAATGCCTTTTCCTAATGCTTCAGATGAAAATGCCTCATCCTTTACATCGCCAAGCGCTTTAACGATACCTGTAACAGGACTAACAAGGGTTTCACGTTCGATCAGTGTTTCGCCTTCTTGAATAATTGGTTTTTCACTAGATGCGTTTACTGGGTCCTTAAATCCAAATAAATAAGCAAGGATAAAACTTAGGACGAAACTTACTACGATCCCTACCATAACTGCCCAGAAAGCAGTTCCAATTGGTTCACCTTTTCCAATGAAACTTGGGATTCCAAAGATTCCAAGGCCTCCGATAATATAACTTTTTGAACCTGCAACACCAATGATTGCTCCACCAACTGCTCCACCAATGCAGCTAATGATGAAAGGTTTTTTCAAAGGTAAAGTAACACCATAAATTGCTGGTTCTGTTACGCCGAAAATACCGGAAATGAATGCTGGTACACTAATGGATTTGAGTTGTTGGTTTTTAGATTTAATTAATACGGCAAGCACTGCTCCAATTTGCGCAAAAGATGCTCCGAATGTCATGGCTAAAATTGGGTCACCTCCAACCGTTGCGATGTTATTAATGGCAATTGGAAGAAGTCCCCAATGGAGTCCAAAAATAACAAACACCTGCCAAAAACCACCAAGAAGTAAACCTGCAATAATTGGGCTAAGATTATAAACCCAAAGCGTGCCTGCGCCAAGTAAATGTCCCGCCCAAGTTGCAATTGGTCCGATAACTAAAAACGTAATTGGTACGACAATCAGTAATGTAAAGAATGGTACTAAGAAAGTTTTGACAACATCAGGAATCATTTTCTTCAGAATTTTCTCAACTTTAGAACCAAACCATGTAGCTACAATAATTGGAATAACAGAAGAAGCGTAGCTCATTAGAATAACTGGAATCCCAAGGAATGTGATATGGATAGGTGACTCAAAAACCGTTCCGGAAAACAATACATAGAGTGGTTTTCCAGCCATAATTCCGGCTAATGTCGGATAAACAAGTGAGGCCCCTATCGCCATTCCGATAAAAATATTTCCTCCAAATTTTTTCATCGCGGTATAGCCTAGGAAAATTGGGAAAAAGTAAAACAGACAATCTCCTATCGCAGCCAGCAATTGATAGGTTCCAGATGTTTCTGTCAACCAATGGAAGGCAAGGCACATTGCGGCAAAACCTTTAATCATACCTGTTGCAGCAAGAACGCCAAGAACTGGTGTAAAGACGCCGGAAATCATATCAATAAAGCGATTAAAAATGTTTCCTCCTCCACCTTCTCCCTCATTGCTTCCTTCAGCGCTAATGCCACCCACTTCAAGCACTGCTTTGTAAACATCGGGAACGTTATTACCAATGACTACTTGGTACTGTCCACCACTTTGTAGGACAGAGATAACGCCATCTAATGACTTAATTTTTTCTGTATTCGCAATACTCTCATTTTTAAGTTTAAATCTTAGACGTGTAATACAATGAAACACACTATTAATATTTTCTGTTCCCCCGATATTATCGAGAATCTCCCTGGCTAACTGCTCGTATTTCATAGATAGCCAACTCCCTTCTTAAATTAAAATTAATTTTATCAAAAAGAAAAACCTAAACTCATTTAAGGGACATGTAAAAAACATATCCTTTAAATCAGTTTAGGTTTTGCCCAATAAATTGGTAACAATCCTTTATGATGAGTTAAATATAACATAATCAGAAAGCGTTTGCAATGCTTTTTATTAAAAAATTTTTTAATAGATAAAATTTGGGGCATATGAGCATGCCCCAAAATTCTAATCTTATTAATTAATCGGTGCGCCACCTGTAACCCCATAAACTTGGCCGGTAGTATAGCTTGACTCATCTGAAGCCAACAATACATAAGCACTTGCTAATTCTGCTGGTTGGCCTGCACGTTGTAAAGGCTGATTTTGTCCAAATTTAGGAATGGATTCTTGCGGTTGACCACCACTAATTTGTAGTGGCGTCCAGATTGGTCCTGGAGCAACAGCATTCACACGGATACCATGGCTACCTAGTTGAGCAGCTAAGCTTTTCGTTAAAGAGATGTTGCAGCTTTTTGTCATAGCATAATCGACTAAATGGGCACTTGGTTTCACGCCTTGAATAGAAGATGTTAAAATGATACTGCTTCCTTCTTTTAAATAATTAAGCGCTTCTTGAATAGCATGAACTTGAGAGAAAACATTGACTTCAAAAGTATCACGTAGTTGTTTAGAATCTAATTTTTGAATATCATATTGATACTGTTGAATCCCAGCATTCAATACGAGAACATCGAGTCCGCCTAATTGGCTAGCTGCTTCTTTTACCATTTCTTGTGCAAAAGTAGCTTCACGTAAATCACCAGGCAATAAGACAATTTTTTGCCCGATTTTTTCAATAGCAGCTTTCACATCTTGGGCATCACTTTCTTCTTCTGGATGATAATTAATAGCGACATCAGCGCCTTCTTTTGCATAGGCAATAGCGGCAGCACGTCCAATTCCTGAATCACCACCAGTTATCAAAGCTTTCTTACCAGTTAATTTGTTAGACCCTTGATACGTTTCTTCACCTGTATCAGGTACAGGTGACATTTTGCTTTGAATGCCTGGATATTCTTGCGGTTGCTTTTCAAAGTCTCCGCTATAAAATTTCTTACTCATAAAAATACGGCCTCCTATTTTTCTGATTACAATGAATGTTTACCCCAAAATTTTATTTTTAAAAGTTAAGATATGCATTTTTTCGTTTTTCTTTAATTTTAGGTTGATTTGAAATAATCGACAAGTTTGTTCAAAAAAGAGTTTTGGATATCCTATTTCGAGCACGACAAATAAAGCGAAAGCGTTCGCGATTGAAGAAATCTGACAAATTTTTTCAACCGTGAGCGCTTGTCGCTGATTTATTTCGTTTATGGACCTGATTTTTCTTTAATCTAGCTCGATACCATTTGTTTCGATAACTTTTTTATACCAGTAAAAAGATTTTTTTCTTGAGCGTTTTAAAGTGCCATGTCCTTCATTATCACGATCAACATAAATGAAACCATAGCGTTTTTTCATTTCACCGGTTCCGGCGCTAACGAGGTCGATACAACCCCATGGTGTATAACCAAGTAATTCCACGCCGTCTTCCATGGCTTCACCCATTTCGCGAATATGATCGCGTAAATAATCAATGCGGTAATCATCATTAATTGAACCATCAGCTTCTACCTGATCCACGGCTCCAAGGCCATTTTCAACAATAAATAAAGGTTTTTGATAACGATCGTAAATAGCATTCATTGTAATGCGAAGGCCAAGTGGATCAATTTGCCAGCCCCACTCACTTGCTTTTAAATAAGGGTTTTTCAATGTTGAAAACACATTACCTTCTGTTCCCCTATTTACATCGGGATCTGCGCTTATAAGTCGAGAAGAATAGTAGCTAAAGGCAACATAATCTACTGTGTGTTTCTGCAAAATCGCTTTATCCTCGGCTTCCATTTCTAATTGAATATTTTTTTCTTTAAACAAACGTGCACTATAGCTTGGATAATAACCGCGTGCTTGGACATCTACAAAGAAATAGCCTTCGCGATCGGCTTCCATTGCTTTCCATACATCATTTGGATTGCAGCTATACGCGTAAGTACTACCAGCTGCTAGCATACAACCAACCATATTATCAGGATTGATTTCATGGGCTAATTTAGTAGCATATGCTGAAGCAACGAGTTGATGATGAATAGCTTGATATTTATCTCGTTCTGGATTTTTTGACTTCGTTACATCCATTCCTCCGCCAAACATTGGAATGTGTAAAATCATATTAATTTCGTTAAATGTCATCCAGTATTTTACTTGATCTTTATAACGCTTAAAAATAACATCGCAAAAATTTAAATAGAAATCAATAGTTTTACGGCTTAACCAGCCATTATATTTTTTCATTAAGCCAACTGGTGTATCAAAGTGATTAATCGTTACAACTGGTTCAATACCATACTTGTGACACTCAGCGAAAACGGCGTCATAGAACTCAAGACCCTTTTCATTTGGACTTGTTTCGTCACCTTCCGGAAAAATACGTGGCCAGCTAATGGAAAGGCGGAAACACTTAAATCCCATTTCAGCAAGAAGCTTGATATCTTCTTTATAACGATGATAAAAATCAATCGATTCATGACTTGGATAATAATCATATGTCGTTGCAAGTGTTTTTTCGGGATTGAAAAGTGCTTCCCATCTTCCTCCACTTGCAGCAGGTAAAAGATCAACAAGCGAAAGCCCTTTTCCATCTTCTAAATACGCTCCCTCACATTGGTTTGCCGCTACTGCTCCTCCCCATAAAAAATTTTCTGGAAATTTAAAATTTACTTTTGACATTGTTTTTTCTCCTCCCTATCTTTCTATAAAAACACTATACAGTATGTAATGGATTACAGAGCAAGCCTTTTATTGTAAATTTTCTTGAATATATTATAAAATGAATTAAATTAAAAACTATGCTGAAGGAGAGAAAAACAAGTGGAAAAAATGACATTTTTTTTAAATTTACTTGAAAAAGCCCAAGTGATCTATCTTTCAACAAGTAAAAATAATAAAGTCTCCGTGCGACCTGTAAGCCCGATTAATCACAACTTCACTATTTTTATCCGTACTTCTGAACTTTCTGCTAAAGTTGACCAAATCAAAAATAACCCGCATGTTGCAGGTGTATGTGATGATTTTCAATTTGAAGGTACGGCTAAAATCATCGGCAAAGTGGATTCTACTGAAAATCGGATGTTAAAAAAAGAATATAAAACAAAATATCCTGATGCGTTCAGCACAGAAGATCGATTTTTAACGGATGAAGATATTTTTATTGAAATCGACATTTCGCTTCTAAAAGTTTGGAAACCAGATGCTGAGGGGAAACTAGAATTTATTGAAGTGCAGTTTTAGCTAGCTTTTTATTCTATCGGTTCCTTTTCTTCTGCTGCTAATCTATAAAATCAAATGGGCTTTTAATTACAAGACTTTGACATTATGCGATTCAACTCTCTTTTTTAAGAAAATACGGTTTTAAAAATAGTAAGCGCTCGCGATGAAAGAAGTGGCCAGAAACGAAAGTCTGGCTGACCTCTTCCATCACGAGCGCTTTATTTATATCCTAGTAAACTCACTTAATATCATGTATTTCGGATCATATAGTCAAAAGCACCTAATGCAGCAGTTGCGCCGGAACCCATTGAAATAATAATTTGTTTATACGCACTATCCGTACAATCTCCTGCTGCAAAAACACCTGGAAGATTGGTTGCGCCGCGTTTATCTACTACAATTTCGCCCATTTTGGTTTGTTCTAATGTCTCTTCAAGCCATTCGGTGTTTGGCTTTAGTCCAATTAAAATAAATACGCCTTGAACGTCTATGTGCGTTTCTTCGTTTGTAGTGCGGTCAATATAAGCAATACCTTCTACTTTGCTTTTACCAGTAATTTCTTTTGTCTGTACATTTTTTAGGACGGTAACATTTGGTAGAGAATAGAGTCTTTCCTGCAATACTTGGTCAGCTTTTAATTCTGACATAAATTCGAGTACTGTAACGTGTTTGACAATACCTGCAAGATCGATTGCTGCTTCAATGCCTGAGTTTCCTCCACCAACAACAGCTACATTTTTCCCTTCAAAAAGTGGGCCATCACAATGTGGGCAGTAAGCTACACCTTTATTTTTAAATTCTTGCTCGCCTGGTACACCGATGTTACGCCACCTTGCACCTGTTGCAATGATTGCCGTCTTACTTTGCAAAACCGCACCATTTTCTAACGTTAATTCAACAAGTTCTTTTTTTTCAAGTTTAGCAGCACGTGCTGTTTTCATGATATCAACGTTATATTCATTAATGTGTTCCTCGACAGCATTCATTAGTTGTGGCCCTTCGATGTATTTTGTTCCAATAACATTTTCAATACCTAATGTTTCCAGAACCTGTCCACCAAATGTTTCAGCAACGATGCCTGTTCTTATACCTTTTCGTGCAGCATAAATAGCAGCACTGGAACCAGCTGGACCGCCACCAATAACAAGCACATCAAATGGCTCTTTTTCTTCAAATTCAGAAAGATTTGCCTCACCAGCGATCTTTTCAACGATTTGTTCGATTGTCATACGTCCATTTCCAAAAGTGTTGCCATTTAAGAAAACAGTAGGAACAGCCAAGATATCCTTTGCTTCTACTTCCGCCTTAAACATGCCGCCTTCAATCATTGTATGTGAAATATTTGGGTTTAAAATGCTCATGATATTAAGCGCTTGAACAACATCTGGACAGTTATGACAAGTTAAGCTAACATAACTTTCAAAATGGTAGGGTTGATTAATTTTTTTAATGCGCTGAATGATTTTTTCATCGACTTTTGGTGCACGTCCGCTTGCTTGAAGTAAGGCAAGAACAAGTGACGTAAATTCATGCCCAAGCGGGATACCTGCAAAAACAATCCCTGTCTCCTCATTTTCACGATCCACAGCAAAGCTCGGTATCTTTTCTAATAATGTATTCTCTACAGTGATTTTCGGTGACATTTCAGCAATTTCTTGGACAAATGAAAGTAGTTTTTGCGATGCTTCATCTTTTTCAACGCTTACTTTTAAGACGATATTATTTTCTAGTAGCTCTAGGTATTGGGCTAATTGGTTTTTAATTTCTGTATCTAACATTTCTATCTCAGCCCCTTAAATTTTACCTACTAAGTCTAAGCTAGGTTTTAGTGTTTCAGCGCCTTCTTTCCATTTTGCTGGACAAACTTCGCCAGGATTACTACGTACATATTGAGCAGCTTTGATTTTATCAACTAATATGCTTGCATCACGGCCAATTCCATCTGCATTGATTTCAACTGTTTGAACAACACCGTCTGGATCAATGATAAACGTACCACGATTTGCAATGCCTTCTTCTTCATTTAAAACGTCAAAAGCACGAGAAATAACATGTGCTGGATCCCCAACCATAATGTATTCAATTTTTCCGATTGCTTCAGAAGAATCATGCCAAGCTTTATGTGTAAAGTGAGTATCAGTAGAAACAGAATAAACTTCTACACCTAGGTCTTGCAACGTTTTATATTGATCTTGTAAGTCTTCTAATTCTGTTGGACAAACGAATGTAAAATCAGCTGGATAAAAGCAAACGATGCTCCATTTTCCTTTGAAGTTTTCAGAAGAGACGTCAACAAACTCTCCTTTGTGATAAGCTTTGGCTGTGAATTCTTCAACTTCTTTTCCAATTAATGACATTTAAAATTCCTCCTTGGTTTTTATGTATTTATCAGTTCTTACACTTAAAATTATCAATCTTTTATTCAAAAATGTCAATAGGTTAATTATAGTATTTACTAATTTATAATAACTATAAGTAAAAAGATTTATTGATTTTACGCCATTTTCTTTTCTACTATTATCATTTACCTTATTTTTTTCTCATTCATTAAGAGCTGATTTTTACGCTTGACACAACAAATTAAGCGACGGCTACTCGCTACAGGCTTTGACAGAAATATACTTGTCAAAACCTGCGGATGCGAGTGCTTGTCGCTGATTTGTTTTATTTACATTAAATGATTCATATGACCAATTTCCATGACCCAATAAGATCCAAGTACGACAACAATGGCAATAAATGCTGAGAAAAGAATATGACCTGCTTGAATGCGTCCATTCCTTCCTTCAGTCATGTGCATAAACATAAGTAGTTGCAACGCTGCTTGAATAAAAGCAAAGATGAAAATAGTGACCACTTTAATGCTATAATCCAACGAGGAGTATAGCGCTACCCAAACTGCCATTAACGTTAAAATGATAGAAAGAGCAAAACCAATGATATGTTTCCAAGGAATGACTGAGCCATGCGCTTGATTTGTATTTTTATTTTCTGCCATCTTAATTCACCATCCCTAATAGGTAAACACCTGTGAAGATGAAAATCCAAACAACATCGAGAAAATGCCAATATAAGCTCGAGATGAATATTTTAGACGCTACACGAGGCGTAAGGCCGCGCATTTTTATTTGAATTAAGATAAATGTCATCCAAAATAAACCAATTGTTACGTGTGCTCCGTGCGTCCCGAGTAAGACAAAGAAAGCGGACCAATAAGAGCCTACCTGCATTGTTACGCCTTCCATCACATAATGCGTAAATTCATAAATCTCACAACCAATAAAGCCTGCGCCAAAAAGCAATGTAATCATTGAATAAATAACAAATGCTCTTATATTTCCTTTACGCATTTCGCCAATAGCAAGTCCACAAGTAAAACTACTTGTTAATAAGGAAAATGTCATGATCAAAACAAGAGGTAACTCAAACATCTCACTTGGTGGATGTCCTGCGTCTGATCCTGCTTTAGCCATTACAAAATAAGTCGCAAAAAGAGTCGCAAATAAGGCAATTTCAGCACCAATGAAAGTCCAGAAGCCTAAAATATTTAAACGGCCTTGTTCTGATTGATATTCTAATGGAAGGTCAGTGTTTGTTTTTAAAGGCTCCATGGGTTGCCCTCCTTTATACCAGTTTGATGTTCACGCTCGATATGTTCTTCCGTTCGCTTAATTTCATCGACTCCAATATGATAGCCTTCATCTTTTTGGAAAGATCGATAAATCATACAACCAAGCATTCCAAGCCCACCGATGATACCAATTGGATACCAATAAAATACCAAACCAAAAGCAGCGATAAATAAAAACACTGACATAATAAAGCCTAATAAAGTATTACTTGGCATGTGAATCGGTTTGTAATCTTTATTATCTTCATAGCTTTTTCCAGATTGTTTTAGTTTCCAAAAATCATCAAGATCATTCCATTTAGGTAAAACGGCAAAGTTATATTTTGGCGGGACAGCTGAGCTTGTTGCCCATTCAAGTGTGCGTCCATCCCATGGATCCCCAGTTACTTCGCGTTTTGAATGTTTAAAGCTATAATAGATATTCCAACATAGAATTAAGAAAGCAAGTCCCATCAAGAAAGCTCCGATTGATGAAATAAAGTTAAGTGTTGTCCAGCCATCACCTTGTACGTAAGTGTAAAGGCGACGCGGCATACCATCAAGCCCTAAGAAATATTGTGGGAAGAAACATAAATTAAATCCTATTACAAAAATCCAGAAGAACCATTTACCAATTTTTTCATTAAGTCGATAGCCGACTATTTTTGGATACCAATAAATTAAACCGGCAAAACAAGAGAACACCGTACCAGCAATTAACACATAGTGGAAATGCGCCACAAGGAAATATGTATTATGATACTGATAATCAGCTGCTGCCATCGCAAGCATAACACCTGTAACCCCGCCAATAACAAAATTTGGAATAAAGGCAAGCGACCAAAGCATCGGCGTTGTAAGCTTAATTTGTCCCCGATACATTGTAAACAGCCAGTTAAAGATTTTAATTCCAGTAGGGATCGCAATCATCATTGTCGTAATGGAGAAGAAAGAATTAACAAGTGCACCGGAACCCATTGTAAAGAAATGATGGACCCAAACTAAGAAGCTAAGAAGTGATATGACAACAACGGCTGCAACCATTGCTGGATAACCGAACAATTTTTTCCGGGCAAATGTCGAAATAACTTCCGAAAAAATCCCAAAAGCTGGCAAAATAACGATATATACTTCCGGGTGCCCCCAAATCCAGAAAAGATTGGCCCACATCATTGGAAGTCCTCCATTTGCAAGCGTAAAGAATGCTGTTCCAAACAAGCGATCAAATGACATTAAGGCGAGCGCTATTGTCAACACTGGAAAGGCAAAGAGAATAATGAGACAAGTAATAAGAGAAGTCCAAGTAAACATTGGCATTTTCATTAATGTCATGCCTTTCGTACGCATTCGCATAATCGTCACAAAGAAATTAATTCCTGTCATAAGCGTCCCAATACCTGCAACTTGAAGCCCAAGTAAATAAAAATTGATGCCATAGCCTGCGCTAAATTCCTCTGCAAGTGGCGCATAGTTTGTCCAACCAGCATCTGGTGAACCGCCGATAACAAACGAAAGATTAAATAACATCGCTCCCATAAAAAATGTCCAAAAGCTAAGGTTATTTAGAAATGGAAATGCAACATCGCGCGCTCCAATTTGAAGTGGCACAGCAATATTCATTAATCCAATAATAAACGGCATAGCCATGAATAAAACCATAACAGTTCCGTGCGTTGAAAACACTTCATTGTAATGTTGAGAACTTAAAAACTTCATTCCTGGTAAAGCTAGTTGCGTTCGTATCATAAGTGCATCAACGCCGCCGCGGAAAAACATCAATACTGCTGCTAGTAAATACATAATCCCAATACGTTTATGATCTACTGTTGAAATCCACTCTGTAAAAAGCCATTTCCATTTTTTTGTCCAAGTAAGTAAGACGACAATCCCGATACTTACAAGCGCAATTGACACTTGCGCACCTAAAATTAGAGGATCGCCAGTGACAATAAATTCATTTAGTTTCATATTTTGTATCCCCCTTTTTTATTTACCTGCGTCATCTGTTTCTTTTTTATTAAACTCATTGGTTTGAACATCATCTTCCATCTTCTTCATCTCATGATCATAGTGTTCATTTTTATGATACTTTTCACCGTTTTTGATGATCGTTGGTTTCATGTTATGACGTTTAAATTGCGGGTTGGTTACCGTAATTGGGCGAGGAGGCAACATTGGTTTTTCAGAAAGCTTAACCTTCACATTAGGATTATGCGGGTTGGTTAGCTTATAACCATAACGTTTGTAAGCGTAAAAAGCATATTCTGGGTCTGCTGCTGGATCAACAAATGCTAAATGTGTTCCTGAATATGTTTTTTTATTAGAGCTTCCTGGAATAATAAGACGATCGTAAACATCTTGTGTTATTACTGGTGAAGTAGCATTCGCATTTTTTGCCCATTTTTGAAATTCTTTTTCAGGTTCAGCAATAACATCAAAGCGTTGTTCAGAGAAGCCTTCCCCATTAAAATTAGCGTTTCGTCCCTTATAAACGCCTGGTTCATCAGCTTGTAAAAATAAGTTCATTGCCATCCCGCTCATAGCATATTTTTGTCCACCAAGTTGTGGTACCCAAAAACTCGTCATTGTATCGACAGAAGACAGTTTAAACTGTACTGGACGATCAGTTGGAATATGTACAAAGTTTACCGTTTCAATCCCTTCATTAGGATAGCTAAAAATCCATTTCCAGTTTGCGCTTGTTGCATAAATAATAACTGGATTTTTGTGGGTAGTTACTTTTGGAGCTTCTTCACCTGCATAGATGGTTTTTACAGTTGGTATCGCTAGAGCAATAACGATGACAACTGGAATTAGCGTCCATAAAATTTCTAATTTTTTACTGCCGTGCATGTCTGGTTCATAATTATCCATATTTTTACGCTCGCGGTAGCGAATTAATATAATCGTGAACAAAACAAAGATTGTCAAAACAATAATCAACATAAAAACAATGGAATACATGATTAAATAGCTTTGATCTTTTGCCACTGGCCCCTTTGGATTAAGCACAGTTAAATCACCGCACCCACTAAGCAATCCAACAAACATTACAAAAGCTGTTAACAATAATGATTTAAATCGCTTTGTCACCCGAATCCCCTCTTTTCTGTTAGATTTTCATGTATATTTCTTATACAAAATACCCTTCATTTATTAAATAAGCGCTTTCTCAAAAGCTTATTTAATATAAATCTGTCCACATCATTATACATTATAGCGGATTTTTTTCTTTTTTTCAAAAAGCTGACATATGATTTTTTCACATACTATTAGTGGATACCCTAATTTCGTTGCGTTAATCTTTTTCTAAGTAAGTTCAGATGAATAGGGGCCTTTAAAAACTTCATTTATACCAAAAGTTAAAGCGCTCCATTTAAATACAGTAAAATGAATAAGCGCCCCCCATTGATGAATTTTGTCAGAAGTTCCACAATGATGTCTTAGGGTGTTTTTTACCCAATCGTGTAATGAGAATAAGGAAGTCTGTCAAAGTTCACAAATGTGAGCGCTTATTATTAATTTATCTCGTTAGTATATGCCTGCTTGTTAATGGTTTCTAGGATCGAATTATTTTACAATCGTTGTTACTTGATCAGTATATTGATTATTAATTGGGTTAAGTCTTTCAACACTTATTGTTGTTCCTGCTGCATGTACCCCAATTACTTTACTATAGTTTCCATCGTCATTAGCATACACTACATTAACTGGTACGCCGTTAACTAAAATTCTAACTTTGGCATTGGCTGGTGCTGTTCCTGTAACCGTTGTATCTGTCGCTGTCATTTCATTGATTGTTAATGTTCTATCAGCTGCTTTTACAACTGTTGTTACCGGATTAGTATAGCCACCCTCACTTGAAGAGCTTTGTATTTGAACACCTACTACGGCTCCCACTGCTTGTTTACCAATAACTTTGCTATAATTTCCATGTTCATCAGCATACACTATATTGACGGGCGTACCATTAATTAGGATTCGTACTTTTGCGTTAGCTGGTGCTGTTCCCGTTACGGTGTTATCATTTTTTGTCATTGGGTTAATTGTTACAGTTTGATCTACTGGTGCTTGTGCTACCGTTACAGTTGTTGGTGAAGAAGTATTGTTATCTTTATCTGTCAAAGTAACAACAATTTTCTTTCCTCCAGCTTGTGCTGGGATAGTCACTGAGAAAGTTCCATCTTCGCCAACTGTCCCTGTTTTCACACTACCATCTTCAAGTTTAACTTTTACTGTAGCGCCTTTTTCTCCGCTACCTGTGACTACTGTATCTGTTTCTTTAACTGTGTTCACTCTTGGAGCGTTTGGAGCTGTTTTATCTGCTACTGTTACTGTCTTTGTTGTTTCTTTATTTTTGTTTGCAGCAACCACTTTGACTTCTGTCCCTGCTGCTAATTTACCAGTTGGAATTGAATATTTGCCATCGTCTGCTACTGTACCTGTTATTGTTTTTCCATCAATGATTGCTTTGATTGTAGAACCAGGTGTTGTTGTTCCAGTAATGGTCGTTTTGTTATCTGCTGCTTCATCGACAGTTAAGTCTGGCGCTTTTAAATTTGTTCCAGCAATACGATTATAATTATTTGTTTGGAAAAGTGTTTTAAAGTTATCGTTTGCAGAAATATTTGTACTTGATGCATAACCAGCAATCTTAGAAGACGCTGTCAAATTAGTCCAAGCATAAGTTGGGTCATTTGTTATGTTTGATTTGTTCCAAACACCTAAAGTTTGATTTGCAAAGCTTAATGTTGAAGTTCCTTCAGAATAGAAAACATGTGCAGTTGATTTTGGTGCTCGAACATCATAATCGGCAACATCATTTAATCTAAAGTTTCCATATTTTAAATAAATTGCATAATCTGAAGCTCTTGAAGCTTTTACATTAAATGTTGCATTTGGATTTACAAAAACATTTTTAGCATAAAGTTGTGCTGAAGCGTAAGCCTCATTTGTTGTCGCTAATTTTACTTCTGCATTACTTGCTACGTTAAAGTCACCGTTTACTACATAGACTCCATTTCTACTATTAAAATTAACTTTAGCTCCATCATGAATATTGATTTCACTATTATCAACAGCAGCATAAGCAGCGTACTCATCAGTAGTAAAGTTTACTTCTGCATTATCCATGATGTCAAACTTGCCAAGACCTACTAGATAAATTGGTGCTAGTTTACTTAAGACATTCACTTTAGATCCAGATTTGAAAATAACATTCCCACTAGATGCTAATTGAATACCACGAGTTTCGCTACTTTTAATATCAAAAATAGCATTTTGTCCCACATTTACTCGAGAACCAGCGCCAGCCATATAAATTCCTGTATTTCTGCTACTCATTTTAACTTTTGCATTTTTTTGAATATCTACCTTGCTGTTTGCGCCTATTGTATAAATAGGATGAGAGCCATTATTAAATTCAACATCAGATCCTTCTTCAAAAACAACAGAAGCTTTCCCGTAAGAAGTAATACCTGTTCCTGATGGAGTCGCTAATTTTACTTTAGAATCTTTCTTAAAATTAACGTTACGAACTTCCATGTTTTCTTGACCTTTTTGACTTGTAAGGTTTGTTGTTCCTGAGATGTTTACTGTACCATTTGTGTTGAAGATAGCTTGTGGACCGTTGTAAGTGACATTATTAAGATTAATTGTAAAACCTTCAACCGTTGAATATACGATACCATACCAAGCATAATCACCATCGACATTATCTGCTATAATTTTAACATTATTAAAAGTAACAACTGTATTTATAGAACTATGAAGACCATTAATCGTTGACTTATGTTGATTAATTGTATAGCCATTCCCGTTAACAACTACAGAATGCGTAGCATAAATATCTGTATAGGATGCAGTCGTAGGAAATTCAATATTTGCAGTTAAATTAATTTCACTAACATCTGTATCGTGCATTGCTGCTTTAAATTCCGCATAATTTCCAACGTTAACTACATCTCCGCTTTTTGGTTTTACTGCTTTGGTTTGCGAAGTATTTTTAGTAGCTAAGTTAGTTTTATCAGCAGCTAGAGCAGAAGTTGGTAAGAAGCTTACTACTTGGCTACCAACTGTAAGTACACTAACCCCAATAATTAAACCTTTTTGTAAAGTTTTTTTTCTTAGATTCTTTCCTGTTGTCATAATTCTTTCCTCCTAAAAATCTTTTCACCTGTCATATCAACTTTGATGGCTTTACGCTGTTTTTACCTTAGTTTTTTGATCACCTCCTTACTTGAGAGAATGTCGTTTGTACAAAAAACAGAATATTTATTCTTTTTATATACTTACACAGCTATCATTAAAGTAAAAGCTGGATTTGAAGCAATAAACTTAGGCCTTTGAACTATTTTATAAATTTATTATCAATCGGTATAAGACTACCAAAAGCTGTAAAAGAGAATAGTTTTGGAAAAATTCAAAAATATCTCTTTTTAAAATATTTAATTTAAAAGTTTATCATCTAATTCATATTAAAAAGTAAAAATGGATTTTTTGAGTATAGTGAAAAATGTTATGATTTTAAGCTATCGGTTTTTCTATGTAAATTTTTTTAGATTAAAAAACTACGTTTCGATAATTTATTTTTCAAATAATGGATAACAAATTTACTATAACAAGAAGTTTTATTAATTTCCAGATCAATCAAAGCAATAAAATAAAATTTTTCTAATTTGTCATATTTTTATCATATTTATGAGTTCAAGCTAATAAGCGTTGCAAATCAAGGGATAAGCTTGTATTTATACCAAAAATAAGCTTTTTTAAAAGAGAAAATGTCCGATGAAGAGCCCGATAAAGACAAACTTCAAGTTATTGCACATTCATGAAAATAGGGCAGATTTTTCTAATCATTTTAGATCAGAAAAATAAGGAAATTATACGTTTACTTATAAATTAGCACAAAACAAAGCGACAAGCGCTCTGAACACGAACGCTTGTCGCTAATCTCTTTATCTGCTAAATTTGCTTTTATTCTTAAATATCCTCATCCGGATTATCTTCAAAACTTTCATCTGGTACTTCAGTTGTCAGAACCTGTGCTTCGTCTGCAACTTTTTGTTCTACTAATTCTTCATCTTCTTTTGGAACTTTAGCAACCGTAGCTACTTTTTCACTTTCGTCAATGCGGATCAGTTTCACACCCATAGCGCTACGGCCAGTTTGCGAAACGGTATTGACTTCGAAGCGAATTAAAACACCATTGTTTGTGATAAGCATTAGATCTTCATCACCTATTACTGTCTTCATAGCAACAAGTGCCCCGTTTTTTTCTGTAATTGAAACAGTTTTAACACCCATACCACCACGACCACGAAGAGGGTATTGATCTGCTGATGTTTGTTTTCCGTAACCTTTTTCAGTAACAACAAGAACTTTTTCATTATCTTCTAAGATATCCATACCAATTACCTCATCATGTTCGCGTAAACGAATACCTCTTACACCAGCTGCAGTTCTTCCCATAACACGAATATCCGTTTCTTTAAAGTAAATGGATTGTCCTTCTTTTGTTGCAATAATAATTTTCTTAGCTCCATCTGTCATTTGAACAGCAATTAATTCATCATTTTCACGTAATTCAACAGCACGTAAACCACTTTGACGAATTTTCTCAAATTGTGATAATGTAGTCCGTTTCACAACACCATATTTTGTTGTGAAAAACAGATAGTTGTTATCCCCAAACTCGCTTAAATTAATGACTGCATTGACTTGTTCTTGGCTTTCGATACCTAATAAATTAATGATAGGAATTCCTTTTGCAGTACGCCCATATTCAGGAATTTCATAACCTTTTGCTCGATATACTTTTCCAGTATTTGTAAAAAATAACAATGTATCATGTGTACTCGTTGCAACAAGATGTTCAACAAAATCATCTTCATGCGTAGACATGCCTTGAACCCCGCGACCTCCGCGGCGTTGACTACGATAAGTAGAAAGTGGTAAACGTTTAATATAGCCTTTTTTTGTTAATGTAATTGCCACTTCTTCTTCAGGAATTAAATCTTCGTCTTCAATGCTTACCAAGTCACCTGTCAAAATTTCTGTGCGGCGTTTATCTGCATATTTATTTTTAATTTCTTCTAGTTCTTCACGAATGATTTGTAAAATACGTTCTTCATCCGCTAAAATCGCTTTTAAATCATGGATAAGCGTCATTAGATTTTGATATTCTTCTTCAATTTTTTCACGTTCTAGACCGGTTAGTCGTTGTAAACGCATATCAAGAATCGCTTGTGCCTGCTTATCAGAGAGGCTAAATTGCGTCATTAAACCTTCTTTAGCAGCTTCTGTTGTTTTTGAGCCGCGAATTAAAGCAATGACAGCATCAATATTATATAAAGCAATTCGTAATCCCTCTAAAATATGAGCTCGTGCTTCTGCTTTACGGAGCTCAAATTCCGTACGTCTACGAATGACAACTTTTTGATGTTCCAAATAATAATAGAGAATCTGTTTAAGATTTAAGATTCTAGGATGCTTATCAACAAGCGCCAACATATTAATACCAAAAGTAGTTTGTAAAGCAGTCATTTTATATAGATTATTCACTACAACACTAGCACTAATATCACGTCTCACTTCAATAACGATACGCATACCTGAACGATCAGATTCATCATTTAAATCCGTAATTCCATCAATTTTCTTTTCACGTGCAAGTTCAGCGATTCTTTCAATTAAGCGTGCTTTATTTACCTGATAGGGAAGTTCAGTAATAATAATGGTTTCTTTTCCATTATTTTTTTCTTCAATGTCAACCCGAGCACGAACAGTAATGGAACCACGACCAGATTCATATGCCCGTCTAATTCCACTTCTACCAATAATCATACCAGCAGTAGGGAAGTCTGGTCCTGGAATATATTCCATCAATTCTTGAATGGTGATATCAGGATCATGACTCAATGCAAGGACACCGTCGATTACTTCACCTAGGTGGTGCGTTGGAATATTTGTCGCCATCCCAACCGCAATTCCTGAAGAGCCATTAACTAATAGATTAGGAAAACGAGCTGGTAAAATAACGGGCTCTTTTTCTGATCCATCATAGTTCTCTGTATAATCGATTGTATCTTTATTGATATCACGCAATAGTTCCATTGAAATTCTTGACATCCGCGCTTCTGTATAACGCATGGCAGCTGCCATATCACCATCTACAGAACCAAAATTACCGTGCCCATCAACTAACATATTTCGATAACTAAAATCTTGTGCCATTCGGACCATTGTGAAATAAACAGCACTATCACCATGTGGGTGATATTTACCAATTACTTCACCAACAATACGTGCAGATTTTTTATGAGCTTTATCAGATGTCATTCCTAAGTCATTCATTGCATATAAAATACGGCGATGAACTGGTTTTAAACCGTCACGAACATCAGGAAGCGCACGTGAGACAATAACACTCATCGCATAATCCAAGAATGAATCGCGCATTTCCTTATTTAAATTTACTTCTGATACTCTATGATTCGGTGTTTCTGCCATGTTTAGCGAAACCTCCCTTTCTAATTTTCGAGAAATAATATCATCTTAAAATAAAAAACGATATAAAGTCCAAAACAAATCAATCTCATTTTTCAAGATTATTTCCCGGGTAATAATCAAATATCAAGATTTTTTACGTATTGCGCATTTTCTTCAATAAATTTACGACGAGGTTCAACGCGATCACCCATTAACATTTCAAACGTTTCATCTGCAATAATTGCATCTTGAATATTAACTTGTAGTAATGTACGATGCTCAGGATTCATTGTTGTTTCCCAAAGTTGTTCGGGATTCATTTCACCTAAACCTTTATAACGTTGAATGCTGTATTTTTCTCCGTTAAGTTGGGCTAAATAGTTATCCCGTTGTTTTTCAGAATAAACATATTCCACTTGTTTACCATGTTTGATTTGGAAAAGTGGGGGTTGAGCAATATAAACGTAACCAGCATCAACAAGCGGACGCATATAACGATAAAAGAGGGTGAGTAGAAGCGTTCGAATATGAGCTCCATCAACATCGGCATCTGTCATGATAATCAATTTATGATAGCGTGCCTTCGATACATCAAAGTCACCACCAAAGCCCGTACCCATTGCTGTAAAAATCGTTCGGATTTCTTCATTTGCCAAAATTTTATCTAAACGTGCTTTTTCCACATTCAAAATTTTTCCACGAATTGGTAAAATGGCTTGGAATACACGATCACGACCTTGTTTTGCTGAACCACCTGCTGAATCTCCTTCAACAATGTAAAGTTCGCTGATTTCAGGATTACGCGAAGAACAATCAGCTAGTTTTCCTGGTAGACTAGAAATTTCTAAGCCACTTTTTTTACGTGCTACTTCACGGGCCCGTTTAGCTGCAAGACGCGCTCGAGACGCCACAATACCTTTTTCTACAATTTTTTTACTAACATCAGGGTTTTCCATCATAAATTTATTTAATGCCTCAGAAAAGAGCCTATCAGTGATTGAGCGTGCTTCTGTATTCCCGAGTTTTGTCTTTGTTTGTCCTTCAAATTGTGGATCGGGATGCTTAATCGAAATAATAGCTGTTAAACCTTCGCGAACATCTTCACCAATCAGATTATCATCACTATCTTTAAAAAGTTTATTTCGTCGCGCATAATCATTGATTACACGTGTAAGAGCTGTTTTAAAACCAGATTCGTGAGTTCCACCTTCATACGTATGAATATTATTAGCAAAAGAGATAATATTACTTGAAAAACCTGTATTATACTGCATCGAAACTTCGACCATAATATCGTCGCGCTCACCTTCAATATAAATTGGCTCCTCGTGAATCACTTCTTTCGCACGATTCAAATGCTCTACGTACGATTTGATTCCACCTTCATAATGATAAACACTTGGGGAAGAATTTTCCTCACGCTTGTCGTCAATGGAAATTTGAAGATTACGATTAAGGAACGCTAATTCCCGCGTACGTGTCCGCAAAGTTTCATAATCAAATTCAGTTGTTTCAGTGAAAATTTCTGGATCAGGTGTGAAATGAACAATCGTTCCACGATCATCGCTTTCTCCTTGTTCTTCCATTTCCATCACAACATTACCGCGTTCAAAACGTTGATAATATTTTTTCCCGTCGCGATGTACATTTACTTCAAGGCTTGTTGAAAGGGCGTTAACAACAGAAGCACCAACTCCGTGTAAACCTCCCGATACTTTATAACCGCCGCCTCCAAATTTCCCGCCAGCGTGAAGTACTGTGAAAATAACTTCAAGAGTAGGGCGACCTAGTTTTTCATTTAGTCCAGTAGGAATACCACGTCCGTTATCTTTCACTGTGATACTGTTGTCTCTTTCAATCGTAATTTCGATTTCAGTACAAAAACCTGCCAGCGCTTCATCAATAGAATTATCGACAATTTCCCATACTAAGTGATGGAGCCCGCGTTGACTAGTTGATCCAATATACATACCTGGGCGTTTGCGAACTGCTTCAAGCCCCTCTAAAACTTGAATTTGGTTTTCATTATAATCAGAGGCATTTTCATGTACATTTGAAATATTTTCTTCTGACATTACACTATCCACCGCACTTTCTTTTTTATAAAATATCAGGCTTTTCTTACGGCTCCATTTTCAATATGAAAAGTTGTTGCCTGTTTTAACACGGCATGATTAAGCCCGCTAGTATTTGTTGTCGTAACAAAGGTTTGAACTTTCGAAGCAATCGCTTCAAGCAAGTGTGACTGCCTGTGATCGTCTAATTCACTCAATACATCATCAAGTAAGAGGATAGGGTATTCACCTATTTCTTCTTTAATTAAATCAATTTCAGCAAGCTTAATCGATAAAGCAGTTGTTCGCTGCTGTCCTTGTGACCCAAAAATCTGTACATTTTGTCCATTAATATAAAACAGAGAATCATCCCGATGTGGGCCCATAAGTGTAACCCCACGGTCGATTTCTCTTTGTTGAATCGATCTTAATTTCTCAAGCAATTGCTGAACTTGCTCATTTAATGTGCCACTTGAAATATCAATAGAGGGCATATATTTTACTTCTAACTTTTCTAAGCCGCTAGAAATTTCAGCATGAATAGGAGCTGCAAATCTTTCTAAGCGCTCAATAAAATTAATTCTACGTTCAGTAAGTTTGATGGCAACTTCTGCAAATTGTTCTGTTAAAATATCAAGCATAACGGGATCGTATTTTTTTTTCAGTTGCGCTAGTTTTAAATATTGATTCCGCTGATGTAAGATGCGTTGATATTGGCTTAAGTCATGTAAATAAACAGGCTTTATCTGACCAATTTCCATATTCATAAAACGTCTTCTTAAACCAGGTGCGCCTTTTACAAGTGATAGATCTTCTGGCGCAAACATGACCACATTTAAATGGCCTACATATTGGCTCAATTTTTTTTGTTCCAAATGATTAACTTTTGCTTTTTTTCCTTTTTGAGTAATTGTAATTTCAAGCGGAATCGTTTGATTATGTTTTTCAATTTGACCTTTAATTTTAGCAGCGTCTTTATCCCACTTAATAAAATCTTTATCATTTGTCGTCCGATGTGATTTGGCAAGAGCAAGAATCAAGATAGCTTCTAGCAAATTGGTTTTTCCTTGAGCATTTTTCCCTAAAAAAACATTTATCGACTTGTCAAAATCAAGTGAAAACTCTTCATAATTACGGAAATTACGTAACACAATATTTTCTAAAAGCATGTTTTAAATTCCTTTTTTAGGATTGTTCAATTTTTACTTTTCCTTTGCTTGGAATCAACACTACGTCTCCGTTACGTAGTTTTCTTCCGCGTCTGTTATCCTGTTCACCATTAATGTAAATCGGATGTTCAGCTAAGAATACTTTAGCCATCCCACCACTTTGCACAACTTCGATCATTTGAAGTAATTGTCCAAGTGTCACATATTCACGATCAATTTTTACTATATCAGCCAAAATGTCACATCCAATCTTTTTATCACATCTCTTATTTTACTAAAGTTTTAACAATAATACAAAGAATTTTTCATGCTATGAGGTTTATTCGCTTTTTTAACGAAAATAATGGGGGGATATTATTTTTATATAAAAAGAAACATAACGGCTTCTATGGCGTTATATTGAAAGTACTTTATATAAAAAAGGGTTTTGGCAAATGTCAGCCAAAACCCTAAGTAATTTAATATGTCCGAACAGGGGTAATCAATTGTAAAATTTCATTGGGGTTCGTAGCATCACGTGGTCTAAGGACAAACGGTCTCATTGTGCCTGAAAAAGAGATTTGAACATCATCACCATCAAATGCTCTTAGTGCATCCATCATGTATTTCCCATTGAATGAAATTTTTAAGTCTTCACCTGTAAAACTTTGACTAAACAGTTTTTCTGAGACATTACCTACCTCAGGAGAATTCGATGAAATTTCCACTTGACCATTTTCAAGCGTTGCAAGTTTGATGACATTATTACGATTTTCACGAGCAAGTAGGGAAGCACGATCAATCGCTTGTAAAAATGATTTTGCATTAATAACTAATTCAGATTTTGACTCTGTAGGAATTAAGCGTGATGTATCTGGGTAGCTTCCTTCAAGCAGCCGTGAATAGAACAGCAGATTCTTCATTTTAAAAAGAATTTGATTACTTGCAAGAACCATTTCAATCGATTCAGTTGCTTCATCAAGAATTTTATTTAATTCTGATAAACTTTTTCCCGGAATAACAATATTATATTCCTCTTGTGCTTCATTTTCTAACGGAATTTCACGCAAAGCTAGACGATGACTATCTGTTGCGACTGCTGTAAGCTGGTTACTTTTTATTATCCAATTTACACCGGTAAGTACAGGCCGAACCTCAATTGCTGAAACAGCAAAAACTGTTTGGCGAACAATATTTTTAAGTACATTGATTGGAATTGAAATCTTTTTGCCATCTGTAACTTCTGGTAATTTAGGATATTCCATAACATCTAGACCGTTTAATGTGAAAAAAGCTTGGCCGGAACAAATGGTCGTTTGATTATTTGTTGTCACTTCAATTTCAACATTCTCATCAGGTAAACGACGAATAATATCTCCAAAATATTTGGATTGTAAAACGATCCCTCCAAAAGTTTCAACTTCGACTAGAATTTCATCATTTTCAATTAAAGGAATAAAGGCTTCAATTGAAATATCTGAATCACTACCTGTAAGGGTCACTCCTTCATCATTAACCTCTATTTTTATCCCTGTTAAAATCGGAATGGTTGTTCTAGAAGAAATAGCTCGCGTTACTTCATTTACAGCAAGTACTAAACGATCTCGTTGAATTACAAATTTCATGATTAACCTCCACTTTTAAATTTTTTGGAAAACCTTTAATTAAGTATTAAAAAATCGTAGTAATAGTAGTAGGTCTTGTGGATTTGTGGATAAGTTAGTTTAAAGAAGGAAAATTAAAGTTTTCCACATGTTAATAAACTGTGCATAACTTGTATTTTATTATCCACAATATCCACAAGGCTGTATTAAAAAAGAGAACCAGCTTTGCGTAATGTTTTTTCAATTTCTGCGATGTCATTTTTTAAAACCTGATCATTTTTCAACATTTGGGTAATTTTTTCATGTGCATGGATAACCGTTGTATGGTCACGGCCGCCAAATTCATCACCAATCTTAGGAAGTGAGGCATCTGTTAGTTCACGGGACATATACATAGCAATTTGTCTAGGAAAAGCAATACTTTTCGTCCGTTTTTTAGCTTTAAAATCATCTAGTTGAACTTGGAAGTATTTTCCAACAGCTTCTTGGATATCTTTGATCGTAATTACAGTTGACTTCGTAGTAGGAATAATATCTTTTAGCGCTTCAGCTGCGAGCCCTGCAGTGATATCTCTATTTACAAGTGATGAGTAGGCAACGACACGAATCAGTGCGCCTTCGAGTTCACGAATATTGCTATCGATTTGATTAGCAATATAAAGCATGACTTCATTTGGTATATCTAGCCCATCAGCTTTAGCTTTTTTACGTAAAATAGCAATCCGTGTTTCTAAGTCAGGGGGTGTAATATCCGTTATAAGTCCCCATTCAAAGCGAGAACGAAGACGATCTTCAAGTGTTGGAATTTCTTTAGGTGGACGATCACTTGAAATAATAATTTGCTTTTGTTCGTCATAAAGTGTATTAAACGTATGGAAAAATTCTTCTTGTGTCCCTTCTTTTCCAGCTAAAAATTGAATGTCATCAATGAGTAAAATATCTACATTTCGATATTTTGTGCGAAATTCTTCCGTTTTGTTATCGCGGATGGAACTAATAAACTCATTCGTAAATTTTTCACTTGATAAATACATCACTTTAGCATTTTTTTTATGTTGTTGAACATAATGACCGACTGCATGCATTAAATGTGTTTTACCAAGGCCTACACCTCCATAAATAAAAAGTGGATTATAGGCTTTTGCTGGAGCTTCTGCTACCGCGAGTGAAGCTGCATGAGCAAAGCGATTCCCAGAACCAATAACAAAAGTATCAAAAACATAGCGAGGATTAAGCATGCTTTTGATGTTATCTGGATCATTTTCATCAGCAGTAGTTTTACCAGGTTGGATCGGTTTATAATCGAAGTTCTCTTCTTGTTCCCCGTCGATAAAACGAATATTGTAAGTTTGTCCAGTGATTTCATTTAAAATATTAGCAATGAATTGCGTATAACTTTTTTCTAACCAATCCCGAACAAAATTATTTGGCGCGGCAATCACAAATGTATCATTTTCTAGTGCATGAACGGTGGTAGACTTCATCCAAGTGTCATAGCTAGGTTTGCTCATGTTCTTTTTTACAATTGTGAGAGCCTCTTGCCAAATATCTTCAATAGGTTGCAAACTGCTTCCTCCTTTTAATTTTTAAAAGTTATCCACAAGTTAAAAAATAGTGGATAAAGTTATCCAGGTGCTGTTAAAAAAATATCCACAACAAAAAAATATTTTGTGGATAACTTTGATTTTTACGAATAACTATTCTCTTTGACAAAAATTATAATATCAAAAAAAAGCTTTAATAGCAAGGATTATAACGAGATATTAACAAATTTATCCAGATGTTAGTAAAAGTTGTCCACAAGCAGTTAATGTGTGAATAACTTGTTAGTATTCGGTGGGTAAGAAAAGATGAAAAAAAATTTATCCACAGGGCTTTGTTTATAAGGATTCTAATTTTGTGCATAAGTTTGTAATAAAATGTGGCGATATTTTTAAATTTTAGTTACAGCTACAGTTAAATGATATTTTTTTATGAGGTGTGTGGTAAAATTAAACGTATAGAAAGAGAAATAATTTAATTGGATTGGACGTGTACAAATGTGAGATTTCAACGTTTGATTAATACCCGCGACTTAGAATTTTATCGCGTCATCGAAAACGGGGATATTAATAATGTTTTTGGGTATTTATTGCTTTATGATAAGCGAAAGCCCGCGGTACTAAAAGATTTTACTGTTTTTTATAAAAGCAATATGAATGAAGATTTTTTCAAAGAGAGCATCAAAGATAATCACGTATATGCCATGTTTTTTCATTTCACTGATTTGGAAGAGGAAAGTGAAATGCCTAAATTTACAAAAGTAATTCGCTTTATAGAAGATTTACTAGCATTTAAGCCACGCATTAGTTATTATGTTGATAATTACCTTATTGATAGGAAATTAATTTTTGAATATCCAAATGAATATGAAAAAATTGGTCAATTTGCGCAGTATTTGGTAGCAGTTTCTGGAAGGGACGTTCCTATCCCAAGAACAAGTAAAATTAAATATCAACATTTGTCACAATAAATTTCAGAAAAAGATGTTGCTTGGATGAAAAGTATGATATGATTATAAATGGAGTTTTTGAATTCTATTAGTGGTTTAATTGACAAAATTCATTAATTTACGTATAATGTCTAGGACTGTCTAATAAATTTATTTAAGTTAGACCCTTTAATGGGAGGTGTAGTAATGAAAAGAACATATCAACCAAGTAAACGTAAAAGAAAAAAAGTACATGGTTTCCGCGCGCGTATGAGTTCTAAAAATGGTCGCAGAGTTTTAGCAGCACGTCGTCGTAAAGGAAGAAAAATATTGTCTGCGTAGACCACTGAAAAAGTCTCAGTGGTTTTTTTATTGTAATGCTAGACTTATCTTCAGTAAAAACTTGATAATCTATGGAAGATGGGGAAGATATGAAAAAAGAATATCGAATCAAAAAAAGTGATGATTTTCAAAAAGTCTTTAAAAGAGGTAAATCAGTAGCTAATCGCCAATTTGTTATTTATACTTTGAAAAAAGAAGATTTAGTTCATTTTCGAATTGGTTTATCAGTCAGCAAAAAAATTGGAAATGCTGTTTGTCGTAATCGCATTAAACGTTGCATTAGACAGGTTTTTCATGAATTGGATGACGGGCTAGTTCAAGAAAATGATTATATTATTATCGCCAGAAAACCGGCGGCCAACATGGATTTTCATGAGATAAAGAAGAGTTTGATTCATGTATTAAATATTGCGCATGCTTTTCAGAAACAAACCACTTTGAAATCAGAATGAAAATCAAAAAAGGCGGAATTGGAGGATACATCATTTGAAGAAAAAGAAGCAATTCAAAAGGAAGTTTTTAATTGTAGGGTTGATTGTCTTACTGATGGCTGTTTTGTCAGGATGTGGCTACTCAACTGATCCAATTACAAAAGATTCAACAGGTTTTTGGAGCCATTATATTGTTTTTCCATTATCTTGGGTAATTACTTGGTTCTCAAATCTTTTTGGTGGACATTATGCTATAGGAATCATCGTCGTGACGATTTTAATTCGTTTACTTATCATGCCTCTTATGATTAAGCAGCTTAAAAGTCAAAAAGAAATGATGAAAGTACAACCAAAAATAAAAGAATTACAGGAGAAGTATTCTTCAAAAGATAATGAAACAAGGCAAAAGCTTCAACAAGAAACAATGCGTTTATATCAAGAACATAACGTCAATCCGATGATGGGTTGTTTACCACTACTCATTCAAATGCCAATTTTAATTGGTTTTTATCAAGCAATTAGTAGAACAGCTGAGATTAAAACTGATACTTTTTTATGGATGCAATTAGGAAATCCTGATCCAATTTTTATTTTGCCAATTATTGCAGCAATTACAACATATCTTTCATCAAAAATTTCAATGATGGGGCAAACTCAACAAAATAAATCAATGGCGATGATCGTTTATATTATGCCGGTCATGATTTTATTTATGGGTGCGACACTTCCATCAGCATTAGCTCTTTATTGGATCATCGGTAATGTCTTTACATTTTTCCAAACGCTTTTAATTAATAATCCTTTTAAAAATAAACGTGAACAAGAGGCTCTTGAAGCTGCAAAAGTAGAAGAAGCTCGTTTACAAAAGAAAGCAGCAAACATGAAAGCCTCAAAGAAAGGAGGTAAAAAGAGAAAGTGAGAGATATAACTGCGCAAGGTCAAACCATAGAAGAAGCGATTCAAAATGCACTCAAAGAACTTGATACTACACGTGAAAAAGTAAAAGTAGAAGTTATGGATGAGGGGAAAAAAGGCATTTTTGGAATAGGTTCACGACTAGCCATGGTTAAAGTCATTGAAGAAGATAACGGAATCGAAAAAGCGGTCGATTATCTTTTTGATATAGCTTTGAAAATGGGTGCAAACGTCTCTATTGAGAAAGAAGAAAACGGGAAAGATGTAACTTTACAAATTTCTGGAGATAATTTAGGTTTATTAATTGGAAAACATGGACAAACTTTGAATGCGATTCAATATTTGACGCAATTAATTGCTAATAAAACAAATGATCAATATAAGAATATCATAGTAAATGTTGGTGATTATCGTGAACGACGCCATGATACACTTTCTGAGATTGCTAAAAAGATGGCAAATAAAGCGGTAAAAACACGTCGTCCTGTTCATTTAGAGCCACTACCTTCTTTTGAGCGGAAAATTATTCATGCTATTTTAAGCGAAGACGAACGAATTGAAACACATTCAGAAGGTCGCGATCCTTATCGTTATATTGTTATTAAAGCAAAATAAAAATTTTAAAAGCCGTTTTCTCAATTGAAAACGGCTTTTATTTATGTTCAAGTACAAATAATGAAAATAAATGTTTCACGTGAAACATTCATGCTTTTACACTATTTTATTTAAAGATCATAAATCTTTCCTGATCATCCATGAATTCTTTTTGATTTGGTGGCGATGCAATATTGCCAAATGGCATTTGTGCCCGTAAGTACCAAGAGCTAGGTATATTCCATTCAATTTTTATAGAATCATCAATTAACGGGTTATAATGCTGTAATGAAGCACCAATTCCTACATTAGCAAGTACTGTCCATGCAGAATATTGGGCCATACCACTAGATTGTTCTGACCATACTGGAAATTTGTCAGCATAAGCTGCGAATTTTTTTTGTAGATTTTCGATAATTTTTATATCTTCAAAAAATAAAATACTACCAAAACCAGCACGAAATGAAGCCATTTTTTCTTCAGTTGAAGCAAAATCTTTAGCTGGAACCAACTTGCGTAAAGTTTCCTCTACTATATTCCATAGTTTTTCATGGTGATCGTTAAAAAGAATTACAGCGCGCGAACTTTGAGAATTGAAAGAGGAAGGGCTTAGTTTGATTGCTTCTTTAATTAATTTTTCGATTTCATTTTCTGAAAGTGTAACATTTTTATCTAGCGCATAGATGGAACGGCGTGCTCTAGCTACTTCTAAAAATAGATTAGACATAAATAAAACTCCTTCTTAAATATCGCATACTTACTTAAGTATAGCGTCTAATATCCAAAATGCAAACAATTTACTTTAAAAAGCGCAGTACCTAATTTTAAGAAAATAAAATAAAACTATTGTTATCCACATGTGAATAAGTTAAAATGAAAAGGTAAAAAAAGAACTGTGTATAACTTAAATATGCTAACAATTAGATTGCTTTGGTCAAAGCGGAGTGAACTGTTGTCGGTAGCGTAAAGCAAATGCTGAAATGATTCAAACACATGAATTTCGGTTGTTTTTAACTGAAATAAAAGAGAAAGGTGGATGAAGAATGGATTTTGAGACAATTGCTGCTATCTCAACACCGCCTGGCGAAGGAGCTATTGCTATTATAAGACTTAGCGGTGATGAGGCGATTCAAATAGCGGATCGTATTTTTTATGCCAAAAAACAGCTAAATGAAGTAAAAAGCCATACTATTCATTATGGCCATATAAAAGAAAGCGAAGAAACAATTGAAGAAGTTATGATATCTGTTATGCGAGCACCACGAACTTTTACGAGAGAAGACGTTGTTGAGATTAATTGTCACGGCGGAATTGTTTCTGTGAATCGTGTGTTACAATTATTGCTCAGAAATGGAGCGAGACTAGCGGAACCAGGAGAATTCACTAAGCGAGCTTTTTTAAATGGACGAATAGATTTATCACAAGCAGAGGCTGTAATGGATTTAATTCGAGCGAAAACTGATCGTGCTATGAAAGTTGCCTTGAAACAGATGGATGGGAATTTATCGCGTTTAATCCGTAGCTTACGTCAAGAAATTTTAGATACGCTTGCTCAAGTAGAAGTTAATATTGACTACCCTGAATATGATGATGTAGAAGAAATGACGCAAAAAATGTTACTTGAAAAAACAATTCTCGTTCGTCAATCTGTTGAGGAATTATTACAAACTGCTGAGCAAGGGAAAATCCTAAGAGATGGTCTTGCTACAGCAATTATTGGTCGTCCTAATGTAGGGAAATCTTCTTTATTAAATCAACTTATCCAAGAAGACAAAGCGATTGTAACAGATATTGCTGGTACAACACGAGATATTATTGAAGAATATGTCAACGTTCGTGGAGTACCTCTTCGTTTAATTGATACAGCTGGTATTCGAGAAACGGAGGATATTGTAGAGAAAATTGGTGTAGAACGTTCACGAAAAGCATTACTTGATGCCGATTTTATTTTATTAGTTTTAAATCAAAGTGAGGAGCTTTTAAAAGAAGATCGAGCGCTATTTGAAGCTGTACGTGATCATCGTTTCGTTGTGGTTTTAAATAAAACGGATTTACCGACGAAAATAGATATGAATGAAGTAAAAAAATTGGCTGGAGAAAATCGAATCGTACACACATCATTATTAACAGATCAAGGTGTAGCTAATTTAGAAGGCGCCATTAATGAACTTTTTTTTACTGGTGAAATTGAAGCGGCAGATGCCACTTATGTATCTAATGTTCGACATATCGAATTATTGTATCAGGCTCTAAGTGCACTTGATGCGGTTCTTCAAGGGATCGAGCTTGGAATGCCAGTTGATATGATTCAAATTGATATGACAAGAGCTTGGGATTTATTAGGTGAAATTACAGGTGATGCTGTGCAAGATGAACTGTTAGACCAGTTGTTTAACCAGTTTTGCCTTGGTAAATAGTAAGGAGTTGTTATTTTAAATTATGCAAATATATGATGCAGGTCATTATGATGTCATTGTCGTAGGTGCTGGTCATGCTGGAGTTGAAGCAGGACTTGCAAGTGGAAGAATGGGCGCTAAAACACTAATGCTAACAATTAATTTGGATATGGTTGCTTTTATGCCTTGTAACCCATCAGTAGGCGGTCCAG
The DNA here is from genome assembly GCF_902806445.1 of Listeria sp. PSOL-1. Taxonomy (NCBI): domain Bacteria; kingdom Bacillati; phylum Bacillota; class Bacilli; order Caryophanales; family Listeriaceae; genus Listeria; species Listeria sp. PSOL-1. Next base: position 1,915,876 of record NZ_LR760298.1, on the reverse strand, counting down.
CAAAAGGAGTTGTTGTCAGAGAAATTGACGCTCTAGGGGGTGAAATGGGACGTAATACAGATAAAACCTATGTACAAATGCGCATGTTAAATACTGGAAAAGGACCGGCTGTACGCGCTTTACGTGCTCAATCAGACAAATGGGATTATCAACATGAAATGAAACATACGATTGAAAAAGAAGATCATATTACGCTTCGTCAAGGTTTGGTTGATCGTTTAGTTATTGAAGATGGTATATGTTCCGGTGTGATCACAAGTACTGGCTTAAAATACACTGCACAGGCTGTTGTTTTAACAACGGGAACATTTTCTCGTGGTGAAATTATTGTTGGTGATTTACGTTATTCTAGTGGTCCAAATAACCAGCAACCTTCAATAAAACTTTCCGAGCACCTTGAAGAATTAGGTTTTGAATTACGTCGTTTTAAAACAGGCACACCACCGCGCGTTAAATCTAGTACAATTAATTATTCCAAAACAGAAGAACAACCTGGGGATAAAGATCCTCGTGCTTTTAGTTATGAAACAACTTCAATGATTTTGAGTCAATTACCTTGTTGGCTAACCTATACAAATTCCGAAACACATGATATTATTCAAGCTAATTTAAGCAGATCACCAATGTTTATGGCAACAAAAAAGGGGACAGGGGCGCGTTATTGTCCTTCAATTGAAGATAAAATTGTTCGTTTTAATGATAAGCCACGACATCAGATTTTTTTAGAACCAGAAGGAAGAAATACAGAAGAAGTTTATGTACAAGGTCTGTCAACAAGTTTACCGGAAGATGTTCAAGAAAAAATGCTTCGAACTTTACCAGGTCTTGAGAATGTAGAAATGATGCGTACAGGGTATGCTATTGAATATGATGCAATTATGCCTAGTCAACTTTGGCCTTCACTGGAAACAAAACTTGTATCAGGGCTTTTTACAGCAGGTCAAATTAATGGAACAAGCGGTTATGAAGAAGCTGCTGGACAAGGTTTAATGGCTGGAATTAACGCTTGTTTAAAAATACAAGAAAAAGAACCATTAATTCTAGGAAGAGATCGGGCTTATATTGGTGTTTTAATTGATGATTTGGTTACAAAAGGAACAGAAGAGCCCTATCGTTTACTGACTTCGCGTTCAGAGTATCGCTTGCTACTTCGTCATGATAATGCAGATTTGCGTTTAACTGAAATAGGGTATAAGATAGGTTTAATTAGTGAAGAGCGCTATCAACGTTTTATGGCAAAAAGAAAGCAAATTGCTGATGAAAAACAGCGACTTGAAACCACTCGCGTTAAACCAACAGAGCAAGTTCAAAAAATATTACGTGATTTAGGTACAGCGGAATTAAAAGATGGCATTTTAGCAGCAGACTTACTTCGGCGTCCAGAACTAACTTACGATAAAATTATTGAAATTGTTTCACGTGAAACATTTGTTGATTGGGAAATTGCTGAGCAGGTAGAAATCCAAATTAAATACGAAGGTTATATTGAAAAATCTTACCAACAAGTAGAAAAAATGAAGAGAATGGAAAATAAAAAAATTCCGGAAAATATTGATTATGATGCAATTTTCGGCTTAGCTACAGAAGCTGTAGAGAAATTGAAAAAAATCCAACCGCTTTCCATAGCACAAGCAAGTAGAATTAGTGGTGTAAATCCAGCAGATATTTCGATTTTGCTTGTCTATATTGAACAAGGGAAGATCGCTAAGGTAAGATGATAAATAAGGTATTAAGGTTATGAACAAAGCTATGGACTGTTTGTTCATTGGCCTTAATATCTTTGTTTAACGAAGAAAATTAAGATAGAATAGCTTTTTCATTTGATAAAGATACACTATTAATAAAGATTAGAACAAACAAAGGAGAAACTATGAATCCAGAACAATTTAGAATAGCTTTACAAGAAAAAGATATTGAACTATCTGGCAAACAAATGCTTCAATTTAGTCAATACTACGAAATGCTTGTCGAATGGAATGAAAAAATGAATCTAACAGCGATTACAAAAGAAAAAGAAGTATATCTTAAACATTTTTACGATTCGATTTCAGCAGCATTCTTTATGGATTTCACACAATTTCACTCAATTTGTGACGTTGGAGCAGGTGCTGGATTTCCAAGTATCCCGTTAAAAATTTGTTTTCCACATCTGAAGGTTAATATTGTTGATTCATTAAATAAGCGAATTACTTTTTTAAATGAAGTAGCAAAAGAATTGCATTTAAGCGATGTTGCTTTTTATCATGATCGTGCGGAAAGTTTTGGTCAAAATAAATTGCATCGTGAAAAATATGATTTGATAACCGCACGAGCAGTGGCACGTATGAGCGTACTTGCTGAACTTTGTTTGCCGCTTGCTAAAAAAGGCGGAGTATTTCTTGTTATGAAAGCTGCTCAAGCAGAGGAAGAAATTCAATCAGCAAAACAAGCAATCACAGTATTAGGTGGAAAAGTAGCTGAATATTTTTCCTTTCAACTTCCGATTGAAAACAGTGAAAGAAATCTCTATTTAATAAAAAAAACTAAAGAAACACCAAAAAAATACCCGCGAAAACCAGGGATTCCAAATAAACAGCCAATAGAATAATGTTTTTCTCGAGAAATTCTGCTAAAATAGATAATGATATTGATTATTTTGTAAATGAAACGCTTGGAAAGGAAGAAAGGCATGGCTTTTTCACTATTTGGAAAAAAAGATACAAACAAAACAGAAGAACTGATCGAAAATGTGAAGCAACAGGTGGAAGAGTTACCGCTTGACCAAATCTTGCCCAACCAATTTCAACCTCGTTCTGTTTTTAACCAGGAGAAAATTGAGGAACTAGCTGAAACAATTAAAATTCATGGAATCATTCAACCAATTGTTGTGCGTGAAATGGAGCCAGTAGGTTATGAAATTATCGCTGGTGAAAGAAGATATCGTGCAGCTGTATATCTTAAATTAGCTACAATTCCAGCGATTATTCAGAGCTTTGACGATGACGAAACAGCGGCTATTGCTTTGATTGAAAATTTGCAGCGTGAACAGTTGACGCCTATTGAAGAAGCTAAGGCGTATCAAAGTCTTTTAGAGATGCGTGAAGTAACACAAGAAGCTTTAGCTAAGCAAGTTGGTAAAAGTCAATCAGCTATTGCCAATAAGTTAAGGCTGCTTAAATTGCCAAAAGCAATACAAGAAGCAGTGCTTGCAAAAGATATTTCCGAACGTCATGCAAGGTCATTACTCGCTTTGCCTACTGAAAAAGAACAATTAGTCGTGCTTAAAATGGCACAAGAGCAACAATTAAATGTAAAGCAAACAGAAGAACTAATTCGTGAATTTTTAACAGAAGATCCAAAAAAAGAAACGAAAACAACTCCGCTAAAAGTGCGAAAACTTTCTGTCAGTAGAGATGTTCGCATTGCGCTCAACACGATTAAACAATCTGTTCAAATGGTTAAGGAAAGCGGGATAGAGCTAAATATAGAAGAAGAGAGCACAGCTGATTTTTATCAAATTACTATTCAAATACCAAAAAAGAAATAGAGGAGTCTACAAATGAAATTTTTGAAAATTGTCGGGCATGTTATAGGCATTATTTGTACTGCACTTATCCTACCTTCTTTTATATCAACTGTGACAGACTCGCTTTTAATGTTAGAGCCAGCGAGGTTTATTCAATTTTTTATGTATCCAATGGTAACAGGAGCAATGGCTGCTAAGAGTGCCGGAAATGTAGTGGGTTATCTCAATATGGCAATAGGTTATGCTATGTATATTATTGCTGCAATTTATGTCATTTATTTGCTACGAAAAATTATTTCGTGGTATCGTAAAGCAAAATTATATGATCAAAAAAATAAGACTTGTGGGTAAACTAGTACTAATCTTATGCCCTATGAGTGTTATTTTTTTAAAAATTAAATATAAAGTCACTGCCATTAAGTTGAACTTAATGGCAATTTTACATAGAAAACAGTACAATAAAAGTTAACAAGAAGTATAAAGGAGGATGTGGACAGCATGGCAAAGGTTATTTTTGTTAGAGATGAAAAAGATGAATTTCAAGCTTACGATTTTGTACATGATTTAATCACTGAACATCCATTAATGGCAACACTTCTACTTCAAGGTTTACTGCAATTAGAAAAAGCGGAAACAAGAAAGCTTAGTACTGGACGCCAAATGTTACCTGATATCCATTTGATTATTGGAAAAGGCCAGGCATATTCCCTGGAAACAAAACGAATTGAAACTTCATTAGATCAGCCAATTCAAGAAATGAAAGTACATTTTAAAGATAAAAATTTCCGATTAATTTATTTCACATCCTTTTCAGAAACGGAAACATGTTATTGTTTTGTAAAAGGATATTTTAAAGATAAAAACCCTTTCACAGATAAAATGGGAACATATCGTGAGGAAGCGAAGCGAATTTTCTTAAGCCAAATGGAGAGAGAGCTAAGCATTGGCGAAGATAAGTATGATTTTGAGCAGCTTAAAAGCCTTGCTTGGTTAAATGAAGGAATCGTTCATTATTTAGAAAGCTTTTCAGCAACTTTGGGACAAATTATTTTTGCAAAGCGAATTAAAAAGAAATGGACTCAATTGGATTTAGCTTTAAAAACTGATTTATCTCCACTTATTATTTCACGTGTTGAGGCAGGGGATCCTGATTTATCTCTTAGAATGTATCAGAAAGCTTGTCAGGTATTAGATATAAAAACATCATTTGTCGAATAATATGAAAACAACGCCAATTTTTGAAATTTGGCGTTGTTTTGCAAGGTAAAATTGTTTCACGTGAAACATTATTTAATTTTTCACTTTTTATGGGACGAAATCAAAAAGTTTTGGTATGATAGATAATAAGCGAATTATTAATTCTGGGAAAATGAGGTTGGTGAAAGAGATTGAGCAAAGTAATAGCACTTGCAAACCAAAAAGGTGGCGTAGGAAAAACAACTTCCTCTGTTAATTTGAGCGCTAGTCTGGCTTTTGAAGGAAAAAAAGTATTACTTATTGATATTGATCCACAAGGGAATGCGTCTAGTGGTGTCGGAATTAACAAGGGTGAAATTGATCGTTGTATTTATGATATACTTGTTGATGATGTAGAAATAAAAGAAGTCCTTCAAAAAACGGATTTAGATTCTTTAGATATTGTACCAGCGACAATTCAACTAGCTGGTGCAGAAGTTGAATTAGTGCCAGCGATTTCACGTGAGGTTCGTTTGAAAAAAGCAATCGAAGCGATTAAAGATGAGTATGATTATATTATCATTGATTGTCCACCTTCATTGGGTTTATTAACATTAAATGCATTAACAGCATCTGATTCCGTATTAATCCCAGTGCAATGTGAATATTATGCGCTTGAGGGCCTTAGTCAGCTGTTAAATACAATTCGAATTGTACAAAAACACCTTAATAGCGATTTAAAAATTGAAGGTGTGCTATTAACAATGCTTGATGCGCGTACAAATTTAGGTATTCAAGTAATTGAAGAAGTGAAAAAGTATTTTCAAAACAAAGTATTCAATACGATTATTCCACGAAATATTCGTTTAAGCGAAGCACCAAGCCATGGGAAACCCATTCTGTTATATGATGTAAAATCAAAAGGCGCAGAAGTTTATTTAGAGTTAGCAAAGGAAGTGATTTCTCATGGCTAAAGGGCTAGGTAAAGGAATTAATGCGTTATTTAACACAGTAGATTCAAATGAAGAAACTGTAACAAGTATTAACCTTGATCAGATTAAACCCAATCCATATCAACCGCGGAAAAATTTTGATAAAGCAGCTATTCGAGAATTACGTGATTCGATTAAATTACATGGAGTTTTACAACCTATTATTTTGCGAAAAGACGATAAAGACTACCAAATTGTTGTTGGAGAACGTCGTTTTCGTGCAGCTAAAGAAGCAAAATTAAAAGAAATTCCAGCTGTTGTCCGAGAATTAAATGATTCAGAAATGATGGAGCTTTCTATTATTGAAAATTTGCAACGAGAAGATTTATCAGTGCTTGAGGAAGCAAAATCTTATGAGCTTTTAATGGAAAAATTAAATTTAACCCAAGCAAAATTAGCAGAAAGAGTTGGTAAAAGTCGCCCTTATATTGCTAACTTTATCCGATTGCTAACTTTGCCAGATGAAGTTCAAGTGATGTTACGTGATGACTCACTTTCTGCAGGGCATGCACGAGCTCTTTTAGGTTTAAAGGTAAAGAAAAACATTATTCCTCTTGCTAAAAAAAGTGTTGCAGAAGAACTTACAGTGAGGCAGTTGGAAAGAATTGTTACTAATATAAATAAGAATGTTTCACGTGAAACATTTGAACCTAAAAAGATCCCTGTTTATATTCGCGAAAGTGAAAATCAATTACGTGATAAATTTGGAACAGCGGTAAATATTAAAAGACGTGACAAAAAGGGAAAAATTGAAATCGAATTTCTTTCTGATGATGATTTAGAGCGTATTTTAGAGATTTTAAATATTCGCTTAGATGAAGATTAATTAGGAAAAGCAGAGGATAACCGATGGAAAAACCAAAATTTGAAATAAACGATATTATTGAAATGAAAAAACCTCATCCTTGTGGAACAAATCGCTTTCGTATCATTAGGATGGGAATGGATATTAGAATTAAGTGCGAAGGCTGTGGCCACAGCGTGATGATACCGCGGCGTGAGTTTGAAAAAAAGTTAAAAAAAATATTAGTAAAAGCTAACGAAATAATAGAATGAAAAATTCTTAATAAAGCATGGATAAATAGTCTACTTTTGTTTAAGTATAGACTTTTGTCTATGCTTTTTTAATTAATATTACATATATAAAAGTTGTCAATTTTCATTTAAGGGCAAAATGCGCATAATAAATAACATCTCTCACAAATAATATACATCTTTCTTTCTGTTTTCTTGCTATACTCTAGCGTGTAAAGATGTTTTTAAAAGGAGGGGATAAAAAATAATGTGACAAATTTGTCAAAAATATGTAGAATCAACAATACAAAAGGAGCGAGGGCATGAAAAGAATATTAACTTTTTTAGTTGCCAGTATGATGGCATTATTAACAATTAGTAATGCAGTTGCACCACTAACTGTTAAAGCCGCAGATGGCGTAACACTTGAAGTAGGAACAGAAGCAGAGCTGCGTGCAGCTTTAAGCAATAATTTAGTAAGTAAGGTTGTTTTGAAAAATGACCTGGCATTAAATGAATATTTTGATTATATTGTTGGTCACAATGTAACGATTGATGGGGGGGACCACACTGTTGCATTAAATAATAGTGCTTTTAAAAGTACTAGCACAGGTGGAAACAACGTTACTTTTGCTAATATAAAATTTACAGCAGGAAACCTGAGAACAATTTTCATAACAGATTTAGTAAATTACACTGTTACTTTTGAAAATGTTACATTAAATGGTGGACAAGCTGTATCAAATATAAATGGGACTACTTATGTTAAAGGTAACAACAGCTTCAATACAACAACTCCAAAAGATCTTTTTGTTGTAAAAAACCTGATCTTTGATAAAAACTCAGTAACGACAATGAGAAATGGTAATAATTTACATGCTGTTCAAGTGTATTCAGGGGGTACAGTACAGCTTGATACAAGCTCTAAATTGTCAATAGACTCTGATGGCGAAGGTATTTATTTAAATGGGGCTCGTCAGAATCTGATTGTTGGAACTGATGCGGAGTTAAATATTTTAAGTACAGACTTAAGTATTGAGGGTACTTCAGCTAACGTAAAGTTTGGCACAGGAAGTAAGGTTAAAATAGATTATCGTAAAGCAGCTACTGGAATGATACCACGTATATATGTAAATCAATTAAACCTAAGCAATTGTGCTTCTGTGCAAATCACTTCTTCTCCGTCAAGCCCATATGCTATTCGTATTTCTACAGCTGGACAATTATCAATAGATAATGTGAAATATTTTGATTTCAGAAATGAAAACTCAACTGGACGAGCTATTTATATGGATGGCGATGGTGCAGTTTTTTCAACAACAGCACAAAATATAGGAGCTTGGGTAAGAGGAAGCAACTTAGATGGGGACCCTCAATATACTTGGAATAAGGTAGATACATTAACTGATTTTTCTGGATATACAAGTATAGTAGGAACAACAAATGTACCGGAATTCCAAACACAATTTAAAGCAGAGAATTTCGAAAGATTGTCGAATGGCTCAATGACTGACAATAAACCTGTCATTAATGCATCAGACAAAACATTAAAAGCAGGCGACACATTTAATCCACTACAAGGCGTAACAGCAAGTGACGCAGAAGATGGAGATTTAACAAGCAAAATCCAAGTAACAGCAAATGACGTAAACACACAAACACCAGGAACTTACCATGTAACATATAAAGTAACAGACAGCGATGGTAACATTACAGAAAAAACAATAACTGTTACAGTAAACAATAACAGTAAACCTGTCATTAACGCATCAGACAAAACATTAAAAGCAGGCGACACATTTAATCCACTACAAGGCGTAACAGCAAGTGACGCAGAAGATGGAGATTTAACAAGCAAAATCCAAGTAACAGCAAATGATGTAAACACACAAACACCAGGAACTTACCATGTAACGTATAAAGTAACAGACAGCGATGGTAACATTACAGAAAAAACAATAACTGTTACAGTAAACAATAACAGTAAACCTGTCATTAACGCATCAGACAAAACATTAAAAGCAGGCGACACATTTAATCCACTACAAGGCGTAACAGCAAGTGATGCAGAAGATGGGGATTTAACAAGCAAAATCCAAGTAACAGCAAATGACGTAAACACACAAACACCAGGAACTTACCATGTAACGTATAAAGTAACAGACAGCGATGGTAACATTACAGAAAAAACGATAACCGTCATAGTGAAAAACAACAGTAAACCTGTCATTAACGCATCAGACAAAGCATTAAAAACAGGCGATAAATTTGATCCATTACAAGGTGTAACAGCAAGTGATGCAGAAGATGGGGATTTAACAAGCAAAATTCAAGTAACAGCAAATGACGTAAACACACAAACACCAGGAACTTACCATGTAACATATAAAGTAACAGACAGCGATGGTAACGTTGCAGAAAAAACGATAACTGTTACAGTAAAAGCACTTGAAGGCGAAGTGAAAGTACTAGCTCCATTTTATATTGGAAAAGATAACTGGGTGCAATTTTCTACTTCTGGTGAAATTACAAAGGTTTATCTAGATGTAAATGGCACGAAATACCAGCTAGTTAAAGTTGCAGGTGGAGAAAATCAATACTATGCAAAAGATAAGATCACAGCATTGGATCAAAATGCTAAAGTTGTGGGTACAAATGATGCAGGTACGATTATATCCAGCGCCCCTGTTGTTATTAAAGATGGATCGCTTCTAACAGGTACAGTTGCTGCAAAGACATATCATGTTGGTACTGACAGTTGGGTAACAGGGACTTATACAGGAAGTGTTAAAACAATTGTACTGCAAGTAGGAGACAAAACTTATGCTAAAGTTGCAGTTGCAGCAGATGGAACCTTTAAATACTATGCAAAAGATCTTATTCTTAGCGTAAATGATAATGTAAAAGTTATTGGATACAATGCAGAAGGTACACCGATTGCAAACGGTCCAGTAAAACTTGAAGGTCCAGTTGTTCTAACCGGAACAGTTACACCAGATGATTACGTTTTAAAAAGCACGAATGTCACAGGAACTTATACAGGTGACGTAAAAGCAGTAGCGTTACAAGTAAACGGTCAAATATATAGTACAGTCAAAGTTGGAGCAGATGGCAAATTCCAATACTATGCAAAAGACAAGATCGTAAGTCTAACTGATGATGTAAAAGTATTAGCTTATAACTCAACAGGAGATTTAGTTGATACAAAACCAGTTAAAATTTTGGCCTCAAAACCAGCATCAGGAACAATTACTCCAGACGATTACGTTTTAAATGATTCTTATGTAACAGGGATATATAAAGATGACGTTAAAACGGTGGCACTACAAATCAATGGGCAAACATACAGTGCAGTCAAAGTCGGAGCGGATGGCAAATTCCAATACTATGCAAAAGGTAAAATACTAAGCGTAGATGATGATGTAAAGGTATTAGCTTATAATGTATCAGGAGAATTAGTTGATACGAAACCAGTTAAAATTTTAACATCTAAACCAGCATTAGGAACGGTTACTCCAGACGATTATGTTTTAAACGACGCTTATATTGCAGGGACATATGCAGGTAATGTCAAAACAGTAGCACTCGAAGTGAATGGTCAACTATATGAAACAGTAAACGTTGGACCAGATGGCAAATTCCAATACTATGCAAAAGGTAAAGTACTAAGTGCAGATGATACCGTAAAAGTATTAGCTTATAATGCATCAGGGGAATTAGTTGATACAAAGCCTGTTAAAGTTTTAGCATCTAAGCCAGCACCAGGAACGATTACGCCTAATAACTATATTTTAAATGACTCTTATGTAACAGGTAGCTACACAGGCGCTGTCAAACAGGTGGCGTTAGAAATCAATGGTCAAATGTATGACAAAGTAAATGTTGGAGCAGATGGTAAATTCCAATATTACGCAAAAGGTAAAATACTAAGCGTAGATGATGTTGTAAAAGTTTATGCTTACAACGCAGATGGTATATTAGTTGATACAAAACCAGTTACAGTAACAGGTGCAAAACCAGCATCAGGAACGGTTACCCCAGAAAACTACATTTTAAATGATTCTTATGTAACAGGCAGCTACACAGGTGCTGTCAAAACAGTAGCGTTAGAGATCAATGGACAAGTATATGATGCAGTAAATGTTGGAACAGATGGTAAATTTCAATATTATGCAAAAGGTAAAATACTAAGTGTAGACGATGTCGTAAAAGTATTAGCTTATAATGCATCAGGAGAATTGGTTGATACGAAATCTGTTAAAATCTTGGCATCTAAACCAGCAACTGGTACGGTTACCCCAGAAAACTACATTTTAAATGACTCTTATGTAACAGGTAGCTACACAGGCGCTGTCAAAACAGTAGCGTTAGAGATCAATGGTCAAGTATATGACAAAGTAAATGTTGGAACAGATGGTAAATTTCAATACTACGCAAAAGGTAAAATACTAAGCGTGGACGATGTCGTAAAAGTATTAGCTTATAATGCAGATGGAGTATTGATTGATACAAAACCAGTCACAATAATAGGTACAAAACCAGCATCAGGAACCGTTACTCCAGAAAACTACACGTTAAATGATTCTTATGTAACAGGTAGCTATACAGGTGCTGTCAAAACAGTAGCGTTAGAAATCAATGGCCAAGTATATGACAAAGTAAATGTTGGAGCAGACGGAAAATTTCAATACTACGCAAAAGGCAAAATCGCAAGTGCAACAGACACTGTGAAAGTTTTAGCTTACAACGCAGATGGAGTATTGATCGATACGAAACCAGTTACTATAATGACTGCAACGCCAGCACCCGGAACCGTTACTCCAGAAAACTACACGTTAAATGATTCTTATGTAACAGGGACATATACAGGCGCTGTTAAAACAGTAGCATTACAAGTAAATGGTCAAGTATATGACAAAGTAAATATTGGAACAGATGGTAAATTTCAATACTACGCAAAAGGTAAAATCGCAAGCACAACAGACGTTGTGAAAGTGCTAGCTTATAACGCAGATGGAGTATTGATTGATACAAAACCCGTTACTGTAACAGCCTCTGATCCAGCATCAGGTAAAGTCACTCCAGACAATTATATTTTAAATGATTCTTATGTAACAGGGACATACACAGGAACTGTCAAAACAATTGGACTAGAAATCAATGGCCAAGTGTATGGCAAAGTAAATGTTGGCGCAGATGGTAAATTCCAATATTATGCGAAAGGTAAAATCACAAGTACATCTGATGTTGTAAAAGTTTATGCTTATGATGCAGATGGAGTATTAGTTGATACGAAGCCAGTTACTGTGACGGACTCTAAACCAGTACCCGGAACAATTAATACTAATAATTACGTTTTAAATGATTCTTATGTAACAGGAATTTATACAGGTGCTGTTAAAACAATAGCATTACAAGTGAATGACAAAGTGTACGACAAAGTAAATGTTGGAGCCGATGGAAAATTCCAATATTATGCAAAAGGTAAAATCATAAGCACAACAGATACTGTAAAAGTTTTAGCTTACAACGCAGATGGAATATTAGTTGATACGAAACCAGTCACTGTAACAACAGCAACACCAGCACCTGGAACGATTACTCCTGATGATTACATTTTAAACGATTCTTATGTAACAGGCATCTATGCAGGTAATGTAAAAACAGTAACATTGAAAATCAATGACCAAGTATATGACAAAGTAAATGTTGGCGCAGATGGTAAATTCCAATATTATGCAAAAGGTAAAATCACAAGCGCAACAGATATTGTCAGTGTTTTAGCTTACAATTCAGATGGTGTACTAGTTGATACGAAATCAGTTAAAGTTCTAGGATCTAATCCAGCACTTGGAACGATCACTACCGATGAATACGCAGTAGATGACTCTTTTGTCACAGGAACCTATACAGGTAATGTAAAAACGATAGCATTGAAAATCAACGACCAAGTATATGACACAGTGAATGTTGGAACAGATGGAAAATTCCAATATTATGCAAAAGGTAAAATCACAAGTGCGACGGATGTTGTCAGTGTTTTAGCTTACAATTCAGAGGGCGCATTAGTTGATACGAAATCAGTTACAGTTAAACCAAAAAGCGTTCCAACCGTAACGATCACACCTGATGCATATACGCTTAACACAAACAACGTCACAGGAACTTATACAGGCGGCATAGCACGAATAGCTTTACAAGTAGGCTCAACTGTTTATGGTATGGTTCCAGTTGCAGCAGATGGAACATTTAAATATTATGCTAAAAATATTATCACAAGCGCAACAGATGTTGTACAGGTTATCGCTTATGCTAACGATAATACAGAACTAGGTAGAAAAACAGTTACAATTAACTAACTTTATGAATTACGTTTGAAGGAGATTTAATATGAAAAAATTCCCGTTACTATTTATGCTGCTTGCTGCAATTATGCTAGTTACAGCATGTGGTCAAAATGAAAAAGCCGATAAGAAAACAACGGAAACAAACCATACAAAAAGTGTCAATGGCGTCGAAATGAAAGTTGAAAAACTAAAATTAACAGAGGATGGGGCAACAAAAAACCATCTTCTACAAATTGCTATGAAATTTAAAAATAATAACAAAACAAATTTCGGAATAGGTGCAGGCGATTTTAAGCTAAAAGATGCCGACGGTAAAGAATTAAAATTAAAAACCGAAGCTCCGAATTTTGGTGATGAGATCAAAAGCGATAAAGAGTTAACCGGGAATGCATATTTTATTGTCCCTAAAACGATAAAAACAGCAAAACTAATCTATCAGCCAGTTACTACGGTAAAGTCAAAGAAAAAGGAAACAGAAGTATCCTGGAATTTGACTTTGCCTGAGCTGGACTGATAAAAGCAGATGATTTACAGGGAGAAAAGTGAGACAGATGATGAATTTTAAAAGAATATTAACGTTGCTCAAGAAAAACATCTTATTTATCTGTGTATTAACAATGACAATGCTTGTGTGTATGAGTACGTATCTTTATTTTGCAACACCAGTATATGAAAACACAGTACAATTGCTTATTAACCAGACGCCAGTTACAAAAGATGGACTAAATAAACAAGCCATTGAAACCGATTTGCAACTAACAGATACGTATACAACGATTATTAAAAGCCCAAGGATCCTTACATTAGTAAAAAAGAAATTAAACAGCAAGTACACATTAGATGAACTATCAAACATGGTTAGCGTTGAGAACAAAACGAATTCGCAAATTATCTCTATTTTAGTAAAAAATGAAAGTAAACAACTAGCAGCAGATATAGCTAATGAGATAGCAACTGTTACAAAAGCAGAGATACCTAAAATAATGAAAATCAATAATGTCACGACACTTTCTCCCGCCTTAGCAACGGAAAACCAAAAGCCTGTAGCTCCTAAAAAAGCTTTTTTGCTTATTTTAGCTGCGGCTTTTGGCATCGTTGCTAGCGTTACGTTCATTTTAATTAAAGAGATGTTAAACCGAAAAATCAATACAACAAATGATATTACTGAATTACTTGATGTTCCTGTTATGGGAATGATCGGAAGCATTGCAAATAATGATGTAAAATCGAAACAACGCAAGAAGAAATAAGGAGATTGCAGTTATGAAACGAAATAATAAGAAGCAATTAATTTCTTACTACAGCAATAAGTCATATGTTACGGAACAGTTTAAAGCAATCCGCGCACAAATAGAATTCGCTTCTTTTGAAAAGGATTTTCAAGTGGTCTTAATTACTTCTCCTGAGCCAGAAAGCGGAAAAACTACAATTGCAGCCAATTTGGCAACTGTATTCGCTAAGCAAGGAAAAAAGACACTATTAATTGACGCTGATATGCGTAGACCAGCTGTTCATCGTATTTTTAATATGACAAATAGACACGGATTATCAGAACTAATCGTTACAAAAACTGCTGATGCACATGACTTTTACCGAGAAACAATGGTTGAATCGTTATTTGTTATGACAAGTGGGCTTATGCCACCTAATCCTAATGAACTTTTATCATCTAATAGAATGAAATCGATTTTGCAAGATTTGGCTGCGGAATTTGATCGAATTATTATTGATACGCCTCCAGTTTTAGCAGCTTCTGATGCACTTGTTCTTGCACCGAGTTTAGATGGGGTCTTACTTGTTTTAAGAAGTGGACATACACTTTATGAAAATGCTAAGAAAGTGGTTTCAGAATTAAAACAAGCTCGTGTTCCTCTGATAGGAGCCATTTTAAATGATGTAAAAGAAATTAAAAAATTTGAATACTAAATTATATGATTAGGCAAGGAGGAATTAAAATGAAGCTACCTTACCTAATGCTTGCTGAAAAAAAGGGTTATTTTAGAGCGAAGCGTTGGTTAGATATGGTTTTATCGTTTATTGGTATTGTTATACTTAGCCCAATTTTTATCATTGTGGCTCTAGCAGTCAAGTTAACGGAACCTAAAGCACCAGTTTTTTTTAAACAAGTAAGGGTTGGTAAAAATATGGTACCATTTACTATTTATAAATTTCGTACAATGGTCACGGATGCAGAAGGGCAATTGGCGGAACTTTTACCGCTTAATGAGGTAGAAGGAGCTATGTTTAAGCTGAAAAATGATCCACGTGTAACAAAAATTGGCCGCTTTTTGCGAAAAACAAGTTTAGATGAATTACCACAGTTATTCAACGTATTAAAAGGTGATATGTCACTTGTAGGACCGCGTCCACCTCTTGAGTCGGAAGTGGCACAGTATACATCCTATGAAAAACAGCGCTTAAATGTTTTACCAGGATGTACAGGGGTTTGGCAAGTTACAAAACGTAATAGTGCTCGGTTTAGTGAAATGGTTGAATTGGATTTGTTTTATATTAAAAACATGTCGTTATCACTAGATCTTAAAGTTATTTTTCAAACAATTTTAATTATGGTTGTGCCTAACCATGCGTATTAATGAAAGAATTTATTTGTTAGGTAGCAATTTAGATCTTTACACAAAAGAAGAATCTGTTCGCCGATTATGCGGGTTTATTGAAGATAGAAAAATGATACAACACGTAGTCATCAATGCAAATAAAATAAATTTAATGCAAACAGATACTGAGCTGCAAAAAATTGTCAATTCAGCGCCGATTATAAATGCGGACGGAATGTCAGTTGTTTGGGCAGCAAGGTTGTTAAAATATAATATTAAAGAACGTGTAACCGGAATTGATTTATTTGAAGAAATGGTCGCTATATGTGCTGAACGAGGCTATCGTCCTTTTTACTTTGGGGCAACGGAAGAAGTTGTTAAAGAAGTTGTAAATAAACATCAAGAAAAATATCCTTCTCTTAAAATAGCTGGTTATCATCATGGTTATTTTAAGGATTCAGAGTCAGTACAAATAGCTGAAATAATTAAAGCAAGTTCTGCAGATATTCTATTTGTTGCTTTTTCAAGCCCTAAAAAAGAATACTGGATTAATCAATATAAAGAAATTATGCAAGTACCTGTATCAATGGGTGTTGGTGGAAGTTTTGATGTCATTGCAGGCAAGACAAAACGAGCACCAATTTGGATGCAAAAACTTGGACTTGAATGGTTTTATCGACTCTTACTAGAACCACGGAGAATGTTCAAACGCTATCTATTTGGAAATTGTAAATTTATCCAACTTGTGATTAAAGAAAAGGTGAAACAATTATATGAAAAAAATAGCTAAACTTTGTTTTCTCTTATTAAATAAAATGCCAATGTCAAATAAATTTTGGTTTGGCAACTTCATTAAAAAAACAAAGGCGCGGCTTGGAAAAAGATTATTTGGCGAATGTCATCTTTCTAGTAATATTCGTCCGCATGTTAAGTTAGTTGGTATGGAAAATATTTTTTTGGGAACACATTCTGGCATAGGTGATGGAGCTCGTATTATCGCAAAAGATTCAGTTAAAATTGGCGATAATGTCCTAATGGCACCGGATGTTGTTATTTTGACAGAAAATCATGTAGTTGATCAAGAAAAAGAAATCCTTTTAAGTGGAACAGAAACAAAAAAAGTTGTTATTGGTTCAGATGTTTGGATTGGAATTCGTGTTATTATTTTACCCGGAGCAGAGATTTCAGATGGTTGTATTATTGCAGCAGGCGCAGTTGTTCCTGGTAAATATTATCCACCATATACCTATATTGGTGGAAATCCTGCTAAAGTCATTAAAAATCGTCGAACGGAGGAGTAAAGCAGTGGTTTTGTCAAAAAAAGCAGTTCAAATAACATTGTTGTTTATTTGTTTCTTTCCAGTAATTGACTGGTTAAACGGGTTTTTTATCTATTTAGGATTTAGTAGTTCAATCGGTAGTATGTACCGCTTAGCCTGCTTTTTTTTGTTACTTTTTATGATCATCAGAAAAGGTTTTTATTTTCGTAGTTATGATGTGTTTACGATATTACTATTCTGCAGTATTTGGCTGTTATCTCTTGCCCAAACAATTACTCTAGGGAATGATCAATCTTCTTTGGCCTATGATTTATCCAATCTTGTTAAATTATCGTTTTGGATTGGAATTCCTTATTTTGTTTATCAGAATAAAGAGCAGATTACAGCATCTTTTTTTGAAAGGCTTTTTATGATGATTAGTAGTTTTTTTGTTAGTGGTCTTCTGGTTCCTTATTTGCTAGGGATTGGTAAAAGCACTTATGTGGGTGCAGGATTCAAAGGTTTTTTTTTGCAACGAATGATACAGCAGTAGCACTAATTAGTACACTTGCTTTTATTGGTTGGTATATTCTCAGCCGATTAAGCAAGCTTAGTTTTTTGAAAATCATACTTTTTCTTGTCTTATATACGATGAATTTATTTGCACTCGTGATATTGGGAACAAAAATGGGCTTAATTATTGGGGTTATCGTGACACTTTTTTATCTTTGTCAATTTTTCTTGAAAAATAAATATGAAATTCCCGTTGTCGTTAAAGTGCTGAGTGGCTTATGGGGCGCTTTTTTCCTTTTTATCTTTGCAGATAAAATTAAATCTATTGTTTTAGAAAGTTTATCAGGACTTTTTATTAGGCTATCTTACTTTTATCAATTTTATGGTGGTCAAATTATACAGCTTATTACGAGTTCTCGACTAACTTTTTTAGATGAAGGCTGGAAGTACTTTATTAGTTCTGATCACTTAGGTCAATTTTTAATTGGCTATGGGTTTTCTTATCGCCTAGCTAATTGGGGTTCAGGCGATTATATTGAAATGGATTTTTTTGACAGTTTATTTTCATTAGGCCTTATTGGTTGGTTGTTGTTAACAGCTTTCATTTGTTATTTTGCAGTGATTGCTTGGAAGCAAAAGAGTATTTATAGTGGCATTTTTTATTTGCTTTTAATCTATTCTTTTTTTGCAGGACATGTTGCTTTTTCGGCGCTTTCGGCAACACTAATCGGACTTACTTGCGCGGGTATGAATTTATTGAAGAAAGTGGATAATCATGAATAAATTATTGACACAGTTTTTGAAATACAGTATCGGTTCTTTAGGTGCAGCAGCTTTAAATTTTTTAACGATTCCTATTGTTACGTACTTTATTTCACCAACGGAATATGGAAAGACAAGTATGTTTTTTTTGGTTCAAACCATTTTACTAAGTGTGATTTACTTAGGTTTTGATCAGGCTTTTGCTAGAGAATTTTATGAAGTCAATCAGTTGAAAAAGCTGCTTTTTAACGCGATGGCATTGCCTATTATTATTTCTTTTTGCTTAGTTTTTTTCCTTTTGACATTTAAAAAGCAAATCTCTACATTGCTTTTTTCAGATACAAATGCGGATGGCGCTATTTATTTACTTTGTTTAATGATTTTTGCTTTGATCTTTGAACGATTCTTATTTTTGCTTATGCGTGTAGAAAATAAATCACTAGAGTTTTCGTTCTTTAACATTTTAGTCAAATTCGCCATTCTTGTATGTACGTTGTTATTTTTAATTTTTCAAAGTCACACGTATATCGCTGCGATTTATGGCACAATTATTGGTCAATTAGTAGGGGATTCAATACTTGTTATTCGGAATTGGCGACTTTTTAGTGTTTCTTTTGCTTTATTTGATAAAAAAATATGGATGTCTTTGTTTAAGTTCGCGTTACCTATTTTTATCGCTACAGTGATATACAGCTCATTCACAGTTTTTGACAAAATTATCATTCGAGCTTTTAGCGGATTTGCTGCGTTAGGATTATATACAGCAGCATTTAAAGTGGCCAGTGTACTTCTTATCGTGCAAACGACTTTTGCTAACTTTTGGATGCCAACTGCTTATGAATGGTATAAAGAAAAGCGGCCGATTAAAGATTTTCAATTTGTTAGTGAAATCGTGTTATTGCTTATCTCCATTTTATTCGTCTTCATGTTGATGTTTAAAGATGTTCTTATTTTTCTTTTATCACCTGAGTACAAAGAAGCCAAATATATTTTTCCATTTTTATGCTTTTATCCACTGATGATGACACTAAGTGAGACAACTAATTTAGGCATTGTATTTTTAAAAAAGGGCTATTTAAATATTTTCGTTTCAACATCGGCTTTGATCGTCTCCATTATATTGAATTTGACACTTATACCTTCTTTTGGACCGATTGGAGGGGCAATAGCAACAGGTAGTTCGTATATTGTCTTCTTTTTTATCCGTACTTACTTTGCAGGACGCGCTTGGCAACCAATTAAGATAAAAAAACATATGATTATCATTCTTTGTTTATTGATTTTAGCGCTATGTAATGTTTTCATTCATGATACTTTATTCCTTGTAACCTTAGAAGTAGTGACGATTTGCATTATTATATTACTATTTTTACCTTTACTAAATTTAATTTGGAAACGAGGCTTTAACAAATGAAAATCGCGTTAATCTCAAATATGTATCCATCGAAAAAGTTTCCCGCATATGGTATTTTTGTAAAAAACCAGTATCAACTCTTGGAAAAAGATCATGAAGTGACATTGATCGTTATGCAGAAAGAACCTCATCATTTACGAAAATTAATTGCCTATATTAAGCACTATCTAAAAATTATTTGGCTGTTACTTTTTCAAAATTATGATCTAGTTTACGTTCATTATGCAACACATCATGCCATTCCGGTGTTGTTTGTTTCATTGTTGCGGCCAAAGTTGCGTATTCTTGTGAATGTACATGGTTCGGATATTTTGCCCAATACAAAAATTCAAATTATCTTGCAGTTTTTTAGTCGGCATTTATTTAGACGAGCACAGGCTCTTGTTGCTCCGTCGCTTTTTTTCAAACTAATTCTTGTAAAAAATTGGCATATTCCACGAAAGAAGATTTTTGTATCTCCTTCAGGTGGTATTAATCGTGCAGTTTTTTCTCCTGTTCAGAAGAAACCGATTAAACAGGCCTTTATGCTTGGTTATGTTGGCCGAATTGATCATGGTAAAGGTTGGGATGACGTACTGTATGGCTTTTATCATGCAATGGAAACAACTGATATAAAAGCAAAATTAATTATGGTTGGAAATGGCGCAGAAAATGAAGCTAAAAAAGCATTAATTAAGGAACTTCAATTAGAAGAACAAGTAATCTGTCATGATTTTTTATCACATCAAGAGTTAGTAGAGATCTATAATCAGTTGGATGTTTTTGTTTTTCCAACTTGTAAATATGAAAGTTTAGGATTAGTAGGTTTAGAAGCGATGGCGTGTGGCGTTCCAATTATTGGTACAAAGCGTGGAGGTTTGGCCACATATATGAAAGAAGACGTCAACAGCTTGTCTTACCCTGCTGGAAACAGGCAAGTTCTTGCAGAAAAATTAATTTATCTTGTTAAAAACCAAGATAAACTAGGAAAATTAAAGCAGGGCGCTCTAAAAACGGCAGCAGAATATGATAGCAAAGTTGTGCATCATCATTTCCTAACCTTTTTGAGACATACGTTTAGCCAATAAAAACTAGAGTATAGAGCACTTTATACTCTAGTTTTTATTTCATTTAAAAAGCAAAGGCGAAAATTGGGTTAATAGGCCAAAAATAGCGGTAATTGTTCATAAAATATTTACAGAATTTGCGCACAATTTTCCTTACAATAAATAGAGAAGGGAGGTAGATGAGATGGATTCCTTATTAAAGCTTTTTTCAAACACAAAACTTTTTACTAATGGCCAAATAAATTGGAACGTTGTAAAAGAATTAGTTGGATTTCTTTTTTAAATGATTAATTAAGAAAAACAAGGAGGTGAAAAAAATGAAACTAGCAGAAATTTTAAGCACTATTCAAAAATGGAAAGCAGATCTAATTAGCTACATTAATGGCTTATTCCAGTAATAAATCGTGTCAAGTCTTTTTTTTTGAGAATTAAGGCCTAAAAAGCAACAATTGTTCAAACTTAGTCTACAGATTTATTGCCAATAAAGAGATAAACTATAAATATAGCACAGGAGGTGAAACATAATGGAATTTTTAGCATTAGCACAAATTGTACTAGCTTACTTGATGAAATTTGCAAATATGACATCTTGATTTCACAACAAACACTTTAGGGGAGGTGAAAAGAATGGGAGTACTTCAAGGTATCGTAGTATGGATTGGCTTAGCAGTTGCAGGTCTTAAATCTGCATTTTTAGGTCTTATCAATATTCTTGTTTAGTTATTACAAAGAGATAAACGCTTAATGCGTTTATCTCTTTAACTAACACTTTTATTAAATAGTTAGATCGTACTTTTAGAACAATAAACTCAAAAGAAAGCTGTGTACAAATTTATTTTTGTATACAGTTCTTTAGTAAGGATGGAAAAATGAAAAGTCAAGAGAACAAGTACAGTTGGAAAGAATTCGGCAACTTAATTTCACAAAAAACAATTTCAAAACCACTATTTTGCATTGCGATCGTTTTTTCAGTTATATCAACTATCGTTTCGTTATTCGTTCCGCTTTTCGCTAAAAACTTTATCGATGGTTTTATGGGTAAAAATTTCAACTACATAATTGTTTTTTATCTATTAATCCTATTTATCGTACAAGTTATTTTAAGTGGGGTTTCGCTTTATTTGCTTAATTTAATTGGTTTGAAACTTGTACTAGCAATACGAAATAAGTTATGGAATAAGATTTTATTTTTGCCGATTCGTTATTTTGATAGTACTAACTCTGGGGAATTCGTAAGCCGGATGGTCAATGACACAGGTTTGATTAAAACGCTTGTTTCAGATCAATTTCCACAAATTATTAATGGGACGATTACATTAGTAGGAACAATAACCATCCTACTTGTTATGGATGTCAAACTTACAGTAATTTTATTTATTGCTATTCCTATTTTAATTTTATTTGTAGCGCCTCTTGGGAAAAAGCTATTTGCGATTTCAAAGGGACTACAAGCAGAAACTGCTGCATTTAGCACAAAAATTTCACAAGTAGTAAGTAATATTCGACTAGTAAAAGCAACAACATCCGAAGAAGCCGAGGTAAAAAGCGGAGAACGAGGTTTAAACAACCTTTTTCAATTCGGTAACCGAGAAGCGAAAATTAATGCAATTATTAGTCCGATAACTGTATTTGTTGTTATGGGTATTTTGGTGGGCATCATTATTTATGGTGGTGTTCGTGTCAATGCGGATACGTTAACAATCGGTACGCTAATTGCGTTTTTAATATATGTATTTCAATTGCTTGTTCCTATCACTGCTTTCGTTACATTTTTTTCACAACTACAAAAAGCAAAAGGAGCAACGCATCGTATTTATGAGATTATTAACGAAGATTCAGAAGAACTTCATCATGGAGGCACAATATCACTCTCAGATAAAAGCTTATCTGCAACTAATTTAACGTTTTCATATGATGGAAAACATCGAGTAATTGATGGCATTTCATTTGAAAGCAGCCCTGGAGAAATGATTGCTTTTGTTGGCCCGAGTGGTGCAGGGAAATCGACTATTTTTTCACTACTTGAAAGGTTTTACCAGCCAACTGAAGGCGATATTTTTGCTGGCGATCAGTCAATGAAAGGGATATCCTTAAATTCTTGGCGTTCACAGTTTAGTTATGTTTTACAAGATAATCTCTTATTATCAGGTACTATTCGTGAAAATCTTGTTTACGGACTAAAGCATGATGTGACGGAAGAAGAATTATGGCAAGCTTTGAAGTTAGCTTATGCAGCGGATTTTGTAGCTGAGTTACCAAAACAGCTAGAAGAAGAAGTTGGCGAACATGGCGTTAAACTTTCTGGTGGGCAAAAGCAGCGAATTACCATTGCTAGAGCGTTTTTGAGCAAAGCACAAATTTTGCTTTTAGACGAAGCAACAGCAAGTCTGGATGTGCGAACAGAGCAATACGTACAGAAATCATTATTAAACTTGATGAAGCAAAAAACGATTTTCATCATCGCTCATCGTATTGATACAATTAAACATTCAGATAAAATTATTTTTATTGACAAAGGTCGAGTTACAGGGCAGGGAACTCATGATGAATTGATTGAGAGCCATGAACTTTATGCTTCTTTTATACAAACACATTTTACAACTAAAGATGTTCAAGGAGCTAACGTCTAAATAAAACACACGATGAAAGTATTAAAAGGATATCACTATTGAGGTTTTTATTAGATAGTTGAATAAAATACTAAAAAGATATCCTTAGTGCTTTTCATTAAGTATTAAATTATATTCAATAAAGTAAAAAGCCTAAATTTCAATTTATAATTGATTATTTTTTGGGTTTTTAAAAGAAACAACATCAAATTGTGAACAAATTTAGGCTAAACATCTTAAAAATTGATAATTATAACCCTAAAAGGTCTTAATATTAAGGTCAATTAGCTATATTATTATTTTTGAGGAGGTGATTTAGGATGAACTTTTTTGAATTACAAGATTTGTTAGAAAAGGATAATGTGATCATTGATTACATTTTAGTAAAATGCCAATATAAAGAAAAATATGTAAAGGAACACCAACGCATTAAATTTGAAGAAAATAAAATTTACATTCAAAAATCGGGTTATTTCCAAATTACGTATATTGAAAATAAAGAAATGAAACAAATTTCTTTTAAGAATACGATTTGGCTGGGGCGTTTTTATCATAGTAAAAATAATTTAATCGTTGAAGCATTAACACCTGCAACGTTAATTGTTTTGGATACAGATGAAGTATTTGACCTTTTGGAAAAAGATAAGTTATTAGCACATCTATTTTTCCTGCTTTTAGCCCAAATCAGAGGTAACTTTGAAATGTTTGAGTTACAATTTCAATTTCGTCCTAAAGAAAGAGTGGTTCGTTTAATTAAGATTATTAGCGATAAAATGAATTGGGCCACGGAGACGGAGAAAGAATTACCAAGATTTTTTACAATGGATTTTGTAGCTGCTTGTTGCTGCTGTTCAAGAAAAGTTGTATCTAAAGCGCTAAAAGAATTGGCTTTAGAAGGAATTTTGGATATTTCAGCAAAACCATGGGTGATCTTAGATCCAGAAAAATTGGATAACTATACAACACGTCTACATCTTGCAGCTGTGAACGAGTAGAGGCTGAGGTTAAATGAATAGAAAAAAGGTGTTTAAATGAAAATAAACGTAATAGGTTTAGGTTATATTGGGCTTCCTACAGCGATGATGTTTGCAAGCTGTGGGCATCAAGTAGTAGGCGTAGACAATAACGCTGAAATCGTTCGAGAATTAGGTCAAGGGAAGATTCACATTGAAGAGCCAGGTGTAAAGGAAATTTTGCAATCAACATTAAAAAAACAGACCTTTAAAGCAGCTGAAAAGGCTGAAAAAGGTGATGTTTTCATTATTGCAGTACCAACACCAAACCGACAAGATGAGCTACATTCTTGTGATTTAAGCTATGTAACTCAAGCTGTTTTCTCAATTCTTCCATTTCTTGAAAAAGGTAATACGGTTATTATCGAGTCAACGATTGCACCGAATACAACAGCAAAGTATATTGCACCTATCTTGGAACAACAAGGTTTTTGTATTGGGGAGGATCTATTTCTGGTTCATTGTCCAGAACGAGTTCTTCCTGGAAAAATTATCAATGAACTAGTTTATAACAATCGTATCATTGGAGGCGTTACTCCAAATTGTACAAAACAAGGTAAAGCTATTTACCAAACTTTTGTTAAGGGAGAATTGATTGAAACAGACGCAACGACAGCAGAGCTTTCTAAGCTGATGGAAAATACATTTAGAGATGTTAATATCGCTCTTGCCAACGAGCTTGTTCAAATTTCTAATCACTTAGAGGTAAATGCTATTGAAGTTATTAAAATGGCAAACAAGCATCCACGTGTAAATATCCATCAACCTGGCCCGGGAGTTGGCGGACATTGCTTAGCCGTCGATCCCTACTTTATTATTGCTACAGCAGAACATGTATCGCCGCTTATTCAACAAGCACGAGCGATTAATTCAGCTATGCCAGCATTTGTTGTTCAAACGATTGAACGCTTACTAGATAGACCACCAACAAATGCTACAATTGCACTCTTAGGACAAGCTTATAAAGGAAATATTGATGATAAACGTGAGAGTCCAGCAGTTGAAGTTTTTCAATTATTGAAAGCACAAGGCTATAATTTAAAAGTGTTTGATCCACATATCTCAGATCCAAGTTACGAAGAGAGTTTGGAAAGCGCTACTGCGGGAACAGATTTAGTCGTTATCTTGACTGATCATACTGAATTTCTGAAGTTAAATACGATCAAGGTTACTGCACCAATTTATGATACACGGGCGTTTTTAAACGTTGTAGAGTCGCCTAATCTTATTTATAATTTTGGCAACCAGTATAAATACTCAAAAGAATTAGTTAACATAGGAGATTGATAAATGAAAAAGAAAGGTTTGTGTATACTTATGGCACTTTTTTCCATTAATACTTTGCTTGGTGGTTGTGGAGATTCTGAAAAACCAACTAAAAAAACAGAAACGCAAGCAAAAAAAGTAGATGTAGAAGATAAAAATGTAGCAAAAATTAAGAAACTGCTTAGTAAAAGCTTAGGTGATAATGCTTCAATAAATTATGTTGCCGACAAAAAACAATTTGACCTTATCGCAACAAGTGATCAGTTGAAACAGGCACTTACTAAAATCAAAGACGAAAATACTGGTGAAAAAGAATGGCAAACGCTTGTTCAAGCTTTTAAACAAATTTCACTGCAAATAAAAGCGGCCTATAAAGAAGATTACAGTGTTCGCCTAGCTGACCCTAATGATACCAAAGAATCACTATTAACGGTTCGTAATGGTGAAGTAATTTACAATTTTAAGAAGTAAATATAATTTATCCTGAATTTTTAGCCCTAGTGGTTAAGAATTCAGGCTTTTTTTATAGAAAGAACTTTAAGAATATAATAGGTGAAACAATTTTACTATTGTATACTGTAGATAACAGATGTATAATGAAACCACTTCGAGCGTGTTTTGCGGCATCTTATGTGAAATGACGTGCAATAACAGGACGTTTAGCCAGGTATTAGAAAGGGTGGATAGGATGAAAAGATCTCGTATTTTAACAATATTGGTGAGCTTAATTATAATTATCGGACAATTAAGTGGGTCTATCAGTGCCTTTGCAGAAACTAAAGGGCATGATATCACTACAAAGGATTTATTTTTTGAGGAAAATGGTAAAAAGATAGACCAATTAGATTTGACAAAAAAATGAAAAGAAAACAATTTCTTTTGTAACGACCAATCCGGATGACAAAGAAATTACAATTAATTTGCCAAAATCGGTTCAATTAGTACAAACTTCAAAAAAACAAAATGAAATTGTTGCTTATGACCAGGATAAAAATCAAGTTACCCTTCAACTAAAAGATCGTCGCAAAGTGGATTTGTCATTACAGGGGGTTACTGCGAGTAAAGGTCAAACAACACAGCCACTCTATGCAAAAACAACACGTTCTGATGGCATCAATTACCTATCAAAAGAGGTAAATGTTATTGTCTCTGAAAAAAACACTCCGCCTGTTCAAGCAAAACAACAAGTACGTGCTAGCAAGTATTCAGCCAAAATTACTTCCCCAAGTGAAGTAACAGTAGGTAGTGATATTACTTATGAAATTACAATAAATTCTGATGCGGTAACAATGGATCCGCTCAAAGGTGTTGAACTAACTGTTGAAATTCCAGAAGGGTTTGATTTTAGTACCCTTGCGGATAATCCTTATGTGGATTCGTATACGTATGATGCAGCTACACATAAAGTCGTGTTCAAGTTAAAAGATATTACAGATGGTGTAATTAGTTTTACTTTTAATGCGAAGACAGTAAATGATAATGATAAATATAATGGAATGCCCGCTAATGCAATGCTGAACGGAAATGATGTGGGAAATGGTGCACCTGATGAAAGTACAACAGAAACAACCATTGTTGGCGATGTGGATTATAAACCATCAAAGAACTTTACAACCATTCCAGGATCAGGGAAGCGTGCAGTTACGTATTCTTTTAATATTGTATCGTCTAGCGATAAAGGCCAATTTTCGACATGGAAACAAGTTATTACGGATAATATTCCTGCAGGTGCACAAATTATCAGCAATGAAGGTAAAATAGGTAAATGGGAAATTACTGGCAACGAAGCATCAGGTTGGCAAGCTGTATGGACATCGAATAAACTACACAAACCAGGAGAAGATTTAGGTAATGAAAAAGATTTTCCAACTTTGACGGTTTATTATCCAGAAGATCAATTTCCAAATGGAACACGTCCACCGGTTAATACAGCAGGTCTAAAAGTTTACGATAAAAATAACCAAGAATATGATGGCGGCCAGTCGGACACTCAAGGTCCAGAAATGTCAACAGGCACTGAAGAGGGTGTTGATGCTGATAAGCGTAGTGGGACGAATCAAGGTGGAGGCACATGGTATGATGGCATGTATAATCGTCATTTCCAAGTTGACGGAAGCTTTATTTCAACTTCAGGAAAAACAGCACGTGAACTTACAGTAGAAGATGAGCGTGATAAATACGCCAACAAGGATTTCTGGGATCGCGTAAATGTATATCAAGTTGATGTGATTTTTAATGCAAAAATGACATCTGCGGCAGCGGATTATCGTTTAGAGTATAAGAGTAACAAACATCTGTGGGAAGAAGCATTTTCTGGTAATACCGCAAAAAGCAGTAGTGCAGTCACTTTTCAACCAGCGGATTCTGTAGGTTACGGGACAGGTGATAAGCGCGTTACACTAGCAAAAGGGGAACGTGTTACAGGAATACGAGTAATCATTGGGAATCAATACGACGACTCAGTTAAAATTTCAAGTACGTCTGTTGCAACGCTTGATTTTTATTTGTATCCTTCTTATAATAGTCGCGAAACAAATACAGGCGGGGATGATAACAAGCTTTGGGATAATCATGCAAGCGTTCAAGGCTATTATGGAGTTGATGCACCGACTAATAACACAGTTGTTGGCTACGATGTTCATATAAAAAGAAATGTAAGCTTAGGAACGGCTATTAAAGCCCCTGCAACAATGAATGTAGGACAAGATAATCAGTATACTGCTTATATAAATAATCAGAGTGCTTCATTTGATTATAAAAATGCAATTATGAAAGTTGTGCTACCAGCTGGTATTTATTACGATAAAGCAAAAGGTGTTTCACCTGTAGCGCAAAATTCGGATGCACCATATAACTTACCAATTCCTAAACCAGGTTCTGGTGTAACGATTAGTACTCAAATGATAGCACCGACTGCAAATGATCCTCTTGGGCATCAGGTTGTTGTCTTTAAATTTAACGAGGTAATTCCAGCGATGAGATTAGCTGGGAATGGTACAGATAGGCATATTGAAGATAAGGGGTTTGGCTATAATATCCCTGTTCAAGTGACAAATGACGCTTATGTTAACAATCGTAACGGAGCGGATGCTACTTCTTGGGCAACAACAGAAGATCCAAACTTTAACGGTGTAGCATTTAATAATTATGCTAATTTACTTCATCAAGATGATTATAATTTTGATGCCACTCGTGATAAAATTGCGTGGGCAGTGGGAGAAAGCCAAATACTAACAAAAGGTGGATTATTATTAACTAAACTTGTTAGTAATGAGAGAGCCCCCTCTTTCACAACGGATCAATTAGCTTTTGCTAAGGATAAAATGCACTGGCAATTAAAACTCCAAAATGTCTTGCCAGAGGATGTAAGTAATGCTCAGGTTTTTGATAGGTTACCGCAAAAAGACGATGACAACGGCTTTTCAACGGAACTATCTGGCCCTGTTACAGGTATCCCAAGTGGAGCTACTGTTGAGTATTCAAAAGATGCAACCAGTGCCACAAATGGCTCATGGTCAAGTGATTGGCAAGGAGCAAAGGCTTTTCGTGTTACTATCCCGAAAGTAACTGCAAACCAAACCATCACAATGGATGTTCCTTTTGTTATCCCGAATGATGCAAAAGCACAAGACCAAATCAAAAATACAGCAACAGGTACAGGAGTTTATGATGGAGACAATGTTTCCTATAATTCAAACGAGGCAACAGTTTTAATTACAAATGGCTCAGTAGAACTGATAAAAACGGATAGTAAGACAAATGCTGCTTTACAAGGAGCCGTATTCGAACTTCAAGATGATACTGGCAAAACACTCCAGCAAGGCTTAACAACGGATGAAAACGGTAAGATAACAGTAGATGGATTAGCACCTGGAAATTATCAATTTATAGAAACTCAGGCACCGACTGGCTATGAGCTGGATCAAACGCCCGTGAAGTTTATTATTAAAGAAGACCAGACTACAGCAGTTCAAGTTAGCATGAAAAATAAATTAATTTCTGGCGGCGTTGTATTAACTAAAACGGACAGTCAAACAGGAGCTGTATTGCAAGGCGCGGTGTTTGACCTCCAAGATAGCACCGGCAAAACCCTGCAACGTGACTTAACGACAGATCAAAGTGGTAAGATTTCTGTGGACGACTTAGCACCAGGTGATTATCAATTTGTGGAAACCCAAGCGCCAACTGGTTATGAGTTAGATCAGACCCCAGTGAAATTTACTATCCAAGAGGGTCAGACAAGTGCGGTGCAAGTTAGTAAGGAAAACAAGTTAATCCCAGGTAGTGTTGTGTTAACTAAAACGGATAGCCAAACAGGAGCTACATTACAAGGAGCAGTGTTTGACCTTCAAGATGAAGCCGGCAAAACCCTGCAAAGTGGCTTAACAACAGGCCAAAGCGGTAAGCTCTCTGTGGAAAACTTAAGTCCTGGAAACTATCAATTTGTAGAGACTAAAGCGCCAACTGGTTATGAGCTAGATCAGACCCCAGTGAAGTTTACTATCCAAAAAGGTCAAACAAGTGTCGTGCAAGTTAGTAAGGAAAACAAGTTAATTCCAGGCAGCGTTTTATTAACGAAAATAGATAGTCAAACAGGGGCTGTACTACAAGGCGCGGTGTTTGAACTCCAAGACGGTACGGGCAAAACGCTTCAGCGTGATTTAACGACAGACCAAAGCGGTAAGATTTCTGTGAAAGACTTGGCTCCAGGAGACTATCAGTTTGTAGAAACTAAGGCACCAACTGGTTATAAATTAGATCAAACCCCAGTGAAATTTATCATTGAGAAAGGTCAGCCGGATGCTGTGAAAGTAATTGCAACAAATCAACGCCTAGGTAAAGATAAGGATCATTCAAAACCAAATCAACCGCCAACACAAGGCAATGATCCATCGAATAGTTCTTATCAAGGCACACTTCCTAAGACTGGCGACGGAGGATTTGATCTGTTAATAAGTCTTTTAGGCGCTTTAATCTTAGTAACATTAGGTTTTGGTATCTATAGGAATCGAAAAGTAAACTAAAAAACACCCCACTAATTCATTGTAAAATAAATTAGTGGGGTGTTTTTATTTAAGACAATAAAACACTCGCATGGTAAAAGGGAGAACCATGCGAGTGAAAAAGGGAGTTTTGAAAATCAACCATTCAAAAAAGGGAGTAAAAGAATGAGTTAATTTCAATTTATAAATATATAATAACGGTTTAAGTTTAAAATTTACTTTAGTTTATCTAAGAATTGCATGAGAAATATATTTGCAATTTTGTGTAAACTTTTATATAGGTGAATGATATCTGAAAAAATATAATCAATGACGATGTTTCCAAGACGCTGAAATCGGTTTGTTAACTAAAAACTTTGGGTATATTTAGAAAGAGTAATTTGACCATGAGATAGTCAATAGAAAGTAAAAACGGAGGGATAACATGACCGAGAAAAAGAATTTAACAACAAACCAAGGGACCCCTGTCGGTGACAACCAGAATTCAATAACAGCAGGAATAAAAGGTCCAACTTTACTAGAAGATTATGTTCTTATTGAAAAATTGGCTCATTTTGATCGTGAGCGTGTGCCTGAACGTGTTGTACATGCGCGAGGAGTGGGTGCACATGGTAAATTTATTACAAAGAGAAGTATGAAAAAGTATACGATGGCTGATTTTTTACAAGAAGAAGGAGAAGAAACGGAGGTATTTGTGCGAATTTCGACTGTTATACATGGCATGCATTCTCCGGAAACATTACGTGACCCCCGAGGGTTTTCCGTGAAGTTTTATACAAAAGAAGGAAATTATGATTTTGTTGGGAATAATTTGCCAGTTTTCTTTATTCGAGATGCAATAAAATTCCCGGATGTTATTCATTCACTTAAGCCAGCGCCAAATACGAATATTCAAGATCCAAATCGATATTGGGATTTCTTTAGCTGCAGTCCAGAATCTACGACAATGATTACTTATTTATTTAGCGACGAAGGAACTCCGGCATCTTATCGCGAAGTTCGTGGTTCGAGTGTCCATGCCTTTAAGTGGATCAATGCAGAAGGAAAAACGGTCTATGTGAAATTGCGCTGGTTACCGAAAGCAGGCATTGTAAATCTTTCTACTGAACAAGCTGCTAAAATCCAAGCAAAAGAATTTAACCATGCGACACGTGATCTTCATGAAGCGATTGAAAAAGGTGAATATCCGGAGTGGGATTTGTATATTCAAGTACTTGACCCTGCTGATTTGGATAAATTTGATTTTAATCCTCTTGATGCAACAAAAGATTGGTTTGAGGATGTTTTTCCATATGAATTTGTAGGGACGATGATTTTAAATCGTAATCCTGAGAACGTGTTTTCTGAAACCGAATCGGTTGGTTTTAATCCAGGTGTCCTTGTAAGAGGCATGCTTCCTTCTGAAGATCGTTTGCTTCAAGGGCGGTTATTTTCCTACTCAGATACACAGCGTCACCGCATTGGGCCAAACTACTTGCGTCTACCGATTAATCATCCAAAAGCAGAGGTAACAAATAATATGCGTGACGGTGC
Source organism: Listeria sp. PSOL-1 (assembly GCF_902806445.1). Classification (NCBI taxonomy): domain Bacteria; kingdom Bacillati; phylum Bacillota; class Bacilli; order Caryophanales; family Listeriaceae; genus Listeria; species Listeria sp. PSOL-1. Next base: position 1,883,869 of record NZ_LR760298.1, on the reverse strand, counting down.
AATGCCAATTGGTCAGCCAACAAGCACTATTAATTATGAGCCAAACAGCTATGAATCAGAGCCAAAAGAAAATCCGGCATTTACAGAACCTGAGCAGGAGATCCGCGGCGATATTGTAGGCCGTCTAGCAGCTGAAAAACCAAATAATTTTGGGCATGCAAGAGAAGTTTGGCGTCGTTATTCTGATGACGAACGGAAAGCATTGGTTAAAAATATTGTAGAAGATTGGGAAACGGTACGCGACGATATTAAAATTCGCAATTTACGTAATTTCTACCAAGTCGAACCAGAATTTGCTGAACGTGTGGCTAAAGGAACAGGTATTGATTTAGAAAAGCATATTAGCGATTTAAAATAAGGAAATGGCTTTGAACTTTCATTTCGAGAAGTTCAAAGCTTTTTCTATCTATGCCAACAAGTCAATTTAAGAACAAGCTGGTTTTTTAGCTAAAAAACATTTATAATAAGAATTATCAATGAAAAAAGGAGCTAATAATTATTATGGCACTAACAGCAGGTATTGTTGGTCTTCCAAACGTTGGGAAATCAACACTTTTTAATGCAATTACAAAAGCCGGTGCAGAAGCCGCAAACTATCCTTTTGCAACAATTGATCCAAATGTTGGCGTTGTGGAAGTACCGGATCATCGTTTAAATAAATTAACTGAACTAGTTGAACCTAAAAAGACTGTACCAACCACTTTTGAATTTACTGATATTGCTGGTATTGTAAAAGGCGCAAGTAAAGGAGAAGGATTAGGAAACAAATTTTTATCACATATTCGTCAAGTAGATGCGATTTGTCATGTAACTCGCTGTTTTGATGATGAAAACATCACGCACGTTGAAGGGCGCGTGGACCCATTAGACGATATTGCGACTATTAATTTGGAACTGATCTTGGCTGATTTAGAAACAGTGGAGAAACGTATTGGACGCGTGGAAAAGCTAGCAAAACAAAAAGATAAGGACGCTGTTGCGGAGTATCAAGTCCTTACTAAATTAAAAGCGGCTTTTGAAGATGATAAACCAGCACGTGCGATTGAGTTTTCAGATGATGAAGAAAAAATCGTACGCAATTTGTTTTTACTTACTAGAAAACCTGTTTTGTACGTTGCAAATGTGAGTGAAGAGGATGTTGCAGATCCTTCTAGCAATAAGTATGTAAATCAAGTGAAAGAACTTGCTACAAGCGAAGGTGCTGAAGTTATTGTTGTTTGTGCGCGTGCAGAAGAAGAAATTGCGGAATTAGAAGAGGAAGATAAAGCTGAGTTTTTAGAAGCTCTAGGAATTGAAGAGTCTGGCTTAGATCAGTTAATTCGTTCGGCTTATTATCTACTAGGTTTGGCAACTTACTTTACTGCGGGCGTTCAAGAAGTACGGGCTTGGACTTTTAAAAAAGGTATGAAGGCTCCCGAATGTGCAGGGATTATTCACACTGATTTCGAGCGTGGCTTTATTCGTGCTGAGGTTGTTGCATATGATGCGCTTGTGGAACATGGTTCAGAACAGGCGGCTAAAGAAGCTGGGAAAGTTCGTTTAGAAGGCAAGGATTATATTATGCAAGATGGCGATGTCGTGCATTTTCGTTTTAACGTTTAATATAAAAATGTTTCACATGAAACATTTTACTCTGCGTAACCATTTGGTATGTTGCGCAGAGGTATTGGAGGAGGGGATATTTTGAGCTTTGTTAGAGAGAAGTGGTTTTTGATATCTAATATCATAGCATTTATTTGTTTATTAGGATTTTATAGGTATCAATTTATTAGTTTTTTAGTGCTAGTATCATTAGCAGCAATGGTATTTTTGTATTTCAGACAGCGTCACTCTTTAGTGTTCAATCCAGTATATTTTGTGGGATCGATATGGATCTCCGCTTTTTGGTTAGCTTCTACATACGTTAAAGCTAGTTTCACACCTCCCTTGGTTAGTATCCTTTATATTCTAGGGGCATTATATTTTCTTTCCTCGCTTTTTTATCTAGCCATATTAGAGCTTTCAAAGACATTTTCTAAGGGAACGGGAGAAAAAAGTGAAATACGTAAGCGTGAGTTATTTTTTTATGCAGGGATCCCTTTTGCTTCTTGGCTAATTTCGTTTTTAGCCTATTTCCCTGGGAAAATGACATTCGATTCATATTGGCAGTGGGGCATGACTCAAGGTTTACGTAGTTATAATGCGTGGCACCCAATACTTCATACTTTATGGATAAAAGCGACAACCCTTATTTATAATTCACCTGCAAGTTATATTTTTTCACAGATTATTGTTGTTGCACTTTGTGTTGGTTTTGCCATCTATACGTTAACAAAATTAGGTTTGCCAAAATTTCTAGCCTATTTACTTTCGCTTTTCTATGCACTTTGGCCGGTTATGATGTTTTATAGTGTGACGATGTGGAAAGATATTCCTTTTGCTGCATTTATTTTACTATTTACTACGCTATGGATTAAGGTCATCTTTTCAAAAGGAGCATGGCTGAAACGTCCAATAAATATGATAGCTATTATTTTGGTTGGATTTGTTGTTATTAATTTACGGAATAACGGATCTTTTGTCGTTATAGGAACGTTGATTATGTTTGTTATCTTTTTACGAGGTTTTCGGATTAGATTGGGTCTTATTTTGATCGGTGTGCTAGCGGTTAATATGCTATTTACGACCGTTATAAATAATATACTTCACGCAACTCCTAATCCGCTAAATCAAGCATTAGCTGTTCCCTCGCAGCAAATAGCAGCAACATTTTATAACAATGGAAAAATATCTAATGAATTAAAGGCTTATTTTACAAAAATACTCCCTGAAGAAAATTGGAAAAAGGATTATAACCCGTATACAGTCGATCCAATTAAACATGATGAAAAATATAATTCTAAACCAATTGATCAAGATTTCGGCTTATATATCAAAAATTGGGCTAAACTTATGAAAGATAATTTCACTATCTATGTTAAAGCTTATTTACACCAAACCAGCGCGATTTGGCGATATCAATCACCGAATCATCATAAAGTGTTTTTTGGGACAAAACAAGATCTAGAAAAAGCAAATTATGATGTTCGCGTTTTTGCGCTATATTATGGTGGCGGGAAAAACAATGACTATATTAACATGAGAGCCTATGCTAAATATAAAGACGATATAAAATTAACTGGGCAAACTGCTGTATCTTTTAATGAATATGTCAAGCATCGAGCTGAGACCTCAAAAGACACACTTGTTTCTGATTCAAAATTTAAGCTATATAATACTTTTTTAAATAAGCTATATGACAAAATACAAACAAGCGGGCAAAATATTTTCTTAAAAGGTGCTATTCCCTTGCTTCTTTTATTCCTCGCTTTTGTAGCTAATCTAAATCGTTCTAAAGGGGAGAATTGGTTGATCTTCCTCCCTATTGTCATTACAATTATTACGATTGCGATTGCTATGCCGGCAACAGATTTTCGTTATAGCTTCAGTTTCATCTTTACGGTTCCAATTATTTTGTTTGTCTCTAAATTACGCGCAAACCAAGATACTGTTTGATAAGGAAGAGAGGGCGCCGTCTTGTTAAGCGGTGCTTTCTCTAAAGTCTAAGATAAAGGAAGTGTTAAAAATGACATTCGAAGCCATCCTTCCGCTATTAAAAAAAGGAGAAAAAGTCATTCGTCGCGGCTTTTTTGGTAAAGAGCGCTATATTATTTTAGTAGAAGAAAAGAGTTTTCAAGGTGAAGAAGTATTGCCCTATTTTCTTATCAATGTAGAAGATGAAGGATTTGCTGTCTATACGCCTACGGTTTGTGATTTATTAGCGGATGATTGGGAAGTGGTTTCTTAGTGAGTTTTGCTGGGAAGTTGGTTTTTATTACTGGTGTTTCATCTGGGATTGGTGCAGCGCAAGCAAAGCAGTTTTTGGCAGAAGGTGCGATCGTTTTTGGTATGGATATTCAGCCAACTAAATTAGTGGATAAAAATTTCACTTTTTTTAATGGTGATGTATGCGTACTTACGGATATTCTCGCTGCTGTAAAAAAGGCGCGCGAGCTTGGTAAGATTGATATTTTGGTGAATACAGCAGGGATCTTAGATGATTATAAGCCGTCGCTTGAGACAGATGAAGCTTTGTTTGATTTAATTTTAACAACAAATTTAAAAAGCATGTATCGCCTTGTTAATGCAATTTTGCCTGATATGGTGCAAGATAAAAGTGGTGTAATCATCAATATGGCTTCGATTGCTGGTCTTGTAGCTGGTGGGGGCGGAGCTGCTTATACAGCAGCTAAGCATGCTGTTGTTGGATACACAAAACAATTAGCTTATGATTATTCAAAATATGGCATTCGAATTAATGCAATTGCACCTGGAGCGATTAAAACACCAATGAACCGTGGTGATTTTGAAAACGGAGGTGAAATCGCACGTCAAGTTGCTGCGGAAACGCCTGTTGAACGCTGGGGAGAACCAGAAGAGGTCGCGGAGTTAACGCTTTTTTTAGCGAAAAATAGTGCCGCTTTTATTCAAGGTATGGTGATTCCAATCGATGGTGGTTGGACAATAAAATGAAACAAGCTCAATCTTTGAGCGCTGTAGTACTTCAGTTGGTTTTTTAAACCCATCCTTTGACTACAGCTATTACTAAAATAGTTAACGCTATTTTACAAAGGAGAATGTATTTAAAAATGACGAATCAAAAAACACGGACGCTCGTGCAAATTGCACTTGTAGCGGCTTTATATGTTGTTGTAACTTTAGTATTTGCGCCAATTAGTTTTAACGTTATCCAAATTCGCTTTGCGGAGATGTTTAATTTCCTTGTGTTGTTTAATCGAAAATATATTGTGGCTGTAACGCTTGGTGTTCTCATCTCCAACTTGATGTCACCTTTAGGATTGGTTGATGTTATTGTTGGTGGAGGATCAACGCTTCTTATTTTGGGAATTGTCTATTTGGTGACAAAGCGAATTCATTCTTTATTGCATAAATTATGGGTTACGGTTGTGCTAGTCTCGTTATCAATGTTTACAATTGCTTTAGAGCTAGTCGTCTTGTTTGATTATCCGTTCTGGGGGACATATGCTGCCATCTTGTTGGGTGAAGCGATCTCTATGTCCATTGGAGCAGTGCTTATCTATTTGATTAATAAAAAAGTAAATTTAACACGGATATTAAGCTGATGAAAATCAGTTTTTAGATATGTAAAATGAGATTGTAGATACTAAAATTTGTTCTACAGTCTCTTTTTTTTCATTATTTATAAAAAACGATACATGGATCGCTAATTTCTTCTTCTAAGATATGTCCAGTTCGTTTTTGCCAATCTTGGCTTAGATCTTCAGCAATTTTAGTATGATGGAGTAGTCTTAAGGCAGAAATAATCTTGCTTACTTTAGCATGTAACTTTGTTTCTGCTTCACTTTTTTCAAGCCAAGCAATTTCAAGTAAACGGAATTTACATTCACAGATCAGTAGGCCGTTATTTTGAGCTAACGCTTGTTCTAGTGTTTTTTTTAATAATGGTTTTGTTTCCATAATTCTGCCATGAGTCCTTAGGAGCGTGCAGTAGTTGAACCAAGTAATTAGTTGTAATCTCGCTACATTTTTAAACGTGCGATAACGCTCTAACTCCTTAAATAAACGTTTTGCTAGTACATCTATGCTGGAGAAATCAAAGGCATAGATCACAAGGTTAACCACGACAAGTTCGCAGTAAGTCCACTGTTCTTTTTTGGCTAATTCGTTCCAGATCGGTTCGAGTAAAGTATGAAAATGTTGCTTTTTGTTAAAAAAAGGGTAAGCTTTTAATACTTGCTCTAAATAATTGTAAAAGGGAGATGGGTTTGTTGCCTTCTTAGTGTTAATGACTTCTAATAATTTTTGGATTTTCTTCGTATCTAAATTGCTTGAAAGCGCAAATAGTTGGTCTAATACTTGTTCTAAATCATTTTTCATAAAGTTATTTTGAATGAAAACAAATTCGTCTGGTAGAATATTCTGTTTTTCCAAAATGGCATTTAAATTCTTCTGGCTGATTTTTTGGAGATCATTTTCAACGCGATATGCATATTGTTCCGAAATGATCGTACCATAAAATTCTTTTACGGTAGCATTGGCATTTTTTCTGATTTTGCGTAAAGTTTCTCCAGTTTTCTTTGTTCTCATTTCTAACGTCCTCCCCATTTTATACCAATAAGTATAATTTTCCCAAAGCAGGTGCAAACATATGATACACTTATTTTTAGTTGGGGGATAAAGGAAGAATATTGCGCTTCGTAGCTTTAAAAAAAGCCATCCTATCATTGGCATATGAATAAACGGCTGTTACATGACAAATATTTTTTAAATTTACAAGAAATTAATGTTTTTTCTTTTCTCTCAATTATTTAGGGTTTTCTGAATTTACAGGTTAACCTTATCCTTTTAACCTTCCCGTTAAAATTCTTTAGACCCGCGGCTAGCTCTTGTTCTATTCTAAATGTATGTAGGTGCTTTAGCAGAAGGACGGAGCTAGTTAGTTCATTTTTTTCTTAAAATCGATCCCTTTGAATTCTATGTAGGCGAAAAAAGCGCCGACGATTAAGAAGATTATGGGAACAGCAAGGGTGTAGATGTTGATTACATTAAATGGTGAAACGTCAGCTTCTACAGTATCAATTTCTAGCAAATAAAACAAATTTTTCTGAACAATACTTAAAATTGCTAGGATGAAGATAGCGATTAAACCAACTGCAAAAGAAATAAAACTAAACAGCTTATACATAAAGACCTCTCCCTTTAAAATAGATAGTTTATACTATTTTATAATATACTAAATTTTTAATAAAGAAAAGGAGAAAGATCTATGCCTAGAAAAAATCGATTAAAAACTGTTTTAACAAAAGCTTTAATTACTATTTTGTCAGTAGAGGTATTATTAATTGTTCCGTTAAATGTACAAGCCGTTAAAAGCCCTAAAGCAAAGGAAATCATTACAGTTGGCGAAGAACCTGTTGTAAGTGATCTTCCAAATAATACTCCAGTGATTGAGCCTAGAGGAATCGTAACAAGCTGGCAAGTTAGTAAATCCTATGATGGGATGAATTATGGAGGTTGGGTCACTTATGGAAATAGAAAGAAAAGTAAATCCACGGGGACAATTGCTTTTACTGTAAAAACTAAAGTATATGCCTCTTATTCGGGTTCAGTTAAGGTAGGAATTAAAAAAGTTGAGGCAACACTAGGCTTCTCAGTTAGTAATTATAAAGAGTATTCAATGACTAATACTTGGAATTGTAAAAAGAATACAGAGTATAAAGTTCAGTATAGAAAACGCTATAAAACATATAAGGTTACTCAAAAACGTACAGATATAAATTCATGGACAGGACAAATATATACTAAAAAATATTATGTAACAGTTAAAAAGCCAGATGGCATTGACGTTAGAGTAGTAGAATCTTAAAATTTCAGCAATCCAAAAGAAGATTATGGCAAAGCCATAATCTTCTTTTCGCTATTCCTATTAAAAACAACACACGGAGCCATTGGATTTTATAATATTAATTAGATTCCGCAAATAAGTAATCAACAATCATATCACCAATTTTTCGCGCTTTACCTTGATAGGGAAAACAGTGCATGTAAACGGCTGGATTATAGTTTAATTCAATGACAGCAGCCTTTTCATAATCATGAGGGTTTGGTGGAACGATAATATCTACACCGCAAAAAGAAGCATCAACAGTCTGTGCGCACTGGACAGCTAGTTTTTTGTAAAAACTAGCCATTTTATCTGTAACATCAATGCTATCACCACCGGTACTAACATTTGAATTTTCACGGAGATAAACGATTTGGTTGGCACTTGGAACTGAGCTTAGATTTAAGTTTTGCATAGATAACATTAACGTTTCTTCAGGGCCCATTTGTATTTTTTCAAGTGGCTTAAGGTGATTTTCTCCGCGAAGAGGGTCGTTATTTTTTTGGGCGATGAGTTCTTTGATTGTGTGAAAACCATCTCCAGTGACGTTTGCTGGAACGCGGAGTAAAACAGCGACGGCTTTATCATCAATGACGAGGAAACGGTATTCATTTCCAGGGATAAACTCTTCAATAATAATAGCTGAATCATGGCTAAAAGCAATTTCTAATGCTTTGTGGTAGTCCTCTTTTGTGTAGCTTTCTTTAAAAATACTAATACCGATTCCAAAATTTGTTGATTTAGGCTTAATGACAATTGCTTGATCGGAAAATTCGTCGTAAGCTTGGAGCGCATCGGTAAGGTTAATGAAGCTTTTTCCAAAAGGTACACGAATATTATTTTCTGCAAGGATTTTCTTGGTGATCACTTTGTTTTCCATAAGTAAAACTGAAATATAATTATCATGCGCTGTTTTTGTGGCTTGTTTTACATATTCTATTTGCTGGTTTTTTATTAGACGGATAAAATTTTCTGAGCGATCAAGTACTTCTGTTTTAATGCCTTTTTTTATGGCTGATTGCATGACGATTTTTGTAGAAAGTTCTAGGTCCTCATAGCCGGATAGTTGGTAGGCTGTTGTTTCTGCTTCGGTTAAAGCTTTTTTTGCTTGGTTTAAGTGGTAAGCTAAAAAGCCTTCTTGTCTAACCTGTGTTTCTACGGCTGCAGCGATTGTTTTTTTCACATCTAATAAACGTTCTTTTTGTAAGTGAATCGTTTGGGTGTAATGTGAACGTTTATTGTCTGGTGCGAGGATCTGAGCGATGGTTAGCATTCGGTCTAATTCAGTGATGGCAGCTTCGACAAAATCTACTTTTTTACCATTGGATAATGTAATTTTAGGGTGGGCCAAACCATAAAGTGCAATTTCTTTTTCATTGTCATCTGCAATTTCTTGACGAATTTCATAAAGGTCGATTTTATTTGTTAAGATGCCGGTAATGAAAAAAAGCTGAATAAAATATAGTGTATCCTTGGAGATGCCATTTGCTTCAAGTGGATCTAAGTCAATCGCTCTAACTTCTAGATATTCCACACCATGAGTTGCAAGGCTATCTAAAGATTGATCTGTATGTCCATTCTTCAAACGAATCGGATTATAAAATTCGCGCATGCTATTGATTTTTCCATCTGCAATATGGTCTGCAATAGAAGTGATATAGCTATCGAATGTATCATAATTAATGTGAAGTGCAGATTTATTTTTATATCCATAAGGGCTATTTCTGAGGGATGTTGCGTCTTTCATTAGCGTTACGCCCTTTTCAAGAGATACTTCATTTGGTGTTGTTGTGTAGTCGTCGAGATAAATAGAACCAGCACCAGTTAAGTAGACGAGCAGCCAACGATTTTGCATAAAATATTTAGCAGCTTTTAAATAGATGCGATTTTGGAATGCATCAAAAGTTTCTGCTTCCTCTTGAAATTCTTTATAAAGTGCTTCAATTAATGGTTTTGGAAATGAAAAATTGTAATGAATGCCAGATAATAATTGAATTTTTTTGCCATATTCTTTTGCTAAATGTTCGCGGTAAAGACGATCTGGATGATCTTTTGTTTTATATTCCGCAATAGGTATTGCCGCTTCATCTGGCAATAAAGGTGGATTGCTATTTGGCCAAAGTAGTTCTCCATTTTCTAATGATAAGGAAATGATTTTTTGCAAATTCTCAAGAAACTGATAGACAGTGTCAATGGAATCGCAAACAGGTGTAATCATTTCAATTTGACTCTCTGAAAAGTCGGTTTTAATATAAGGGTTATCCTCTTTAGGGCCAAAAACTTCTGGATGAGGAGTTAAAGCTAATTCTCCTTCAGGTGTTACACGTAAATTCTCTTTTTCCAAACCAAAATGTCCCGAAAATAACTGTTCTTTTAAGTCAGGATTCTCTTGAATAAAGGTTAATAAATTTGTATCAGTATTTAGCATCTTTTCACCTCAACTGCGTGTTCTCATAGCCTAATCTTACAATAAAGCAAGTAAATAGTATATCATTTAGTTTGTGAAATTATTTTAAGGATATTTCAACTGTCAAAAAGCAATGAATTAAGTTATAATGAACAAATAAGAAACTTAGAGGAGGACAAATTTTAGTGGTAACAGAAACAGAAGAAATCAAACCGTCTTTGTCAGAACTAAAAAATAATTTGACAAAGCGTAATTTACAATATGTGCAAGAAGTGGAAAAGCATTTGCGTGATAAATATCCTGAAAAAGAGCAAGACAGCATCGTTTATGGGATGACAGAAAAAATCCTTGCCGAACAAAAAAGCGGGATAACAGCACGTAAATTATTTAATTTAACACCGACAGAATACGTGGCTTCACTTGATGTAAGTAAAGCGAGTATAGGCGACGTTGAAACGGGCAAGTGGTGGTTAGCTCTTGATGGTGGCTTGCTTGTGCTAGGTGCTATGATGTTGATTTCAGGGATTAGTGCTTTTTTCCAAGGTCAAACATTGGGAATTTTCGTACTTATTATCACTGGAATTATTGGTGGTTTTGCGATGCTAATTTTGCGTAAGTATGCTGCTGAGATGCGTGCTGGTAAAAAAGGCGGGACCTTTAGATATATTTTAGTGGCGATTGGGGTTATTGTGGCTTGGATGTTTATCATGACGCTTGTACAAATGAGTATTCCACCAGCAATTAATGTTGCTCTTGATCCAATGACAACAACGATTATTGGAGCATTTGTTTTAGCGCTTAAATTTTACCTTAAACGCAAGAAAAACATTCCTAACTTCTAAGGTATTTCCCGGGTAATAATTGGATATGAGGTGAATGAAGTGAAACTTACAGCGATACAAGATGATATTACACAGGAAAAAGTAGATGTTATCGTCAATGCTGCGAATTCTTCATTACTTGGCGGTGGCGGAGTTGACGGTGCAATTCATCAAGCGGCGGGACCAGAGTTATTAGCAGCTTGTAAACGAGTCGTTGAAGAGTCTGGGAGTTGCCCTGCTGGAGAAGCAGTGATTACTGCGGGTTATGATTTACCTGCTAAATATGTTATTCATACTGTCGGGCCTGTTTGGAAAGATGGGAAACAACAAGAGGCGAATAAACTAGCTTCTTGTTACTGGAAATCACTTGATTTAGCCGTTTCTAAACGATTGAAATCTATTGCTTTTCCTAATATTTCAACCGGTGTATATCATTTCCCAAAAGAAAAAGCAGCGGAAATTGCACTTTATACGGTAAAAGAATGGATTCAGTCTGAACCTAATACGACGTTAACAGAAATACGTTTTGTTTGCTTTGATCAGGAAAATTATGAGTTGTATCAAAAAATGCTGGACAGTGAATAAATTTAAAGTGTTTTGCCATTTTTATGGTAAGATACTTTTTTATTATTCGTTTTAAAAAGCAATATTTATAAGGAAAGTATAAGTTTTACAAAAAGACTTCATTTCACGCCCTAAACGCGCTATACTGGATTTAAGAATAAGGGAGGGGTTTTGATGTTAGTACAGGCTAAGGAAATACTTGCTAAACGTTTTGGCTTCGATGATTTTCGTAGCGGCCAAGAAGAAGTAATTAAACAGCTGCTTGCTTCTCAAAACACGCTAGCGATTATGCCTACTGGAGGAGGCAAGTCGCTTTGTTACCAAATCCCCGCATTACTATTTGAAGGTTTAACAATCGTTGTTTCACCACTTATTTCTTTGATGAAAGATCAGGTCGACGCGCTTCATTTGGCTGGAATTGAGGCTACGTATATCAACAGTACGCTTTCGGCCCAAGAAGTAAATAAACGGCTCCATTTAGCTAAGTCCGGGCATTTGAAGATGCTATATATTGCTCCTGAACGACTGGATACAGAAGGCTTTCATGATTTGCTTGAGTGTGCGGAAATTTCCTTATTCGCTATTGATGAAGCGCATTGTATTTCACAATGGGGACATGATTTTCGCCCAAGTTATTTGGCGCTGTGTGACTATTTGCGGCAAATGGAGCGGCAACCATTAGTCATTGCATTAACGGCAACAGCAACTGAAGCTGTTGCGAATGATATTTGCGAATTGCTTAGAATTCTTGAAAAAAATATAGTTAAGACGGGATTTGCTCGGGAAAACCTTGCTTTTCAAATAATTAAGGGACAGGATAAAGATCAATTTTTATTACATTATTTAAAAGAAAATGACTCAGAGTCTGGGATTATTTATGCTTCTACACGTAAAGAAGTAGAACGATTACAAGTTCTCCTAGAAAAGCAAGGCATTGCAGTAGGAAAATATCATGGTGGTTTGTCAGATCAAGAACGGAGCGCTTCGCAAGAACAATTTTCATACGACGACCTGCAAGTAATTGTTGCTACAAATGCTTTTGGAATGGGAATTAATAAATCGAATGTCCGTTTTGTGATTCATTATAATTTACCAAGAAATATGGAAGCTTATTATCAGGAGGCTGGCCGTGCTGGTCGTGATGGCCTTCCAAGTGATTGTATTTTACTTTTTTCACCACAAGATGCGCATATTCAGCAATTTTTGATTGATCAATCTGAACTACCTGAAGAACGGAAGCAGAATGAATATCATAAGTTGCGTCAAATGGTAGGCTACGGTTATACTGAAATTTGTTTGGAGCGTTACATTGTTAATTATTTTGGTGAAGAAGCGAACCATTGTGGGCGTTGTAGTAATTGCCTTGATACACGAGAAACGGTTGATATTACAACAGACGCACAAAAAGTATTTTCCTGCATCAAGCGGATGGGGGAACGTTTTGGAAAAATACTTATTGCTAAAGTGCTGACGGGTTCAAATGACCAAAAAGTAAAAACATGGCATTTTGATAAACTAAGCACATATGGTTTAATGAAGGAACGCTCGCAAAAAGATGTCTTACAGCTATTGGATTATCTAGCAGCAGAAAAGTATTTACAAGTTGTAAATGGCAGCCTTCCATCATTGTCATTAACAAACCAAGCTGTTAAAGTATTGAAAAATGAAGCTATTGTTTTGCGCAAAAAAGCAGTGGAGGCTACACGAGTAGCTATGGATGTCGATGTCGCTTTATTTGAGATGTTGCGGAACAAACGCCGTGAACTAGCAAGTGAATATCGTGTACCACCTTATATTATTTTTTCCGATGAAACGTTGCGGGAAATGTGTCGTTATAAACCGCAGACAAACGAGGAAATGTTAATGATTAAAGGCATTGGCGCTGCAAAATTAGAAAAATATGGAAAAGATTTTATGTTGTTATTACAAGAGGAAGTTATTTCGAAATCAGGAGGATAATCGATAAATGGGACGCATTGTAGTTTTAGCGGAAAAGCCATCAGTTGGTAAAGATATTGCACGTGTATTAAGTGCCAAAAATAGTCGAAATGGTTATATGGAAGGCTCAAAATATATTGTTACTTGGGCACTTGGACATTTAATCACGCTAGCTGATCCAGAACGCTATGATCATAAATATAAAACTTGGGATATGGCAGACTTGCCGATTTTACCGAAACAAATGAAGCTTGTCCCAATCAAAGAGACAAGAAAGCAATATGAAATTGTCAAAAATCTATTAAATCGTGCTGATGTTTCAGACATTGTGATTGCAACTGACGCAGGCCGTGAGGGTGAACTTGTTGCAAGGTGGATTATTGAATATGCTAAAGTCAAAAAACCATTGAAACGACTTTGGATATCTTCTGTAACAGATAAAGCCATTCGCGAAGGGTTTTCACGTCTTAAGCCGGGGAAAGAATATGAAAATCTATATTATTCAGCAGTAGCCCGATCAGAAGCCGACTGGATTGTTGGGATCAACGCGACTCGAGCTCTAACAACGAAGTACAATGCACAGCTTTCATGTGGACGTGTACAAACACCGACACTTGCGATGATTGCTAGCTTAGAAGATGAGATTCGCACATTCAAAGCGCGAGAATTTTATCAATTAGAAGCGATAACAGAGCGAGGCACTTTTCGCTGGGGCGAAGGGCAGACTTTTGACAAATTAAAGGCAGAGAATTTGCAGAAAAAACTAGCTGGTCTAAATTTAACGGTTAAAAGCGTTGATGTGAAAGAAAAGAAAACCTATGCGCCAGGTCTATATGACTTAACGGAGCTACAACGTGATGCCAACCAGCGATTTGATTTTTCCGCGAAAGAAACCTTAAATATTATGCAAACATTATATGAAAGACATAAGATTTTGACTTACCCACGGACAGATTCTCGTTTTCTTTCTACAGATATTGTACCCACGTTAAAAGAGCGCCTTTCTGCTTGTGGTATAGGAGAATACGCCAAGCCAGCACGAGCCATTTTGACAAAAGGTATTAAAGCAAGTAAATCATTTGTGGATAATAGCAAAGTAAGTGACCACCATGCCATTATCCCGACTGAAGAAACGGTTTCTTTATCTGATTTATCCGATCGTGAGCGAAAAATCTATGATCTTGTTGTGAAGCGCTTTTTAGCAGTTTTATCTGAGCCTTATGTTTTTGATGAAACAACAATTCAAGCAACAATCGGTTCTGAAGCATTTGTGTTAAAAGGAAAAATAGTGAAAGCGCGTGGCTGGAAAGCACTTTATGGTGATGAAAACGAGCAGGAAATCATCAGTAAGGTTCATGAAGGTGAGCAATTATCTGTCCAAAAAATAGCCTTACAAGTTGGCAAAACGAAACCACCTGCGCGTTTTAATGAAGCAACATTATTATCAGCTATGGAAAATCCAGCAAAATATATGCAGAGCAAAAATAAGGCGCTTGCTAAAACACTAGGTGAAACAGGTGGACTTGGCACAGTAGCAACACGAGCTGATATCATTGATAAATTATTTAACAGCTTTGTTATCGAAAAACAAGGCAAAGAAATTCAAATCACTTCAAAAGGTCGCCAACTCTTAGAACTTGCGCCTACTGGTTTAAAATCGCCTGAATTAACAGCGATTTGGGAGCAAAAGCTATCAAAAATAGCAAATGGTCAATTAGACGTTCGTCAATTTACAGCAGAAATGCGTGATTATGCTAAAAAAGCTGTAAATGAAATTAAACAAAATGATAAAAAGTTTCGCCATGATAATGTCACCTCGCAAAAATGTCCAGATTGTGGCAAATTAATGTTAAAAGTGAAAGGCAAAAAGGGCACAATGCTGGTTTGCCAGGATCGAGAATGTGGTCATCGTGAAGCTGTATCACGAGTGACTAACGCGCGTTGCCCCAATTGTCATAAGCGTTTAGATTTAAGAGGCCAAGGGGACAAACAGATCTTTACTTGTCATACATGTGGTTATCGTGAAAAATTAACAGCATTTAATGAACGTCGTAATAAGGAAAAAAACAAAAATGTTTCCAAAAAAGAAGTCGCAAATTACATGAGAAAATTAAATCAACAAGAAGACGAGCCTTTCAATAACCCAATGGCTGAAGCGCTAGCTAAATTGAAAGGGAATTTACCCAAGTGATAATCCTTAAAGTAAACAAAGAATCTATAAAGAGACAAAGGAGAAATTATTGTGAATAAATTTTTTAAAAGAATGAGTACTGCTTTTTTAGCTGTAACAGTTGCAGCAAGTGGCATTTTTGTTAGTCCCAAGGTAAGTTTGGCAGCGGGAGAACCGGATGTGAATGCAAATGCTGCAATGGCGATCGAGGCAAGTACGGGAAAAATACTTTATAAAAAAAATAGTGATCAGTTAATGGGCATTGCCTCAATGACTAAAACAATGGATGAATATCTCCTTTTTGAAAGAATTAACAATGGGAAATTAAAGTGGGATGATAAAGTGACCATATCCGATTATGCGCATGAAGTTTCTCAAGATCGCACACTTTCTAATGTTCCACTGCGTAATGGCGAAAAATATACGGTAAAAGAATTATATGAAGCGATGGCAATTTATTCAGCAAATGGTGCAGCAATTGCTTTGGCAGAAAAAATAGCGGGTAGCGAAGCCAAATTTGTTGAGATGATGAATAAAAAAGCAACGCAATTAAAATTAGGAAAACATAAATTTGTGAATGCAACAGGCCTTAACAATTCAGATTTGAAAGGAAAAGAGCAAGTCGGTAGTAAAAATGATGAAAATCAAATGACAGCGCAAGGGATGGCGCTACTTGCCAAAAAGCTGATTCAAAAATATCCTGATGTTTTAAAAACAGCAAGTATAACGAAAAAAGACTTTCGTCCGAATACCTCTGACCGCATTGCTATGTCAAACTGGAATTGGCTTTTACCAGGGCTAATTTATGGTCGTAAAGGTGTAGATGGCTTAAAAACTGGAACAACAGATTATGCAGGAATGTGCTTAACAGCTACGGCGCAACAAAATGGAATGCGCGTCATTACAGTTGTTCTTCATGCAAATGGCGGCAAAGGAAAGGGAAGCCATAATAGCGCTCGTTTTGATGAAACGAACAAAATGCTAGATTATGCTTTTAATAACTTTAAGGTAATGGATGTTGAATCTAAAAAGGCAGCAGTTAAAAATCCTGCTACAATTGACGTAAGTAAGGGGAAAAGTGGCACAGCAGATCTGGTTACTGCAGAAGCGGCAAAATTAGTTGTTCCAAAAGCGACAGATAAACCACAATTAGATAAAAAAGTAATTTTAGATAAGAAAGAAGTAGAAGCTCCTGTTAAAGGCGGCACAGAAGTCGGTAATTTAACGATCAAGTTAAAAGGCGGCGACAACTTAGGCTATATCGATGGGAGTCAAACAGCAAAAGTCCCAGTTGTTACAAAAGAAACGATTGAAGAAGCAAATTGGTTTGTATCAATGCTGCATTCGATTGGATCATTTTTTTCAGGAATAGGAAGCTATGTGGCGGATGGTGTTATGGGATGGTTTAATTAAGTAGAAGAAGCTGAGTGAATGTTGTTGACATTTGTTGTGCCCCCAAAAAGTTAGACTTTTTATAGAGTGGATTTTTCCACTCTATTTTTTATACTGTATAGGGTTTCCTTTGTTGGAACTCGACAGGACTTTGCCAGTGAAGTTTTTCTTTGATTCGTTCATGATTATAATACTTCAATGGCTTGTTTTAGCGCTTCATATGCATTATATACATGACCATAATAGATTTCTTGTTTCAAAAGCCCAAAGAAATTCTCTATCGGAGAATTGTCTAAACAATTGGCTTTCCGAGACATATTTTGGAAAATATGGTGCTTTTTTAACAAATACCCATAAAGCTTTCATCTGATAGGGCCCATCCTTGATCAGAATGAAAAATGCGACAATAAGGGTAACCATTGGTTTGAGAAATCGCTTTTTCTAAGTTTTCCATGATTCCCTCTGTATTCGGACGCTTGGAGATTCGATAACTAATGATTTCGCTATTATACATATCCATAAATGGATCTAGATAGAGTTTTTTTCTGCTGTAATTGCCCATCGGAATTCTTTTCAAACTACTTAAATTCTGTGGTACCCATAGTAAGGGTGTGACTCGCGAATCATCTGTAGTTCAATTCTCGATCTCTTGTGTTGGATTTATTCAGCCAAAATGTTTTTGCCAGTACATGCAGATCTATTTAGAGAAAATTAAGAATTTTCTAATGTATCTGTTAATCGGAATCTTTTTCGGAGGCTATGGATGATTTGTGCTGTTCGTTCCTTTTTCGTTCGCTCTCTAAACGGAGCTTCCTCAATTCTTTTAAATAGGCATTCTTGATTTTTAATATCCGATTTTCTTTTTCAAGTGTTTTTAATGGACTTCGCTCGCCGGGGGGGCTTCCTTTTCCTTTTGAGCGACGATCTATTCCTTGCGCACGATACTTTCTTACCCGATTAGAAGGAGCGTAAAGTCACGAATTCTTAATTGATTTGCTACTTCTTTCTTATTTGTAGATTGTTTCCAATCAGTTGTTTGTTGAAGAATTTAAAGTAAAGGATAAATTTAATGTGCAAGAGATAAAATTAAGACAATGTCTTATGAAGTTGAAGAGATTGAAATATAATCAGTTTAAACATCTAAAAGCTGATGTTTATAAATTACCTGTCAAAAAATAAGATATGAACTATTTTTTAATATGCCTAAACTCCTAGAATATAATATGTCTAATTAGTGAATCGGCATGATAAATTAGAATCAAATATGTCTAATTAGTGAATAATTATAATGATTATACTTTACTTTTTTGGATAATCTGTTATAGTTATCTGATGTTCCCTCTGTTTTTACAGGCCAATTTAAAAGCTTTATTTTGTACCTGTCTAAAATAAATGTTTGTTTGAAAGCAAACAAGGGATTGACAATCATCATGATGAGACAAGAGTGTAAACGAAAAAAATAATTTACTAGGAGGAAGAAAATGAATAAACAAACAAAATGGGTTTTAACGTTAGTCGGTGTATTCGTGGCTTTAGCACTTGTGATTGGTGGGGTTTTATTTATTAAAAACCAAGGAAATCAAGAAGCTAATACGACACAAAAGATTCATGTAAAGAGTAATGCTGCAAAAACATCTAAAGTGATGTCCTCAGAAGAAGCAGCTAAGTTAGATAAAGAAGGTAAATGATTTAGTTATTTGCGTTTTTAAGTTAATAAAAGGAAGATAGAGTCTTTTGCTTAAAAAGATATTTGTTTTAATACAATAATTTATAAAGAGGGCACGAACGATTCAGTTATATATTTGATAAATGCAAATATTATAATGATAGTAATTAGTTATCTGTCTGTTTTAACATGCTAATTTTTGAGTTTGGCTAAAATGAACGTTTGTTTGAAGACGTGGGTAAAACAGATAAAAGATTGACAATTGTTGTGACGAAGCAAGCCATTAAGAAGCTTAATCTATTAGAAGTGCTAAAATTAATGAACAAACAAAATGGATTTTGCCGTTAACTATTGTATTTGCAGCTTAACACTTTGTGATTGGTATTTTTTGGTTAGACATCATCAAGGGGAGCGATAGGCCAGTACAATTTTACGTTAAGGGTAATGGCAAAGACCTCTAAAGACAAGTCATCAGGAAAGGAAGCAAAAAATCGAAACAAAATTGTCATGTTTGTGTAAAAAAGTGAATTTAAGTTATTTCAGAACTTAATATTAGAAAGGGATTGGTAAATCTTGCCGTTTAAAAAAATTTTTACTATAATTGCTATCGTCCTATTGGTTATTTCTCAATTGCAAATTTTACCCGCTCTAGCGGAAATGCGTCCACAAGAAACAAGTGATTTGAGTTTGAGTTACTTAAAGCAACAAAAAGAAAAAACAATGGATGATCTCAAGTTGAATATCGGAGAACCCCTGACATTATATGTAGAGAGTAAAAACACGAGAGATAGTACTGTAGAAATCCCATTGGGGAAAAATATAGAATACAATAATAAAGTAACAGCGCAACTGAACAAAGATCGAAAAGATCTTACTGTTGCATATAGGAAAAAAACTAATACGGTGTACGTAAATTGGACGGAAAAAACGAAAGAACGAAATGTTAAACTACAAGTGCAAGCAACGAAAGAAGGTAGTAATCAGTTGTTTGTCGAATCGAAAAGAGATAAACTAACGTTTAAATCTAAGGAAATAAATGTCCAAACAATAGATAACAGAGCAAAAGAAAGTCGTGGAGCTGCTAAGTCTGATACTTTAGGGTCAGAAAATGAAATAAGTAAACATCCAAGCATTAGTAAAAAAGTGGATGCGTCGGCTGATTCAAAGGACAAAATAAGCAAAAACGCAATTTCCAAACAAGCTGTGACTAATAACTCACTTACTGCTACTGAATTTACGCAATTAACACAACGGAATGGAGTTATTGCTATTCCGAGTTTAGGTAGTGTATCAGCAGATTCAAAGTATTCATTTTGGCCGAATATAACTGAAGATACTACAGCCAGGGTAATAAGTAGTAATAATACAAATGCCACAGTATCTAGTCCTAAAAGTATCCCTATTGAGGTTCAAAATGGCGAAACGCAAAAAGCTAGTATAAGTATCCAATTTTCTAACATGGGATTATACAATGGGAAGTCTATAGACGTTATTGTAACAATAACGAATATTACTAACGCGAAGACGATAACGTTAACTGACATGGGTTTACTAGATGTTGTTGGGACAGGTGATTTTTACAAAATCACAACATCTGCAGATGTTTCAACGAAATTTTTATATACAGATACACAAGCACCTGCCACAATAACTGGGCATACAACATTTAATAATATTAATGAAGCAAAAACTGTTACTAGTGATCTAAATCAATTTGCGGATATTTATGCGATGGAAAATACAAAGGTTGGTTATGTAGATAATCCTGATGGAAGTACGACTTTAGGTGCGCTTACAGGGGGTTCGAAAAATACTCCTGACACGCAAGTGACATTAACGTTTGATAATTTGTCGGAATTAACCTATTCTTATAGCAGTAGCACTACTGGGTCAGGTAGCAAATTAAATACAGGATTTTTCAGTGAATATTCTTTAATTAATTTTCGCTTTGACAACCCTCCCGTTATGAAAGGAACTACGCTAGCCTCTTATCAGGATGCTATTACCAATAATAATGAGCTATATAGTATTAGACAAGTTGTGCCATTTGAAAATGATAACGGATATGTAACAGATTTTACAATGAGTAATGATATTAATACGGATTTTGATGTGAAAGCGTCAGATATTCGAGTAACGGATGTTTATGGGACGGATGTCACTGCAAATTTTGATATCGCAATAAATAATGGAACTTTGACAGCAAAAGCAAAAAATATTTCTAGTGCTGATTTTTACGATAACACTTATACAATTCATGTAGTTGGAAAATTAAAAAAAATGCAGATTACAGTAATTATATCAATAATAACGGGGATATTGCTATTCCAGAACAAGCTAACACCAATGTTGGGGACAGTGCTGCTTTAACATCTAATATAGATAATGTAATTATTCCATTAGCTGATGTTCAACCAACGGCAAAAAAAACATATGAAAATAAAACATCTACAGATGGAAAAAATTGGCCGGGGGACACTCTAGAGTTTACGTTAGATGCTACAAATGGTTCTCCAAATTCAGTTTTTTGGGATAATGTGGATTTGAAAGATACTTTACCAACTGGGTTAATAGTTGACACAAGCTCGTTTATCTTGGTATCACCGGATGGTAAAGAAACTTCGTTACCTTCTTCAATTTATAATGCAGCTAATAAAACAATTAAATCAGGACCTTATAGACTTTATGCTGATGAAAGTTATAAAATCAAATTTAAAGCAACTGTTGATGCCGTTTCAGCGGGGACAACTTTGACAAATACCTTAGATGTAGGAAATGGAACTGATAACGCATCTGACAATGTAGCTATTAAAATAGAAAGGCCGGGTTCAGACGCTTATCTAAAGAAAGCGGTGGATAACGAAACCCGTCAAAGTGGAACGGTAGTCGGAGACACTTTGAAATACACCATAGAAGCAGGGAATAAAAAAGCAGGTTCTTTATGGCAAAATGTTAGTGAGAAAGACGCGTTGCCAAAAGGACTAAGTGCTCCAACGAACATCATTCTAACAAAGGTAGATGGCACGACCATTAACTTGAAGGCTGAAGACGTGTACGATCCAGCCAGTCGGACCATCCGTGTGGATATCGGAGATATTGCCGGTGGTGAAAAAGCCACAGTAAGCTTTGAAGCCACAGTTACTCCAGAAGCAGTAGGCCAAAGTTTAGTCAACGTGGCCGAAGCCGCTGGTAACAATCCAGATTCAAATAGTACTGCTGGTAGCGAGGTCACAGCCACGGCTTATGGTTCAGTAAATGGCTCTGGTGGAAATGAACCAATAAAACCAACAAACCCAGAAGCCTACCTAAATAAAACGGTGGATAACGAAACCCGTCAAAGTGGAACGGTAGTCGGAGACACTTTGAAATACACCATAGAAGCAGGGAATAAAAAAGCGGGTTCTTTATGGCAAAATGTTAGCGAGAAAGACGTGTTGCCAAAAGGATTAAGTGCTCCAACGAACATCATTCTAACAAAGGCAGATGGTACAACGACTAACTTGAAGGCTGAAGACGTGTACGATCCAGCCAGTCGGACCATCCGTGTGGATATCGGAGATATTGCCGGTGGTGAAAAAGCCACAGTAAGCTTTGAAGCCACAGTTACTCCAGAAGCAGTAGGCCAAAGTTTAGTCAACGTGGCCGAAGCCACAGGTAACAATCCAGATCCAAATAGTACTGCTGGTAGCGAGGCCACAGCCACGGCTTATGGTTCAGTAAATGGCTCTGGTGGAAATGAACCAATAAAACCAACAAACCCAGAAGCCTACCTAAATAAAACGGTGGATAACGAAACCCGTCAAAGTGGAACGGTAGTCGGAGACACTTTGAAATACACCATAGAAGCAGGGAATAAAAAAGCGGGTTCTTTATGGCAAAATGTTAGCGAGAAAGACGTGTTGCCAAAAGGATTAAGTGCTCCAACGAACATCATTCTAACAAAGGCAGATGGTACAACGACTAACTTGAAGGCTGAAGACGTGTACGATCCAGCCAGTCGGACCATCCGTGTGGATATCGGAGATATTGCCGGTGGTGAAAAAGCCACAGTAAGCTTTGAAGCCACAGTTACTCCAGAAGCAGTAGGCCAAAGTTTAGTCAACGTGGCCGAAGCCACAGGTAACAATCCAGATCCAAATAGTACTGCTGGTAGCGAGGCCACAGCCACGGCTTATGGTTCAGTAAATGGCTCTGGTGGAAATGAACCAATAAAACCAACAAACCCAGAAGCCTACCTAAATAAAACGGTGGATAACGAAACCCGTCAAAGTGGAACGGTAGTCGGAGACACTTTGAAATACACCATAGAAGCAGGGAATAAAAAAGCGGGTTCTTTATGGCAAAATGTTAGCGAGAAAGACGTGTTGCCAAAAGGATTAAGTGCTCCAACGAACATCATTCTAACAAAGGCAGATGGCACAACGACTAACTTGAAGGCTGAAGACGTGTACGATCCAGCCAGTCGGACCATCCGTGTGGATATCGGAGATATTGCCGGTGGTGAAAAAGCCACAGTAAGCTTTGAAGCCACAGTTACTCCAGAAGCAGTAGGCCAAAGTTTAGTCAACGTGGCCGAAGCCACAGGTAACAATCCAGATCCAAATAGTACTGCTGGTAGCGAGGCCACAGCCACGGCTTATGGTTCAGTAAATGGCTCTGGTGGAAATGAACCAATAAAACCAACAAACCCAGAAGCCTACCTAAATAAAACGGTGGATAACGAAACCCGTCAAAGTGGAACGGTAGTCGGAGACACTTTGAAATACACCATAGAAGCAGGGAATAAAAAAGCGGGTTCTTTATGGCAAAATGTTAGCGAGAAAGACGTGTTGCCAAAAGGATTAAGTGCTCCAACGAACATCATTCTAACAAAGGCAGATGGTACAACGACTAACTTGAAGGCTGAAGACGTGTACGATCCAGCCAGTCGGACCATCCGTGTGGATATCGGAGATATTGCCGGTGGTGAAAAAGCCACAGTAAGCTTTGAAGCCACAGTTACTCCAGAAGCAGTAGGCCAAAGTTTAGTCAACGTGGCCGAAGCCACAGGTAACAATCCAGATCCAAATAGTACTGCTGGTAGCGAGGCAAATGTAACAGCAAAGGGGTCTGCGAATGGGCTAATAGTTCCAACCATCCCTGACGTATACGAGCACAAAACTGTGGATAACTTAACCCGTCAAGATGGTAAAACCGCTATAGGAGACACCTTGAAATACACGATTGAAGCAGGGAACAAAGAACCAGGATCCTTGTGGAGCGATGTCACTATTAGTGATAAGCTGCCAGTAGGTTTAAGTACCCCAAGTAAGATTGTGTTAACAAAAGTAGATGGCACAAAAGCAATACTCAAAGCAAGCGATGTATATGATACTTCAACACAAAAGTTAAAAGTAAATGTTGGAAATATTGCCGGTGGCGAAAAAGTGGCGTTGACGTTTGAAGCGAAGATAACTAAAGATGCCATAGGAAAGAGCCTTGTGAATATTGCGGATGCGAGTGGAATGAATCCAGATCATACGTCACAAGATATCTCAACCAGTGGATCCGTCACACCACCTGAAAAACAAGCAACACCAAAACCGCAACCAGCACATGTATTACCGCATACAGGAGATACTGATTTACCTTGGTTAGTCATAACTTCTCTTGTTTCAACTGGGCTTTATCTGGTTCGTCGTCGTAAGAAAAAGATTGCGTAAAAATAGATAGTAGACAAAGGGATAGAGATTAGCTATCCCTTTGTTCTTGTATTAAACAAAGGAGGTTTACCCATGTCAATCTGGTCAAAACGTTTAGGTTTTTTACTGCTGTTATTAGCGATCCTCTACGGATTAACCTTACCAGCAAAACAAATTTTATTAGGTTATGCAGAAAGTAATATCAATAACCTATCCGTATCTAAACAAGATATCAAGCAAAATCAGGAACAGAAAACTTTTCAAAATGATAAAACGATCCATCCTCCTTCTTTTACAGATAGCTTGCGAGCAATCCAAATACCGGATGCCGTAAAAAAACAAATTATAGGATATGTAACAGTGCCTAAAGTAGGGATTGATTTATCCATTTTATCCAGTACTACAGATGAAAATTTATGGTACGGAGCAACCACCTTTAAAAAGACACAAAAAATGGGAGGCATGAATAATTATGTGCTTTTTGGCCATCATATTCGTAGACCTCAAGCTTTATTCAGTCCTTTAGGAAAAGTTAAATTGGGAGATATTGTTGAAATAACAGATCTAAATAAAGTCTATACTTATCGCGTAGATCAGAAAAAAACAATCACTGATACAGATTGGCAAGCTGTTCAGGATCATAAGCAAAAAGAGATTACACTCATTACTTGTGATACAAGCTCGTCTACAAATAAACGCTGGGTTGTGCATGGCGTATTACAGAAAGTAACTGCGTACCAAAATGACAATCCAAAAAGTCATTCGTCATCAGCGAAAACAAAACACAATGCAGGACTCACACAATGGTATATCTACACTGGACTCTTATTCATTCTTCTTATTTTAGTTATTTTAAGTTGGTTATATCAAGAACGAAAATGGAGGAAAAAGCATGCGACAAATGTGGAAGGAAAATAGACAATTAGGGCTAAAGCTCCTTATAGCTTTTCTTATTCCGGTAGTATTACTTTTAATTTGGTATAGTTGGATGGGTTTTTACCCCATTTCCGATAAAAGTTTGTTAGTATCTGATTTAAAACAGCAATATCGTTCTTTTTTTTCATACTATCAACACCTTTTTTCGCTAAAACAATCGCCGTTTTTTAGCTGGGACTTTTTGGGCGGAAGTAATATGATTGGTAACATGGGATACTATTTGGGGAGTCTATTTAATTTGGTTCTATTATTTTTCCCCCATCAACTCTATTTTGGGATCGTTACGCTTCTTTTCTTGAAAATAGGAGCAACCGGTCTAACAACTTATTTACTTGTAAGAAAAATAAATCCTGCGCAAGTTCTTATGAATCTTGCGCTTAGTACAAGTTTTGCTTTATGTGGGATGGTCATAGGTTACTATTTCAATATTCTTTGGTTAGATGCCTTTGTCTACTTGCCACTTATTTTTATTGGATTACTTGATTTACTAAATAAGAAAAAAATCAGTTTCCTCTATATCATTTGTCTTACGCTATTACTACTCGCCAATTTTTATATGGCTTATATGGTAGGTTTATTCATGCTTCTCTACTTTTTAACCCAATTTTGGCAAAAGGAAAAGAGAAATGTTGAAGTATTACTTCGCTTTGTTTGGATGAATTTAATTGCCTTGGGATTAAGTGCTTTTCTATTAATGCCTACTGTTATTCAACTTCAGAAGGCTTCTACAAGTCATGCGCCGCTCCTTGCCGATTGGTTAAATCCATTTAAAGTCATAGCGAAGTTATTTAATGGTGTTTATTATCCAACAAATGTGATCTCTGATGATATTTATCCCTTTATTTATGCAGGTCTTTTTTGTTTTCTTTTAGTCATTCCTTTTTTCTGTATGAAAGCAATCAAATGGCAGCAAAAAGTTAGTTATGGGAGTCTACTTCTAATTGTAGGGTTTAGCTTATGCTATGAACCTCTGGGATTAGTTTGGCAAGGATTTAGCAAGCCTACAGGATTTCCGTATCGCTTTAGTTTTATTTTTAGCTTTTGTCTCATTCTGATTGCCGTTGAGGTACTTAAGTGTATTGAAAAAAAAGATATGAAGTGGATTTGGCTAAGTTTTGGTTGTATCTCTTTACTTTGGGTGATCCTTACTTTAAGTTTATCATCCATATCGTTTTGGTTGTGGGGAGGAAACCAAGGTTTACTTCTTCTTTTAACGCTTTTCATTTATTTATGGTTGCTAGAAGATAAAAAGAAACTCTTTGCCTTTTTATTATTGGGTACGATACTTATCGACTGCACAACAAATGCATGGCTGATGAGTCATAAAATGGGGGAAATCTCTGCTTTTCCGACATATTATTCAGACCAACATCAAGAATCTAACCCTAATCCTAATGTTTTACAAGCTTTGCGCCAAGATGAAGCAAAGAGAGAGCCGTTTGATAAGTATCAATCAACGTATCATATTTTTACAACAGACAACTTATTTTATGGTTTTCCTTCTGTTGGTGGTTTTACATCAATGCAAAGTAAAGATTATGGTAGCATGTTACAGAATATGGGATTTGAGACAACACGTGTAGCATCTAAAGCGGATAGTGGCACATTACTTTCAAATGATTTCTTAGGTGTTAATCGTTATATGCAAGCTACCTATATGTATAATGAAAGGATACCTAATGCACAGAAAGTCGTGAATGTAGGGGATGTTTCTATTTATGCTGCAAAAACAACGCGTGCACTTGGTATGCAATTGGCTTCACAAGAAGTAACGCCAGAGTGGGGCGATGCGCAAGAACAGATTATTAAATTAATGGGAGAACAACCTGATAAAGTTGCTCGCACAACTACGCCTAAGTTACTTCAAAAAAATGCAACGCTAGATGAAAGTCAGCAAGCATATACTAAAAAAGAAGGAACTAGCCAAGCTACTTTAACTTATCAACTACCCAAACAATCAAAAGATACAATCTCCTATATTTCTTTTTCATCTCCTTATTCATTGGATAAAATTACTTATAATTTATCTACCCAAGTGAAAATCCAAGCGCATGGATTCTGGAAACGAATTCTAAATGGGGAAAATAAAATTACAATCCAGTGGGACGGGGATCAACAGTTCCCAGTTTATGGCTTAAAGATTTTAACGATTGATACAAAAGCCTGGGAAGCCGTAGAAAAACGCGAAGCAAAAAATGATTTAAAAATTAAAAGCAAGGGCTTGAGCTCTTTTGAAGGCACTTGGGATGTATTGCCGAATAAAACTCCTGTGCTTAGAATTCCTTTTGATCAAGGATGGCATTACACATGGAACGGCAAACCTGTTAAGGCAAAACGCGTCTTAAGTGATTTAACTACCTTAGAATTACCTCAAGGAAAAGGGACGTTGAAAGGCTATTATCGTCCGCCTGGTCTTATGCTAGGTAGTATCATAAGTGGGCTAAGCGTGGTAGGATTACTAGCTTTCTATTTTTATTGGAAGAGGAGAAGGAAAAAAAGATGAAGTCAACAGTTTTAAAAGTTGTGGGAAGTAGTATAGGAAACATCATTTTATATCTTTTGTTAACAGCTAGCATTTATCCAAACGAAAGGATATCTGCTTTTCAGATTTTTGCTTTTGATCATTTACTTTCCACGCTTTTTAGTCTGTTGTTCTTAGAAATTTTATTTCTATTACTCTATTTAATAGTTCCTTATTTCTTTACACTTTTTGCAGTGTGGGTAGTCAGTTTTGTTTGGCTTATTTGGATTGGCGCTACTAAATTTTCGTATCGCTTAGAGCCGCTTTTTCCATCCGATTTTACTATGGGGGATCAAGTAGGAGATTTAAGTCATTTTGTATCTGCCAAAATCCTTATTTTGTTAATCATTATTACACTTGTTTTAATCGCTTGCGGAGTTTTTCTGGATTTTCGAGTAAAAGCAAACAAGCATTTGTCCTTGCGTTCTAAGCTTATTCTAAAAGGATGTGCGTTGCTTTTATTAGCCGGAATGGTATGGCAAAGTTATACGTTTAATTCAAGTACGTCCGTCCTACAAAAAATAGTCGATGATGTTATTATTGACTGGAATCCGGTTCATCAGGAAGGAAATTATAAAGCAAATGGTTATTTGCCAGGGTTTTTATACAATATGCCTAAAAAAAGCATGGAAAAACCAGCGAATTACTCTCGTCAAACGATGCAGCAACTGGTTAAAAAATACCAAAAAGTGGCAGAGAATTTAAATCAGAAGCGAACGTTTAATAACTTTCAAAATGATAATGTTATCTTTGTTATGAGTGAAAGCTTTAGTAACCCACTACGCTTAAGCGGTGTAACAGCACCACAAAACCTGATACCTTACACACAGGATATCGAGCAAAATAATATCGGTGGTAAAGTGTTATCTGCTGGTTATGGGGGAGGAACTGCTAACATTGAATTCGAGGCGCTAACAGGGTTTTCTATGAGTCTTTTTAAAGATCCTTCTATTGTGCCTTATCAGACGTTTGTTTCTTCTATGGCGAACTTCCCTTCTATTGTCCATGAATTTGATGAAAATGATTATACAACAACGGCAATCCATCCTTACAATACATCGATGTATAAACGAATGGAAGCCTATCCTAATTTAGGTTTTCAATCTTTTCTTAGCGACAAGCAAATGAAAGGGTCAGAGCATCTTGATAATAGCGAATATGCTTCTGATAGCTTTGCTTATCAACAAGCACTTCTTCAGCTGCAAAGTACAACAAGCCCTAATTTTATTCATCTTGTCACTATGCAAAATCATATGCCTTATTGGAATAAATATAACCAAGTAATTCCTGTTAGTATCAATGGGCAAGTAAATACTGAAGCTAGTAACTATGCAGAAGGAATTCACCAAACAGATACGGCGTTAAAACCTTTCATTCAGCAGTTAAATCAACTTTCAAAAGAAGTTATTGTTGTTTTTTGGGGAGATCATTTACCTGGATACTATGATGGCTATACTCAAAATATCAATGGGCCTCGAAAAATGCACGAAACAGAACTTTTCATTTATGATAATAAAAAACATGTCAAAGGAAACCTTAAAACAACAAGCCCAATTTATTTTGGGAATGAGTTAAAAAAATTAACAAACAGCAAATTAACTGTTTATCAAGCATTCCTTGAAAGCTTGAGAGCAGAAATACCAGCCTTTGATTCTGGTGTATACGTCGATTCTAAAAATAACACCGTCAAAGCTGAAGAGTTATCACGGGATGCGAAAGAAAAGCTTCAAGAATTAAAGCTATTTCAATATGATATTCTAGAAGGGAAAGGATTCGCTAAACATGATTTATTCAAAGTTCCTAGCAGCAATTAAAGCCAGACGATTTGTATTGTTACGTTCAGCCATCCTCTTTTTCTTTATCTGTTTGATTTTATATCTACAAATTTATATTTTTTGGGGCACAACAGATATCCGTATAGGAGATGATTTATATTTTCATATCAATCGGATCATGGGGCTTAAAGATGCGATTGCACACGCGACATTCCCGTTTTATATTAACCAATATTTTCTAAATGGTTACGGTTATGGCGTGAATTGGTTTTATCCAGAATGGTTCCTCTATCCATTTGCTTATGCATTAAACTTAGGCGTTTCATTTGCGGTTGCTTATAAGTGCTGGTTAATTTTAGTCGGGTTAGGGTCTTTTTATAGCATGTATGGTGTCATATTACGTTTATCCGGCAATCGGTTTGCGGCGATATTAAGTGGCATATTGTATATTTCATCCTCTTATAAATTAGTAGATACTTTTCAACGAGCAGCACTAGGGGAAGTGCTCTCGTTTATTTTCTTTCCTATTGTGTTATACGGTATCTATACATTGTTTTATCAAAAAGAGAGGAAAGCTTCCCCTCTTATTTGGGGAATGTTGGGTTTAATCGCTTCACATATTTTGTCTGTGATGATGGGAGCTTTTGTGATTCTCTTTTTCTTGTTTTGTTTCATTTGTCAAAAAGGAGCGAAGAAAAAAGCGTTTCTTTTGTTACTTGCAGCCGGAGTAAGCACATTATGTATCAGTGCATTGATTTGGATGCCCTTGCTAGAACAATGGACTTCGCAGCGTTTTCTTTTCCAAATTCATTCTTTTATTACGCCTGATTCAGCTGCGTATAGTTTTTCCTCTTTTATTGAAAGTTTAACTGGACAAAATGCAGGTGTGGGGATATTGCTTTTCCTTGGCATTCTTATTTTTAGCATTGCGTTAATAAAGCGACGCAGAGGGAGCCGGTTTGAATGGCATTGTCTATTATTGATGGGGCTTTTGCTTGTCATGACAACGCAGCTTTTTCCTTGGAAATCGCTATCGTTCTTGGACATCTTGCAGTTTCCTTGGCGACTTAATTTAATGATAACCGTTCTTGCATGTTTTTTAGTCGGCTTAAATTGGGAAAAAGTGGTCGAAAACATTCCTAAGTTCTTTCATCTACATGCGCTCGTATTCCTTGCAGTCTGCGCGTTCTTTTTACAACTTGTTCCAGTTGTCAGTGCATATCATCAAAGTA
The DNA here is from genome assembly GCF_902806445.1 of Listeria sp. PSOL-1. Classification (NCBI taxonomy): domain Bacteria; kingdom Bacillati; phylum Bacillota; class Bacilli; order Caryophanales; family Listeriaceae; genus Listeria; species Listeria sp. PSOL-1. The sequence goes on along the minus strand of NZ_LR760298.1, from coordinate 1,853,322 downwards.
CAATTGGCCAATTAAAGCTAGTTTCCGTACAAAAAGAGATAGAAGCACATCCCAATGATCTGGGTGCAGGACAAGAATATCTACCAGAAAATGCTTCTCTTTCTTCAATTGCTGCTACGAAACAAATTGAAACATTAGGAAAAGTAAACCTATCAAATCAAAAAAGAATAACGCAAGGGTATCAAGTTCATTATCAAGATGCGCAAAATGCTAGCATTATTTTCCCTCTTCTTTACTATAAAGGTTATACCATTCAACAAAATGGAAAAAACATTCCGATTCATCCTATCAGAGGCCAGGTTAGTTGTGTTGTGCAAGGTTCAGGTGACTTAAAAGTGGTCTTTACCGGCACATTCATCCAACATTTTTCCTTTTGGTTTAGCTTTTGCAGCTTACTTTTTTGGGGGATTTATGCAAATAGAAGAATAGCCCAAAGATCCAGACTAGATATTTAAACATCGCTTCCAGGATATGTTATGATAAAAGCAATCGCTGGCACTTGAAAGGAAGTAGGGAAATCATGACTAAATTATCTAGGGAAGTTTTTAAAAAAGCAGCACTAGTAATGATTGATTTACAATCTGGTATTTTTGCGCGAAATCCAAATTTGGAGCCTTATACAGTTGAAGATATCATTAGGCGAAACGTTGACCTTGCGCAAGTTTTTTCTGAAAATAAACTTCCAGTAGCACTTGTAACTGTGGGTAGGCCTAATTTTACGGAGGAAGAAAGAGCAATTTTTAGCACGATTGTTCCAGAGCTTGAGGTTTTTTTGAAAACAGACAAGGTTGAAACATTTATGAAATACGAACCAAGCGCTATGTCAATTGTAGAATTGAAAGATTGGCTGCAAAAAGAAGGCGTTGAAACCATTTTTCTATCAGGTGTCGTTACTTCTAATGGAGTTGCAGCAACCGCAGATGATGCGCATCAAGCTGGTTATCAATTGATTATAATTGAGGATGCAATGAGTTCAAAGAGCTCAGCTGATCACTATCAATATATTGAACAGCATTTTCCTGAGTATGCGAAAATAGTAACGACAGAAGATGTTATTGAAAGCATTTAATTTTAAGATCAGTGAGTCTAGGAGAATCTCCGATGCTCACTGATTTTAATATATCCAAATTTATTTTACCTATTAATGCTAGTTTTTGTAGGAAAAAATTCAATAGATTAGATTGTAAATAAATTTAACAATAATGCGAAATATATCGATAAAAATATGTATTTATTTATAAAAAAGTTAAATATTTGTTTTAAAAAAGCTTAAAAGCCTTGGGATAGCTAGGTTTATAAAACCTGTAATCATTGACATTTAGGTGCTAACTTTATACAATAAAATTAAGAAGTAGAAATAAAGATAGCAAGGAATAAAAACAACGAGAGGAGCTAGTGATAGGTAAAAGGAGACAATATTTAACTTTAAAACGAGATCAATGAAAAATAAAATCTTTGGATGCTATAAAAAATAAACGAGGGATTTATAATTTGTCGTATTATTCGGTTGGCAGAACTTCTTTTGAAAGAACAATAAGGTTTTTTTAAAAAAATAAATTGATTTTACAGACAATTTTAACTCGATTTTTAGTTATATTCTAAAAAGTTAATCCTTGCTCCTTTATAAACAGAGTCTACTTCGTTTGACTAAAAATTGGGCTTAAAAGACGCATCACATCCTAAAATAAGACAGATATCCTGTACACATTTATTTTGCATGTAGTAGCGTAGAGTAATAACAATGATAAAATGGAGGGAAATAACGATGAAAAAAGTAGCAGCAGTAATCTTAGTAGGAGTTTTAGCTTTGGGAGGCTTTTATGCTGTACCGGCTGAAACAGGGAAAAGTGCAAGTCAACATTCAACAAAGGCAGCAGGTTTAGATGCGACTGTAAAAGATTTTAAAGAGTTAAAAACAGCGCTTGAAGAAGATAATAATGTGACCAATATCTTTTTAGCGCAAGATATTTCACTTGATTCTGGAATCAAAATCAATCCAAAGAAACAAAGTGTCGTAATTAACGGGCAAGGAAATAAACTTACTGAAAAATCTAGAGGTGTTCATGGTACGATTTACGTCGATACTAATAATGCTGTCAAAGAAGTTTCATTAAAAAATATAAACATTGTTGGTAAAAACTTTTATGGACCTGTAAATGTTGATGATCATGTGAAAGGTGTAACTTTAAACTATGAAAACGTCAATTATGAAGGCCCACAATTAGTTCATAATGTACATGGCTTTGCTAATTTCTCTGGCGTATCTAAAGTGAAAATTGCTGAAGTATTACCAGATACTGATAGAGCTCAAGAATTTGTAGAAGGGTTAGGCGTGCAAATTGGAGGCAAGCTAGACGTTGAACATAAAGGGACAGTAGATAGCACATTTTGGTTTGGTTTAGGTAACGATTCAACACCTTATCTAAAAATAAAAGATAATGCAGATGTGTCCTTTGATGTTGCTTATGATACATTATTTTATGTAGATAACAGTGTAGCTCGTCCGCTTGATATTACTGTAGGCGAAAAAGCTAAATTGAAAGTAAACACAACAAGAGAGCTATTCCGTCTGGGCCATGCTGGTAGCTTCGAATTGTTACCTAACTCTACAACAAATATCGCACGTACAACAGCTAAAAACTCAAACCCAACATTAAAAATCCGTGGGGTAGTTCATCCAAGTTCTGGAGCAGTATTTAACATTAACCATGCACCAGAAACGAAAGCAGATATGATAAGCGGGATTTGATTTATTAAAAAAAGTAAATGATTATTCAAAAAACAAGTTTTCAAAAATCAGCATTTTGATTTTTGAAAGCTTGTTTTTTTGTAAGCTAAAAATTGATCGCGAGACACAAAGATTACCAATTAAAAACGTCTAAAAAACCAACCACTCAAACCTAAAAGTGCAAACCCGGCAAAAAGGATGCCAGTATCGCTAGAATCGCCTGTTTGTGGAAGTATGGGTTCGATGCGAACGATTAATTTTTGCCCAACATAAACTTTTTCTGTGTTTAAATGATTCCATTTTACAATTTGTGTTGTTGTTGTTTTAAAAGCTTGGGCGATAATGTTTAGTGTATCGCCTTTGTGTACGGTATAGTAATATATTTTTTGATCATCTTCAATAACGGTATCAGTTGGGGGCTCTTCTCCAGTTATGATGGCTTCTGCAGCAGAAAGACCTGGCACATCTTCGTTTTGATCTTCATCATGGGAATGCGTTGCTGGCTCAGCTGCAAGAGGAGGCGAGGGGTGACTTTCTCCTCGACCGTGTCCACCATGAATGTAATCATTGACGGTTGCATTGCGTGATTCTGGTTTAATATTATCGGAATGGAGCGTTGCATTGTTGCGGTAGCTAAAGTGATTACCGTCTATTTTTGTTTGATAAGTGATGACGACAGATTGATCAATAAGCGTACCTAAATGAAGTTGAAAGGCTTGATTGTTTACTGTTACTGTTTCATCTTTTTCGGAAATTGTTTTTTTATTTGCATTGCGATATTTGATGTGAACAGGATTAATTAATTTATGTCCTGCGCCAAGCGTGTCTACTAAATAAGCATTATCAATTTCAACTAGGGCATTGTTTACTGTTACCGTCCAGTTGATTAAGTATGGATTTTTACTATCTATACGCCCAGATTTATGGACTAAAGTTGGATTTTGGCCATTCCCACCGTTAGAATTTGTATTTTTGATAAGGACGTTTTTAACATCATAGCCACCATTTACTGGTAGTGAAATTTTATTTTCTTGATCTAGTTTAATTTTTGTTTGATCAAAAGTTGTCCAAAAAAATAAGGTTCCATGGATATTTGTATGGGTTTCAACAAAATCTGTGAAAGTGATGGTAACTTTTCCAGTTGCTTGGTCTGGGGTAACAGTTGCTACTACATTTCCGTTTTCATCTTGTAGTGAAAAAGGTGTTGAATTGGCCAATTTAAGCTGTTCAGGAAGCTGAAGTGTCATTGTTTCACCACTGTGTACTTGTTGATTAATTGCCCAATTATAACTTACCTTAACGCGATCTGTTTTTTTGAACGTATTTGTTTCTTTCCCGGCGTTGTTTTGTAAACTAACCATATTGAAAAATTCTGAACCATAATCTGTTGCTGCTTTTGCTGAAACATCAGGTAGTAGAATCATTGCTAGTGTGAGGATCATAGTTAGAAAAAGCGTAAAACCTTTTTTCATTTCAAATTCCCTCCTACTTAAATAACTGCTTTTATAGTAACAAAATTTTATAAGAAAGTATAAAAATGTGTTTATTGTTTTTTGGATGCTTGTTTCCTGTTTTAAAATGTAAAATTTATTTATATTAAATTGATCGCTTATATCTCTTTTTTTAGGATAAAAAGCCCAATTTATCTTAAAGCAACAGTTGCTCATTTTTAACGAATCATGTATGATAAATAGTAACGAAAAATTCATTTGTATGGTTTAGAAAGGAAAATATGAAAAATTTAATTATAATAGGCGATGGTGGGCATAGTAAAGTTGTGCAAAGCATTATAAAAGCTGCGGATAAATATAATATAATTGAAATCTGGGATGATAAATATACGGAATCTTTTTGCGAGCAAAATATCGTCTATAAGCAGATTGATGGAAAAAGTCCATATTTAACAGATCAAACAACTTTATTTTTTATCGCAATCGGGGATAATAACGTGCGTCACCAAAAAGTTCAATTCCTAGGTTGCCCTGAGAATAAGTATGCCATTATTATGCACCCTTCTGCTACGGTTGATCAAAGTGTGGAGCTTTATCCAGGAACGTTAATCATGGCTGGAGCAGTTGTACAATATGGTTCTTGTTTAAGTAGTCAAGTGATTGTTAACACAAGAGCAGTTGTTGAACATGATTGTAAGCTGGGCCGTTTTGCTCACGTGGCACCGAATGCTACGCTTACTGGCGGATCGCAAGTTGGCAATTTAAGTTTTATTGGTGCTGGAAGTGTTTTACTACCGCAAATTAAAGTCGCTGATCAAGTGATAGTTGGCGCTGGAAGTGTAGTGACAAAGGATGTGGAAGCAGGAAGTGTGGTCATGGGAAATCCTGCAAAAGTTAAGTAAAAGAAAAAAATTAAATTCTTTGTTTTTCAGGAATTAGCACCTGGCAAACGAAGAATTTTTTATTTGTTTATTAACTTTCTAGCTAATTATAGCTGAAAAAGATGGAGTTTTTATGAAATTTTTCAAAGAAAATAGTGGCAAGTCAACTCGCCACTGCTTCGGTCAACTACGCTTTTTTAAGTAAAGAGCTGTTACAAGGAGGCCAAGGCCTATACTCTCTGGATGATGGCGATCTCCAGTTTTAGGGAGTTGGGTAAATGTTGGCTTTTTTTTAAATGACGCTGTGGTAACTTTGTTTGTTGTTGGGCGTTTAGCTGTAGCATTTTTGCCATTATACGAATACTCAGCGATCGCACTAATTTCTTCCTGTTCTAGATCGATACTTTGGATATAAACGAGCTGCTTTTTTTTCAAAGGTTTTCTTTTTAAGTTAAGATGAAAGTTCCCATTATCAGTGGCAAGCGTTTTGGCTAGCAGTTTTTCACTCTTAGCATGAATAACAGCAACGACAGTATTAGGGCGGGTTTTACCATAGATGTTAGTAGCTGTAGATTTGGCTTTGTCAATTGTTGGGGCAGAATAATTAAATTCCAAATCCAGAAAGTCTGTCTCGTCTATCACTTCATAGTTGAGTGTTATCTCTGTTTCATTCCCTGATTTATCACGAACAATGATATCTACTGAGAATTTGCCGACTTTAGATGTATCAAGATGTGGTTCTCGATGAGCAAAGAAGATATCATAGTTATCTGAATTGTCGCTTACATTAACAAATTCGCCGGCATACCTTTCTTCGCCTAAGCTGAGAATATTTACTTTATCAATCAGTTTGATCTTAGGTTTTTGTGTATCTTGGACAGCATAGTTCACTGTGATTTCTTCAGATCTTGTCGCATTAATTGCTAGAATAGTCACGTTTTGTCTTCCTAATGAAGAGACGATTGGTTTTGTTTTGAAAGTTAATTTTACACCCGCTTCAGCGTTAACAAAAAGAGCTGGATTTACTTTGGTCTTGATTTCTATTCTTAGGTTTGTTTTGGCTGTAGCTAGCGGTTTAGCTTCTTGATTTTGTAGTTTGGCTGTGGCTGTGGTTTTGTTTGCTTTTTCCGGCTCTGGAAGTTCTTGTGAGATAGTGTTCGTTTTTTCGCCAGAATTTGTGGTTTCTGCAAAAACAGATGTTGGAAGTACAAGGCTTACAGACAAAACTAGAGAACTGCACAACATTTTTGAAATATTCTTCATTTGATTCTCTCCCTTTTCAATAGCGTATTAATTAAAACGCTTTCAAAATGATTTAAAAAAATAAAGTGCTGTACCTTAAAGTATAGCATATTTTTCGTAAGAGGGAGTTTGTTAATCCAACATTTTCATTTGAACAAACTCCCGTACGCTATTAAGTAGCCAGATGGATTTGGCTTTTTTTAGGTCAGTAGTTGTTATTATTTTTTCTTGTAAACGCTTTGTTTTAAGCAATTCTTGCCGAAAGACTCCAGGTAAAATTCCAACTGAAAGAGGTGGAGTGAAGTAGTCGCCATCTTGTTCGATCATAATATTTCCATTTATAAATTCAGTTATTTCACCACGTGTATTAAAAAGCAATGTTTCATCAGTATGTGATTTACGGCAGGATTCGTAGAAATCTCTTTTTGTAGTTTTGTGTGCTAAAAATTGGTGCTCAGCTATAGGATGATCAGCAAGTTCAAAGCTTTGCACATCATTTTTTGAAGCAATAGGATTTACATTAAGCTGTAAACTTCCATCTTTGGATAACACACTACGGAGTTTGAAACAATTGGTTGGGTGTTTTTTGGCTATCTTTTCCCAAGCTGTTTGAATCTCATGCTCTGAAAAATGAAAATTAAAATGCTGAGCACTTTTCTTCAAGCGTTGGTTGTGCAAGGATTGGCGCTTAATTTCACCATTTTCTAAACGCATGCTTTCGATTAAGCCAAACTCAGGGAAGGCATTATTTAGGACAGCTTTTTTAGCGTGTACTTCTTGATATTCTTTATTTGCGGTGGAGTCCCAGACAATTCCTCCACCAACGCCATACGTAACAGTTTGTTTTCTTTTATCAGCTATAAGTGTCCGAATAGGCACGCTAAAGATCATCTCATCATTAGGTGTAATATAGCCAATGGCACCGCAATAAACTTCACGAGGGCTTGTTTCTAAATCTTTAATCACATTCATTGTACTGATTTTTGGAGCGCCAGTAATCGAACCGCACGGGAAAAGCGCTTGAAAATACTTAAATAATGAAATCTCTTTTTTTATCGTAGCACGAATAGTAGATGTCATTTGCCAAACCGTTGGATAAGCTTCAAGCTCACAAAGTTTGGTGACTTTCACGCTTCCGGGAACAGCAATTCGTCCTAAATCATTTCTCAGTAAGTCAACGATCATGACGTTTTCAGCGCGGTTTTTTGGATCATTTTGCAACCAGTGAAAGTATTCATTGTCTTCTTGTTCAGTTTGTCCGCGTGTCGCTGTACCTTTCATTGGGCGAACGGTTATTTCACGTTGGCTTGCTTTGAAAAATAACTCTGGGGAAGCTGATAAAATTTGATAGTCATCTAAGTCGAGCAAGGCCGAATATGGAACATCACTGATTTGTTTTAATTGCTGATAATAGCCCGCCCAATTAGCATGGCTGGGATACTCTGTGTTTAAGCGGATCGTGTAGTTTACTTGGTAGGTATTTCCACAGGCAATTTGTTGCTTTATCTCATTTATGGCAGTTTGATAATCAGCAAAAGTGGTATCAAATTGAAATGAAAAAGGGTAGCTATCAGCAGGAAGATTTATTCCGCTCTCATAACGGTCATAAATGCCAAACCAGACAAGTGGTAAACTTGTATTTTCGTATGTTTTCATTTTTATATTAAAAGCAGGAGCGGCTTCGTAGCTAACATAACCAGCGATATATTTGCCTGATGCCTTTGCTGCTTCGGCTCGGGCGAAAATGGCTGGAATTTCTGCAAGTGAATGTGTTTGTAAAATCTCAATTGGTTTAGTGAAACGCTTTGAAATACCTTCAAAATCAAATTGTAACAGGCTCATTATCTGTTTCTCCCTTCAGCAAATTGTAAAAAATTAGCTAAGATTTGATGGCCATAGGTTGAAAGGATCGCTTCTGGATGAAATTGAACGCTCATAATTGGTAAAAAACGGTGTTCTAATGCCATGATCAACTGGTTATCTGTTTCTGCAGTAATCAATAAATTATTAGGTAATGTTTCACGTGGAACAATAAGCGAATGATAGCGCGTGACGGTAATTTTTTTGGGGATATCTTGGAATAATTTGCTAGGATAAGTCATCACTTCACTTGTTTTACCGTGAAATGGGGCAGGTGCTTTGATTATCTTTCCACCAAAATGATAAGCGATGATCTGGTGACCTAAGCAAATTCCAAGGATTGGCATATCAGTAGGAATTTTAGCTAAAAAGGCAAGCGTTTCTTTTTTCGTTTCAGGAGAACCGGGCCCTGGGGATAAAACAATGCCTTTATAATATGAAAAGTTCGTAATATGAGCGAGTTTTTCAGGATAAACAACGTCAACATTCGTCCCTAGCTCTAAAAAATATTGATAGAGGTTGTACGTAAAAGAATCATGATGGTCAATTAATAAAATCATTTTGTGAAATCCCCCTTTTAACCTACTTATTTCTTTTATAGCAGATAATCTTTATTTTAACAAGCTTAGCAAAAAATGCTTGTCAAATGTGGCAACATAAGTTAGAATACAAGTAATTAAACAAAGGAAAGCGTTGATGAGAACTAGTAATAAAGAGATCTTTCTAAAAGAGAGCAGATGGGTGGTGCGAATCTGCGAAAGAGCTTTATGAATCCATCTTGGAGTGAATAGTGACGAAGCTATTCCGGTTAGAGCCGTTAAATCAAAATGAAGCTGGAGACCCTTAGTGGTCTCAATTTAGGGTGGCAACGCGGTTAACTTCCGTCCCTTCTCTACAAAAGAGAAGAGGCGGGAGTTTTTTAATTTATAAAGGAGGAAGAAATTATGTTAGATGTTAAATTACTAAGAAATCAGTTTGAAGAAGTAAAAGCTAAGCTCACTCATCGTGGGGAAGATTTAGGTGAGTTTGAGAAATTTGGTGAGCTTGATAAACGGAGAAGAACATTGATTTTAGAATCAGAAAACTTAAAAAGCGAGCGGAATGAAGTTTCAGCCGAAATTGCAGAGCTTAAAAGAAATAAACAAAGTGCAGAGGCAAAAATTGAAGAAATGCGCGTTGTTGGCGATAAAATTAAGGCGCTTGATTTAGAATTAAAAGAAATTGATGAAAAACTAGAGCAAATTTTGATGTCAATTCCAAATATTCCGCATGAATCGACGCCAATAGGTGATTCTGAAGATGATAATATTGAGATTCGCAAATGGGGAGAAGTTCGTCATTTTGACTTTGAGCCAAAACCACATTGGGATTTAGGAAAAGCGCTTGATATTTTAGATTTTGAGAACGCTGCTAAAGTTACTGGCAGTCGCTTTGTTTTCTATAAAAAGTTGGGTGCACGGTTAGAGCGTGCCTTGCTCAATTTCATGATGGATTTACATGCGACAGAACATCAGTATGAAGAAATGTTACCTCCTTATCTAGTAAATCGCACAAGTATGACAGGAACAGGACAATTACCTAAATTTGAAGAAGATGCTTTTCTTATTGAAAAAGAAGATTATTTCTTAATTCCAACAGCGGAAGTCCCAGTAACAAATTATCATCGTGATGACATTTTAAAAGCAGAAGACTTGCCGCGTAAATATACTGCGTTTAGTGCGTGTTTTCGTTCTGAGGCGGGTTCAGCTGGTCGAGATACGCGTGGATTAATCAGACAGCATCAATTCAATAAAGTCGAATTAGTCCAGTTTGTTAAGCCAGAAGAATCTTATCAAGCGCTAGAAGCATTAACAGCTAACGCTGAAGAAGTCTTACGCCGCTTAGAACTTCCTTATCGTGTACTTAGTATGTGTACGGCTGATTTAGGCTTTACCGCAGCAAAAAAATACGACTTAGAGGTATGGATACCAAGTTACGGCGCGTATCGCGAAATTTCTTCATGTAGTAATTTTGAAGCTTTCCAAGCACGGAGAGCCAATATTCGTTTTCGTAGAGAAGCCAATGCAAAACCTGAGTATGTCCACACATTAAATGGTTCTGGACTTGCCATTGGGCGGACGGTAGCTGCGATCTTGGAAAATTATCAAGAAGAAGATGGCTCAGTGCAAATTCCAAAAGTGCTTCAACCTTACATGGGGGGCATTAAACGTGTGACTGCGGCATACGCAAAATAAATCGGTGACAAGTGTTCGCATTGAAGAAGTTTGCCAGACTTCCGGTTCTCACGTACAGTCGTACGCTCCGCTTCCGGATTCTGGCAAACTTCTTTAATACAAACGCTTTCGCTCGATTTGTTGTGTTCGAAATGTAGAACCTACGCTTTACAAGCTCTTGACTATTCGACTGTTAATGCTTCGATTGGATCTAATTTGGCTGCTTTTCGGCTTGGGGCTAAGGCTGCAAGTAGGTTAATGATGATGTTGATGACCACGCCAAATATGGCATGTCCAAGTGAAATTTGGATAATGTTATACGTGATATGTTCATAGCTGATCGGGTTAACAAGGGCTTGGGTAACAACTGCGCCAATAACTCCTAAAATAGAGCTGAAAAGTCCCAAAAAGAAAGCTTCTGATACAAATAGATAGCGAATATCTTTTCTTCTAGCGCCAAGTGCTCGTAAAATACCAATCTCTTTCGTTCGCTCAGAAACAGAGATATACAATACAACGATCACCATAATAGCAGAAACAAGAAGGGAAATGCCAGCGATTGCTGCTAAAACATAGACAGCTAGGTTAATATAAAGCGTGACGGTATCTAGAATTGCACCAACTCCTGTAATGGAATATTTTGCGTTCTTGCCTTCTTTAATATCCTTGATTTTATTTTGAACAGTTTTTACATTGGTGGTTTTATCAACTGAGATATTAATAAAGTTAGGTGTCAGTGTTAGGTTATTCGCCTTATACATTGATTCTAGTGTGGCATAGGAAATGGCTGAGCTACCTTGTTCATCTGAAATACCTGAAATGGTGAGTTCTGTAGAGATAATTTGGGGAACGTTATCAGAGTCTAAGGCCTGTAGCGATAATTTAACTTTTTTGCCAATTAATTTTTTATAATTTTTGTCGAGTTCTTTGGCTTTACCTTTTTCTAAAAGGATTTCGTTTTTCCTCGGCGACTTGCCTATTTTAATATCATTTTGTTTTACGCTGTCTGTAAGTGTTTGGAAAGTGGGCGTTTGCGTTTTGTTTTTTTCATAATTGAAAGTTGCTCCGCTGACGAACATTCCTTTTTGGACATTTTTAACGTGAGCTACTTTTTTAAGTTCATTCAAATCTTGATTGGCTATTTTTTCAGAAGGCTTTGGTTGCTGAGTATTTTCTGCTTTTTTCATGACTTGGAAAGAATTTGGATTCACCAATTCACCAATTTGTTGATTAATATAACCGTTTCCTCCCGAGCCTAAAGCTAACATCAAAATCACCGAAAAAATACCAATCGCTCCGCCTAAAGTGATAAGGAGATTTCTTTTAATATTGTACATAATATGGTTCCATGCCATTTTAATAAGGTTTGGAAAGGAAAGTGGTTTACTAATTGTTTTTTTTGGCTTTTTGATCGGATAAGGTTTTCGTAGTCTTTCTTCTTCTTCAACCTCTCCATCAGCGAGACGAACAATATAAGTCCCGTAATTCGCCACGTCCTTTGAATGCGTAACGACGATAACTAATTTTCCAGATTTAGCAATCTTTTTTAAAATCTCTAAGACTTCTTTCGTATTTTGAGCATCGAGTGCGCCTGTTGGTTCATCTGCAATAATAATCGTAGGATCATGCGCTAAAGCTCGGGCAATTGCTACACGCTGTTTTTGTCCGCCTGAGAGTTGATTAGGGTGTTTTTCCATATGTGCTTCCAAGCCGACTTGTTTTAATAAATCAGTTGCTTGTTTTATTTGTTCTTCTTTCGTTAGGTTTGTCATTTTTAGAGAAATTAACACGTTATCTAGTACATTAAGATAATTGATTAAGTTGAAAGATTGAAAAATGAAGCCAATGGTATTGCGGCGATACGCATCAAGTTCTTTTTCGGAGCTTTCTTTGATATTTTGGCCGCTTATGATAACTTCTCCTGAATATTTATTGTCTAACCCGCCAATGATATTCATTAATGTGGATTTACCACCACCAGATTCTCCTAAAATAGAAACAAATTCTCCATGTCCAATTTGTAAATTAACACCCTTTAGCACTGGGAATTCTTCTTTATTTAGATAATATGACTTTTGGATGTTATTTAATTTTAAGAAAGCAGGTTTATCTTGTTTGGAAAGAAAATTCGTTATTTTTTGGATAAGCCACTTGCCTTTTTTGACTGGGAAATTATGATCTCCAGCAACAAAGTTTAACTGAGAATGGGGGATGAGTTCTTTTAAGCGCTTGCCTGTTTGAGCAAATGATGAACGAGTCCCGTATAAAAGCAACACGGGTTTTTTGATCGCGCTAATTTTTTCTTCTGTCAGTAGTTGTTGGCTTGTTGAAATCGCTTCCTCTAAATGACCTTGTTGTAAGATTTTATCAATCTTTTTCTCTGCTCGTTCTGTTGATTTGTTGTTTATAGGGATTTTTGTTGATTTTTTATAGGTTTGAAGCATTTCTTTGCTGTTCAGCGTTAAGTTTTTAAAAAAGTCTTCATTGAAAAGAGGGGCGTCAATTAATGTTAGTGACTTTACTCGTGTTGGATAAGTTATCGCTGCATATAAAGCAGTTGCTGCTCCGTAGCTATAACCGATGAGTTCTGCACTGTTGACATGATAAAAGTCCATGATTTTGATCAGTTCTTCAGAAAGCGCTGCAATCGAAAACCCTTCTTCATTCCATTCACTCATGCCATGGCCTCTTAAATCATATAAAATAACGCGTTTTTTTTTGGCTAATTCTGGACCAATTGTCATGTAGTAAAGGGATAAGTTTGTAAAAAGCCCATGCAGCATAATGACAGTTTCTTCTCCAGATGGATTTAATTCTACAGTATGAATTTGTTTTCCTTTTATCTCAATATAATCCATTGTTTTCTCCTTGTATTTTTTCTAGTTGCTTACAGAAATGAATACTTTTTTTAGAATAAACGGAAGAGCTCAGTAAAAATGGCGAGCTCTTTCGTTTATTTTTAAGTCATGGTAGGGAGAAGAATCATGCTATTGATGGTCGATAATAAATGTTACAACATCTCCCACTGACATATTGATAATTTTTTTCATTGATTTTTTAGCAATCCATTCGACAAATTTTTTGTTCATATCATATTCTTTTTTTACCATTTCTGCAAAAGCAATAATTTGAATACTGTCCATTTCGAGATCTTGAACAAAGCGGCTGGACTCAGAGATTTCCACAAATTCCGCTACATCTTCTCCCAAAACGTCCACGATAAATGATGTTAGTTTTGCAAATACGGCTTGTTCATTTAAATTGTCCATCCCACTACGTACGCTCCTTCAATAATAGACGTTTGAATACAATCGTCATTTACGTATAATTGGTTATTTTCGACCTTTGTGACTTCGAACTTTTGTGGGTTTCCTTTTAATCCTGTTCCTGCTTTTTTAGCGCTTGCTTCTTTGGCTACCCAGAACCGAATGTAGTCTTCTGGCTGGTTACCTAGTTCATGAAGTAGGGCCCGTTCACTTTCGGTAAATGCTACTTTCAAGAAATCAGTATTTTTTGCTTCGATGCGTTCAATATCAATACCAATGACGTGATCTGCTACCATAGCTACGCCGATATTCTCTTTATGAGCCAATGAAACGTGGCATTCGTTTGCTTTCTCTTTACTATGTTCATGAATCGTTACGAAAGGTTTTCCTTGGTCATCATGGTCAGAAAAGATTTCGATTGGATAAAGCATCTTTTCTTTATCCTCTGCGATATAATGGCGCACGGCATCTTTTAAAGCAATTCGACTGATAAGAAACTGGCGCTGTAGTTTTGCAGATGTTAAAGCGTCGGATGTTTTTCGGTCTTTATCATTTAAATATCTTTTAGCAAGTAAGCCTAAAATGTTTTCTTGGTTTGTGTTGTTGAAAATGAATATCCCAGGTGCTAGTTGTTCTGCGAGTAGATTTTTTTGTGGTTTCAAGATAACGTACCAGACAGGCAATTGATTCTCAAACCGTTGACAAACAAAATCTTTTGCGACAGACCAGATTTTTCCTTCGCGTTTTAAAACCATATTTCCGGCGATGATAGATTCATTCATTCGTGTAATTTGCAAAGTATGTTCAAATAAACCTTGTTGATCAAATATGTCTTCATATAATGTCATTTCTTTTAACCGAACGGGGAAAGAAATCGTATTTTTCTTCGCCGTTAAATGTAAGAAGAGGCCAAGTTGTTGCCCCATAATATCAAGTAGAGAGCCTTTTCCTTCTTTTTTTTCAGCAAGGGTTTGCATCCCTTTTGAACATACTTTTAGTACTTCTTTACAAGAATGATACTTGGGTCCATGGAATGAAAATAAATCATAGAATTTTTCACTGGTATATGGTTCCATGATACTTTCACCAATATCGATTGCATGAAGATACTCTTTTGGTGGAGCTGACCATTGATCTGCAAAGACAAATTCTGCTTTTGCATAGGAACCAAGCCCTAGGAAGAGTGTGTCTTCTGATAACCATTTGCCTTTTACTTTTTCATCAAATGGTTTTTCTAAGCCGATCCATTGGTAAGCGGCGACGTTTTGGATTTTTACTAACTTTTTATCTGGCATTCGTTTTTTAGCGATCTCTGCTAATAATTCGATGGTCATGGTAAATGGTACTACAAGGTTTAAATCTTCTTGTTTATCCCACCACTCTGGTTGGCGCACGATAGAATGATCTACAAGGTAAGGGTGATCTTTAAATTGGAGTGTGAGTTGTTCTTCAAAAGGTGCTAGATCTTTTCCTTTTTTGTAATGAATCAGTGACTTCGTAGCGTTTTCTTTTCCAATGATCGTTTGTAATCGTTGTTCGAATAATTTTTCCATTTCTTGTTGAACTTTCACTGCGTCACGAATGTTATCGTCTACCATGGCTGAAATAGATGTTTTAGCGCTCTTCTTTTTAGAAAAACCAGCTTCTCCATACCTTTTCGTTACGGCTTCTTTTAATTCTTTCAAATCAGTGATAAATTCTGGTGCGCCCCGTGGAATGACAAGCAAATTATTATCTACTTGATATAAAGGTTTTACGCCTAAGAAAGCAGGGTCTACTTCTTTTCCTTCAATGAAGAGTAGCGCCTGGACTCTGCGAAGTTGATCTGCGCCGTCGCGAGTACTCACGTTTGCTTCTATTGTGCCAAACTCTTTGTCTTTTAAAATATCTTCTGCAAAATTGGTTAATGGGCCTCTCCCGATTTGGATGAAGACTCGTGCCTTTTCTTGTTCGTATAATTTTTCAATTAACCCACGGAAGTAGACCGGTTTAAATAGTTGCTCGGAAACTAATGCAGCATATTTTTCTTTTTCATGTGGCACGCGTTCGAGAGTGGTGGGGGACCAGACAGGGACTTTCCCTTCTTTTACTTCTACATATTCTAAGAACTCTCGGCTTTTGCTCATGCTTTTTGCAATGAGTGGAGTATGCCATCCTCCGCCAAAAGGCATTTTTGTATAAAAAATCTTTTGTTCATCAAGATAGGAACATAGCTTTTCTGCAGCTTCGTTTGTTCCGCTAAACATGACTTGGTTAGGGCAATTATCATTACTTAAGTAAAGATCTGGTATTTCAGCACACCATTTTTGTGTTTTCTCTAAACTAATGCCACTTACAGCAATAAGAGGATATTCAACGAGTTCGTCCCAATCCTGCATGATTTCGATCATTTTATTGCCGTTTCCTTCTGTCATTTGTGCATGTCGTACAGCTTGCCACTCACCGATGCTATGTCCTAAATACATATCTGCTTCAATCTTTAATTTATCAAGCGCTTGCTTTGTCAAGGAATTAGTAAAATCAGCGCGAATCGCAGCTTTGTCTTCTTCTTTATTGATATCTAGCGTATTAACTAGCTCTTCCATATAAGGAAGGTCGAAACTATTGCTTAAGGAATCTGTTTCACTTTCCCATTCTGGAGTAAATCCTGGGAACATAAAAGCAATCTTTCCACCGTT
Source organism: Listeria sp. PSOL-1 (assembly GCF_902806445.1). NCBI lineage: Bacteria > Bacillati > Bacillota > Bacilli > Caryophanales > Listeriaceae > Listeria > Listeria sp. PSOL-1. The sequence goes on along the minus strand of NZ_LR760298.1, from coordinate 1,837,003 downwards.
TGCTAGCATTGGTTTATTGCTATACCAAATATCAAAACGTCCACGCCAAGGTTTTTCTTTTTCAATGATCGAAAGGGCTTGTTTGATTTTCTTTTCTGTAGGTTCGAATAGGACAAGTCGATAATCGCCGCCTGTATTCGTATAATCGCCTTTTTTGATCTTCTCTATTAACTGTTCATTGCTTTTAGCGGAAATCATTAATGCTTCGCTGAAATAAGGTTTCTTTTTCTGCTGTTTTGAATTTATTGGTTCTTCATAAGCTGTAAGAATTGCATGGGCATTAATTCCACCAAAACCAAAGGCATTAACACCAGCGATAAGTGGTAGCTCATTTGCTTTCCAATCAATCGCTTCTTGTGGTGGCATGAAACGTGATTCAAACATTTCAGGTAATGGTTTTTCGCAGTGTAAAGTGGGTGGTATTTTTTTATGATAAAGGGAAAGGGCGGTTTTGATGATTCCAATCATTCCAGCAGCTGGCATAGAATGGCCGATGTTAGATTTAACAGAGCCTACATAAGCTTTCTTTTGAGTGTTATCGCCAAAGAATGTTTTTAATGTGGCAATTTCTGTTTTATCACCCACAATGGTAGCTGTACCATGCGCTTCTATATAACCTAATTCTTCTGGATTCATTCCCGCTTTTTTCCATGCTTTTTCTAAAACTCTTACTTGGCCTTCAACGGATGTAACCGTTACATGAGAACCAGCGCCATCACTACAAACAGCTGATTCTTTGAGTACTGCATAAATTCTGTCGCCATCTTCTTGTGCTTTTTTTAATGTTTTTAAAACAATAAATCCTCCGCCTTGGCCAATAAGTAGGCCATCTGCATCTTTGCTAAATGGAGCAATGACTTGTTTCCTGGACATCGCTCCAAGCATATCGAAGGCTCCCCAGAACATCGCGCTATGTCCACTGTGCATTCCTCCAGCAACCGCAATATCGCACTCGCCGCTGCGGAGTAAGGCCATTGAATGGTTAATTGCAACAATTCCGCTTGCACAAGCTGCATCAATCGTATATGCAGGTCCTTGCATGTCGAATTTATTTGCTACAAGTGAAGCTACCAAGTTAGGCATGGTACCAATAGCCATATCAGGTTGATAGCGGCCTTGTTTACTTTGATAGGCATCTTTTACTTTTTCCAAATCCTCATCAGTTAATTCGGGCAATGTGGACTTAAGAAGGGTGGTGAACTGTCTAGCCATCCGAACAATTTCAAGGCTGCGAAGGGGAACTACTCCTGAAAAATTCCCTTTTCCAATAATGATACTTCCTTTTTTAAGGGAAATTTCTTTCTCAAATACACCTGCATCGGCAAGAGCTTGTTCAGCTCCTGCCATTGATATAAGCTGATCAGGCTCGATTCCATCAGCTGCTACAGGTAAGATCCCGTATCGTAGTGGATCTACTTTAAATGCTTTGCTAAAACCGCCTCGTTTACAATAAAAACGGTCAATTCCATTAGGCGTTCCTTCAAAATGATAAGGGTCAATGACATCACTGGGAGCGTCTGTGATAAAATCTTTTCCCTGGGAGATTCCTTGCCAAAATTCTTCCACGCTATCTCCCGCTGGAGAAAAGACAGACATACCAACGATTGCAATATCTTGATCTGTTGTCTTTTTCTTAGACATGTATTTTCTCCTTTATCAATATTGTTTCAATGAAATGAGCCATATTTTCTTCCTCTCCAGCAATGGCTAGGACCCGTGCATTTTTTCCATAGAGGATTTCGTTGACAAAAAAGTCGCCGCCTTTATCTAATTCGATGAAGCTGATTCCTTTTTTGCGAAACTCATTTTCTAATCCTGCATCTACCATTCCTGCGCCTTTCCAAGGACCCCAGTTAAATGATTTGATAACTAAGGATGGGTTAGCCGCTTGGAAGTTTGTGATTGCCATATCCATAGCGCTGTTTCCAGAAGAATAATCACATTGTCCGGCATTACCAAATGCAGAGGACATCGAACTAAATAGCACTAATAATTTTAATTCCGTTGCTAGTTCATCCATGATTACTTGTAGTGGTAATACCTTTGTATCATAAACACGCTCAAAAGAAGTGAGCTCTTTGTTTTTGAATAATTTATCTTCTAAAATACCTGCTGCATGAATCAAGCCTTCAATTTTGCCAGATTCTTCTTTGACATTTGCTATCAAGTCTCGAAGTTCTTCTTGGTTTGTGACATCTGCTTTTTTATACGTTGCTTTTCCGCCATTTTTTTCGATTAAAGCCATCGCAGAAGCAATTTGTTTTGTTTTAAAAATTTCTTTTGTTTTTAATTCGATTTCTTTTGGTTGTTTCATGCCTTCTACGGTGATTAAATGCTGTCGAATTTCTTCGATGGTTTCTAAATCTTTTTGCGCTTCATTTATTCCATTAAATTCTGTTCTTCCAACTAATACGTAGTGACATGGGTATTTAAGAGCAAGTTTTGCGACTAGGTGAGGAGTTATACCTTGGGCACCGCCAAGTACTAAAACAACAGATTCCTGTTTTAATGTCACGAGTGTTTCGGTTGCTTCTTCCTCTTTTGATGTTATTTTTGGAACCACTTTGAAGCGTTCATTTGCTTCGTAAACAATTTCTGGATAAGTGTCTTCAGTGCATAATTCTTGTAGGATGATTTGGCTTAATTGTTCATTGTTTAAAGCATTCATTAGTGTGATTGAACAAAAGCTAACATCAGGATGTTCATGAACAAGTGCCTTAATAAAGCCAGTGAAACCTTCAGGGACTTCTTTACTTTCTTTGCTTAATGTATCATCAAGTGTAATAACCCATTCTAAGTTATTCATGTCAGCTTGTTTTAACAAATTGAATATTTGTTTTGCGCTTGTTTGCTCTTTATTTTCAATAGAATGAAGCATAATTAAACCGTTACTTTTAGCGAGATCCACTTTTTCCACTAAATCAGCCTTAGCTCCATGTTGGTTCAATGTCTCGATAACTTTTGCTCCTAGTGCTTTGTTTCCTGTAGCTATTGCTAATGTTTTGTCTTTGATGTGCGCACTTTCTATTTCAAGGATAGGGCTTGATACTTTTTCTAAAATCATCCGCACGACTTCATTTGATAACATATCCGTTTCTTTTTCAGTAGAAGTCAAATGGTCTAGAGCGGCTGCGCCTTCAAATTCTGCGGAACTTGAGGATGAAACAGTACCTTCAGAAACAGCTTTTCCAATTTCTTCTATCCAAGAAACAAGATCTCTAAATTTCTTAATCGAAATCATTTTTTCAAAGAAGGCATCCATTCCATCTTCATTTTCAGGTAGGGAAACACGCTCTCCTAATGCACCGACAATTTCCATTTTCTTGATGCTATCAATACTTAAATCGGCTTCTAGGTCCATGTCTAGGTCTAGCATTTCCATAGGATAGCCTGTTTTTTCACTAACAATTTCTAAAATGATCGTTGCAATTTCTTCAGAGGACAGGCTTGCAATCTCTGGAAGTCCATTTGCTTCTTCAACGGGTGCTGTTTCTGTATGTTCTATCAAGTTTTCATTTGTATCTAACACTTCAGGAGTGTTGTTGTAAGCAAATTGTCTGCGTTCTGTTGCTGTGCGGGGGGCAATTTCTGGACTTCCTAGATACCCTAGCATAACGTCTCTTTGGTCTTGAATCATGGCATTCATATTATCTAAATAGGCCATAACAATATTTTCAGGAGATCCCGTTTCTGAGTGATTTTTTCTTAAGCTGTGAAGTGAAAGGAGCTCGCCGTTTACTTGTTTGCCAGCATGAGCAGGTAATTCTCCTTTTTCTGGTGTTGCTGCTTTACCATCTACATTCCATACAGTTGCATTCTTTTTATATTTTTCCGGTTTTTCTAAATCAATCAACGTGACCTTCCTCCCTTTATACATATTTTCCATATTGATTGTTCGACCTGTTGCAATATACTTAGCCAAAGTTTGTAGGAAATAAGTGACACCATCTTCATTAGCACGTTCAACTTGAAGAGAAACGAACTCTTCTTTAGCCAGTGTTTGATTCACTAAGCTGGTAAGCGTACCTCCTGGACCAACTTCAATGAAAATACGTGCGCCGTCTTCGTACATTGCTTCCACTTCTTCAACAAAGCGGACAGGCTTTACGACATGTTCAGCTAGGCGTTTTCGAATGGCGGAAGTGTCCTTAGGATATACCTTAGAAGTAGTATTGGACCACACTGGTAAATTGGCTTTTTTAAACCTAACATTACTTAGGGCTTCGGCAAAATAATCTTGAGCCTTAGCTAATAGCGGGCTATGGAATGCGCAAGAAACATTAATTTCTGTGTATGAAAGGTTCAGTTCCTCAGCTTTTTTAATAAATGATTTCATTCCTTCTTGGCTTGCTGCGATAACGGTTTGTTGTGGGGAATTATAGTTCACTGCCCAAACTTCTTTTAGTCCTGCAATGATGTTTTCCATCGTTTCTTTATCCGTACGAACAGCCGCCATTTTTCCAGCATCCTCTGAAACTGAAGATAGGATAGCTGTTGCACGCTTTTCGCTTAATTGAAGGAGGTGATCTGTATCAAATACTCCTGCAAAACTTAATGCTGGAAGTTCGCCATAACTATGCCCGGCAACCATATCTGGTTGGATGCCAAATGAAGTCAATAACTGTGCAATCGCTGTGTCAACAATTCCAAGAAGAGGTTGCGCATTTTTGGTATCCTTTATTTTTTCTTGTTGAGTACGCTTTTCTTCTGGTGTGAAAGCTTGATCGGAAAACAAGATTTTTTCATAGCGTTCATTTCCTTTTAAAAGACGACGCAATTGCGGGAATACCATGAATAGATCTGCCGCCATATTGATGCGTTGGCTTCCTTGTCCAGAAAACATAAAGGCAATTTTGCCATCTATTTTCGTTCGTTTCTGAATACTTTCATCTGTTTTTCCTTCTTTAGCCATATTGATGCGAAGGAGGAGTTCTTCCCTTGTCTTAGCCACAATAACGTATTGAATGGTTTTCTCTTGACTATATTTAGAAATAGAGTAAGCAATATCTCTAAGCTTTAATTTATCGTTCATTGTGTAAAGCGCTTGGACTTTTTCCATTAATTCAACCGCTTCTTCGGGCGTTTCACCTGCAAAAACAAATAATTCAGAAGGCCAGTGCTCAATCGGAGTATCGATTATTTCTGTGTCATAGTTTTGAATAATCGTATGGAAATTTGTTCCCCCAAATCCAAATCCACTGATTCCTGCGATACGACGTTCTTCATTCCAGAAACTAGGCTTTTCAGTCCGGAAAGAAAACGGACTATGAGGAAAATAAGCTGCATTTGGCTGACGTAAATGAAGCGTTGGCGGGAATATGCCATAACGTACACTGTTAACAGCTTTCATTAATCCTGCTACACCGGCTGCACATTTTGTATGTCCGATTTGGGATTTTACCGAACCTAATTTAATACTGCCAGGCTTTGAACCATTATCTAAAAAGACATCTGTTAGTGCGTTTAATTCGATTTGGTCTCCAACGGCTGTTCCAGTACCATGTGCTTCGATTAGTCCAACGTCTAAAGGATTAACTCCAGCTTTTTCGTAAGCTTGTTCTAAAGCTTTTACTTGCCCTCTGCGACTTGGTGCTGTGAGGCCTAGGCTTTTACCATCGCTACTTCCACCAATTCCTTTAATGACAGCTAAAATTTTATTTCCGTCTCGTTTTGCGTCTTCCAAACGTTTTAAGACAACGACACCCACACCTTCTCCAAGTGCAATACCATCTGCGCTTTCATCAAAAGTAGCGCAACGACCTTTTTTAGATAAGGCAAAAGTACTGGAAAACATTAAAAAGTCATAGATGCTATTATGTAAGTCGGCTCCACCTAAAATGACCATATTAGCTTTTTCTGTTGTTAGCTCGGATAATGCAATATCTAAAGCGGCTAGTGAAGAAGCACATGCAGCATCTACTGTAAAATTACGTCCGCCCGTGTTCAAACGATTGGAAATTCTTCCTGCAATGACATTTGACAGCACGCCAGGGAAAGAATCTTCAGTCAGTCTTGGTAAAATTTCCTTTGCTTCTTCTGGTAATTCACCAAGCAATTGTTGTAATCCAGCTCGAGAACCATAAGAAGTTGCTAATTCTCCGGCACCTTGCGCACCAAATATCACAGAAGTTTCTTCAAAATTGTCCTCATCTAAATTGGTGTAACCAGCATCCTCCAATGCTCGCTTGGTAACAACAAGGCTTAATAATTGGACTGGTTCAATTGCTGCGAGAGATTGAGGGGTGATACCGAACTCTAACGCATCAAAATCATTTTTTCCTAAGAAACCGCCCCATTTAGAAACGACATGGTCTGTATCTTTTGTTTCCGGATCATAAAACATTTCTTTAGACCAGCGCTCATCAGGAATTTCTGTTATACAATCTCTGCCAAAAACAATATTGCTCCAATATTCTTCTTTATCTTCTGCACCTGGGAAAATACCAGCCATACCTACAATAGCAACATCAACAGATTTAGACTCTTGTGTTGTTTTTTCTGGGATAGCGATTTTAGCGGTCAGTTCTTTACTGCCTTGACTAATCATTTGATGTATTTCTTTGATAGAGCGTATTTTTTCACTAAAAGAAGTAATGGCTCCAGTCATAAATAGCCCGCTTTCAAGCTGTTCTTTTGTTGTTAACTGGATGAGTTCATTTTCTTTGCGCTCGATACCTTTTGCAGCAATTCGGAGTCTTCCTAGATTTAATTCTTCTAATTTAAGGAGTAATTCTCCTGAATCCAATTTTTCAGCAATCATCCTTGCTTTTTCTGCATTGAAAAAGTCTGTAAAAGTGGAGGGGACGCAACGAGTATCTTGTCCTTTACCAGATTTAAGAATCAGTGTTTGTTTTTTTTCTATTAACATTTTTTGGTAAGTACTTGTTATCGCTTTGCGCTCAACAATTTCATTAGAATACAAGTAAGCTGTTCCGCATAATAGGCCAACTTTTACATCCCTAACAGATAAAGGCGCTGTCATAATTTGGACAAAGGCAGCTGTCAAATCATCATGAATACCACCCGCAAAAAAGGCAGTAATTTCTGAAGGGGTACTAACTTTTAATATTTTGTTGATTTGTTTTTCCCACAAAATGGTAGAATAAATAGGGCCAACATGTCCGCCACTTTCTCTGCCTTCAAAAATAAAGGTTCGTGCCCCTTCTTTAAGGAACATCTCCAAAAGACTTGGAGCAGGGGTGTGAAGTAAAACTTTAATTCCTTCTTTTTCAAAGACTTTCGCTTGAGCGGGTCTCCCACCTGCGATTAGAACGTGTGAAGGCTTAGCTTTTAATACTAGTTGTGTTTGTTCCTCGAATTTTGAAGGATAAATAAACCCTAAAAGGCCCACGCCCCAAGATTTTTCACCTAACATTTCTGTTGTTTTTTCTAAAGCATCTTCTGCGACTTTCCCAGATAACATACTCATTGCAAAGAATGGTAAACCACCACCTAAAGCGACATCATTTAAGAATTCTGGAACATCACTGACACGAGCCATCGGGCCTTGGGCAATAGGATATCGTATACCAAATTCTTTGGAAAGTGCAGAATCTTCCCCAAATGGATCCCGTTGCTTCGCTTGTTTTACATGCGTAAAAACAGTCCGAGAAACGGCTTTTATTAAATATTTTAAATGTCTATATTCGCTTACTAAATCGCCAGCTAACAATATATCTTGTCCTAATGCTAACTTCTCTTTATTTGGAAGGATATAGAATTTATAATTATTTTCATCTTGAATTTCGTTTCCGCTTAAATGTCCAAGATGCTTTTTAACATCTGAAGAAACGGAACATTCTGGGAATAATGCTATTTGAGAATCCATGATTATTCCTGCTGCGCCAAGAGCACCATAAGCTGCTGCACTATGTATACCTACTCCACCTTGAACGAACACTTCCACTTCTTTACACAATTCGTTCATTTGCTGGAATAATAGAAAAGTAGTCTCTTTTCCACTTAAACCAGAACCTTCTGCCCCTTTAATAATTAATTTATTTTTTTTCTTATGAATGGCTTCTTGTGCTTCTTCCATAGAATGAATTTGCCAAACGACTTCTTGCTTTTTTCGCTCTGGAAAACCCCAGGGCTGAACAATAGTGGTTACATTTTCTGGTAAAGTAATGTCTGACATAGATAGGTCAGATAGACAAACACCAAATTGTTCTACTTTCATCGCTAATTCTTTTAGTGCTTCCCTTGCTATTTCTTTGTCCCTTCCTAGATGTAAAATAGGGAATCCGCCAGCTTTTTTGACTTCTGTTGCAAGCTTGACATCGGGTCTTTCAAAAGGAGTTACGATCCAAAAATGTAAATTCATACCTCATCTCAACTTTCTCTGTGATAGATTTAAAAAACTTGACCTATTTATATCAAATAGTAGTGTCTCTAAAATAATAAAAATGTAATGTTATTTTAGATTATTCTAAAAACAATACTATGAATAGCAAAAAAGAAGACCTATTTTAAAGAGGGAAGATTATAGAAAAGGTTTGGGGCATAATAGGATACCGAGAAGCAATACTGCCCCAAACTCTTCTAAAATAACTTTATTTAATTGTTACTTCTACACCTACTAAAACAGCAGATTGATCCTTGTAGCTTAATTGGATATAAACTTTTTGATTACCATGTTGATCCAGTACTTCAGGATTTAAGATTTCAGCTTTTGGCTTAGCTTCATCCTTATCATTGAGTTGTTCAACGAAATCATAAGGTGAAATCTGGTCGCCGCTTGAGATCGTTATTCCTGTTTTTGCTATAGGTAATGTATTTCGGACTGGAATGCTAGCATCTTTGTATAAATGATATTGATCCAGTTGTTTACTCGGGATAAGATCATCAAAGCTAATCGGCATTGATGAAAAATCGTTTTCCCCCCATTTTTCTGGTGTTAATTTACCATCTAAACGGTCATCGCGCGTATTCCCGCTAACAAAAGTATTTTCTCCTCTAAAGCCGCCAGTATCACTTGCAATAAGAAGTCCTCGTCTTTTATTTGCTGGAATGTTTTCATAATGTGTAAATTTATTATCAATAAACACACCATTTGCTACATGATCGTTTCCAGTATGTTGGTTATATTCAATTCCAATCGCATATTTCTCTTGCCAGTATTTCCAATCAAATTGGTTTCCACTGACAAGCCAATTGGATAATTCAGAGATAGGGCCTTCTTTATATGATTGACCTAGGCCATATTCAGGAGTACCATACATAATAATCCCAGTATTACGCAAATAATTATTCATAATCGTAATATTTCTACCAGATTTAAATTTAAAACCACCTGCAGGACCGTTTGCAAGGCCCCTTAAATGATTAGAAATCAGCTGAACATCTTGTGCTCCTCTTAAGTAAGTAGCATGATCGCCCGTGACTTCATGTGTATCTTCGTTATCGTAACTTTGATAAAAAAGGTTATTTCTAATTAAAGCTCCTTTTAACATGCTATAGGAGTTGATCCCTGTGGAAAAATAATTTTGCTCATTACCACCATGAATATCAACCTCTTGCTTTTCAATACTGTTTTGTAAATGTTTAATGGTTTCAATAACATCTGAACGACTAAAGCTTTTAATTGCATCTAATTCATTCAGCTTTAGGCCGAATAAGTTATCAATAACAGTAAGATCCTGCATATATTCATAGCGACTATTTGTTGAATAGCCACCCACATAAATCATTCGGTTATAATCTTCTGCTGGCTTAGAGTGCGTATAATCTCGCATAAAAAGATTATTCTTTATTTGTGCCTGATTAACTACAGATAGCTCAATCGGGTACTTTGTCATTAGGTTATAGAAAACGTTATTTTCTAGTTGCATCTCATCAACTAATCTAGCAAAAATATTCACGCCATCAAAATAAAGATTTTTAAAAGCAATATGGTTTGATTTGGCGTATTTCTGATCTTGGAAAGAGACAGGCGTTTTGGATGTGCTTTTAAAGACACTAGCTCCTGATTTATCCCCGATGACTTGCATATTTGAAGTGATATCTATAGATTGATTTATAATATAAGAGCCTTTTGGTATAAAAAGAGCATCTCCTTGTTCTGCTGTTATTTTCAATAAATATTGTAGTTTAGCTGATTGATCGCTTGAATCGTTTGGTACAAGAGCATGCTCTTTAAATATGGAGTGGCTTGTAGCATCTAGTTGTGTTGCGCGTGCGGTTGTATCTTCAATGCTTCCCAAAAATAATAATAAGCCAATAAAAAGTAAGTAAAATCCTATTTTTTTCATAAAAATCCCTCTTTCATTGTAACATATAAAAACTAGCTGTGATTGAGCTAGAAGATTTAAAATATAAATTTACTTATAAAATCATATCAAATTACTAGTGTAAGTAAATATATTTTTCAAAAATACATACAAAATACAAATCGGGTCAATTAAGTTCACATTTTAGACATATTTATATACAAAATAACTATAGCTTGTTGATTTTTTTCAACAAAAAAAGACTATAGATAGATATGTATCTAAAAAATTGTAATTTAGTTAACAGATACTCAACCAAAACACCATTCAAAAATTTAAGTAGAAAGGATGCAAATATGGTTAAACAAATTATTTACTTTTTAAAAACAGAAGATCGAAAAATCATTGATTATTGGTTCGCTACTTATTATATGTACTCCAAAGAATATGAATTAAGAAGAGAGTATCCTGAATACTTAATGAACAAAAGAGAAAGTATTCTATGGGCATTTCATAAAATTGAACGCAGCTTAAATCAGGGTTATTTAAACACAAGTGTCCTTTATCAAATTGGCGAAGATGCCAAGGACCTTGAAACGCCATTAGAAGACTCGATTGAGCAATGTAATCAGCTATTTATTGCTATTTTAGAATATCTATTTCAGCAAATTCATAAAAAACGAATCCAACCATCACAACAAGCATTATTTCATTTCATTATTTTACTCCATAAATTGGAATCTAAGGCAGATGGAAGCTTGATAAGCGGCTATTTGAGGCATTAACTTAAAGCATATTAAGATGAGGTTCGTAGACTCATCTTAATATGCTAAGTATTATTATTTACATAAAAAGGGGAGCTTTCAATGGGAGCGGGAAATAAATCAGATGCACTGATTCAAAAATAGAGCAGTTCTTTCTGTTGGTTTGTCCCTAGAGCCCCAATGATATTACTGTTTTTTAGACGCTTGATAATCTGCTAAGAATTTATCAATACCTATGTCTGTTAAAGGGTGCTTAAGCATTTGTTCAAAAACTTTATATGGAACTGTAGCAATATCCGCTCCTAATCTAGCACATTCGATAACATGAATCGGATGACGAATGCTCGCCGAAATGATTTCTGTTTGAATTTTATGCATTGCAAAAATTTCAGCGATTTCAGCAATTAATGTCAAACCGTTTGATCCGATATCATCAAGCCTGCCTAAAAAAGGTGAAACATAGGTTGCACCTGATCTTGCTGCCAGTAAAGCTTGCGTAGCTGAAAACACTAAAGTAACATTTGTTTTAATTTTCTCTGCGTTTAAAATATTTACTGCCGCTAAACCTTCCCCTGTCATTGGGATTTTGACGACCATGTTGGGGTGTATTTTGGCAATTTTACGTCCTTCTTCAATCATTTTTTCTGCTTCAAGGCTAACTACTTCTCCACTGATTGGACCGTCAACAATAGCTGTAATTTCTTGAATAACTTCATTAAAGTTACGTCCTTCTTTTGCAATAAGTGATGGATTCGTTGTCACCCCATCAATGAATCCCATTCTAGCTGCTTTTTTGATTTCTGCTACATTTGCGGTATCAATAAAAAATTTCATTCTTTTTCCTCCTTGAGAAAGCGTTTTCAAATAGATTATATACTAATGTGCTAAAGAAAGCTTGTATTTGCGATTTATAGTCGTAATAAGTTAGATAGATAACTGCATTTATAAGTTATGACCTGAAAATAATGAAACACTTTCATTGACAAAGATAGGTCTATCTTTTATAATTTGTTTTGCTATAAAGAATAGAGCTATCTTTTAAGGAGTGTTGATAATGAAATTAACTTTACTCGGTTCAGTTGGAAATATTAACCAAGTTGTTATACCAGAATTGGTGAAACAAGGACACGAAGTTACGGTGATTACTTCAAGTGAAGAGCGCACAGAAGCTATCAAACAATTAGGCGCGAAGCCAGCTGTTGGGACAATGCAGGATGTACAATTTTTAACAGAACAATTTACTGGTGCAGATGCGGTTTATTTGATGATTAGTGGAAATGCTGGTGCAGAGGACCTTTTCAAAGTGGCGGAAAAACAAGGCCAAATATTTAAACAAGCAGTGAAAGAGGCTAACGTGAAAAACGTTGTTGATTTAAGTAGTGTTGGTGCGGATGCGGGTGAAATTGCCGGCGCTTTATATGCGTATTATTTGATTGAAGGGGAGTTAAAGCAGTTAGATGATGTGAATATTGCTTTCGTTCGACCTGTGGGCTTTTATAATAATTGGTATGGAAATTTACAAACCATTAAAACGGATAAAGCCATCTATTCCAACATTGCAAAAGACCTTAAACGCGCTAATGTAGCCCCAGTGGATATTGCACAAGTTGTCTTGCCATTATTACTAGATACGCCTAAAGGGCATACCGTTCATTATGCGATTAGTGATCTATTTACAGGCGAAGAATTTGTTGCAGCATTAAACGAAGAGTTAGGTGAAGCAGATATTCGTTATGTTGAAATTAGTGATGAGCAGTTTAAACATTCACTCTCTTCAAGAGGTATACCTGAAAAAGTAATAGAGCATTTTCTACAAATGAATGAGTATGAACGCCAACCAGAAAAAGCATATGCTGATTTAAAAGCAAAGAACCCTTCATTTGGTAAAATTAAACTGGAGGATTTTATCAAGCAATTTGTTTATGCATTAAACAATCCAACAAATGCAAAAGCGAATACCATTGTGAGTGAATAAAAAAGTAGCGGTTGTAAATTAAATAGATCCATTCTTCCTTATGGAGAATGGATCTTATAAGTACGAGTTTAAACTGTTTGTTTTTCATTTTTGGAATGAAAAATTATTTAAGAGGAGCAAGTCCAAAAAATGCTAATAATCTTTCAAACCAGCTTTTTTTACCAAAATAAATTTGATTGATTTCTTTTTCGCTCACAAGTATCCCTCCCATTCTGATCATATTCATATTTCTATTTCATTATACTATAATTCGGGTTGAAACCGTGTGACGATTTATAGTCTTTTTCCTATAAAATCGGGTTTTTTACTTAATATCTTCTCTTGATTATTAATGCTAAGAAGCTATATCTGTATAAATTGAGGAATCGATGCAATGAATGTAGGAAAGCGTTTTATTTGGCTTAGTTAGTATAAAAGTTTATTAGGCTAGCGATTTGCCGAGTGCATTTTTTAGAAAGGAGACTGATTTACAGTAGAAAAGATGGTTATAAATAGTAAAATTCGCCATTCAAGTTTGAATGGCGAATTTTATGGCCAGAGTTATAAGTTTATCTCTAAATGAATGGCGGAATGATAAAAAGCGAAATGATCCAATTTATGATTTTATGTAGTGTGCTTAACATAAATATCCCTCCTACCGCTATCTATTTTTGTATTACATTTTCATTATATTCTAATATAGCTTAAAAATATGTGGAGGTTTATAGAAATTTTCTTATAAAAATTAATAAAAATGTTCATTTATTACAATTTTTTTCATTGACAAGAAAACTGGCCATCTAAATATCAAAAAAGCATGGAACATACTAGGCTACCTAAGAATATAGGCAACTTTGCGTGTGGAACAATGGGAATTTGTTCAGCAGGAGGAAGCTGCTAAACTTCAAATATCCATACAACAAAACCAAATAAGAGAAGCGAACACAGATGGCTAAAAAGTCTGGAGTTCGGTTCTCTTATTTGGTTTCATACGATAAAATATACTAAAAAATGAAGCGTTTTATAGGAATTAAAAATTACTCTTTAAAACAGCACATCTCATGTTATAATGAAGGAAGCAATATTTGGAGGCTTTTACCTATGAAATTAGAAACTAATTTTATCCAGAAACAAAAGCAACAGCAATCAATGAAACTTGTGATGACGCAACAATTATCACAATCTATTGCGATGCTCCAATATACAACAGTCGAGCTGGTAGCGTTTTTAGAGGATAAGGCACTTGAGAACCCACTAATTGAGGTAATTCCTGGTTCTGATGTAGCAACAGATTTTTCTTATGTAAAAAGAAATAATTATTCTAACACTGAAAACAACTTTCTTGACCAAGTAGCAGATACTCAAGCAACACTTGCTGATCAATTGAAAGAACAACTAACTTTAATGACGCTTCCACCATCTGAAAAAATGATTGTCCTTTATTTGATCGAAAGCTTAGACTCGTCTGGTTATCTTACGGTTGACCTAAAAACTGCCGGAATGGCTCTTCTTACGAGCGAAGAAAAGGTCTTTTATTGTCTTGAAATCTTGCAAAGTATGGAACCTGCAGGAATAGGGGCACGTGACGCTAAGGAATGTATTTTACTACAAATGAAAAGAAAAACAAATATTCCAGCATTTGCTTATAAAATCATAAATGACCATTTCCAGGATTTTGCTGCTAAAAAATGGAAGAGAATTGCTGTTCAATTACATATTGATCTGCAAAAAATTCAGGCGGTATCCGATTTTATCCAAACCTTGGTTCCAAAGCCCGGGGCCGATTTTGAAACGGAACGGATACAATACATTGTTCCTGACTTAATCCTTTATCAAAACAACACGGAATTGCAAGTATCGATTGCTACACAGTTTTTGCCGCAAATTCGTTTTCAACAAGAGTATTATCAAAACCTACACTCCACTCAGGAAAAAGATGTCCATCATTTTTTGAACGAAAAGGCCAAAGAATACAATTGGCTTAAACAAGGAATGGAGCAACGGGAAACAACATTAAAACGTGTGGGGACAGCAATTATTGCCCATCAAAAAAGCTATTTTACAAAAATAACCCCTTCGCTTAAACCGCTTACATTAAAGGAAGTTGCCTCGGAGCTTGCTATTCATGAATCAACGGTAAGCCGTGCTGTAAATGGCAAGTACATTGAGACTTCACAGGGGATTTTTGAGCTTAAAGCATTTTTTACATCTAGCCTAACAAGAAAAGATGAGCATACATTAGAAGAGGTTTCAAGCGCAGGTGTTAAGATGCTTATTGCTGAATTCGTAAGTCAGGAAAATAAAGCTAAACCACTATCTGATCAAAACATCGTGGATCTGCTTGCTCAGAAAAAAATTGCAGTTTCTCGCCGGGCGATTGCTAAGTATCGGTCGGAATTAAAGATCCCAGCTTCTTCTAAACGAAAACGCTATGATGAGATATCTTGATCATTAGCTGTAAGCATTTAAAAAATGAAATGTTTACATG
Organism: Listeria sp. PSOL-1; assembly: GCF_902806445.1. NCBI lineage: Bacteria > Bacillati > Bacillota > Bacilli > Caryophanales > Listeriaceae > Listeria > Listeria sp. PSOL-1. The sequence continues at coordinate 1,821,589 of NZ_LR760298.1, read as the reverse complement.
CTAATTCTAAGTGGAATAGAATACTAGAGCTTTTGAATAAGGTTTTAAAAATGTCCGTTTAAATACTTGAAGAAAAAAGATATTGCTGTTACAATGAACAATGTAGGGTAAGTGAAAGTATAGCGATTAACTTCATCAGCAATAATCAAAAGAGAAAAGGGCAAAAATGAGAATAGGAAGCTGTGCGTCGTAGCTTCATTCAAATTAAAATTCCCGTATCTCTACTTTTTTTAGTTTTAACGGGACATGGAACGACTAAGTGGGTCGGATGACGTCCTGATTGGTGAGGAGCAATTTAAATGTCTGACTTAATCAACATTCAAAAAAAACTATTACCCGACGTTTTGAAGATCATGCAAAAACGCTATCAGATTTTGCGCTCCATTTATTTTGCAGAACCTGTTGGTAGGAGGACACTTGCTAGCATGCTTGGTATGAGTGAAAGAGTCTTGCGCAGCGAAGTTGAATTCTTAAAAACGCAGAGACTAGTAGATATTGCATCTTCTGGCATGACAGTTACAAAAGAAGGACTCGCTGTATTTCGTGATTTAGAAGGAATTATGAATCAACTTTCAGGACTACATTCACTAGAAGTAAAACTAGCTAAAAAACTTCAAATCGAAAAGTGCCTTGTCGTACAAGGAAATAGTGACGAAGCGCCATGGGTTCGTGAAGAATTGGGGCGTGTTGCTGTTAAAGAACTTGACGGTGCACTGACAGAAAAGCGGAATATTGTTGCTGTCATGGGTGGATCAACAATGGCGACATTAGCTGAGATGATGACATCAAACTTTGCAAAAGGCAGAGAACTACTTTTCGTCCCAGGACGAGGTGGGATTGGTGAAGATTTAGATAATCAAGCCAATACCATTTGTGACAAATTAGCAACGAAGACAGGAACAAAACATCGTGTGCTTTATGTACCCGAGCAGCTTGGTGAAGAGGCTTATCGTTCACTTTTAAAAGAACCTACAATTCAAGAAGGCTTGCAGCTTGTTCAATCAGCAAATGTGATTGTTCATGGCATTGGTGATGCGCTTACTATGGCGAAAAGGCGGCATACAGGCGAAGAGGTTATTAAAAAAATTACTGATCTCTCTGCTGTGGGGGAAGCATTTGGCTATTATTTTAATGAACAGGGCGAAGTAGTGCATAAAGTTTCGACATTTGGTCTGCAATTTGAAGATTTAGCTAGAATTCCACATATTATTGCAGTAGCGGGTGGGGCATCAAAAGCCAAAGCGATCAAATCATACATGAAAAGTGCTCCAAACAACACAATTTTAATTACAGACGAAGGAGCCGCACTTAAGCTTTTAAAAGGGAGTAAAACCCTTTTGAAATAAAAAATTTCACTTATTTTCAAGGAGGAAAATGACTTATGACAGTTAAAGTTGGTATTAATGGTTTTGGACGTATTGGACGTTTAGCTTTCCGTCGTATTCAAGAAGTAGAAGGAATTGAAGTTGTTGCAATCAATGACTTAACTGATGCTAAAATGTTAGCACATTTATTAAAATATGATACAACTCAAGGTCGCTTTAATAGCGAAGTTGAAGTGCATGATGGCTTCTTCAAAGTAAATGGTAAAGAAGTAAAAGTACTTGCTAACCGCAATCCAGAAGAATTACCATGGGGCGAGTTAGGTGTTGATATCGTTCTTGAATGTACTGGTTTCTTTACTTCAAAAGAAAAAGCAGAACTTCATCTTAAAGCTGGTGCTAAAAAAGTTGTTATTTCAGCACCTGCAACTGGCGATATGAAAACAATCGTATTCAATGTTAACCATGAAACACTTGATGGAACTGAAACAGTCATTTCTGGTGCAAGCTGTACAACAAACTGTTTAGCTCCTATGGCTCAAACTTTAGATGATAACTTTGGAATTGTTGAAGGCCTTATGACAACAATCCACGCTTATACAGGTGACCAAATGACACTTGATGGCCCACATCCAAAAGGTGATTTCCGCCGTGCTCGTGCTGCAGCTGAAAATATTGTTCCTAATTCAACTGGTGCTGCAAAAGCAATCGGTGAAGTACTTCCAAACCTTAAAGGTAAATTAGATGGATCTGCTCAACGTGTACCAGTTGCAACTGGCTCTTTGACTGAACTTGTAACGGTCCTTAACAAACCAGTAACTGTTGAAGAAGTAAATGCAGCAATGGAAAAAGCAAGCGATCCTGATAGCTTCGGGTATACAAGTGATGAACTTGTTTCTTCTGATATTAAAGGTATCACTTTTGGTTCATTCTTTGATGCAACACAAACAAAAGTAATGTCTGTTGGCGACAAACAATTGGTTAAAACTGTTTCTTGGTACGATAATGAAATGAGCTATACTGCTCAATTGGTTCGCACATTACAATACTTCGCTAAATTATTAAAATAATAAGTTCGAACTAAATAAATAAACGAATAGGCGGAGACAATCACTTGTTTCCGCCTGTTTTCCGAAACAGGAGGCTATAACATGGCTAAAAAAGTAGTGACTGATTTAAATTTAAATGACAAAAAAGTACTTGTCCGCGTTGACTTTAATGTACCAATGAAAGACGGAGAAATTACAAACGATAACCGCATTGTGGCTGCACTCCCTACCATCAAATATATTATTGAGCAAAACGGCAAAGCCATCTTATTTTCACACCTTGGTAAAGTAAAAACGGAAGAAGATAAGAAAGATAAGTCGCTTCGCCCGGTTGCAGAACGCCTCAGTGAACTGCTTGGCAAAGAAGTGAAATTCGTGCCAGTAACACGTGGAGCAGAACTTGAACATGCGATTAACGAAATGAAAGACGGAGATGTCCTTCTTTTTGAAAATACGCGTTTTGAAGATATTGATGGGAAGAAAGAAAGCGGCAATGATCCAGAACTTGGTAAATACTGGGCAAGTCTTGGAGACGTATTTGTTAATGACGCTTTTGGTACAGCTCACCGTGCGCATGCGTCAAATGTTGGCATTGCATCACATCTTGAATCAGCAGCTGGCTTCTTAATGGAAAAAGAAATCAAGTTCATCGGCGGTGTTGTTGAAAACCCTGATCGTCCACTTGTTGCTATTCTTGGTGGAGCTAAGGTTTCCGATAAAATTGGCGTTATTGAAAACTTACTTGAAAAAGCTGATAAGTTATTAATTGGCGGAGGAATGGCGTACACATTCATGAAAGCTAAGGGCTATGAAGTAGGGATTTCATTACTTGAAAAAGATAAAGTGGACCTTGCTAAGAGCTTAATGGAAAAAGCTGGTGACAAACTTGTTTTACCAATTGATACAGTCGTTGCGAAAGAATTTAGCAATGATGTACCATACCATACCGTTTCCTCTGATGAGATTCCGGCTGATGAAGAAGGTCTTGATATTGGTGAAAAAACCATCAAGCTTTTTACAGAACAACTTCAAGGCGCCAAAACAGTTATTTGGAATGGACCAATGGGCGTGTTTGAAATGAGCAATTTTGCTAAAGGTACAATTGGTGTATGCAAAGCAATTGCTGATTTAAAAGATGCGACAACAATTATCGGTGGTGGAGATTCAGCGGCAGCAGCAATGCAGCTTGGTTTCGCTGATAAATTCACGCACATTTCTACAGGTGGCGGTGCTTCCTTAGAATATTTAGAAGGTAAAGAGCTACCAGGCGTTGCAGCTATTTCCGATAAATAAAATAAATCTGAAAGGAAGTTTGATTTTATGCGTAAACCAATTATTGCTGGTAACTGGAAAATGAATAAAACAGCTGCTAAAGCGGCTGAATTTGTTGAAGAAGTAAAAGGCAAAATTCCTGCTAAAGATCTAGTTGAGTCTGTTGTTGCTTCTCCAGCACTTTTCTTACGCGATTTAAGCCGTTTAACAGAAGGAACGGATTTAAAAGTTGCCGCTCAGAACTGCTACTTTGCGGACGAGGGTGCTTATACTGGAGAAATTAGTCCACTTGCGCTAGCTGATTTAGGCGTATCTTATGTAATCATTGGACATTCTGAGCGTCGTGAGTATTTCCATGAAACAGACGAAGATATTAATAAAAAAGCACATGCCATTTTCAAGCATGGCATGACACCAATCATTTGCTGCGGGGAAACTTTAGAACAACGCGAAGCAGGTGAGACGAATTCTTGGGTACGTGGCCAAATTCATGCTGCGCTTCAAGGATTAACCGAAGAACAAGTGAAGCAAACAGTCATTGCTTATGAGCCAATCTGGGCAATTGGGACTGGTAAATCTTCTACAAGTAAAGATGCGAATGAAACATGTGCAGTTATTCGTGCTGAGGTTGCGGAAAGCTTTTCTAAAGAAGCAGCGGAATCTCTTCGTATTCAATATGGCGGTAGCGTAAAACCAGAAAATATCGCTGAGTACATGCGTGAATCTGATATTGATGGTGCTCTTGTAGGCGGCGCAAGCTTAGAGCCCGATTCTTTCTTAGCATTATTGGAGGCAGTTAAATAAATGAGTAAATCTCCTGTTGCAATTATTATTCTGGACGGTTTTGGACTTCGAAATGAGACAGTTGGTAATGCAGTAGCTCAAGCAAATAAGCCTAATTTTGATCGCTACTGGAGTGAATTTCCACATAGTGAACTTAAAGCATCTGGGCTTGATGTGGGTCTTCCAGAAGGACAAATGGGTAATTCTGAAGTTGGGCATACAAACATTGGCGCTGGCCGGATTGTGTATCAAAGCTTAACGCGTATTGATAAAGCGATTGAAGAAGGCGAATTCCAGGAAAATAAAGCTCTTAATAACGCATTTAACTATACAAAAGAACATGATTCAGATCTACACTTATTTGGGCTTCTGTCTGATGGGGGCGTGCATAGCCATATTAACCATTTAACGGCTCTTCTTGAAACCGCAAAAGATAAAGGTGTAAAAAATGTCTATATCCATGCGTTTCTTGATGGTCGTGATGTGCCGCCGCAATCGGCACAAGCTTACATCAAACAGCTACAAGAAGCCATTCAGCAATTAAATTATGGCCATATCGCTACGATTTCTGGACGCTTTTATGCAATGGATCGTGATAAGCGATGGGAACGTGTGGAAAAAGCCTACCGAGCAATCGCTTATGGCGAAGGTGAAAAATTCGCTGATCCACTAGAGCTTATTGAAGCGTCATATAAAGATAATAAAACGGATGAATTTGTTGTCCCGGCTGTTATCGCAAAAGATGATGCACAGGCGGCAACAATTAAAGATAATGACGCTGTTATTTTCTTTAACTTCCGTCCTGACAGAGCAATCCAATTATCCAATGCTTTTACGGATAAAGAATGGGAACATTTCGATCGCGGAGCTAAACATCCTAAAAACGTTAAGTTTGTGACGATGACACTTTATAATCCAAGCATTGATGCTGAAGTTGCTTTTGAACCGATTGAAATGAAAAATGTTATTGGTGAAGTTCTTTCAAATGAAGGATTAGCACAACTGCGCATTGCTGAAACTGAAAAATACCCGCATGTGACTTTCTTTATGAATGGTGGTCGAAATGAAGAATTTCCAGGTGAAAACCGAATTCTGATTAATTCACCAAAAGTTGAAACGTACGACCTTCAGCCAGAAATGAGTGCATATGAAGTAACCGATGCGTTGGTTAAAGACATTCAAGAAGATAAACATGATGCAATTATTTTAAACTTTGCTAACCCTGATATGGTTGGACATTCAGGTATGTTAGAGCCAACAATCAAAGCCATTGAAGCCGTTGATGAAAATCTTGGCCGCGTGGTTGATTTAATCCTTGAAAAAGGCGGCTCTGCGATAATTTTTGCTGACCACGGTAATTCAGAAACAATGTCAACACCAGAAGGAAAGCCACACACAGCCCATACAACAGTTCCTGTACCAGTTATTGTTACCAAAAAAGGTGCAACACTGCGTTCGGACGGTCGACTTGCCGATGTGGCACCAACCATGCTTGGCCTTTTAGGTGTGAAAAAACCAGCTGAAATGACTGGCGAAACTTTAATTAAAGAATAAAGACATTTTTACTTTTATTTTTAGAAAAACAAAGATACAATAAACTTATAATGAAATGTGGGCATGAGAATAAGTGAGAGTGCTTCCCGATATGTATTGAAGGATAGATGTTCATGTTTGCTCACATATATATTGGTGCTGTACCTCGTTTTATTCGAAGCCCCAACAAAGGAGAGAATTTTAATGTCAATTATTACTGAAGTTTATGCACGTGAAGTCCTTGATTCCCGTGGTAATCCAACTGTTGAGGTAGAAGTTTATACAGAAGCCGGTGCATTTGGTCGTGCGCTTGTACCAAGTGGCGCTTCTACTGGTGAATATGAAGCTGTAGAATTACGTGACGGCGATAAAGATCGTTATTTAGGTAAAGGCGTTTTAAAAGCTGTAGAAAATGTAAATGACGTTATTGCGGATAAAATTATCGGCTTTGATGTAACTGATCAAATCGGGCTTGATAAAGCAATGATCGATCTTGATGGGACACCAAACAAAGGTAAATTAGGCGCTAACGCTATCCTAGGTGTTTCTTTAGCTGCTGCTCGTGCTGCTGCTGACGAACTGGGCGTTCATTTATATGAATACATCGGTGGAACAAATGCGAAAGTTCTTCCAGTACCAATGATGAATATCTTAAATGGTGGAGAACACGCGGATAACAATGTTGACGTACAAGAATTCATGGTTATGCCAGTTGGTGCTCCTAACTTTAAAGAAGCTTTACGTATGGGAGCTGAAATTGTTCACGCGCTTAAAAAAGTTCTTAAAGACAAAGGCCTTAATACAGGTGTAGGTGATGAAGGCGGATTTGCACCAAACTTATCATCAAATGAAGAAGCGATTGAAGTCATTATTGAAGCGATTAAAGCTGCTGGTTACAAACCAGGGGATGAAGTAAAAATTGCAATGGATGCAGCATCTTCTGAGTTCTATAACCGTGAAACTGGTAAATATGAACTTAAAGGTGAAGGCGTGACTCGTACTTCTGAAGAAATGGTTACTTGGTATGAAGATCTAGTGAACAAGTACCCAATCGCCTCTATTGAAGATGGTTTAGACGAAAATGACTGGGACGGTTTCAAATTACTAACAGACCGTATCGGTAAAAAAGTTCAATTAGTAGGTGACGATTTATTCGTAACCAACACTGAAAAACTAGAACAAGGTATCGAAAAGGGTATCGCTAATTCTATTCTAATCAAAGTTAACCAAATCGGTACACTTACTGAAACGTTAGACGCTATCGAAATGGCTAAACAAGCTGGTTACACAGCAGTAATTTCTCACCGCTCTGGTGAAACCGAAGATTCTACAATCGCTGACATTGCTGTTGCAACAAATGCTGGTCAAATCAAAACAGGTGCTCCAGTACGTACAGATCGTGTTGCTAAATATAACCAATTACTACGCATTGAAGATAACTTACAAGATCTTGCTGTATATCGCGGCATTAATGCTTTTTATAACTTAAAAAAATAATGAACTAAGCTATTTGAAAAGAGGCTGGGATAACAATGATTGTCCCAGCCTCTTTTTTTATCTTATCGTTTTATAATTATTAGTGTACTTTATTGAATATTGGAAAGTAAATAAAAAAATTAGCTTTTAAAATTATTATCTCATTACCGGTATTAAATGTAGCAGCTTAATATGAATACGAACGAAGAACAAATGAATTAGTGGGATGGATTAATATGATAAATATCGGTTATTGGAGGAGTCTATGCAAGAATTTTTAATATTTACTAACAACCAAGGCGCGTTTATTGCGATATTCTGTGCATTTATAGGAATGGGATTATTAAATTCGAAAACAAGCCACAAAGGCCGTAGTTTCATTGCATGGTTATTTATTTTGATATCGGTTTTTTTCACAGCGGTTTTATTATTCATCTTAATCACAGGAAAACAGTATTTTTAAAACACGAAGATAGTGAACAGGAAACCCATCCACTATCTTCGTGTTTTTTTACTGTGGAAAACTAAAGATTGTGTGATAAAATACGAATAAGCTGAAATTTGAAAGGAAGTTTATATAAGCATGAAAAAAGAATTATTGCTATATTTGCTTTTTGGTATTTTAACAACACTCGTTTATTTTGTTGCTCGATTTGTAACGGTGAATCTTAGTGGGAGCTCTATGTTAGCTGTTATTATTGCTCAATCGCTCTCTATTATCTTTGCCTTTGTAACGAATAAAATTCTAGTATTTAGAGATGTTAGTATACAGTGGGTTGTTATTTTAAAACAGTTTTCGGTTTTTGTAATGGGAAGGATGTTTGTATTGCTTTTAGATGTTTTCATTACCTATTTTGCTGTTGAAAAATTCTCTGCTTTTTTTATTAAGATCTTGAAGCTGAATAATATTGATTACTCAGTTGGTTTATTTTCTTTTGGAACGATAAAAAAGTATTTTGGCAGTCCATTTCTAATAAACGAATTGATCTTTGCGTTAATTGTTCAGATCTTAGCGATTATCTTGAACTACATTATTTCTAAAAAAGTAGTTTTTACAAAAAAATAATTTATTTAAGAGGATTTCTTGTTGCTCTCTTCTCTGATAATAAAATTTGGTCTTCTTTTTGTTTCTAAGAAAATTTTGGCGATATATTTGCCGATAATGCCGATTGAAAGAAGCTGAATGCCACCTACTGCAAGAATAATTGCAACAAGCGAAGGCCAGCCACTTGTCGGATCCCCAAAAACTAGCGTTCTGATAATAATAAATAAAAATGCAACAAGCGAGGAAATAAATGAAACCGCCCCTAATACAGAAGCAAAGTTCAGTGGTGCTTCTGAAAAATTAACCAGCCCATCAATGCTATAAGAAAATAGCTTCCAAAAACTCCAACTTGTCTCTCCAGCTACCCTTTCTCGATTTTCATAAGAGATATAAATCGTGTTAAAGCCTACCCAAGAAAAGATCCCTTTGGAAAACCGATTATATTCAGTCACTTCTAAAATAGCATCAACCATTTGTCGGGTCATCAGCCGAAAATCTCTTGCACCATCAATCATTTCTGCATGGCCAATACGATTGATGATTTTATAAAACATTCTTGCAAAAAAGCTGCGTATTTTTGGTTCGCCAGTTCTAGTCGAGCGCCTTGTTGCAACACAATCAATATTTTTATCTTGGATCTTTTCGTACATTTCAATCAATAATTCTGGCGGATCTTGTAAATCGACGTCCATCACGGTAACCAGGTCACCTTTAGCTTTTAATAAGCCGGCATATAAGGCAGCTTCTTTCCCGAAGTTTCTGGAAAATGAGCAGTAATGCACGTGACTGTTTTCTTTACTTAATTGCTGTAATACTGTCAGTGTATTATCAGTGGAGCCATCGTTTATAAATATATAATCGACAGATACAGGTAACTGTTCTTTTATATTTTCTACCTCATCAAAAAAAATAGGTATGGCATCTTCTTCGTTAAAACAAGGTACAATAACAGATAAATTCATTTTTAATTTTTCTCCATTTCTTTTTGTACTATACTAATCTTTTATCACAATCTGCGAATCATGGTGCTTTTGCTGAATTATGACGTTGATTAAACAAACTCTTGATGTTCTCATTTTTTTAGATTAAAATGGCAGCTACTATTAATTCAGTGATCTGATCAGCTGTAACTTCTGTTTGAGTATACCAGCCGCTCTTTAACGCATGAATATAATTATAAGTAGTAGACATGATTAATGTACGCAAAACATTAATATTAATCTGTCTAAATTCGCCAGTTTCAATTCCGAGTTGTAGCAAGTCTTGGATTTTTTGATTGGCTTTATCTGTTTGTTTTTTCTTCAAATCAAGGTCAAGGGAATGTGTGTGTTTGATGAGTTCAATGATTTCGATGGACTCAGGGTGTTTTAGCGAAAAAGCAATGAGCGCTTTAATATTATTTCTTAAATTCTCAGCCATTGAGCTTTTTTCTGATAAAGATTTACTGACATAGACGCTCATTTCATGGATATGATACTGAAAAACTTGGAGAATTAAATCCTGTTTGTTTGCAAAATAAATATAGATATTTGATTGCGAAATACCTACTGCTTTGGCTACTTTTGTAGTGGAAAAATACTCGACACCATTTTCTACTAAAAGACGTGTGGCTTCTTTTATGATCATTTGGTATTTGTTTTGATCTTTTGTTTTCATAATAAGTAAATTTTACAGGAAAAGCCCAGCTAATGTCAATTTTTGCTTAAATTGATCTGGTTAAGATTTGGGAAGTGACTTCATAAAGTAAATCTTTGTGTGGACCGCTTGGAAGCTGTTTGATCGTTTTTAAAGCTTTTTTTGTATATTTACTAGCAAGAGCAAAAGATTGCTCGACACCTTGATAATGAGTGACTAAATCGGTAAGTCTAATTAAATCTTGCTGACCTAGAGCAGCTTTTTTTGTGAGTAAAGGAGCGAATTCAGCATGGTGGCCTTGCATGGCATAGATTAGTGGCAGTGAATAGACACCCTGTTTAACATCATTTAATACTGGTTTGCCAAGACTTGTATAGGTGCTTGTATAATCAAGTACGTCATCAATAATTTGAAAAGCCATTCCAAGATAATGGCCGAGATTCCATGATTTAGCGACGAGCGCGTGACTGGCTTGACTACTTTTTGCACCAGAATAGCAGCTTAATGCGAAAAGCTGTGCTGTTTTTCCAGAAATTCTTGTTAAATATTCGCGAACCGTGACACTTGTTTGATAACGTGTACGCATTTGATTGAGTTCACCTATTAGAATCTTTTCGATATTTTTGCTGTTGAATTCAATGTCATTCATTGAATCAGCGTACTTGGAAAGAATTTTGAAGCAAACGCAGAACAAATAATCTCCAGTATAGACGGCATAATTGTTGCCATAAAGCGTATGCAGTGTAGGTTCTCCGCGTCTAATTGGCGACTCATCAACGACGTCATCATGAATAAGTGTAGCCATATGTAAAACTTCAAGCGCAGCTGCAACAGAAATTGCACGATCGTGGTCATAATCAGGTCCGATTTGAGCAGAAAGAAGTGCATAAGCAGGACGCAGTAGTTTGCCACCAGCATGGATGAGATTTTTAATGTTTTTTTCAACATTCTTATCACGAATTTGAATGTTTTTTTCGATTGTTATTAAAACGTCTTGCAAATCTTTTTGAAGTGCAGGATAATTTTCCCACATCGGATGAAGTCGCATAATGAAACTCCTTTTTCGCATTATTTATTTAAAGCTTGCTTTGCTTCAAAAAAGTTGCGGAGTGTTTGTACATTTTGAAGTAAGTAATTGGCGGCAATACCAATCGCAATACCTGATAAAATACCAATAAATGAAAGAGCCGGAAGATATAACATGACATTCCATGAGCCAGCAATAAAACTTGCAACCATCAACTGTCCAACGTTATGTAAGATACCACCAGCTGTACTAACTCCGATAATACTTACACGTTTAGGTCCTAATTTTTGTACAAGCCACATGCCTAAAAAACTAAGAATCGCTCCAGCTGCACTATATAAAAAAGTGGATAAACTACCGCCTAAAAGGGTGGCAAGAACGAGGCGTATACAGATAATCATCAATGTATCTTTGGTTCTAAGTGTATAAAGGGAGATACATGTAATGATGTTTGCCAGTCCGAGCTTTGCGCCTGGTGCGAAGGCGAAAGGGAAGGGGATCGCGCGTTCTAGTAAACTAATGACTACTGCCTGAGCAGCCAAAAGGGCTATATAAATTAATCGCTTGTTTTTTGTCAAGAAATCGAGTCCTCCTTCAGGCTAAAAAGATAATTAGGAAGGAATGATGACATCATCGTTGCTATTATCTGAATCTCCAATGGCTTTTACTTCAATTAATAACTTATGTGGTAAACAAGTAATCGTTTCAGCGGGTTTATTTATAGCGCCCATCCGAATACAGACTTGGTCAGTGCAATTGGCAGCACTAATCTTAATCGCTTCATCATTTACTTCAATTGTATTAGAATCACCATCGTCTTGTTTTATTGTAAAGCTTTCTTTTCCTTTATGTCCAGTTAATTCAACTGTACGATATTTTTTTCCGTCAATTGAAATCACCGCAATAAGTTTTTGCTTTCCTTGAATGGGCTTTTCGTTTGCTTTAGAATAAGAAAAAATGGCTAGAGGTAAAAAAGAAAGTAAGATTAAGCAAATAATGATGATCACATCAAATGGTCGAATCATTTTAAGATAAGTCTTCAAATCTTTTTCCTCCTCTAAAGTTTTATTTCTAAAAAGAAGAGTATGAGAGATAAATTGATTTATCTCCCAGACTCTCCTTCTTTTTTTCCAAAATTATTTTCCACTATCTCGATAAACCGAGCGTGGTTTGCCGTACCACCAGTTTCCAAGGTGTTTTTGGAACCAAGGAACAACCCAATAATCAAAGCCGAAAGCACGTCCAGCACCATTTAACATCGCGATGGATGCAGGTAAAGCCCAGAATTTATCCCAACCAAGCATAGCACTGAATGTAAACATTGCTAGGAAGCCAATGCTACCAATGCTTGCTAACCATGTAAAAAGGCCAACGATAAGTGCAAGGCCAATGGCAAGCTCAATGAAAGGAACAACTTTTTGCATAAATAAAGCCATGCCTTGGTTTGGCATAATTAGTTTCATGATCCATTCGAACCAACCTGGCATATGATGCAGGATAGGTGTTGTAACGTTTTGAGCAGCTTCACCGGCAGCTTTCCCAGCAGCTTCACTTGCTCCGGAATTTGCAGCAGTTTGTAACCAATCAAATGGCATTTTTGAAGTTGTTGCAGTTAGCCAAGAGTCATTTCCAATCCCTTGAAAGACAGGTTTTAAGTTTGTTATGCTAACTTTGTCCCATGTTCCTTCACCATATATTTTAGCAAGGGCTTCGTCAACCCAGAACCAGCCAAGATAAATGCGCAGCGGTAAGCTCCATATCACATTACCGTAACGTGATGTCCAACCTCGGAAAATAGTGCGTTGATCTTTAATATGGAAGAATTCGTGAACAATATATTGCCACATGTAGTACCCACTATGAATACCGAAGAAATAGTAAAGATTAACCATATGTTTCATAAAAATAGCGAACCAACCAGATAAATGAAGATTGCCTAAGTGAGCTACACCATATTTTGCCCCAATAGAAACCATAACCCCATGGTATTTACCTTGGAAAGCTTCTTTTTCTCCACCACTAATTTCAGAAATAATGCTTTTAGCAGCAGTCATTCCGGTTTGTTCAGCAGCTTCAACAATTTGTGGTGTTGGTGTTCCTTCTGCTTCTTCAAAATAAGCAAGGTCACCAATGACATATGTGTTTTCGTACTTTTCAGCTTCCATATATTGATTCACTTTTAGACGACCAGCGCGAGCGGTTTCCATACCGTAATCTTTTGTATCGGAGTTAGCACGCACACCAGCTGTCCAAATAAGTGTATGTGTTGGAATTTCTTCGCCTGATTTAAGAACAATACTTTCAGGTTTTACTTCAACGATAGCGGCATTTTTCATGATCTTAATGCCTTTTTTAACCATGTACTTCTCAGCTTTTTCCGCGTCACGGCGATCTAGCATGTTAAGAATCGTTGGTGCAGCTTCTACTACAATAAGTTCGATTTCATCAGGATCAATCTTATTATCTTTTGCTAAACGAGCTTTCCACTCTAAAAGTTCCCCGACCATTTCAATGCCGGTAAATCCAGAACCACAGATGACAAATTTTAACATGGCTTTACGCTTTGCAACATCTTGCGTGCGACTTGCTGTTGTTACAATCGATTCGATATGATGTCTTAGTCTGACAGAATCTTCCCATGACCAAAGTGTGTAGCCGTTTTCTGCTACACCTGGCGTACCGAAATCATTTGGTTCTCCACCCATTCCGAGAATTAAGTAGTCGTAAGGATAGCTGCCATGTTCTGTTGTGACTATTTTTTTGTCGTGATCTACGTTTGTTACGTTATCGGTTACAAGGTTGACTTTTGTGCGATTAAATAAACGTCGAAGATCATATTGAATGGCTGTCGGTTCAACACGGCCACCAGCAACTTCATGTAATTCTGTCATCATTGTATGATAAGAATGACGATCGATTAGTGTAATATGGATAGATTTATCTTTCTTATATTTTTTGGCTAGTTTCTTAGCTGCATGTACACCTGCATATCCTGCTCCTATTAGAACAATATTTTTTTCAGGCATATGCTTTCTCAACTCCTTGTAATTTTGTTCACAAAAATAATGCGAAAGAACAGTAAAAATATGATTATGACTAACATAGTTTAACAGATTAGCGTAGGTGTGTCTACCTTATAAAGATAAATAGTAATAAAATACAAAGAGGTTATTTTGTATTGAAAAATGAATTATGATCAAAATAAAAACTTTTTTTGTATTATAAAGTAATTTTCTTCCGGCGTTGTTTTCAGAAGATTTATCGTATTTTGTGATTTAGAGAGTTATGGACAAAAAGTGGACGAGATGATATTATTTGTATGTATTAGTGATATCATTTTGTTAGTTTGTTTGTGATATCACGAGCATTTAATAAGCCAAAAGGTGGGGATGTTTCATGGAAGTAAAAAAAGTAGCAATGGGAGTAACTGCTGTTGTAGCGTCAAGCATGTTGCTTGTAGCTTGTGGCAACACTAATCCAACGTCAGACCAGAAAAATACAAACACAAGGCAAAAAAATACAGCAGATAAAATCACTAAAACAGACGGTACTTTAACAGATGGCACTTACAAGTTAGAAGAACAAAATGCTGACAAAAATGGTTGGAAAGCATTTATGTCTATGAAAGTAACAGATGGTAAAATTACAAAAGCAAACTACGATTACAAAGATAAAGATGGCAAATTAAAATCTGCTGACGCTGACTACGAAAAAACAATGAAAGAAAAAACAGGCGTTGGCCCTAAAGAATACTTAAAACAATTGAATGATGCTCTAGTGAAAAAACAAGCGGCTAACCAAGTTGCTGTTGTTGCTGGTGCAACACATTCTTCTAATACATTCAGAAATTACGCTAATCAACTAATCCAAGCAGCTCAAAAAGGCGATACTACAACAATTGAAATCAATAATGATGCTAAAATGAAAGATGGCAAATATTCACTTGAAGAAAAAAATTATGCACATAATTACCGCGTCGTTTTCACAATGGAAGTAAAAGATGGGAAAATTACTAAATCTGATTATAATTACGTAAACAAAGATGGCCAAAAGAAAACAGATGACGCTGACTATGAAAAAAATATGAAAGAAAAAACAGGTGTTGGCCCTAAAGAATATATCCCAGCCCTTAACAAATCGTTTGAGAAAAAACAAGAACCAGGAGAGGTAGATACAGTATCTGGTGCAACAGAATCTTCTACCCAATTTGTAACCTACGCTGCGCAACTTAAAAATGCAGCTCAAAAAGGTGATACATCTAAAATTGTAGTTTATAATAAAGTCGAATCTGAATGATTTTAAAGGATTGTACATGAAAAATCTTTCAGCTCTATTTTTAAGGAAATTCGATTTTAAAAATTAGCATAGGTTCTACATTTCGCATACGACAAATCGAGCGAAAGCGGTTTGTATTGAAAAGGTTTGCCAGAAGCCGGAAACAGAGCGTACAATTGTACGTAAGAACCGGAAGTCTGGCAAACTTTTTAAATGCGAGCGTTTGTCGCGGATTTATTTTGTTCATGTCCTAGGCTCTTAACCATCGCTGCGTTTTTTATCAAAGAAAATTCACCAATAAAAGGAGTTAAAAACGATTGAGCTTTTCAACTTTTCTTAAATTAGTAGAAATTCAAACTAAAATTGCCAGTGTTTTCCCCTTTATGATTGGGACATTGTTTGTCGTTTATCAATACCAGGTATTTGATTGGCAGAATACGCTTATCTTTTTTAGTTCGATGTTTATTTTTGATTTAACGACTACGGCAATTAATAACTATATGGATTACCGGAAAGCAACAGATAATCATAACTATGATTTTCGGAAAACAAGCAATGTTATTGGTAAATATCACATGAAGGCGCGAGCAGTTATTATACTTATTTTTACCATGTTTTTCAGTGCAAGCTTGCTTGGTATCTGGCTTTTGGTGCGGACGGACTTGCTTGTTCTTTTTATTGGGTTTGCTTGTTTTTGTGTTGGGATTTTATATACTTTTGGTCCTGTGCCACTTTCGCGTATGCCACTAGGAGAATTTTTTTCTGGTGTAACAATGGGGTTTGGAATTTTTTTCTTAGCAGTCTATGTCAATGCTTATGCCGCTGGAATTGCGAACCTCATTTGGCAAGGGGAATGGCTATTCCTACGAGTGAATGTGGTTGAGATTATTCGCATTGGTATTATTTCTTTACCATGTATTTTTACAACAGCCAATATTATGTTAGCTAATAATATTTGTGACTTAGAAGAGGACATCCGGAATCATCGCTATACACTTCCCTATTATATAGGAAGAAAAGCGGCTGTTTTATTGTTTAATATTTTGTATTATACTTCATTTTTAGCAATCGTGGTCGCTGTCGTCATTGATTTTTTGCACCCAATTATGTTATTATCGCTACTGATTGTTTATCCTGTTATGCAAAATTTAGCAAAGTTCAATCGAGAACAAGTAAAAGAAAGGACATTTGCTATTAGTATTAAAAATTTTATTTTAATTAATGCTACATTGGTGTTATTGATGGGAGCAAGTGTTTTCTGTTCGCTGTTTTAAAAGGAGGCTAGCTGTGGAATGATCGATAAGTTGATATTTGGACGTTATGTGCCAGGAGAGTCTCTCATTCATAAACTTGATGCACGGACGAAATTACTTGCTGGTATTTATTTCATTGGTATTTTATTTTTAGCGAATAATCTAGTTAGTAATGTTTTGCTAGTCTTATTTACGTTGTTTACTATGATGCTTACAGGAATTAAGCTGACCGCATTTATGAAGGGGATTAGACCGCTTATTTGGTTGATTTTATTTACAGTAATGATGCAAGTTCTTTTTACAATAGGTGGTACAGTTTATTTCACATGGGGACCGGTTGCAGTATCTTCTTTTGGGTTGATAAAGGGAACGTATATTTTTATTCGTTTTATTTTAATTATTATGATGTCAACGCTAGTTATGCTTACGACAACACCGATGGATTTAATGCGTGCAATCGAGTATTGGCTTTATCCATTTAAATATATCAACGTCCCAGTACAAGATGTTGCTTTAATGGTTTCTGTAGCTTTGCGATTTGTTCCTACTTTGGTGGAAGAAACTGAAAAAATTATGAAAGCACAACAAGCGCGAGGCGTGGAGTTTGGCGTAGGAAATTTGTTTCAACAAATGAAATCTGTTGTTCCAATTTTCATTCCGCTTTTTGTCAGCTCATTTAATCGAGCTGAGGATTTGGCAAATGCAATGGAAGCGCGTGGTTATCAAGGCGGGAATCAGCGGACAAAGTTTCACATCCTCCATTGGCATTTATTGGATGGTGCAACATTAATGCTTTTTCTTTTAATAACGATGGTGTTGGTTATGCTTCGAACTACTTGAAATAACTTTTTTGAGAAATTGGTTGATAACGAAGAGAAACACGTGTATAATAGATAAAGTGCAAATGGACGGGCACCCGTCTGCCCATTTTGCAAAAAACGCTCTATACTAAGGGCTCTAGATGTGATGAAGTGGAAGGTTGCTGACACACCCGGCCGCTTTGCCATGGCGGGTATTCAGGTAATTTCCACGGAGAATGTCTATTTTAAAAGTAGGCGAGAAGGAGGGAAAATAATGGCAAAACAAAAAATTCGTATTCGTTTAAAAGCATATGATCATCGTATTTTAGATCAGTCTGCTGAAAAAATTGTGGAAACTGCGAAACGTTCTGGTGCATCTGTATCTGGTCCGATTCCGCTTCCAACTGAGAAGTCAGTTTACACAATCTTACGTGCGGTTCACAAATATAAGGACTCACGTGAACAATTCGAAATGCGTACACACAAACGTTTAATCGACATCGTTAATCCAACACCACAAACAGTTGATAGCTTGATGCGTTTAGACTTGCCAAGTGGCGTGGACATCGAAATCAAACTATAAATCATTTTTTAAAATTATAATTAACAGGAGGTGTGACTCATGACCAAAGGAATCTTAGGTAGAAAAGTAGGGATGACACAAGTTTTCACTGAAAATGGAGAATTAATTCCAGTAACAGTTATCGAAGCAGGACAAAACATCGTGCTTCAAAAGAAAACAACTGAAACAGACGGATATCAAGCTGTACAAATCGGCTTTGAAGATAAACGCGAAGTTTTAGCAAATAAACCCGAAAAAGGTCATGTAGCAAAAGCCAATACTGCTCCTAAGCGCTTCATTCGCGAATTACGCGATGTTAACTTAGATGAGTATGAGATTGGTTCAGAAGTAAAAGTAGACGTATTCACAGCAAGTGACATCGTGGACGCGACAGGCGTATCGAAAGGTAAAGGTTTCCAAGGTGTAATTAAACGCCACGGACAATCGCGCGGCCCAATGGCTCACGGTTCTCGTTACCATCGTCGCCCGGGTTCAATGGGTCCAGTAGCACCTAACCGTGTTTTCAAAAATAAGCGTCTTCCAGGTCGCACAGGTGGAAATCAAACCACTATTCAAAACTTGGAAATTGTAAGAGTAGATGCAGAAAAGAACTTACTTTTAGTTAAAGGTAATGTTCCTGGTGCAAAAAAATCATTAGTTCAAATTAAAGCTGCTATAAAAGCTAAATAATTTATTTGGAAAGGAGGACTAACGAATGCCAAAACTAAGATTACTTAAACAAGACGGATCACAAGCAGGCGAAATCACTTTAAATGATGCTGTTTTTGGAATTGAGCCAAATACAGATGTTGTGACAGAAGTGATTTTGAGCCAAAGAGCTTCCTTACGTCAAGGAACTCATAAAGTAAAAACTCGTTCTGAAGTACGTGGTGGTGGTCGTAAACCATGGCGTCAAAAAGGTACAGGTCGTGCTCGTCAAGGTTCGATCCGTTCCCCGCAATGGCGTGGTGGTGGTACTGTATTCGGTCCAACCCCTCGTTCTTATGCGTACAAATTACCAAAGAAAGTTCGCCGCTTAGCTATTAAATCTATTTTATCTTCTAAAGTACAAGAAGAGAATCTAATCGTGCTTGAAGACTTAGCATTTAATGCACCAAAAACAAAAGAATTTGTTGCTTTCCTTAAAGGAATTTCTGTAGATACAAAAGCATTAATCGTCGTTTCTGGTGAAAGTGAAAATGTAGAGCTATCTGCACGTAACTTACAAGGCATTAAAGTTATTCCAGCTGAAAGTATCTCAGTATTAGAAGTTGCTCGCTACAATAAATTAATTGTGACAAAAGCAGCAGCCGAAAAGATAGAGGAGGTGCTTGCATAATGGATGCACGCGACATCATTAAGCGCCCAGTTGTAACTGAAGCATCTACAAGTGTTCTTGATGACAAGAAGTACACATTTGAAGTAGATACTCGCGCTACAAAAACTCAAGTAAAATATGCGATCGAAGAAATCTTTGAAGTGAAAGTTTCTAAAGTAAACATTATGAACTACAAAGGTAAAAAGAAACGCATGGGACGTTATGCTGGCTATACTAACAAACGTCGTAAGGCGATTGTTACGTTGACAGCTGAAAGTAAAGAAATCCAATTTTTTGAAGTTTAATTCAAACGTTTAGAATAAAAAAATCTAACGAGGAGGGAAAAACATGGCGATTAAAAAGTACAAACCTACCACAAACGGCCGCCGTCATATGACAAGTTCTGATTTTGCTGAGATTACAACAAGTACCCCAGAAAAATCTTTACTTCGTCCTTTGAAAAAGAAAGCTGGCCGTAATAACCAAGGTAAGTTAACTGTTCGTCATCACGGCGGTGGCCATAAACGTCAATACCGCGTGATTGATTTCAAACGTAATAAAGATGGCGTGCCAGGTCGTGTTGCTACAATTGAATACGATCCTAACCGCTCAGCAAATATTGCACTTATTCACTACGTTGATGGAGAAAAACGCTACATCATCGCAGCTAAAGGCCTAGAAGTTGGCCAAACCATTCATTCTGGAGCAGAAGCCGACATCAAAGTTGGTAATGCACTAGAACTTAAAGATATTCCAGTGGGTACTGTTATTCACAATATCGAACTTAAACCAGGAAAAGGCGGACAATTAGTTCGTTCAGCTGGTACAAGTGCTCAAGTTCTTGGTAAAGAAGGAAAATATGTCCTTATTCGTCTTAACTCTGGCGAAGTTCGCATGATCTTAGCTACTTGCCGTGCTACAATCGGTCAAGTTGGTAACGAACAACACGAACTTATTAATATTGGTAAAGCAGGTCGTTCTCGCTGGTTAGGCAAACGCCCAACTGTCCGCGGATCTGTTATGAACCCGAATGATCACCCGCACGGTGGTGGTGAAGGTAAAGCACCAATCGGACGTAAATCTCCAATGTCTCCTTGGGGCAAACCAACACTTGGTTACAAAACGCGTAAGAAAAACAATAACTCCGATAAATTTATCGTACGTCGTCGTAAAGGTAAATAATTATCGAGCAAGCTTAAATTTATTTTTTGGTAGCAGGACAGCACAGAGAGTTCTCTGAGCTTCCTGACTATACGAAAGGAGGTTCCGTCATGGGTCGTAGTTTAAAAAAAGGACCTTTTGTCGATGACCACTTAATGAAAAAAGTAGAAGTTGCTAGTGGCAGCGAGAAAAAACAAGTAATCAAAACCTGGTCTCGTCGTTCTACAATTTTCCCTAACTTTGTGGGATTAACAATTGCTGTATATGATGGACGTAAACACGTTCCTGTCTATGTTCAAGAAGACATGGTAGGTCATAAATTAGGTGAATTCGCACCAACTCGTACGTACCGTGGTCATGCGGGCGACGATAAAAAAACTAAACGATAATTCGAGAGGAGGATAATCCTAATGGCAAATGAAATAACAAGCGCTAAAGCCGTTGCCAAAACGGTTCGTATTGCTCCTCGTAAAGCGAGAATCGTTATTGATTTAATCCGAGGCAAGCAAGTAGGCGAAGCTATCGCTATTTTGAAGTATACTCCAAAAGCGGCTTCCCCAATCATTGAAAAAGTTTTAAAATCTGCTATGGCAAATGCTGAGCATAACTATGATTTAGACATTAATAACTTACTGATTTCTGAAGCTTTCGTTGACGAAGGTCCAACTTTGAAACGCTTCCGCCCACGTGCACAAGGTCGTGCAAGTGCAATTAATAAACGTACTAGCCACATCACAGTTGTGGTAACTGAGAATAAGGAGGGATAACATTGGGTCAAAAAGTAAATCCTATAGGTTTCCGTATCGGCGTCATCCGTGATTGGGATTCCAAATGGTACGCTAAAAAAGATTATGCTAACTTCTTACATGAAGATTTGCGTATTCGTGATTACATTGAAAAACGTTTAGCTGATGCTTCTGTTTCTCGTGTGGAAATTGAACGTGCCGCTAATCGTGTAAATATTACTATTCATACTGCTAAACCTGGAATGGTTATCGGTAAAGGTGGTTCTGAAGTAGAAGCACTTCGTAAAAACCTAAACGATTTAACTCAAAAACGTGTTCACATCAATATTGTTGAAATCAAACGTCCAGATCTTGATGCAAAACTTGTTGGTGAAAACATTGCACGTCAATTAGAAAATCGTGTATCTTTCCGTCGTGCACAAAAACAAGCAATTCAACGTACAATGCGTGCTGGCGCTAAAGGAATTAAAACACAAGTATCGGGTCGATTAGGCGGAGCTGATATCGCTCGTGCTGAACATTATAGTGAAGGAACTGTACCGCTTCATACTTTACGTGCAGATATTGATTATGCACATGTAGAAGCAGATACAACTTACGGTAAATTGGGCGTTAAAGTTTGGCTTTATCGTGGTGAAGTCCTTCCTGCTAAGAAAAACAATGTGGAAGGAGGAAAATAATAATGTTAGTTCCAAAACGTGTAAAATACCGTCGTGAATTCCGCGGCAATATGCGTGGACGTGCTAAAGGCGGAACAGAAGTTGCATTTGGTGAATATGGTTTACAAGCTATTGAAGCTTCATGGATCACAAACCGCCAGATTGAAGCTGCTCGTATCGCGATGACTCGTTATATGAAACGTGGCGGTAAAGTTTGGATTAAAATTTTCCCTCATAAATCTTACACTTCTAAACCAATCGGGGTTCGGATGGGTAAAGGTAAAGGTGCTCCAGAAGGATGGGTAAGCCCGGTAAAACGCGGCAAAATTATGTTTGAAATTGCAGGTGTTCCTGAAGAAGTAGCGCGTGAAGCACTACGCCTTGCAGCACACAAACTGCCGGTCAAAACAAAGATCGTAAAACGTGAAGAAATTGGTGGTGAAGCAAATGAAAGCTAAGGATATCCGTGAATTATCCACTACCGAAATTAAAGATCAAGAAAAAACGCTAAAAGAAGAGCTTTTTAACTTACGCTTTCAGTTAGCTACAGGACAGTTGGAAAATACAGCTCGTATTCGTGAAGTGCGTAAAGCAATTGCCCGCATGAAAACAATTGTTAAAGAAAGAGAACTTGCTTAAAAAGAAAATTGATAAGGAGGTTTTAATGTATGACTGAACGTAATCAGCGTAAAGTTTATACTGGTCGTGTTGTGTCTGACAAAATGGACAAAACAATCACGGTAGTAGTTGAAACATACAAAAAACATGGCTTATACGGAAAACGCGTAAAATACTCAAAAAAATTCAAAGCGCATGATGAAAATAACACTGCAAAAACTGGCGATATCGTCCGCATTATGGAAACTCGCCCACTTTCTGCAACTAAACATTTCCGTTTATTAGAAATCGTTGAAGAAGCAGTTATTATTTAAACTAGTAAATTAAGAAGTTTTGTTCATAATTTTTTACCCGTAATTTTTGGAAGGAGGGTGTCCTAATGATTCAACAAGAAAGTCGTTTAAAAGTGGCTGATAACTCTGGCGCGCGTGAAGTACTAACCATTAAGGTGCTAGGTGGATCAGGGCGCAAAACTGCAAACATTGGTGACGTTATCGTTTGTACTGTCAAACAAGCAACACCAGGTGGCGTTGTCAAAAAAGGCGAAGTTGTCAAAGCAGTAATCGTTCGTACTAAGAGTGGCGCACGCCGTGGAGATGGTTCTTACATCAAATTTGACGAAAATGCCTGTGTCATTATCCGTGATGATAAAGGTCCTCGTGGAACACGTATTTTTGGACCTGTTGCTCGTGAACTTCGTGAAAATAACTTTATGAAGATCGTATCTTTAGCTCCAGAAGTACTATAAAACCAAGCAACAAAATCAAGGAGGTGCTAGACTAATGCATGTCAAAAAAGGTGATAAAGTACAAGTTATTACTGGTAAAGACAAAGGAAAATCAGGCAAAGTACTTGCTGCGTTTCCTAAAAAAGACCGTGTAATTGTTGAAGGTATCAATATGGTGAAAAAACATACCAAACCTTCTAACATCAATCCACAAGGTGGGATTTTAAATGTTGAAGCACCAATTCACGTTTCTAACGTAATGCTTATTGATCCTAAATCCGGTGAACCTACCCGTGTAGGTTATGAAGTAAGAGGCGACAAAAAAGTCCGCATTGCTAAAAAATCCGGTGAAGCAATAGATAAATAAAAGAATTTAAGGAAGGAGGCAACATTACATGAATCGCCTTAAAGAACGCTATCTTAAGGAAATTACTCCTGCTATGATGGAAAAATTTAATTATCGCTCCGTAATGGAGGTACCAAAAATCGAAAAAATCGTAATCAACGTTGGTGTGGGTGATGCTGTAGCAAATGCTAAAGTTTTAGACAGTACAGTTGAGGAGCTTTCTTCAATTACTGGTCAAAAACCTGTTATCACTAAAGCGAAAAATTCTATCGCTGGCTTCCGTCTGCGTGAAGGAATGCCAATCGGCGCTAAAGTAACACTTCGCGGTGAGCGCATGTATGATTTCTTAGATAAATTAATCAATGTTTCACTTCCACGTGTACGTGATTTCCGTGGGGTTTCGAAAAAAGCTTTCGATGGCCGTGGAAACTACACATTAGGTGTAAAAGAACAATTAATTTATCCTGAAATTGATTACGATGATGTAACAAAAGTTCGTGGTATGGACGTTGTTATCGTTACTACTGCAAAAACTGATGAAGAATCCCGTGAGTTATTAACTCAAGCTGGAATGCCATTTCAAAAGTAATCATTAAAAATAAGTAGGGAGGCGAAGACGTGGCTAAAAAATCAATGATCGCTAAACAAAAGCGTGAACCTAAATACGCTGTGCAAGGCTACACACGTTGTGAACGTTGTGGTCGTCCGCATTCCGTTATTCGCAAATTCAAATTATGCCGTATTTGTTTCCGTGAACTTGCCTATAAAGGTCAAATTCCCGGCGTGAAAAAAGCAAGCTGGTAAGATAAAGTTTAAGGAAGGAGGATATACACATGGTGATGACAGATCCAATTGCAGATTTTCTAACTCGCATCCGTAATGCGAACATGGTTAAACATGATAAATTAGAACTGCCTGCATCAAAAATCAAAAAAGAAATCGCGGAAATTTTAAAACGTGAAGGTTTTGTACGCGACGTTGAGTATATTGAAGATAACAAGCAAGGCACAATCCGTGTTTTCTTGAAATACAGTCCAAGTGGTGAGCGTGTAATCACTGGTTTGAAACGTATTAGTAAACCTGGGTTACGTGTATACGCAAAATCAAGTGAGGTGCCTAAAGTACTTAATGGCTTAGGCATTGCAATCGTTTCTACTTCTCAAGGTCTTTTAACTGATAACGAGGCTCGCGCGAAACAAGTCGGCGGAGAAGTATTAGCTTACGTTTGGTAAAGAAAAGTAAAATACAAGGAGGTGCGCTAAATGTCCCGTATAGGTAATAAACCTATTACTATTCCAGCAGGTGTAACTGTTACGCTTAATGGAACTCAAGTAACTGTTAAAGGTCCTAAAGGAGAACTTGTTAGAGAGTTCAATCCTGATATTAAAATTAACATTGAAGGCGATGTAATTAACATTACTCGTCCATCTGAACATAAAACTCATCGTGCTCTTCATGGAACAACTCGTGCGGTCTTAAATAACATGGTTGTTGGTGTTTCTGAAGGGTATGAAAAAACACTTGAACTTGTCGGTGTAGGTTATCGTGCACAAAAACAAGGTCAAAAACTTGTTCTTAACGTTGGATACTCTCATCCAGTAGAATTTGTTGCTCCACAAGGTGTTGAAATTGAAGTTCCAGCAAACACACAAGTGATTGTCAAAGGTTTCAATAAAGAGCACGTTGGAGAACTAGCTGCAAACATTCGCGCTGTGCGTCCACCTGAACCATATAAAGGTAAAGGAATTCGTTACCAAGGTGAACATGTACGACGCAAAGAAGGTAAAACTGGTAAATAATGCCGCATAGGCTATTTAGAGAGAAGAGGTGAGTCGTGTGATTACTAAAATCGACAAAAATAAAGTTCGTAAAAAAAGACATGCACGTGTTCGTTCTAAAATCGATGGAACAGAAAGCCGTCCACGTTTAAATGTTTATCGTTCAAATAAACATATTTACGCACAAATCATTGATGATGTAAACGGCGTTACACTAGTTAGTGCGTCGAATCTAGATAAAGACTTCAGTTCAGCTGAATCCAAAGTTGACGCTGCAAGTAAGGTTGGAGCATTAGTTGCGAAACGAGCTTCTGAAAAAGGCATTACTACTGTCGTATTTGACCGTGGTGGATATCTTTATCATGGCCGCGTAAAAGCTCTTGCTGAAGCTGCTCGCGAAAACGGATTACAATTCTAAATCGAGAAGGAGGGAAAAATTACATGCCTGAAATTATTGATGGAAACAAATTAGAATTAGAAGAGCGCGTTGTTACAATTAACCGTGTTGCAAAAGTTGTTAAAGGTGGTCGTCGTTTCCGCTTCACAGCACTTGTTGTTGTTGGAGATAGAAATGGCCATGTAGGTTTCGGTACTGGGAAAGCACAAGAAGTTCCAGATGCGATCCGCAAGGCTGTTGACGATGCTAAGAAAAACATGGTATTTGTACCAACTGTAGGTACAACGATCCCGCATAGAGTTGTAGGACGTTTTGGTGGTGGAAATATTCTACTTAAACCTGCAAGTGCCGGTTCTGGAGTAACTGCTGGTGGTCCAGTACGTGCAGTCCTTGAGCTTGCTGGTGTGGCAGATGTTTCTTCTAAATCACTTGGCTCAAATACACCGATTAACATGGTTCGCGCTACAATTGATGGAATTAAACAACTTAAAAAAGCAGAAGACGTTGCAAAACTTCGCGGCAAATCAGTTGAAGAATTGCTAGGATAAGGAGGGAATTATCATTATGGCGAAATTAGAAATCACTCTAAAACGCAGCTTAATCGGTCGTCCCGAAACACAACGAAAAACAGTCAAAGCACTTGGCCTTGGCAAAACAAATTCTGTTGTTGTAAAAGAAGATAATCCTGCAATTCGTGGGATGGTAAATCAAGTTAGCCATCTTTTGGACGTTAAAGAAGTTTAAGCTTTAAAAGAATTAGTGAAATGAATTTGAATATAGGAGGAGGTGCTTGACATGAAACTACACGAACTTAAACCTTCAGAAGGTTCTCGTAAAGAGCGTAATCGTGTTGGTCGTGGTACAGGCTCTGGTAACGGAAAGACTGCTGGACGTGGACATAAAGGACAAAAAGCGCGTTCTGGCGGTGGCGTGCGTCCAGGTTTTGAGGGTGGGCAATTACCACTTTTCCGTCGTTTACCTAAACGCGGATTTACAAACATCAACCGTAAAGAATTTGCAATCGTAAATCTTGATGTTTTAAACCGTTTTGAAAATGGCACAGAAGTAACCCCAGAATTATTAATTGAGGCTGGGATTGTTAGCAATGCTAAGTCTGGGATCAAAGTTTTATCAACTGGATCACTTGAAAAGAAAATTACAGTGAAAGCAAATAAATTTTCTGCAGCTGCTAAAGAAGCTATCGAAGCTGCTGGCGGAAAAGCTGAGGTGGTCTAATGTTTCAAACGTTAGTAAACTTTTTTAAGGTCGCTGATATTCGGAAAAAGATCTTATTTACACTGGCTATGTTGATCATTTTCCGTGTGGCAACATTTATTCCAGTGCCAGGAGTAAATGTATCAGCACTACAACAAACAATGCAAGGTGGGATTTTTGGCTTCCTTAACACGTTTAACGGTGGAGCACTTAAAAACTTTTCCGTTATAGCGATGGGGGTTATGCCTTATATCACAGCTTCAATCATTGTTCAATTGCTACAAATGGATGTTGTCCCTAAGTTAACTGAATGGTCGAAGCAAGGTGAAATGGGTCGTAAAAAACTCAACCAATTAACACGTTATTTAACGATCATTTTAGGACTTATTGAAGCTTTTGGTATGGCAGTTGGCTTTAACCGAATTTCAGGTTCAACACTGCTGACTAATCCTTCTATCTTCCAATACATTCTTATTGCTATTGTACTGACTACTGGAACAATGTTCTTAATGTGGTTAGGTGAACAAATCACTGTAAAAGGTGTTGGTAATGGTGTTTCTATCATTATCTTTGCTGGTATTGTTGCTCGTATTCCTGATGGTATTCGTCAAGTTTACGTTCAGCAAGTTGAAGGTGCTGGAGATCAACTATTTCTTCACATCTTGGTATTAGCAGGTATTGCTTTAGCGGCACTATTAATCGTTGTTGTCGTGATTTACTTCCAGCAAGCACTGCGCAAAATACCAATTCAATATTCAAAGCGTGTAGCTGATAATAAGCAAGGCGGTGCACAAGCCACTCACTTGCCGCTTAAATTAAATTCAGCAGGTGTTATTCCTGTCATTTTTGCAAGTGCATTTATTATTACGCCACAAACGATTCTAGGTTTTCTTCAAACAGACAACCAAATCGTATCTGTTTTGAAAAATGTTTTTAACTATACAAAACCAATCGGCATGGTTTTATATGTTGTTTTAATTATCGCATTTACGTATTTCTACGCGTTTATTCAAGTTAACCCTGAAAAAGTGGCTGATAACTTGAAGAAACAAGGCGGTTATATTCCAAGTAAACGCCCAGGAAGAGAAACTCAAGCTTATCTTACTTCGGTTCTTTACCGCTTGACTTTTGTTGGCGCGATTTTCTTAGCAGCAGTTGCTGTTGTACCAACAATTGGAGCTACAGCATTTAACTTGCCACAAACGCTCGCAATCGGTGGTACAAGTCTTCTGATTGTTATCGGTGTAGCACTTGATACAACGAAACAGCTCGAAGGACAACTGGTAAAACGAAATTATCGAGGATTCATCAAATAACACGCGGTATCTGTTGGGGGTTTCCCGACAGAAACCATCCGTGTGTAAGTAAGGAGCGAATCAGTTGAAGTTAGTATTAATGGGACTTCCTGGTGCTGGTAAAGGTACACAGGCTGAGAAGATTGTTGAAAAATATAATATCCCTCACATCTCAACTGGGGATATGTTCCGTGCAGCAATGAAAATGAACACAGATTTAGGAGTAGAAGCTAAATCTTATATCGATAAAGGTAATTTAGTTCCTGATGAAGTGACAAACGGTATCGTTCGCGAACGTTTGGCCGAAAATGATGCAAAAAATGGTTTTTTGCTTGATGGTTTTCCGCGTACTGTGGAACAAGCTAAAGCACTTGAACAAATTTTAAGCGATCTTGGGACTGAACTTGATGCTGTAATAAACATCAATGTTGATAAGGATATTTTAGTAAAACGTCTTGCTGGACGTTGGATTTGCCCAACTTGTGGTAAGACTTATCATGAAATTTACAATCCACCTAAAACACAAGGTATTTGTGATGAGGATGGAAGCGAACTTTATCAACGCGAAGATGACAAAAAAGAAACAGTTGAAAATCGCTTAAACGTCAACTTAAAACAAACAGAGCCATTGCTCAATTTTTATAAAGAAACAGGTAAACTTCACAACATTAATGGTGAACAAGAGATTGACGACGTTTTCTGTGATGTGGAAAAAATTCTTGCTTCTTTTTAAGGAGAGCTGCTCTTGAGATTCCTTGTCAAAATTTATCCGTGCAAAACTTAAGTGTTTGTAGTATAATGGGTAATTGGCAGTGGAATAAATACGTTTTAGCAAATCATGATGAACGAGAGAACCGCCCCGTATTCTATCCAACCCATATGGAAAACTACTGAATTGTAAGTTTTTACTATTCTTCTGGATTTACGGATTTCACTTTACAGGTTTTCTAAATACTTTTGTCCCGCAGTTTTGTGCGGATTGGCGTTTAACGTTTTTTCATGTAAATAGAGTATTTACACCGAATAAAGCAAAACCCAAGTGATCCTAGTAAATAAAGAAGGAGGTAGCGAACGTATGGCAAAAGAAGATGTCATTGAAGTAGAAGGTGAAGTTCAAGAAACGTTGCCTAATGCGATGTTTAAGGTTAAACTTGAAAATGGTCATGAAGTGCTTGCCACTGTTTCAGGTAAGATCCGTATGCACTACATCCGCATTCTACCTGGTGATCGAGTAACAATTGAACTTTCTCCGTATGACTTAACACGCGGTAGAATCACTTATCGTTATAAATAATTTGCTCTTGAGACCTGAATTTATATACCGGTCTGGTTCGCCAGCTTAGTAAGTATCGGTTTATAGAGACATTTTCTCTAGTAAACAAGGAGGTATATTGAATGAAAGTAAGACCATCTGTTAAACCTATTTGCGAAAAATGTAAAGTTATTCGTCGTAAAGGTAAAGTAATGGTAATTTGTGAAAATCCAAAGCATAAACAAAAACAAGGATAATAAGGAGGTGCTTAGCTAAATGGCACGTATTGCAGGTGTGGATGTTCCACGTGAAAAACGTATCGTCATCTCTTTGACTTATATTTACGGTATTGGGAAACAAACTGCTCTACAAGTACTTAAAGAAGCAGGTGTTTCAGAGGATACTCGTACTCGTGATTTGACAGAAGAAGAATTAGGTAAAATCCGTGAAATCGTAGACCGTATTAAAGTAGAAGGGGATCTTCGTCGTGAAGTGAACTTAAACATTAAACGTCTAATCGAAATTGGTTCTTATCGTGGTATGCGTCATCGTCGTGGTCTTCCCGTTCGTGGACAAAATACTAAAAATAATGCTCGTACTCGTAAAGGTCCTTCTAAGACCGTTGCAGGTAAGAAGAAATAATTTAAGTTATTAGCAAAGGAGGTAGTTAGTGAATGGCTCGTAAAACGAATACTCGTAAACGCCGTGTGAAAAAGAATATCGAAAGCGGTATTGCACACATTCGTTCCACGTTTAATAATACAATTGTAACGATCACTGATATGCAGGGTAATGCAATTTCATGGTCAAGCGCAGGTGCATTAGGATTTAAAGGTTCTCGTAAATCTACTCCTTTTGCCGCTCAAATGGCTGCTGAAACTGCTGCAAGAACAGCGATGGAACATAACCTTAAAACTTTAGAAGTAACAGTTAAAGGCCCTGGTTCTGGTCGTGAAGCAGCAATTCGTGCCTTACAAGCAGCTGGTCTAGAAGTTACTGCAATCAAAGATGTAACTCCAGTGCCACATAACGGATGCCGTCCTCCAAAACGTCGTCGTGTATAACAAATAGCCGCATTTTTGACGACAAAAAGAGTGGTTTGTTCTGTCTGGAGAAAGGCAGAGGTTAGACTTTGGAACTAAGAAATAAGACGTTTTGAAGGAGGGTAAATTTGAATGATCGAAATTGAAAAGCCAAAAATCGAGACGATTGAGATCAGCGATGATGCCAAGTATGGGAAGTTTGTTGTAGAGCCACTTGAGCGTGGATATGGTACAACTTTGGGTAACTCCTTACGTCGTATTCTATTATCTTCACTTCCTGGTGCAGCAGTTACATCTATCCAAATTGATGGTGCATTGCATGAGTTTTCTGTAATTGAAGGTGTAGTTGAAGATGTGACAACCATTATCATGAATATCAAAAAACTAGCTTTAAAAGTTTATTCTGAAGAAGAAAAAACCTTAGAAATCGATATTCAAGGACCAGGTGTTGTTACCGCTGGAGATATTAATTTCGATAGTGATATTGAAGTTTTAAATCCAGATTTGCATATCGCAACGCTGAGTGAAAATGCTAAATTCCATGTTCGTTTGAATGCAGCTCGCGGCCGCGGTTACACACCAGCCGATCAGAACAAACGTGAAAGTATGCCTATTGGGGTGCTTTTGATTGATTCCATTTTTTCACCAGTTATCCGTGTCAACTACCAAGTAGAAAATACACGTGTTGGACAATTAACGAATTACGATAAGTTAACATTTGATGTTTTAACTGATGGAAGTATTAGCCCGGAAGAAGCTGTTTCTTTAGGTGCAAAAATTCTTTCTGAGCACTTAAGTATTTTTGTTAATTTAACTGATGAAGCTCAAAAAGCCGAAATCATGATCGAAAAAGAAGAAAGTCACAAAGAAAAAGTTCTAGAAATGACAATTGAAGAATTAGATTTATCCGTCCGTTCGTATAATTGTCTAAAACGTGCTGGTATTAATACTGTACAAGAACTAGCTGACAAATCTGTAGACGATATGATGAAGGTTCGTAACTTAGGACGTAAATCTCTTGAAGAAGTCCAAGTAAAACTTGCTGATTTAGGCTTATCTCTAAGAAACGAAAACTGATAAAAAAGTAAGGAGGGAAAATTTCTATGGGTTACAGAAAATTAGGTCGTACAAGCTCTCAACGTAAAGCTTTATTACGTGATTTAGCGACTGATTTAATTATCAATGAACGCATTGAAACAACTGAAGCACGTGCTAAAGAAGTTCGCAAAGTTGTTGAGAAAATGATCACTTCTGGTAAAAAAGGTGATTTGCATGCTCGTCGCCAAGTGGAAGCATTCATCCGCCATGAAGTTGCTGAAGTGAAACAAATCGAAAAAACAAAAAAAGATGGTTCAACTGTAAAAGTAAACCAACCAATTTATGCGTTACAAAAATTATTCAATGACGTAGCACCTAAGTATGCTGATCGTCAAGGTGGATATACTCGCATTTATAAAAAAGGCCCTCGTCGTGGTGACGGAGCACCAATGGTTATAATCGAACTAGTTTAATAGATAAAAGTGTAAGTAAAGCAGGTAGAGTGTCATGATAAGCCATGTTTTTTGGCCTTGTCTAGCTCTGTGTGCTCCTCTCATGTACGATATAGGGAGGAGCACAGGCTTTTTTTGTTTTTAATAAAAATAAGTTTGCCAGAAACCGGAAGCGTAACGTACGACTGTACGTGAGAACCGAAAGTCTGGCAAACTTATTTAATGAGAACTACAAGCGCTTGTCGCCGATTTATTTATGACTCTATTTTTTATTCCATTTTCTCAATTGTCAAATCAGGCAATTCCTGCATATAGTCAAACAACTTTGTTCCCTCTTGGTAAGTTTTAGCTTTTACGATGAAAGAAACACGAAAAACACTTGTATCACCAAAATAGTCTTTTTTAGTTTCATAATTTGTTATCCGAAAGCCCTGCTGCCTGGCAAAACGGGTGATTTTTGCTAAGTTAGCTTTATTGTCTGTTGAGTAAACTAAAGCTATACTATAAAGCCCCACAGATTTAAAAATAATACTTAAAAATTCTAAACCAACCAAAGTAAGAATAGTTGCACCAAAGCCGACTATGTACATTCCAGCACCGATCGCAAGTCCAATTCCAGAAGTTGCCCAGAGTCCTGCTGCAGTAGTTAAACCACGAACAAATTGTTTTTGAATAATAATTGTTCCAGCTCCGATAAAACCGATTCCACTTACGACTTGTGCAGCAACCCGACTAGGATCAACAACGATACCATTTTTCCCTGCAACTTGGCCGAAACCATACTGTGAAACAATCATGATTAAAGCGCTACCAAGTGAGACAAGGAAATGCGTACGAAATCCTGCTTCTTTCGCACGGAATTCTCGGTCTAGACCAATAATTGCTCCAAGAATGCTTGCCACTATGAGGCGCAGTAAAAAATCCCACCACATTATCTTCACCTCTTTATTATATATATCCCCTTAATCCCATGAAAACAAACATAAGGAGCCTTTTGCCCTCATCTTCTATTTGTAATATAATAAGAATTATCTAAGCTCATAAAAGAGGTGTAAGTATGCTAGAAAATCTTGTTCAATTTAAGAATGTTTCGTATAAATATGAAGAAGAATCTGTTTATGCGGTAAACGATGTCTCTTTTTCCGTAAAAAAAGGAGAATGGCTCGCGCTTGTTGGGCATAATGGTTCTGGCAAGTCTACAATCGCTAAATTATTAAATGGTTTATTATTTCCAGAAACTGGATTTATTAAAATCGGACATTTTGTCTTAAGTGAAAAAACAATTTGGGATATTCGCAGACAAGTGGGAATGGTTTTTCAAAATCCTGATAACCAGTTTGTTGGTGCAACTGTACAAGATGATGTTGCTTTTGGTCTGGAGAATCATGGTGTTCCTCATGACATTATGGTTCAACGTGTTCATAATGCTATTTCTGAAGTGGGAATGACAAATTATAAATTGCAGGAACCAGCACGGCTTTCTGGTGGGCAAAAGCAGCGTGTAGCTATTGCTGGTGTCATCGCGTTACAACCCAATGTCATTATTTTGGATGAAGCAACCTCTATGCTTGATCCTAAAGGGCGGAAAGAAGTGATGGAGATTATACGTATTTTGCGCGAGCGAGAAGAAGTTACTGTCATTTCAATTACACATGATCTTGACGAAGTGTTATCTGCTGACCGAGTTATCGTAATGAATCAAGGACAAGTCTACCAAGCAGGCAGCCCACAAGAAATTTTTAAACAAGCGAAACAATTGAAAGAAATTGGACTTGGCGTACCGTTTATCATTGAGCTACAAGATCGTCTGACAGAACAAGGCTTATATAAGAGTGATACAGTTCTTGCGGAAGGAGCATTGCTTGAAGAATTATGGACATTACATTCGAAAAAGTAGGATATTGCTATCAAAAAAATAGCCCATTTGAAACCCGTGCATTAACTAATGTAAATGTTACCTTTAAAGAAGGGAGCTATTCCGCTATTATTGGACACACTGGTTCTGGCAAATCAACATTAATTCAACATTTAAATGCTTTGCTTCAGCCTACAGAAGGTACATTAATTATCGGAGAACGAAAAATCGTTGCGGGTGTAAAACAGAAAAAATTACGTGATTTGCGCAAACATGTGGGTGTTGTTTTTCAATTTCCAGAAGCACAACTTTTTGAAGAAACAGTGGAAAAAGATATTTGCTTTGGACCGCTTAATTTTGGCATTTCAGATGAAGAAGCTAGAAAGCGGGCACGGAAAGTCATTCGTGAAGTAGGTTTAAGCGAGGATATTTTAACGCGTTCACCTTTTGAACTTTCTGGTGGGCAAATGAGACGTGTGGCAATTGCTGGTGTGCTTGCGATGGAGCCAGATGTTCTTGTGCTCGACGAACCAACTGCTGGCCTTGATCCAAGTGGGCGTACGGAGATCATGGAAATGTTTCATAAACTACATAAAGAGAAAGGATTAACGACGATCCTTGTGACACACAGTATGGAAGACGCAGCACGCTATGCTGAGCAAATCATTTTAATGAAAAAAGGGACGGTTATTCAAACAGCCACTCCGCGAGAAATTTTCACAAAAACTGAGCAATTGCTTGAATTAGGTTTATTAGTCCCTGATGTTGTACGGTTTCAACATGAATTTGAGCAAAAATTTCAAGTTAAATTAAAAACAACCTGTTTAACCATTGAAGAACTTATTACAGCGATTACGCCATACTTAAAGAATGGCGGTGGCGAGTGATGATGGATAAAATGATTCTCGGGCGTTACATTCCAGGCGATTCGTGGTTGCACCGCATTGATCCGCGTGCGAAAATTACAGCGGTCATGTTTTTTATTCTTATCGTTTTTTTGGCAAATAACTGGCAAACTTATGGCGTATTATTTATTTATGCCTTATATCTCGTCTTCAGCTCAAAAGTACCCTTTCTTTTCTTTTTAAAAGGTTTACAACCAATTATGTGGCTTATCTTACTTACACTTATTTTGCAAATTTTTTTCACGCAAGGGGGTGCGACTTTACTTGCTATTGGTCCAATTAAAATAACAATGCTTGGTTTGTTAAATGGGGTTAGAATGTTCTGTCGCTTTGTTTTAATTATTTTTATGACAACACTTTTAACATTAACAACCAGTCCTATCCAATTAACGGATGGGCTTGAAAAAATACTAACTCCATTTAGAATAGTACGTTTTCCGGTGCATGAATTAGCGCTTATGCTTAGTATTTCTCTTCGCTTTATACCAACGCTGATGGATGAAGCCGAAAAAATTTTGAAAGCTCAAAAAGCTCGTGGTGTCGATTTTACAAGCGGACAAATAAAAACCCGTATTCGAGCGATTATTCCATTGCTTGTGCCTTTATTTATTAGTGCTTTTAAACGTGCAGAAGACTTAGCGATTGCGATGGAAGCTCGTGGATATAGAGGCGGACATGGTCGAACACGTTTTCGATTGCTAAAATGGAGCTATTTAGATACCATACTGATTATTTCACTTATTGTTCTTGCTGCACTGTTAATATGGTTAAAAAATTAAGGAGCCGTAAATACAAATGACACGATTTAAAGCAATAATTTCATATGATGGCAGTGGTTTTTCTGGATATCAAATTCAACCCAATACACGCACTGTTCAGGAAGAAATTGAAAAAGCGCTTCGAAAAATGCATAAAGGAGCACACATAAGAATTACTGCTTCTGGAAGAACAGATACAGGAGTTCATGCAGTAGGGCAAGTGATTCATTTCGATTCGCCGCTTAATATTCCAGAAGCTAAGTATCGCCAGGCTTTACAAGTCATGACGCCACTTGATATCAGCTTTTTATCAGTAGAAAAAGTTAGCACAGCTTTTCATGCCCGTTTTCATACGATTTCAAAGGAATATCGGTATGTTATTAAGCGGACGAAAATATTTGATCCATTTAGTCGCCATTTTGCATTACATTTTCCATATCATTTAGACTTGATGAAAATGAAAGAAGCTGCACAAACTCTAATCGGAGAACATGATTTTACGAGTTTTTGTTCAGCGCGTTCAGAGCAAGAAAGTAAGATACGAACGTTATTTTCGATTGACTTCATTGAGAAAGATGCGGATACACTAGTTATTTGTTATGTGGGAAGTGGCTTTTTATATAATATGGTTCGAATATTAACTGGTGCGTTACTTGATGTCGGCTGTGGTAAACTAACATCAGCAGAAATAAAGCAAATCCTGTCAGCTAAAGATCGCACGCAATTAAGCAGTAAGACTGTTTCGCCACAAGGCTTATATTTGTGGCAAGTTTCTTATTTAGAACAACCGCATTAAATAAATTCATAGAGAACATCATTGACTTTTAAGCGTAAAAATTGTATTATGGACTATGGTATTGTTTACCCCACAATAAGCCCCGGAAGGTTGTTGTGTTGAATAAAACAATAGTATATTTTATTTAGGTTTCGGAACAAGGAACGGTTCCGGGCGCTCATTTTGAAAAGATTTTAGGAGGGTAACTCATGCGTACAACTTATATGGCGAAACCTGGCGAAGTAGAACGTAAATGGTACGTGATCGACGCTGCAGGTATTCCACTAGGTCGTTTATCTAGCGAAGTAGCATCTATTCTTCGCGGTAAAACAAAACCACAATTCACTCCACATGTTGATACTGGAGACTTTGTTATTGTTATTAATGCTGGTCAAGTCGCACTTACTGGTAAAAAAGCAACTGACAAAATTTATTATCGTCACTCACAATATCCAGGTGGTTTAAAATCCCGTACAGCTGGAGAAATGCGTGCAAATAATCCTGAGAAATTAATCGAGCTATCTGTTAAAGGTATGCTTCCAAAAAATTCTCTTGGACGAGCACAATTCAAAAAATTACATGTATATGGTGGCAGCGAGCACGAACATGCAGCGCAAAAACCAGAAGTTTATACATTACGCGGCTAATTTATTTTATACAAAGGAGGAAATCTAAGTGGCTCAACTTCAATATTATGGAACAGGACGTCGTAAAAGTTCAGTAGCTCGTGTACGTTTAGTACCTGGCAGTGGTAAAGTTGTTATTAATAATCGAGATTGGGAAACTCATATTCCATTCGCAGCACTTCGAGAAATAATCAAACAACCCCTAGTTGCAACTGAAACACTAGGGAGCTACGATGTATTAGTAAACGTACATGGCGGTGGCTATACTGGTCAAGCTGGTGCCATCCGTCACGGAGTAGCTCGAGCTCTTTTACAAGTAGCTCCAGAATACCGCCCAGCACTTAAAGCAGCTGGCTTACTAACTCGTGATGCACGTATGAAAGAACGTAAAAAATATGGTCTTAAAGGTGCTCGTCGTGCGCCTCAATTCTCAAAACGTTAATATTTGGCGTTTTAAAAGCCTTTCTTGGTTATTTACAAGAAAGGCTTTTTTGTTGATCTTTAATAAAGAAGATGAAAAATATAAGAACAGAAGCACCTAAATAACGAATTTGAAAAAATGTGAAGGAATAGCAGTGAAAGATTATTTAACAGGGAGTAATATAAATGGTATCATAACAATTGACCGTGAAAATAAACAAACTCAAGTAAGTAGGTGGGGAAGAAATGTTAAATGAGCAGCAAATCACAAGATTATTATATCGATTATCTGATCCAGTTTTAGAAATGACGTTAGAAGAGACAGAAGGAGTGCTTGATATTGAGATTATTTCGTCTGAAACCGTAAGAATTTGTCTTGCACTTGCTGACCCAGAAATAGCTACCGCTGAATTTACAAAGAATATAAAAGAACTCATTGGACAGTTTGGCTTTGCAAAAATTGATATAGAGTTAGAATACTTACCTTCAGAGGTCATTGACCGGATTTATGCACTTAAAGATAATATTTTATCGGAGACAAGTCAAACTAAGTTCATTGCTGTTGCAAGTGGAAAAGGGGGAGTTGGGAAGTCAACGATAACAGCTAATTTAGCGGTGGCTCTTGCTCAGCAAGGAAAAAAAGTAGGAGTTCTTGATGCAGATATTTATGGTTTTAGCATCCCAGTCTTGATGGGTGATATGACCGCGCCAAAAAAAGAAAACGGGATAATCATTCCAGGAATATCGAATAACGTCAAAGTAATCTCCATGGATTTTTTTATAAATGAAGGGGAACCTGTGATTTGGCGCGGCCCAATGCTTGGAAAAATGATTAAAATGTTTCTTGAGGATGTGCAGTGGGGAGAACTTGATTATTTACTGCTCGATTTACCACCAGGAACCGGAGATGTTGCACTAGATATTCATACGTTAATACCTGCATGCCATGAAATTATTGTCACTACCCCACATCAAGCTGCAGCTATGGTGGCAATAAGAGCAGGGTACATGGCTCAAAAGAATAACCATACATTACTTGGTGTTGTCGAAAATATGTCTTATTTGGCATTAAACGGGGAAAACTATCCAGTCTTTGGTGAAGGTGGAGGAGAAAAAGTTGCGGAAATGTTAGAAACAGAATTATTAATTCAAATCCCAATTTCTCAGCCATCTAAAAATAAAAAGCAATATACATCTGCTATTTATCAAAAAGAAGAAATCATTGGGCAAGCCTATCAAGTTTTGGCTCAAAAACTGAGCAATCTGGTATTTATAAAATAGGAAATATGCTGAAAAATAGTTTTTTATGCATTCTAGTAAAAAAATCAGCAAAACTATTGACGAATGAATAAAAAATTGGTATATTTATAAACGTTGCTAATACGCAAAGATGTAGAAATAATTGCCCTTTGAAAACTGAATAAAAAAGAAGAAAAAGCGATGAAACGAAATGTTTCACCCAAAATTCCTAGGATAGGAAACGAAAAGTCGTTTCCATCAAAAACGTTAGTAAAAATTTGCTAGCACCGTTTAACGAGTAAGGAAGCTTATTCATACTTATGAATAAGTATTCAACATCATTTTAATGAGAGTTTGATCCTGGCTCAGGACGAACGCTGGCGGCGTGCCTAATACATGCAAGTCGAACGAACAACACGCATGAGCTTGCTCATATGTGTTCGTGAGTGGCGGACGGGTGAGTAACACGTGGGCAACCTGCCTATCAGCGGGGGATAACACTTGGAAACAGGTGCTAATACCGCATAGATCTTCGGTTCGCATGAACCGATGAAGAAAGACGCTTCGGTGTCACTGATAGATGGGCCCGCGGTACATTAGCTAGTTGGTGGGGTCAAGGCCTACCAAGGCGACGATGTATAGCCGACCTGAGAGGGTGATCGGCCACACTGGGACTGAGACACGGCCCAGACTCCTACGGGAGGCAGCAGTAGGGAATCTTCCGCAATGGACGAAAGTCTGACGGAGCAACGCCGCGTGTGTGAAGAAGGTTTTCGGATCGTAAAGCACTGTTGTTAGAGAAGAAACAGGATAAGAGTTACTGCTTATCCCTTGACGGTATCTAACCAGAAAGCCACGGCTAACTACGTGCCAGCAGCCGCGGTAATACGTAGGTGGCAAGCGTTGTCCGGAATTATTGGGCGTAAAGCGCGCGCAGGCGGTTTCTTAAGTTGGGTGTGAAAGCCCTCGGCTCAACCGAGGAGGGTCACTCAAAACTGGGAGACTGGAGTGCAGAAGAGGAGAGTGGAATTCCATGTGTAGCGGTGAAATGCGTAGATATATGGAGGAACACCAGTGGCGAAGGCGGCTCTCTGGTCTGTAACTGACGCTGAGGCGCGAAAGCGTGGGGAGCAAACAGGATTAGATACCCTGGTAGTCCACGCCGTAAACGATGAGTGCTAAGTGTTAGGGGGTTTCCGCCCCTTAGTGCTGCAGCAAACGCATTAAGCACTCCGCCTGGGGAGTACGACCGCAAGGTTGAAACTCAAAGGAATTGACGGGGGCCCGCACAAGCGGTGGAGCATGTGGTTTAATTCGAAGCAACGCGAAGAACCTTACCAGGTCTTGACATCCTTTGACCACTCTGGAGACAGAGCTTACCCTTCGGGGACAAAGTGACAGGTGGTGCATGGTTGTCGTCAGCTCGTGTCGTGAGATGTTGGGTTAAGTCCCGCAACGAGCGCAACCCTTGATTTTAGTTGCCAGCATTTAGTTGGGCACTCTAAAGTGACTGCCGGTGCAAGCCGGAGGAAGGTGGGGATGACGTCAAATCATCATGCCCCTTATGACCTGGGCTACACACGTGCTACAATGGATGGTACAAAGGGCAGCGAAGCCGCGAGGTGAAGCCAATCCCATAAAACCATTCTCAGTTCGGATTGCAGGCTGCAACTCGCCTGCATGAAGCCGGAATCGCTAGTAATCGCGGATCAGCATGCCGCGGTGAATACGTTCCCGGGCCTTGTACACACCGCCCGTCACACCACGAGAGTTTGTAACACCCGAAGTCGGTAGGGTAACCTTTTTGGAGCCCGCCGCCGAAGGTGGGACAGATAATTGGGGTGAAGTCGTAACAAGGTAGCCGTATCGGAAGGTGCGGCTGGATCACCTCCTTTCTAAGGAATAGGAAGCCTAGGATGCTTTCTTCTTCTTTTGTTCAGTTTTGAGAGGGTAACTTCTCAAAAAGATTGTTCTTTGAAAACTAGATAAAAAGTAAAGTGAAAACCACACAAACCATTGGTTTGTGTAAACCAAGACACCGAGTCAAAATAAAGCATGAACCTTCTTTGATCATCGCAGATCAAAGAACATGCCTTTCCTTATTTATAAGGAAAGAAATAAGGTTAAGTTAGAAAGGGCGCACGGTGGATGCCTTGGCACTAGGAGCCGAAGAAGGACGGGACTAACGCCGATATGCTTTGGGGAGCTGTACGTAAGCATTGATCCAGAGATTTCCGAATGGGGGAACCCCCTATCTTTTGTCAGATAGGATTCTTTTGTGAATACATAGCAAAAGAAAGGCAGACCCAGGGAACTGAAACATCTAAGTACCTGGAGGAAGAGAAAGAAAAATCGATTTCCTGAGTAGCGGCGAGCGAAACGGAAAGAGCCCAAACCAAGAAGCTTGCTTCTTGGGGTTGTAGGACACTCAAATACGGAGTAAGAAAAGAAGGAGATAGACGAAGCGGTCTGGAAAGGCCCGCCAGAGACGGTAACAGCCCGGTAGTTGAAATGTGCTTCTCTCTAGAGTGGATCCTGAGTACGGCGGAACACGTGAAATTCCGTCGGAATCTGGGAGGACCATCTCCCAAGGCTAAATACTCCCTAGTGACCGATAGTGAACCAGTACCGTGAGGGAAAGGTGAAAAGCACCCCGGAAGGGGAGTGAAAGAGTACCTGAAACCGTGTGCCTACAAGTAGTTAGAGCCCGTTAATGGGTGATAGCGTGCCTTTTGTAGAATGAACCGGCGAGTTACGATTTGTTGCAAGGTTAAGTGGAAAAAGCGGAGCCGTAGCGAAAGCGAGTCTGAATAGGGCGAAAGAGTAACAGGTCGTAGACCCGAAACCAGGTGATCTACCCATGTCCAGGATGAAGGTAAGGTAATACTTACTGGAGGTCCGAACCCACGCACGTTGAAAAGTGCGGGGATGAGGTGTGGGTAGCGGAGAAATTCCAATCGAACTTGGAGATAGCTGGTTCTCTCCGAAATAGCTTTAGGGCTAGCCTCGAAGTAGAGAGTCATGGAGGTAGAGCACTGTTTGGACTAGGGGCCCCTCTCGGGTTACCGAATTCAGATAAACTCCGAATGCCATTGACTTATCTTCGGGAGTCAGACTGCGAGTGATAAGATCCGTAGTCGAAAGGGAAACAGCCCAGACCACCAGTTAAGGTCCCCAAATATACGTTAAGTGGAAAAGGATGTGGGGTTGCTTAGACAACCAGGATGTTGGCTTAGAAGCAGCCACCATTGAAAGAGTGCGTAATAGCTCACTGGTCGAGTGACCCCGCGCCGAAAATGTACCGGGGCTAAACGTATTACCGAAACTGTGGATGAACATCGTAAGATGTTCGTGGTAGGAGAGCGTTCTAAGGGCAGAGAAGCCAGACCGAAAGGACTGGTGGAGCGCTTAGAAGTGAGAATGCCGGTATGAGTAGCGAAAGAAGGGTGAGAATCCCTTCCACCGAATATCTAAGGTTTCCTGAGGAAGGCTCGTCCGCTCAGGGTTAGTCGGGACCTAAGCCGAGGCCGATAGGCGTAGGCGATGGACAACAGGTGGAGATTCCTGTACCCGCGCTATTTGTTTGACCGAAGGGGTGACACAGAAGGATAAGGAAGCGCACAGATGGAAAGGTGCGTCCAAGCAGTGAGTGTAAGAAGTAGGCAAATCCGCTTCTTACGAAGCATGAGCTGTGATGGGGAAGGAAATTAAAGTACGGAAGTTCCTGATTTCACGCTGTCAAGAAAAGCCTCTAGGAAGAGTAGAGCGGCCCGTACCGCAAACCGACACAGGTAGATGAGGAGAGAATCCTAAGGTGAGCGAGAGAACTCTCGTTAAGGAACTCGGCAAAATGACCCCGTAACTTCGGGAGAAGGGGTGCTCTGATAGGGTGAAAGCCCGAGAGAGCCGCAGTGAATAGGCCCAGGCGACTGTTTAGCAAAAACACAGGTCTCTGCAAAACCGTAAGGTGACGTATAGGGGCTGACGCCTGCCCGGTGCTGGAAGGTTAAGAGGAGCGCTTAGCGTAAGCGAAGGTGCGAATTGAAGCCCCAGTAAACGGCGGCCGTAACTATAACGGTCCTAAGGTAGCGAAATTCCTTGTCGGGTAAGTTCCGACCCGCACGAAAGGCGCAACGATCTGGGCACTGTCTCAACGAGAGACTCGGTGAAATTATAGTACCTGTGAAGATGCAGGTTACCCGCGACAGGACGGAAAGACCCCGTGGAGCTTTACTGCAACCTGATATGGAATGTTTGTACAGCTTGTACAGGATAGGTAGGAGCCAAAGAGCCGCGCGCGCCAGCGTGCGAGGAGGCAATGGTGGGATACTACCCCTGCTGTATGACCATTCTAACCCGCCACACTTAGCGTGTGGGGAGACAGTGTCAGGTGGGCAGTTTGACTGGGGCGGTCGCCTCCTAAAGAGTAACGGAGGCGCCCAAAGGTTCCCTCAGAATGGATGGAAATCATTCGCA
Source organism: Listeria sp. PSOL-1 (assembly GCF_902806445.1). Taxonomy (NCBI): domain Bacteria; kingdom Bacillati; phylum Bacillota; class Bacilli; order Caryophanales; family Listeriaceae; genus Listeria; species Listeria sp. PSOL-1. Next base: position 1,778,458 of record NZ_LR760298.1, on the reverse strand, counting down.
GAGTGTAAAGGCACAAGGGAGCTTGACTGCGAGACTGACAAGTCGAGCAGGGACGAAAGTCGGGCTTAGTGACCCGGTGGTACCGCATGGAAGGGCCATCGCTCAACGGATAAAAGCTACCCCGGGGATAACAGGCTTATCTCCCCCAAGAGTCCACATCGACGGGGAGGTTTGGCACCTCGATGTCGGCTCGTCGCATCCTGGGGCTGTAGTCGGTCCCAAGGGTTGGGCTGTTCGCCCATTAAAGCGGCACGCGAGCTGGGTTCAGAACGTCGTGAGACAGTTCGGTCCCTATCCGTCGCGGGCGCAGGAAATTTGAGAGGAGCTGTCCTTAGTACGAGAGGACCGGGATGGACGCACCGCTGGTGTACCAGTTGTTCCGCCAGGAGCATCGCTGGGTAGCTATGTGCGGACGGGATAAACGCTGAAAGCATCTAAGCGTGAAGCCCCCCTCGAGATGAGATTTCCCATTTCGAAAGAAAGTAAGATCCCTGAAAGAAGATCAGGTAGATAGGTTTGGAGTGGAAGTATGGCGACATATGGAGCGGACAAATACTAATCGATCGAGGACTTATCCTTAAAAAAGACTCTTGGAGTCAGGTTTAATCACCCTTTTTATCTAGTTTTGAAAGAATCATCTTTCAATGAATAAGTCTGGTAGCAATGGCGAGAAGGTCACACCCGTTCCCATCCCGAACACGGTAGTTAAGCTTCTCTGCGCCGATGGTAGTGGGGGGCTTCCTCCTGTGAGAGTAGGTCGCTGCCGGGCTTTGATTTTTATTCCACAGTAGCTCAGTTGGTAGAGCAATCGGCTGTTAACCGATCGGTCGCAGGTTCGAGTCCTGCCTGTGGAGTTTTTGCATATCAATAAGGATTTGCCGCTTTAGCTCAGTTGGTAGAGCGCTTCCATGGTAAGGAAGAGGTCGCCGGTTCAAGCCCGGCAAGTGGCTTATATAAAAAAGAATTTGTAATTTTTACAAGTTCTTTTTTGATATGAAAAATTAATTATCATTTAGATTGAACTTATGGTCTAATTATAATATACTTATTGTGTAAAAAAACAATCGGGAGCTGAGATTTTGAAAGATAAAAAACGAAAAATTATTACTACCGCGAAAGAAATATTCCGAAAAAAAGGTTATTTACTGACTTCAGTGGCTGATATTGTCGAAGCTAGCGGAATTTCAAAAGGAACGTTTTATAATTATTTTACATCAAAAGAAGAGTTGGCCATTGTCATTTTTAAACAAGAGTACTCGGTTTTGTATCAGAAGTTGGACCGTATTATAACTGATGAAGCCAAAACCAAGGAGCTAAAAGAGAAGTTTATTGAAGCACTTCATTTGATGATTCGATTTCATAGTAAAAATGCGGAGATATTGAATATTTCTTTTTCACAAGCGATGATTGATGATGATTTTAATCAATTTTTATCAAGTGTGAGGCTAAAGAGTTTGGAATGGATTAAAAATCAAATTTTGCTTGTTTATGGAGAAGAAACAGCACCATATGTTAATGACTTAACGTTAATGCTTACAGGGATTACGTTTATGTTTGTTTTTGCAAGTGGGGCTGTTAGTGAGGAAATGCGTTTGCTTGATGATGTTGTGCCATATATTGTACATCGATTAGATGCTTTAGTCCAAGATATTGTTAAATCTGGAGAAGTCATGATTACAGAAGAAGTATCTGCTTGTTTTGTACCAAAGCAAGCTGGATTAAGGAAAAAGCGCATGGCCGAATTAAGAAAAAATGTGGAAGAACTAACTTTGCAAATTGATAAGTTAGGGATTTCTGACTCTGATAAGTGGCAATATAAAGAATCATTAAATGCAATCCTAGCTGAGTTAAACAATAATGAGGTACCACGTGATTTTATTATTCAAGGGACGTTGCTTTATTTAAAACAGCAAGCGCCACGAGCGATTGAAAAAAAAGTGCTGCTTCTTGAGGCAAATGTTAATGCGCTTTTATAGTAGTTTGAACAAATGAGTCATTTCGAGTTGACTATGTAGTATATTTTTATTATACTACATATATATTGTTGAAATGTTTGAGGAAGGGGACTTTATAATTGGATAGACTAACAAGTGATAAACCACTTGATGTGCATGGAAAGCCGTTTAATCGTGCACTTCTAGTTACAACGATGATTATTGGGGCTTTTGTGGCTATACTTAACCAGACAGTTCTTGCGACAGCTTTACCAATGATTATGAAAGATTTAAAGATTACAGCTTCGACAGGGCAATGGTTGACCACTGCTTTTTTACTAACAAATGGGATTATGATCCCAATTACAGCTTTATTGATTGAACGAATTAGTTCAAAAATACTTTTTACGTCAGCAATGTTTGTCTTCCTAATTGGGACAATTATTTCAGCTTCAGCTGGAACGTTTGGGATGTTGCTAACAGGGCGTATTATCCAAGCTGCTGGTGCAGGGATTATGATGCCGCTTTTACAAACGATCTTCTTGCTCATTTTTCCTAGAGAAAGGCGTGGCGCTGCAATGGGGCTTATGGGGCTTGTTATTGCCTTTGCTCCAGCGATTGGGCCGACACTTTCTGGTTGGATTGTCGATTCGTATGATTGGCATTATTTATTCATTGTCATCATTCCAATTGCGGTACTTGATATTATTTTATCTTTTATTGGTATGAAAAAAGTTGTTGAATTGAAAAATAAAAAAATCGATTATTTATCGATTGTGCTATCTACTGGAGGATTTGGTTCACTCCTTTATGGATTTAGTTCAGCGGGGAATGATGGGTGGAGTGATCCAGCTGTTATTACGACGTTAATTATTGGTGTTGTGTTTATTACACTGCTTATTTGGCGCCAATTAAAAATTGCCAATCCAATTCTTGAATTCCGTGTCTTTAAGTACCCTATTTTTTCATTATCTGTCATTTTAAGTTCAATTGTGATGATGGCAATGATTGGTGCTGAAATTGTTTTACCATTATACGTACAAAATATTCATGGTGAATCAGCTTTTCATTCAGGATTACTGCTGCTTCCAGGTGCGTTGTTAATGGGGATTATGAGCCCAATTACAGGTAGAATTTTTGATAAAGTAGGAGCTAAATGGCTAGCTACTTTGGGTCTTGCGATTCTAGTTGGAGGTACGATTCCATTTATTTTCCTTACTGCAGATACACCACTTTGGTATATTATATTATTCTATGCTGTGCGTTTCTTTGGGATTTCAATGGTGATGATGCCAATTAGTACGGCTGGCATGAATGCACTCCCAAATCATTTGATTAATCACGGTTCTGCGGTTATTAATACGATGCGTCAGATTGCAGGATCCATTGGAACTGCTATTTTGATCACTGTGTTAACAAATGTTACAGATGATGGCATGCCAAGTAAGTCGCTTGCAGTAACTAATCATGCGGCTTATGCTAAAAAAGCAATGGATGCTAGTCTTAATGGGATGAATGCAGCATTTTTGGTCGCTGTTATTTTTGCTATTCTTGGTTTGATTTTGAGCTTTTTCATAAAAAATAAACCAAAAGAAGGCAGCTCCGCAAAGTATTTACAAAAGTAATTTAAAAACACGTTTCCGCAGCGGGAAGCGTGTTTTTTTTATCCAAAAATGATAAGATTTTATGTAAGTAAAATGAGAAAGAGGAAGTGGGAAAATGAAAATTGGATTTATTGGACTTGGAAATATGGCGACTGCAATTATTGAAGGTATTTTGAGAAAAGCACTTTTACCTGCTAAAAATATTCATGTAGAAAGCCGTACGACCGAAAAAGTAGTCGATTATAGTAAAAAAACAGGTATTACACCTGAAACAAATCCAGTTGATCTGGTCAAAAAAGTAGATGTGCTTATCGTTGCTGTGAAGCCGAATATGTTTGCAGATGTTTTGCAACCTTTACAAGAGGCAATCAAGGCTAATCAACCACTTATTATTTCGATTGCAGCAGGGCTTTCACTTGAACATTTGGCAAAAATGCTCCCTTCTGAAAGCCGAATTATCCGAGTTATGCCCAATGTTAATGCGACAATTGGGGAGTCAATGACAGGGATTTCTCCAAATGAACAGGTAAATGAAAATGACACACAATTAGTACAACAGATATTTGATGCAGTGGGTAAAACGATGTTAATTGAAGAAAAAGAATTTGGGATTTTTGCTGCCATTGCTGGAAGTTCTCCGGCCTTTACTTACTTATATATTGATTCACTAGCGCGTTCGGCTTTAAAAGCTGGTATGGCAAAACAAAAAGCAGTTGAAATTGCTGCACAAGCTGTTCTTGGTAGTGCAAAAATGGTTCTAGAGAGCAATGAACATCCTTTTGCTTTAATCGATAAAGTTTGTTCACCCGGTGGAACAACAATTGCAGGCGTTTCAGCATTAGAAGATGAAGCGTTTATTGCTACTGTGATGAAAGGTGTCGAAGCAACGATTGAATGGGAAAAAAGAATGTCTTTAGGAAAATGATTTTTTAGAAAAAACATGGCAAATGTGAATGATTGTCCTACGCCTTTTTGATCGGTTGAAAAACGCCAAAATACGCTATTTGATAACGATTATCAAGTATGTCTTTTGCTGTGAATTTTGAATAATGACTGTTATAATTAAATTAATTCACATGTTGAAATCGCTTTCTTTTCATATGGTGAAAACGAATGTCAGAAACCTTGAGGGGGCTAAGATGAATGAGTGATAAAGTGTCAGTAACAATTAATGGAGAGACGCATCAAGTAAATTCGGGAACGCGGATACTTGACTACCTTAATGAAGTCGAAATGAAGCATCCCCATATTTGCTATAGCAAAGAAATGGGGCCAATCCAGTCATGTGATACATGTATGTGCGAAATAGATGGAGAATTAATGCGTGCTTGTAGTACAGAGATAACAGCAGGCATGGATATTCGGACAAGGTCTGAGAAAGCAACAAATGCGCAGCTAGAAGCAATGGATCGTCTTTTAGAAAACCATTTGCTCTATTGTACCGTTTGTGACAATAACAATGGAAATTGTCGCTTACATAATACAACAGAGATGTTAGAAATCGAAGCTCAGACACGTCCGTATCGTGAAAAAGGTTATATGAATGATTTTTCGCATCCTTTTTATCGTTATGATCCAGACCAATGTATTTTATGTGGACGTTGCGTTGAAGCTTGTCAAAGTGTACAAGTCAATGAAACACTTTCTATCGATTGGGAGCGCCCACAGCCACGGGTTATTTGGGATGATGACAAGCCAGCTAATATGTCTTCTTGTGTTTCATGTGGGCTTTGTTCAACGGTTTGTCCATGTAATGCCATGATGGAAAAATCAATGCTTGGACAAGCTGGTTTTATGACAGGCTTAGATGAAGATCTACTTGAGCCAATGATCGATATGGTGAAAAAAGTCGAGCCAAATTATCAAACTGTTTTCGCATTATCCGAGATGGAGGCTGCCATGCGTGATACACGTACAAAGAAGACAAAAACAGTCTGTACATTCTGTGGGGTGGGTTGTACATTTGAAGTCTGGACAAAAGACCGCAAAATTCTTAAGGTTGAACCAACTGGAGAAGGCCCTGCGAATAAATTTGCCACATGTGTAAAAGGCAAATTTGGCTGGGATTTTGTAAATAGTGAACAGCGCTTAACAACGCCACTTATTCGAGAAGGGGATGAATTTGTTCCTGTAAGTTGGAATCAGGCGCTGAGTTATGCAGCTACTAAATTACGTGAAATTCAGTCTAAACATGGAAATGATGCGTTAGGTTTCATTAGCTCATCAAAGACCACCAATGAAGAAAATTATTTAGTTCAGAAAATGTCACGCCAAATTTTTGAAACAAATAATGTAGATAATTGTTCTCGTTATTGTCAGTCACCTGCTTCTGATGGCTTAACAAGAACGGTTGGGATTGGTGCGGATTCCGGTACAATTGAAGATATTGAAACAGCTGGTCTTGTGATTTTAGTAGGTTGTACCCCTGCAGAAGCGCATCCTGTTCTTGCCAGTCGTATTAAGCGAGCACACAAATACGGTGGGCAAAAACTCCTTGTCTCTGATTTGCGCAAGCATGAAATGGCTGAACGTGCAGACTTGTTTGTTAGGCCAAAACAAGGAACTGATTTTGTCTGGCTAACGGCGCTTGCAAAATATATGATTGACCAAAATTGGCATGATGAAGCATTTATGAATGAAAAAATCTCGAATGTCGAAGAATATCTTCATTTTTTAGAGCCGTTTACACTAGAATTTGCTGAACAAGAAACAGGCCTTCAGGTTGCTACATTGAAAGAAATGGCAGAAATGATTCACGAGGCTGATGGCACTGCAATATGCTGGGGAATGGGCGTAACACAAAATATCGCAGGTTCACATACATCATCTGCAATTGCTAATTTGCTCCTTGTAACAGGTAATTTCGGTAGACATGGCGCTGGAGCTTATCCAATGAGAGGACATAATAATGTTCAAGGTGCTTGTGACATGGGATCGCTTCCAAACATGCTACCGGGGATTCAATCATTAGCCGACGATGAAGTTCGGGCGCGTTTTGAAGAAGCATATGGCGTTTCCATCTCAGCGACGCCGGGCTTGAAAAATAATGAGATGCTCGATGCGATTCAATCAGGGACATTACATGCGATGTACCTTGTAGGAGAAGAAATGGCTTGGGTTGATTCAAATTCAAATCACGTACAAGATATTTTAGCGAAACTGGATTTCTTTGTTGTTCAAGATGTATTTCTTTCAAAAACAGCACAATTTGCAGATGTTGTTTTTCCGGCAGCTCCTTCGCTTGAAAAAGCAGGAACTTTTACAAATACTGAGCGTCGGATTCAGCGTCTATATGAAGTGCTTCCTCCTCTTGGGGATTCTAAACCAGATTGGTGGATTACACAAGAGCTAGCGAAACATTTAGGATTTGATTGGAATTATAATCATCCTAGTGAAATTATGGATGAAATTGCTAGTTTATCACCATTTTTCAGTGGTGTTCATTATGATCGGTTGCAGCAATTTGATAGTTTAGTTTGGCCAGTCGATCAAACGGGAGAAGATACGCCGTTATTATATGAAGAGAGATTTAATTTTCCTGATGGGAAGGCCAAGCTTTCAACAGTACCTTACGTGCCCCCACTTGAATTTCCAAAAGAATATGATTTGCAGTTAAACAACGGACGTTTGCTTGAACAATTTCATGAAGGGAATTTAACTGGTAAATCTGCCGGACTTAATTATAAGCTTCCGGAAGTATTTGTTGAAGTCTCAAAAGAATTAGCAGAAGAACGTGAGGTCCAAAGTGGTTCGCTTGTTCGTTTAAGCTCCCCGTATGGACGGATCAAGTTGCGAGCAGTTGTCACTGATAGAATGCAAGGAAATGAAGTATATGTGCCGATGCATTCTGTAAGCAGTGAGACAGCGATTAACCTTTTAACAACTAGTGCTGGTGACGTTAGAACCAAAACTCCAGCTTATAAGCAGATGAGAGTTGCTCTAGAAGTACTGGAAAAAGAAGGCAAAAATCCACTACCAGAAAATAACTCTCGTAATTATAAGCGTCATCCGCAAAATGGTACTGAAGTTGAGCGGAAATGGAAACGAGAAGATTATCACCCTATTTCTAGCGTAAATCACCAGTGTAAAAATGATGCTGGTTGTAAATGTAAAGGAGCGAACTAAAAATGGCAGAACCAATTTCTAAAATTCGTGATACGCGTCCAACTGAAAAAGAACAGGATGAGCAAAACTTAGCTGAACTCAAAGAAGGCATTGCAAAAGATGCAGCTGGTTTTAAGGAGCTTCTTGAGTTTGTTAAGCTTCTTCATGATTCAGGAGCTTTAGAAACTTTAAATAGCACAATGAAAGCTAGAGATGAAATTGCTAAAACGGCATTAAATGAATGGCGTAAAGAACCAACAACGAACGCAATTAATAATTTAATGTTATCTAGTAAACTTCTAACAGAAATAAAACCTGAACAAACCGAGGAATTGATCAATCATTTAAAAGAAACAGCTAAAAAAGCAGAAGAAGATGCTAAAAGCGAAGAAATTATTGGTTTTTTTGGCTTGATGAAAGCTTTGAAAGACCCAGATATCAATCGCGCATTACGATATAGCTTAAGCTTTTTAAAAGGAATTGGCGAGAGCTTAAAATAAGGAGTCAATGTGTTTTGAGGGGGTTATTATATGGAATCAAGTGCAAAATGGCAAGTTATTCATTATAAAAACAACCTAACCCATGAGCAAGAAGCTAGTGTTGCAGCCGAATATCCGCTAACCATTTTTATGAATCAAAAAGAGCTGATTACCATTGTTTGTACGCCTGATCATTTAGAGGATCTCATTATTGGTTTTTTGATATCTGAAGGGGTTGTTAGCACCCCTTCAGATATTGAAAAAATTGAAATCATTGAGGCAACCGGTCATGCTTATGTAACCGCAAAGTTTATCAATCAGTTTAATACAAAGCATCGCACGAAACGTTACATTACATCATGTTGTGGGAAATCACGGGAAAATTTTTACTTTCAAGCTGATGCCACATTGGTTCAACCAAGTCCTTTGGGTAAGCTGCAAATTAAACCAGATTCTATTTTTAATTTAATGGAGCAGTTTGAAAAGGAGTCTTGTACATTTCATGAAACTGGCGGAGTACATAATGCAGGGCTTTGTGATGCAAGCCAAATCATTTGTAGCCGAATGGATATTGGACGACATAATGCGTTAGACAAAATTTACGGTCAATGCTTACAGGAAAAATTAACAGTTGCTGATAAAATTATTATTTTCAGCGGTCGTATTTCCTCAGAGATTTTAGTGAAAACAGCTAAAATTGGTGTAAGCATGATTCTCTCACGTTCGGCTCCAACTGAACTTGCCATTAAAATGGCGGAAGAATTAAATTTGACAACAGTCGGGTTTATTCGTGATGAAAGCATGAATATTTATACTGGAAGTGAGCGGATTCAACTGTAATTAATTAGTCGTTTCGAATATTTTTTTCGTTGATAGACGATCATTTTTTAAGAACCAATTAATTTGTTTGGCGGTTTCTTCGGTTTCATGAAGTGTTTGGTGTACCGCATTTTCCCCAGTTTGTACTTTTTCGATATATACTTGGGAATGATTTTTAAAGATAAGACGTGAAGCAAGGGCGCTTTCAAGAGGCACAATGCCGTCATTTTCTTTATCAGGAGCTAAATTTCCAGCGATTGATAGTACTTCAAGCTTGTCTGGAATCAGTTTTTGTTTACTTAAAAAATCTTTTAGCGTAGCTGTTTCTTTTGTAACATCTGTAAAATTAGCTTGAAAAATATTATCTTCTCCTTCTAAATCATTAAAAGGTGAGCCAATAACTACTAATTTTTTTAATTTTGGCGTGTTTTTTGCTTTTTTAGATTCAAGATAATGCGTTAGAGCTAAGCCGCCATTTGAATGTCCAACTGCATCAAAAGTGTCAAGTTGATACGATGAATGTAAGTCGGCAATAACAGCTTCTAGTCCTTCTGCCCATTCCGTGGGTTCAGCACTATTTTGACTAAAAGCAACAACAATGAGAGGACGCTTGGCATTTTTTGTGAGATGACCACTATAATTAAGTGAACCATCGTTTTCAACTGTAACCGTAAGTCTTTCATTGGAAAGTTGGTATTCGTTTGTCAGGCGATCGGCCAGTTCATCAAACGAATGAATGCCTCCACCACTACCATGGACAAGGAGAATAGGTGTTTTCGAAGCAAGGTTGACAGCTTGAGGTTTGTTAGGGGTTTTGCTTTCTTGTGCACAGCCGCTGAGTAAAAAGGCAATCGTGAAGAATAAAGCAGGAATTAATTTTCGCATTTTTTACCTCCTTCCTTTAAATTATTATACAAAAAAAGAAGTCGGTGTGACAACCCAGGAAAAGTCCGATATAATACGTTATAGTAAATTTTGGATGATAGAAAGGACAGATTTAAGTGACAGATAAAATAGATACCATTGTAACAGACATGGATGGGACATTACTTGTTACAGCAGGGGATCAAATACACCCGCTTAATAAAAAAGTATTCAAGAATTGGCAACAAGCAGGTAAAAAAATTGTTTTAGCTACTGGACGGCTGGATTTAGCTATTTTACCGTTTATTCATGAACTGGAAATTAATATGCCAGTTATTTCATGTAATGGTGGCTTAGTGAGAGATTTTAAAACAGGAGCAATATTATATAAAAGTGATATTGAAGTTGATAAAGTTGCTCGTATTCTAGAAAAACTTGCTGAATTTAATGCAGATTACCATGTATATACAACAGAACGTATTTTAGGGCCTAGCATTACAGGTAAAATTGCTTTTTTCACCGGGCAAAATCGGACTTTACCAGAAAACGAACAGGTACCAATCACAATTACACAAACGCCATTAAATGAACTTCGTGAGAATGAATATTTATTAAAAATCCTCGTTGTAGAAAATAATGGTGAAAAACGAGAGAAAATTAGGACGGCTTTAGCTAGTCTTGATATGTCTGTCTTATCTTCAGGCGCTAATTTAATTGATATCATGAATAAGGGAATCGATAAAGCCCATGGTTTGCGCTTTTTAGCGGAGCAAGGTTATTTGGATCTAAAAACAACGATTAGTTTTGGTGATAATGAGAATGATATTGCTATGCTAGAGCTTACAGAAATTGGTGTAGCAATGAAAAACAGCATTCCTTTAACACTTGAAAAAGCTGATAAAGTTGCGGATAGTAATGATAATGGGGGTGTAGGAGCCTTTATTCAAGCCAATTTAGAGGAGGGAACTTAATATGAAAGAGAATTTCGATATTGGTCATTTTTTTAAACAACTATTTTTTGTCATTGTTGGGGTTAGCTTACTTATGGTTGGATTGGTTGCTCTTGTAACACTGATTGGTGTGATTATTGCCATACCTCTTTTTGCTAAGGGGACAAAAATGATTGTCGCCTCTTCGAATAAAATAGAGTAAAGTCTATGACATAAACAAAATAAATCGGCGACAACCGCTTAAATACAAACGCTATCGCTTGATTAAATTGTAAATATAGCTAAATCGTATGATATAGAAAATCCCGAAGTATAAAAATACTTCGGGATTTTCTGATTAATTTTTTACAAGTAATTCGGAATCAACTTCTTGTGGGCGGATAAGCCAAGGTCGTTTTGTTGATAATAAGACATTTTCTTGCTTTAGGTTTTTTAACAATGAATTTAAAAAAACACGTGAAATGTTACAGTAACTAGCAAATTCGTTTTGGTTTAAAAAGGCTGGGAGCTCAATACCACTATCTGTCTTGGTACCAAGGCGCTCACCTAAATAATACAAATTGAACTTTACTCGTTCTTCTGATGACATATATAGGCTATGATAATGTGCAAATTCAACATCGTTCGCTTTTAAAAAGTTAGGTTTAATGATGCTTTTATCTAGAGCTAGTAGCTGTACATCAGTTTTAGCAACATAAAATAGATCACGGCTGAGGTTTTCGAGAATTAAGATATGTTTTTGCGAATAATATTGAATAGGAATATGATCACCTAAATTCAAGCTTAAATAACCATCAAGAACTAATAAGTATTTGTCATCAAATTGTTCAGTTTTTATTATTTCGCCTTTTTTTAATTTTAAAGTAGATTTTCCCATTATTTCGGCTCCTAAAAAGTTGAATTTTTTCTCTTACATTATAATAACAGGTAGATTATTCTTTTGTCTGTGGACATTTTGTGAAACTTTTTAGCAAAAATATAGAAAAAGTTGAAAAAAACTGTATTTTTATAGAAAAAAGTAATAAACTTTTTAGTTTATTGAAAAACTAAAATTCTTATGTTTGATGTATTAATTTTTGAATAGCGGGAATGTATAATTACAAAAGGATGTGTTGTAAAATGAAAGCAGTGGGGTTATACCAAGGATTACCTAGTGAAGATTCACAAAGTTTATTGGATTTGGAAATCGCTACGCCTACACCAAATTCTCGCGATTTACTTGTTAAAGTGCAGGCCATTTCAGTCAATCCGGTTGATACAAAACAACGAATGAACACGGAGGCCAGTGAAATGCCGCGGATATTAGGTTATGATGCAGTTGGCGAGATTATCGCTACCGGTGAAGAGGTGACGATGTATAAAGAAGGAGATGTAGTCTACTTTGCAGGTGATGTCACGCGCCAAGGGCATAACGCCGAGTATACACTAATTGACGAGCGGCTTGTGGCACTGAAACCGAAGTCACTTACAGTCGAAGAAGCAGCAGCTATGCCACTTACTACTTTAACCGCTTGGGAAGCATTATTTGATCGTTTGGGAATTGACGCAGAAAAAGATGCTGGAAAAACCATTCTAATCATCAATGGCGCGGGTGGTGTTGGCTCAATTGCTACACAACTTGCTCGTTTAAGCAATTTATATGTGGTTACAACAGCCTCACGTAAGGAAACAATTTCGTGGTGCAAAGAAAATGGCGCGGATCGAGTGATTGATCATCATAAGTTGTTAAAGCAACAATTATCGGGTCTTGACATTGATTACATTCTTTGCTTACATGATACGTCGACTTATTTACAAACGATGTTAAAATTAATTAAACCACAAGGAAAGATTTGTACCATTGTAGAGCTAAGCGAACCGGCTGATTTGGATTTATTGAAGGATAAGAGTGCTACATTTGTTTATGAATTTATGTTTACGAGATCAAAATATCAGACAGAAGATCAAATAAAGCAACATGAAATTTTAACAAAAGCAGCCCATTATTTTGATCAAGGGAAACTGAAATCAACGCTGAAACAAGTCTTAGAACCATTTAATGCAGAAACAATGAGAAAAGCGCATCTCTTTATTGAATCTGGTCATTCAATCGGAAAATTAGTAGTGAAAGGATTTGAAAGTTAATGTCTAAAAAACATGTTTCACTTTATATTGCAATGAGTTTAGATGGATTTATTGCGGATGAATCGGGCAGTGTAGAATGGTTAGAAAAAATAGACGGCGGTGTTGATAACGGCTATCAAGAATTTTTTAACCACATCGATACAGTTGTTATGGGAAAAACAACATATCAGCAACTTTTTACTTTGACAGATACGTTTCCTTACAGCAAAAAGGATGTTTATGTTTTTTCAACTGAAAAAGCAGGGACCAAAGATGAATATGCTAATTTCGTTTCCGGAAAAGTAAATGACTGGCTTTCAGGAATTCATGGAGAACGTATTTGGCTTGTTGGTGGAGCGGCTCTTGTGAAGCAATTTTTAAAAGAGCGGGCGATTGACCAATTTGTTATTACGGTTGCACCCATTATTCTTGGCAAGGGGATCCCCTTATTTGAGCAAGATAGCATCCATCCATTAAAATTAGATGATGTTACGCGTTTTGGTGAATTTGCACAGCTGACTTATAAAAATTTGGAGGACGAACGATGAAGATTGCAACATTTGACGTGGATGCACAAAAAGGATTTACACCACTTTGTCCAGCTGAACTACCTGTTCCAGAAGGACAAAATATTGTAGAGGAGCTCAATTTTATGGCTACACTTGGTGAGTATCGTTTGGGCAGTAAAGATGCACATCCGAAAAATGCTGTTTGGGTAGTGGAAAAGCCTGAAGAGATGCTGCAACCTTTAGACTATAAAGAAGCCGATTTGACATGGGTGCGGCACTGTGAACCTGGAAAACCAGGTTTTGAACTACTAGATGGCTTACCTGAGCCGACCAGATATAATTATTTTATTTGGAAAGGAATTGAACGGAATTTACATCCTTATGGTGCGTGCTATCACGATATAAGTGAAAATTTAACAACGGGAGTTCTTGAATATTTACAAGGACAAAAAGTGGATTTAGTGCTTGTTGGTGGATTGGCTTTTGATTTTTGCGTAAAGACGACCGTTTTACAGCTTCATAAAGCAGGATTCCCAGTCATTGTGTATTTACCTGCAACGCGTGCTTTAACAGAAGAAGGTTACGATACAACAAAAAGACAACTTGAAGAAAAAGGAATTCGCTTAGCCAACTCGCGTCAAGAGCTCGCCGAATATTGCAGTATAAAATAAGAAGGTGAGAGAAATGAGGAAAATTGGTTTATTTCCAAGTATGATCATTTTTTTTACGATTATGTTTTCGGCAATGGTTTATCCGCTACTTCCAGCTGAAATTGCTGTTCATTTTAGCTCAAATTTCTCTCCTGACATGTTTGTCCAAAAATGGCTGGGTCTTGTTACGATCCCATTTTTAATGATTATTTTCACGGGAACAGAATATTATGGTAAAGAGCAAGTTAAACAGGAAGGCCGGTTAGAATTTGAATATTGTTTTCGTGTATTATTGATTTTACTAGCTATTGTGCAATTGAGTATTATTACGTATGGGCTTGGTTATTCAGTTCCAACAGGACAATTTTCATTAATAGTGGCAGGTGTTTTCATGGTACTTCTTGCAACCTATTTATCTTATTCTAAAAGGATATTCCGTTTTTTAACATTGATTGGGTTTAAGAAAGTAAACGCTTATGCAAAAAATTTATGGAAAAAGATAACTATTGTAACTTTGCATGTTTCTGGTTTTTCTTGTTTGGTATTAGCGATTTTTATGCGTAGCGATCCAAGTGTTTTCATGGTGTTACTGTTTCTTTCTATGTGTGTGATTGTTGTCGGATCAGGAGTCTATTTAAATAAAAAATAATAGCATAAAAGGTGGTGTTGATTTTCTAAAAATAAGACTTTTGGTGTATAAATTTTCAGCCTACAGCCTTTTTTGTCATTTGAAATGAAAGCTTATAATAGATTTATCAAGTTTAGCGAGAGACAGCTAAACCGTTGTTTTATATAAAAATTGATGAAACGAGGCGACAATTATGAATGACTTTATGAAGATTTTTCTAACGATTGTTCTAGGACTAATAGCTTTAAATATTATTTTAAACATTATTGGTGTAACATTGCATTTCCTTTTCCCAATAATTGTTTTAGGAATTATTGGATATCTCATTTGGCGTATTTGGAGTAAAGATTCTAGATCTCATCGTTCCAGCCGAAATAAATTTGATTGGTAAAAGAGCTCCCTAGCTTTCATATATTTGACCTGTTTGCGTGAAGCAAAACAGGTTTTTTTGTTTTCTTTATAAAATTTAGTATTAGTCTTAAAAACGCAACTTTAAGCCGTTTTCCCACAGCGATGATTAGTTATGCTATAATATTAAAAAAGCAATGTGGGGGAAGCAACGTGACACTAATTGAAAATACATTACTCCGTCAAGCGAGATGGCGTTTTATTGATCAGACGACAATTAATCCTGCTTTTAGCGCACTTGGATCGTATGCGACAGATGATACTTTGTGTCGGATGATAGGCGCACAGAAAGAGCCGCCAACCGCCCGCGTGTGGGTGCATGAAAAAACGGTTTCTTTAGGTATTCAAGATACAAAGCTACCCTATTTAGCTAAAGGAATTGCTTTTTTACAGCAAGCAGGGTATCAAGTTGTCCTCCGAAATTCAGGAGGTTTAGCCGTTGTGCTTGATCCAGATATTCTGAATTTATCGCTTGTATTTCGTGATGCTGAGCGAGGAATTGCTATAAATCGCGGTTATGAGACAATGTATACTTTTATCAAAGATATGTTTTCTGATTACTCAGAAGTCATTGAAGCAAAAGAAATAGAATATTCGTATTGTCCAGGCAGTTATGATTTAAGTATTTCTGGGAAAAAATTTGCTGGAATTTCACAACGAAGGTTAGCTAAAGGTGTAGCTGTCCAGATTTATCTTGGGATATCAGGAGACCAAGAGGAGCGGGCGAAATTAATCCGCCAGTTTTATGAAATTAGCGGAAAAGATGAGATAGACAAATATCATTTTCCAGATGTTAAACCTGAAGTGATGGGAACATTATCAGAATTGTTGTCAGAGAATCTAAGCGTTAATGACATAGTATTAAAGCTATTAAACAGTTTACGTTTTTATGCGGACGAGCTTTATTCTGCGACGCTAACGGCAGAAGAGCTGGATTTATTTTCCGAGTATTATGAACGAATTGTATTAAGAAATGAAAAAATAAAATAGTGGGGAGGAGGTATTTTGCCTTATTTAGAATTGCAATTAGCAGAAGAAAAGGTTTTTAAAGACCCGGTACATGGCTATGTTCGTGTGAAGGACCAGATGATTTGGGATTTGATTGATACGAAAGAATTTCAACGACTAAGAAGAATCAGACAGCTTGGGACGACATCGCTTACATTTCATGGTGCAGAGCATAGTCGCTTTAATCACTCATTAGGTGTTTATGAAATCGTTCGCCAGGTTCTTGATAAAAATTTTGCACAAGAATTTAAGTTGGACAAAAAGGAACGGTTGATTGCGCTTTGTGCGGCGCTTCTTCATGATTTAGGACATGGACCTTTTTCACACGCTTTTGAAAAAGTTTTTGGAACGGATCATGAGGATTTTACATGTGAGATGATCACTGGGAAAACAGAAATAAGAGATGTGCTTGCACGTGGTGGTGAGGATTTTCCATTTAAAGTGGCGGCTATTATTAAGAAAAATTATCCGAACCAAACACTTGTTAAATTAATTTCTAGCCAATTAGATGCGGATCGAATGGATTACTTATTAAGGGATGCTTACTATACAGGAGTGAGCTATGGGAACTTTGATATTGAGCGGATTTTGCGAGTTATTCGGCCAAGTCCAGATGATAATGGTGTCATTATTAAGTATTCTGGTATGCACGCAGTAGAAGATTATTTAATGAGTCGATATCAGATGTACCAACAGGTTTATTTTCATCCTGTGAGTCGGAGCGGAGAAGTGCTCCTTTGGAAAATTTTGGAGCGAGCTAATAGGCTTTACCGTGCAGGTTATGAATTTATTAGTTATCCGCATGAAATCATTCCCTTTTTTAATCAGGAAGTGACTCTTAGCGAATATATATGTTTGGATGACACGGTCTTAACTTATTATTTCATGGTTTGGCAAAATGAAACAGATGAAATACTGAATGATTTATGTCGGCGTTTTTTAAACCGTCGTTTGTTAAGTTACGTTAATTACCACCCATCTAGAGACGCAGAATTTTATGCGCGGTTAAAAGGCTTGTTTGAGCAAGCAGACATTAACCCGACTTATTATCTAGTCATTGATTCATCTTCTGATTTACCATATGACCTCTATCAGCCTGGCGCGAGCTCTGGAAAAATGCCAATCCAGCTCCTTATGAATAGTGGGGAATTAAAAGAACTTTCCACTGAATCCCCAATTGTCGAATCAATCGGTGGGAAAATTCGCACAGATATCAAACTTTATTACCCGCTTGATTTCATTGAAAATGGCAGAATCGCTCCAGATATTGCTGAGGAGATTATTAAATTGATCTATCAGCATGAATTAAAAGGAAAATAACGAGACCAGTTTATTCTAGTCTCGTTCGCCATTTTTACTCATCAGATTTTCTAATACCAGCTACACCGTAATCTGTTTTTTTCATTTCTTCAAGAATTACGTGGATTTGTTCTTTTGGTGCGTTTAAATTTTTGGAAACAACTTCTGTTACTTCAGAGACGAGCGCTCTTTTTTGTTCATCAGAACGACCTTCAATGAATTGAACTGTTACAAATGGCATTTTTTCACCTCATTTTACTATTTTTTAAATATTATATCAGATTTTAATTGATTTGGTTAAATAGAAAGGACGACTTATGCCACAATTTTTTGCTTATCCTTTAGAAGAACTTCCTTATCTTATCATTTCTTTATTGATTGCTTTTTCCTTTCATGAATGGGCACATGCTTTAACAGCACTAGCTTTTGGAGATGACACAGCAAAAAATGAAGGGCGTCTTTCGCTCAATCCATTTGTACATGTTGATATCATTGGCTTGCTCATGGTAGTTATTGCTGGTTTTGGTTGGGCAAGGCCAACCCCTGTAAATCGATTTAAATTAAAACATCGCCGTCTTGGTAGCGTGTTTATATCGCTAGCAGGTCCAATTAGCAATTTATTGTTAGCTTTTATTGCAGTTGGTGTGCTTGTTTTTATTACAAATGGTACTGATACGACGTCAGGAGATGCATTAATTAGCTTTTTATATATTTTTATTCGCTTGAATATAGTTTTGTTTATTTTCAACTTAATTCCCTTACCCCCACTTGATGGGTATCAGGTTGTATCGGAATTTTTCACACAACGAATGAAAAGTCGAATTCAGCCACTCGAGCAATATGCTTTCCTTATTTTTTTAATTCTTGCGCTTACGCCACTATATGATATTACAATAGGTCCAATATTTAACATCTTAGTCCCATCGTTATTAACAGGAATGGTTGATATCTTTCAAATGATTCTCTTTTAGCTGGTTGCTTTTCACGCTAAACTTCACTATAATATAATGCGTCTAATCTTCTGTCATGAAGGGGGTAAATCTCAAGATGAGCGCTTCTCGTAAAGTACGTAGACCTGTAAGAATTTATATTACCAACATTGTTCGGCAGATGGATTCTGAGGAAAAAACGGAAACAACTGTCGCAGGTGTTTTTTATCAAGATGAGGGAAGTTACTATCTTCATTATGAAGAAAAGGAGCTAACTGGAATTATTCGCACGGTTATTAAGCTTTCAGATAAAGAGTTACTATTACTACGTAGCGGAGCAGTAAATATGCGTATGCACTTTCTTAAAGATGGAAAAAGGAGCACGGCAACCATTCATTCTGAAGCAGGTAAGCTAATTTTTGAATCGGAGCTCATATCTTGTCAAGAAATCTTTGCAGAAGAACCTGTTGGATTCCTTAAAGAGCTAGCATTTCAATATGATTTGTTAAATACAGGTGAATACATCGGGTCCTATAGTGTCCTGATCGGAATTGAGGAGGAAAGTAAAGAATGAACCCCATGCAAAAAAATCAGAATGACTTAATTATGTATATTAAGCAAGCAGTGATTACAGCAACAGGCATTGCCGAAAAGGATATACCTACTATTTTGTTAGAGGTACCAAAAGATAAGGCGCATGGCGATTATTCGACTAATATTGCGATGCAGCTTGCTCGAGTGGTTAAGAAAGCGCCACGTGATATTGCAACGCTTATTGTACAAGCGATTTCAAATAAGCGTTTAATTAAAGATATCCAAATAGCAGGACCAGGATTTATCAATTTTTTCATGGATAATCGTTATTTAACAGAAATTATTCCAACAGTTTTGCAGGCACATGAAGCATATGGATCTTCAAATTTTGGAAATGACGAAAAAATACAATTGGAGTTTGTTTCTGCCAATCCAACTGGTGACCTGCATCTTGGTCATGCACGAGGCGCTGCAATTGGAGATTCATTAGCGAATATTTTAGCGATGGCGGGATATGATGTTTTTCGAGAATACTATATCAATGATGCAGGGAATCAGATTAACAATTTAGTGCTTTCAGCTGAAGCACGTTATTTTGAAGCGCTTGGACTTGAAAGACCTTTTCCAGAAGATGGTTATCATGGAAAAGACATTATTCAACTTGGAAAAGAATTAGCGGCTAAGTATGGGGATAAGTATGTTAATGCAGAAGAAAATGAACGGCATCAAGTTTTTCGTAAAGATGCGCTTGCCTTCGAAACGAAAAAACTTGAAGTAGATCTAGCGGAATTTCGGGTTCATTTTGATCGTTGGTTTTCAGAAACTAGTTTATACGAAGAAACTAAAATTTTGCCAGCACTAGAAAAGCTACGCGAAAATGGGTACGTCTTTGAACAGGACGGGGCAACATGGCTACGAACGACCGATTTTGGCGATGATAAAGACCGAGTATTGATTAAATCTGATGGAAGCTATACTTATTTCTTACCTGATATTGCATATCATTTAGATAAATTTGAACGTGGTTATGATATTTTGATTGATATTTGGGGAGCGGATCATCATGGATATATTCCACGGATGCGTGCAGCAATCGAAGCACTTGGCTATGAACCAAAACAATTAGAAGTTGAAATTATCCAGCTTGTTCATCTTTATGAAAATGGTGAACAAGTTAAAATGAGTAAACGGACCGGTAAATCTGTAACGATGCGCGACTTGATAGAAGAAGTCGGGCTTGATGCTACGCGTTATTTCTTCGCCATGCGCAGTTCAGATACACATATGAATTTTGATATGGGATTAGCTAAATCAACATCAAATGAAAACCCAGTGTATTACGTTCAGTATGCTCATGCTCGGATCTCAAGTATCTTGCGTTCGGGAATGGAGCTTGGGTTAAAAGTAGAGATTGAAGCTGATTTAGATTTATTAAACGCTGAAACAGAATTTGATTTATTAAAAGTCATCGGGGAGTTTCCTGATGTTGTTGCCGAAGCAGCCGATAAAAGAGCGCCACATCGCATTGTTCGCTACTTAAATGATCTAGCAGCCGCTTTCCATAGGTTTTATAATACCAACAAAGTATTGGATCAAAATGAGCAAGAAATTTCAAAAGCTCGGTTAGGATTGATTCAAGCAGCTCAAATTACACTTAAAAATGGATTGCAACTGTTAGGTGTTTCTGCTCCAGAAAAAATGTAATGAAAACATACAAGGAACGTTAGCAGCATTTTGAAAATGTTAGTCATTGACGTGGCTCATAAAATGTACTAAAGTTAAACAAACAGAGGCATTTTAAAAATGAGGAGAACAACAAATGAAGCGATTATTAATTTTGACGTTGCTTTTTGTGTTTCTCTGCATCGCAATCTATGTTTTATATAATTACCAGTTAGGTTCAATTCCGATTTTATTAATGGCCATTCTTTTCTTTTACATCGGTTACAAAATCGTTAAACAAAATTAGGTGAGAATTTAGACATTTTAGGTTGTGCTTGCCAGTGATAACATGTAAAATAGTGAAGTTAGATAAAAATAAACTATTTAAGCAATAAAAAAATAAATCGGATAATATAAGAAAGGGCGTGCCAGCTTTGGATTTAAGTAAGTTATCGCAAGAGGAACGAGGAGAATTATCTTTAATTGAAGTTGCTCACTACATTTTAGAAGAGCATCGAGAAGTTATTTCTTTTCCTACGCTCGTGAAAGAAATCGAAGCATTTTTTGGACTTAGTGACGATGAAATGAAAGAGCGCCTTGTTCAATTTTATACAGATATGAATATCGACGGAAATTTTATTTCCCTTGGTAACAATACATGGGGACTTCGTTCATGGTATCCTATTGATGCAATTGATGAAGAAGTGCAAACACAATCGAAAAAAAGTGATGATGACGAACAAGACATAGATGAGTTGCTCGCTGATGATGTCGATTACACGGAAGAAGAAGTAGAAGAACTTGGTGAAGAAGAAGTAACTCTTTCTGATAGTTTAGTCGATGAAGACGAAGATGTGGATGATCACCTTCCAGATGGTATCGAAGGAGACCTTGCTACAGTAGAAGACGATTACAGTAATGGTGATTATACAGAAGATCCAGAAGAAGAATAGAAATTAATACTTGACTTCTTCCCCTTTCCTAGGTAGTATTTTATTTGGGCTCCCTTAGTTGAAAGGGACAAGTAGTTACGTTTAGAATAGCTCCCTTGCTTTTAAATAAGTGGGAGCTTTTTTTCATTTTGGGATAACATCTGATGAGTAAGTGTCAGACGGCCAAATGCAGATGAAATTTGTTATTTTTGCATTTGGTAATTTTATTTATAAGGAACTTTTTGCTAGTCAAATTCCCCCGAAAGAATGAAATAATTGTATGTTTTTAAACGAAAGGAGTAGTTTTTGGACAATGACAAAGTATATTTTTGTAACAGGTGGCGTAGTTTCATCTATTGGAAAAGGGATTACAGCAGCTTCACTTGGACGTTTATTAAAAAATAGAGGTTTAAGTGTAACGATTCAAAAGTTTGATCCGTATATCAATGTAGATCCTGGAACAATGAGTCCTTACCAGCACGGGGAAGTGTTTGTGACAGATGACGGCGCGGAAACAGATTTGGACCTTGGGCACTATGAACGATTTATTGATATCAACCTCAATAAATATAGTAATGTGACAACTGGAAAAGTTTACTCCGAAGTGATAAAAAAAGAACGTCACGGAGACTACTTAGGCGGGACAGTGCAAGTTATTCCACATATTACAAATGAACTTAAAGATCGAGTTTTTCGTGCTGCACGAATGACAAATTCTGATATTATTATTACAGAAATTGGTGGTACAGTCGGAGATATTGAATCGCTGCCATTTTTAGAAGCTATCAGGCAAATTAAAAGTGATGTAGGTGCTAAAAACGTCCTTTATATTCATACAACGTTAATTCCATATATTAAAGCTGCTGGTGAGATGAAAACAAAGCCAACACAACACAGTGTAAAAGAATTACGCAGCTTAGGCATTCAACCAAATATTATCGTTGTGCGTACTGAGCACCCTGTATCCCAGGAAATGAAAGAGAAAATTGCCTTGTTTTGCGATATTAAAGCTTCTGAGGTTATCGAAGCGCGTGATGAAGATACGCTTTACAATGTACCTCTTTCACTCCAAGCTCAAAAAATGGATCAAATTGTGTTAGATCATTTAGAATTAGATGCTGCGCCTGCTGATATGACTGAATGGAATGATTTAGTTCATCGTGTAAAAAACTTGACTAAAAAAGTACGTATTGCACTTGTTGGTAAATACGTTTCCTTGCAAGATGCATATTTGTCTGTTGTTGAAGCTTTAAGACATGCGGGATATGCTCACAATACAGATATTATAATTGACTGGATTGATTCTGAAAAAGTAACCTTAGAAAATGTTTCTGAAATACTTGGAAATGCTGATGGAATTCTTGTCCCAGGTGGATTTGGTGATCGGGCAATCGAAGGGAAATTAGTTGCTATCCAATATGCGCGCGAAAAGAAAGTACCTTATTTTGGTATTTGCTTAGGGATGCAGCTTGCTACTGTTGAATTTGCACGTAATGTACTGGGATTAAAAGATGCTCATTCCGCTGAAATTGCTCCTGAAACCCCACATAATATCATTGATTTGCTAGCAGATCAAAAAAACATCGAAAACATGGGTGGAACGCTGCGTTTGGGACTTTATCCAGCGCATATCAAAGAGGGAACAAAAACGGCTAAAGCTTACGATAAATCATTGGTTGAAGAGCGTCATCGTCATCGCTATGAATTTAATAATGATTACCGAGAACAAATGGAGGCGGCGGGGATGGTTGTTTCTGCTACAAGCCCGGATGGACGTTTAGTTGAGGTTGTTGAACTGAAGGATCATCCTTGGTTTGTTGCTTGTCAATATCATCCAGAATTTGTTTCACGTCCAAATCGACCACAAAGTTTGTTTAAAGACTTTATTGAGGCAGCTTTAAGAAAATAATGATGTGAGGAGCATAAATGAAATAAGTCAGCTCGATTTATTTCATTTATGCTCGTTTTAATAGGTTAAAAATACTAATTTAAATGATAAAGCGCTTCCATAAAATAATCATTAACTTCTATGGTAAAAGGTGAGCAAATCTGTTATTATAGTCATGTTAGGGAAAAGTAGCTATCGCTATTTTTCGCGGCGGAAATTCAAAAAATCAACTTAAAGAAGCAGAACGTTTCTTTAAATTCCTGAGGGAGGAAATTGTATTATGCCTATCGTTAGTATGAAGGGTATGCTAGACAAAGCTTTAGCCAACAAATATGCCGTGGGACAATTCAACATCAACAATCTTGAATGGACGCAAGCCATTTTAAAAGCTGCTGAAGCTGAAAAATCTCCAGTGATTTTAGGAGTATCAGAAGGTGCTGCTAAATATATGGGTGGATTTACAACTGTTGTGAAAATGGTTGAAGGACTTGTCCACGATTTAAAAATTACCGTGCCTGTTGCTATTCATTTAGACCATGGTTCAAGCTTTGAATCTTGTAAAGCAGCAATTGATGCAGGTTTCTCTTCTGTGATGATCGATGGTTCTCATCATCCAATTGATGAAAACATAGAAATGACTAAAAAAGTAGTTGATTACGCTCATGAAAAAGGTGTTTCTGTAGAGGCAGAGGTTGGAACTGTTGGTGGTACTGAAGACGGTGTTACAGGTGGAATTAGCTATGCAGATCCTAAAGAATGTCTACGCGTTGTTAAAGAAGCAAACATCGATGCCCTAGCAGCTGCTCTTGGTTCTGTTCATGGACCTTATAGCGGAGAGCCAAAACTTGGCTTTGATGAAATGAAAGAAATTTCCGAGCTTACTGGTGCGCCACTTGTACTTCATGGTGGTTCTGGCATTCCTGAGCATCAAATTAAAAAAGCAATCGAATTAGGTCATAGCAAAATTAACGTAAACACTGAGTGCCAAATCGTTTGGACTAAAGCTGTTCGTGAAAAATTAGCTGCTGATGCGAATGTTTATGATCCGCGTAAAGTCATCGGTCCTGGTGTCGATGCAATCATTAAAACAGTGAAAGAAAAAATGCAAGAATTCGGCTCTAACGGTCAAGCCTAAGCTGAATTTTGATAGAAGACGGGCGTCTACGCTCGTCTTTTTTATATTGAAATAAAAGAGCTGAATTTTCGATAACTAAAAACAACAGCACATCATAATTTCTTCATTATCCTAATCGATAATAATATGTTATGATAAAGAAGAAGAGAAAATAAAGTTAAACTGAGCAGCAGGAATCCTGACTTGCGGCTTTTTTTATGGAAAACGTTTTTTAAATAAACTTAATAAAAATCATTCCTCAGGCGTATGCTCTTTTACATGATTTCAAGCATAATTAAAGTTGCGTAATTCGGGTAATAGAGTAATAATTTAAAGATGAGTGATTCAACAAGGAAAGAGAGTAGGGATAGTCATGAATATAGGAATGTTTACCGATACCTACAGCCCACAAATTAGTGGAGTAGCAACATCCATAATGATATTAGAAAAAGAACTACGAAAACAAGGGCATAATGTATATATTTTTACCACTACCGATCCTAATGCTGATAGAAGCAGTGAAGAAGGCAGAGTATTTCGTCTGCCAAGTATTCCGTTTGTGTTCTTTCCTGAAAGAAGAATCGCTGTTGCTGGGATGAACAAATTCATTCGGCTTGTCGGTGAACTTAATTTGGATGTTATTCATACACATACTGAATTTTCTTTAGGCCTATTGGGCAAGAAGATTGCTAAGAAGTATAATATCCCATCTATCCATACTTACCATACAATGTATGTTGATTACTTACATTATATCGCCAATGGAAAAATTTTAACGCCAAGTATGGTGAAGAAAATGACGCGCTCTTTCTGTGACAGTTATGACGCTCTTATCGCACCTACTCAAAAAGTGAAGCATCACCTTGAGGATTGTGGGCTGAACAAATTGATTTACACAATTCCAACTGGAGTTGATATCGACGCATTCGAGCCAGTTCCTAATGAAAAGATTGTTGAAATCAAGTTAAATTTAGGGATTCAACCCAATGAACAAGTTATTCTTTCTCTTGGACGAATTGCTTATGAAAAAAATATTAACGCTACAATTGATGCCATGCCACAAGTACTTAAAAGATTACCAAATGCTAAATTAGTGATCGTAGGAGATGGCCCAATTAGAAAAGAACTGATGCAAAGTGTTTTAGACATGGGACTTGAAAAACAGATTATTTTTACAGGTGCTGTGAACTGGAATGAGATCGGTAGTTACTATCAATTAGGGGATCTGTTTGTTAGTGCTTCAACTTCAGAAACACAAGGGTTGACATACTTCGAGGCAATGGCTTCAAATCGCCCTGTATTGGCTAAACAAGATGAAAGCATTGAAGATATTTTAGATGATAATCAAACAGCCTTTTTATTTGAAAATGATCAAGATCTAGCTGAGCGTTTATGCTTTATTTTAACGCATCCAGATATTGCAGAAAAAGTTTCTCAAAATGGACGTGAGCTCGTTAACGCATTGTCAGCTGGACAATTTGGTAAAAACGTTGCAAATTTATATACAGAAGTGGGAAAGTCACATGTTAAAAATAAAAAGTCAATGAAGATGAAGTCAACGCTTATTCGTAGTAAGGTGGCTTCTCAAGTTTTTTCCATTTCATCAAATACGCATGTAAGGAAAGGAAGGTCATCAAGACGTGATTAAGCTAACGATGCTTTCTTCGGCGGAAAAAGTAAAAGGACAAGGTGTAGCATCTGCTTATCGTGAATTAGTCAATCTAGTTGAAGAACGTTTGAAAAGTGATATCGAAATGAAGATTAATCAATGGGGAAAAGCAGATATAACGCATTATCATACGGTTGATTTCCCATTTTATTTATCAACATTTAAAAAAGCGTCGCGTGGCGTTCGCATTGGTTATGTACACTTCCTCCCAGAGACATTGGAAGGAAGTTTAAAATTACCATGGATTGCCCGTACTGTTTTTTATAAATATTTAATTTCTTTTTATAAAAGGATGGATGAAATCGTTGTTGTTAATCCTTCTTTTATTCCTAAATTAGCTGCTTATCATATACCTGAAGAAAAAATCCATTATATCCCCAATTTTGTTTCTAAAAACACTTTTTATCCAATGACTCAATCTGAAAAAAATAGTATTCGTGCAAAATATGGCATTAGAGAAGATGCTTTTGTTGTTCTTGGTGTGGGGCAAATCCAGCATCGTAAAGGCGTTCTTGATTTTATTGCAGTAGCAAAAGAATTACCAGATGTTGAGTTTGTCTGGGCAGGTGGTTTTTCTTTTGGTAAAATAACATCTGGCTATGATGAGCTTAAAAAAATTTGTGATAACCCTCCTGCCAATGTGAAATTTATTGGAATTATTGAGCGGTCAGAGATGAATCGTTGTTTTAATCTGGCGGATGTATTTTTTATGCCATCGTATAATGAACTTTTTCCAATGGCAATTCTTGAAGGAATGAGTACAGGACTCCCTATTTTATTACGTGATTTGGAATTATATGAAGAGATTTTGTCTGGTTATTATACGAAAGCTATAGATAATAAAGGATTTATTGCTGAAATCAAACGCTTAAAAAATGAGACTAGTTATTATCATGAGTGCTCAGAAAAAGCGAATAGAGGCGCTAAATACTATTCTGAAGACCGTTTAACTACAATTTGGCGTGATTTTTATCTGAAACAAGTGGAAGGTGAATAAATTTATGAATCGAAGTGCGCGCAGAAACACGTTTAATATATTTATTATCCTTGTGATCAGTATTGGCTACATTGTGTGGCAATTTCGTGATGTCAAACTGCATAGTTTCTTAAAAGACCTAGAACATGTCAATTTATGGTGGATCCTGATCGCTTTTATCTGCATGGCTTTTTCATGGATTTTTGAAGCGATTGTGTTGCATAATACAGTAAAACCTTCTAAGCCAGATCAGCATTTTTTCTCATCATTTAGGATTACAATGGGTGGGCAATTCTTCAATATGATTACGCCAATGCAAACAGGTGGACAGCCGGCACAACTTTTTATGCTAACAAGGCAAGGGATGGACGCAGGGGCGGCTAGTTCTGTTTTATTAATTAAATTTATTATTTATCAGGCGATGATTGTTATTAATTTTATTGTGGTGCTGATTTTTGGCTTTCATTATTTAATGACAGATGTTATTCAAGTGAAATTTTTAGTAATAACTGGTTTCCTTGTACACTCAGCTGTGATTGTAGGGTTGATTTTTGTTGCTAAAAGCCAAAGAGTGACAACTAAAATTGTTCATTTCTTATTTATCCCTATCGCTTGGGTAATAAAAAAAGAGCGGTCTAATCGAATGAAGCAGCTTATCGATGAGAAAATTGCTTCTTTTCATGTCGAAATAGAGCGCATTAGTAAAGATAGAAAGATCATTTTTAAAGCAAGTTTTTATACAACATTGCAGCTTTGGATTTATTTCACGATTCCTTATTTTATTTTGATTGGAATAGGCGT
Organism: Listeria sp. PSOL-1; assembly: GCF_902806445.1. Classification (NCBI taxonomy): domain Bacteria; kingdom Bacillati; phylum Bacillota; class Bacilli; order Caryophanales; family Listeriaceae; genus Listeria; species Listeria sp. PSOL-1. The sequence continues at coordinate 1,750,594 of NZ_LR760298.1, read as the reverse complement.
GCATGATGTAAGCTTGTATATGGCAATTACGTTTCATGCGTTTATTATGATGTTTGCAACAGTAATGCCTACGCCAGGTGGGTCAGGAGGTGCAGAATATACCTTTACGCTTCTTCTAACTGGATTTATGTCGTCGGTTAAATTGCTTACTGCTCTTTTAATCTGGCGGATTATCACCTACTATAGCTGTATTATCTTTGGTGGGATCGCATTAATGATCCGTGATAAAAGAACGGTTTTAAAGCGGAAAACGATAAAAAAGTCCCTCGGAAATAACCTCATTCATTAAGTAAAGAACTTGATTCATAGCCCCTATTGCATAATTAATTAAATTCAGCGATAATAATAAGTAAGACCGATAAGAAAGAAGGATAAACATGTCAGAAAAGTTATTTATTAATGGTGGGCGGAAGCTTTCCGGTACAATATCGGTTGATGGCGCTAAAAATAGTGCAGTTGCTCTAATTCCAGCAGCCATTTTAGCTGAATCAGAAGTGGTTATTGAAGGATTGCCAGATATTTTAGATGTCCACACGCTTTATAAAATTATTGGTGAACTTGGTGGTAGTGTACGTCATGATCAACAAAAAGCAATCATTGATCCAAGTCATTTAGTCGATATGCCACTTCCAAGCGGCAATGTAAAAAAATTACGAGCTTCTTATTATTTAATGGGCGCAATGTTAGGTCGTTTTAAAAAAGCTGTTATCGGGCTTCCTGGAGGATGTTATCTAGGTCCACGTCCGATTGATCAACATATTAAAGGTTTTAAAGCTTTAGGTGCAGAGGTAACGAATGAGCAAGGTGCGATTTATTTGCGTGCTAATGAACTTCGTGGTGCGCGTATTTACCTTGATGTAGTAAGCGTTGGCGCAACCATTAATATCATGCTTGCAGCTGTTTTAGCTAAAGGAAAAACAGTTATTGAAAATGCTGCCAAAGAGCCTGAAATTATTGATGTTGCAACATTATTAAATAATATGGGCGCTAATATTAAAGGTGCTGGAACAGATACAATCCGAATTAAAGGTGTAGAAAAACTAACGGGATGTCATCATACAATTATTCCTGATCGTATTGAGGCAGGGACTTATATGATTCTTGCAGCAGCCGTTGGAAAAGGGATACGGATCGAAAACATTATTCCTGATCACCTAGAAGGCATTCAAGCAAAATTAAGCGAAATGGGCGTCCCCATTGAAATGGGCGAGGATGCTGTTTTTATTGGTGAGGCCGACCGTTTGAAAAGAATAGACGTTAAAACCTATACGTATCCTGGTTTCCCAACAGATTTGCAACAACCATTAACAGCGCTTTTAACTCAAGCAGAAGGGAACAGTATTGTAACAGATACGATTTACCCGAGTCGTTTTAAACAAATTGCTGAGCTTGAACGCATGGGAGGCTGCTTTAAGATGGAGGGACGCTCTGCCATTATTATGGGGAAAACTGACTTGCAGGGTACAAAAGTGAAGGCAACAGATTTACGTGCAGGTGCGGCTCTTGTGATTGCGGGTTTACTTGCAAGTGGTCAAACTGAAATCGCGGAGATCCACCATATCGAACGTGGTTATAGCCGAATTATCGAAAAATTGACATCTATTGGAGCGGACATCAAGAAAAAATCGACCGAAACTTTTATTCATTGACAAAAAGTGAGGATGTTTTTCTATCGATAAAGACTTATGAGAATAGGAAACATGCTTACTTTTTGTAGTAAAATATAGAAAAGGGGGTTACTCTATGGCGAACTTGTCAATCGCTTATTTAGAAAGTCTAACAATCAAAGAGATTTATGCACTTGCAAAAGAACATAAAATTGCTTATTATAGCAAATTAACAAAAAAAGAACTCATTTTTGCGCTACTTAAATCAAACGCTGAACAAGAAGGTTTTTTCTTCATGGAAGGTGTCCTCGAAATTATTCCCACAGAAGGTTTTGGCTTTCTTCGCCCAATTAATTATTCTACTAGCACTGAAGATATTTATATTTCAGCATCCCAAATTCGTCGTTTTGATTTGCGAACGGGCGATAAAGTTTCTGGAAAAGTTAGACCACCAAAAGATAACGAACGCTATTATGGTTTGCTTCATGTTGCTGCTGTTAATGGAGAAAATCCAGAAGTGGCGAAGGAGCGTGTTCATTTTCCTGGGCTGACGCCACTGTATCCTGATAAACAAATGACACTTGCTACTGGTAAAACACCGACATCGATGCGTATGGTTGATATGATTGCCCCGATTGGTTTTGGACAACGTGGTTTAATTGTTGCGCCACCAAAAGCTGGGAAAACAATTTTATTAAAGGAAATTGCTAATTCTATCACGAAAAATCATCCTGAGGCAGAGCTTATTGTGTTGTTAATCGATGAGCGTCCAGAAGAAGTGACAGATATCGAACGTTCTGTTTCTGCCGATGTAGCGAGTTCAACATTTGATGAAGTGCCAGAAAACCATATTAAAGTAGCAGAATTAGTGCTTGAACGAGCGATGCGTCTAGTGGAACAAAAGCGCGATGTCATTATCTTAATGGATAGCATTACACGTCTTGCACGTGCTTACAACCTTATTATCCCACCTAGTGGAAGAACTTTATCAGGTGGGATTGATCCGGCAGCTTTTCATCGACCAAAGCGGTTTTTTGGAGCTGCACGTAATATTGAAGAAGGCGGTAGTTTGACGATCTTAGCGACAACGTTAGTTAATACGGGTTCGCGAATGGATGATGTGATTTACGAAGAGTTTAAAGGCACAGGGAATATGGAACTTCATTTGGACAGCCAGCTTGCTGAACGGCGTATCTTTCCGGCCATTGATATTCGTCGCTCTGGAACGAGGAAAGAGGAGTTGCTTTTACCAAAAGACAAATTGGAACAGCTCTGGAGAATTCGTAAAATTATTCCACTTCAAGGTGATGGGTTAGAGATGACGGAGCGCTTTATTCGTTATATAAAGAAAACAAATGATAATGAAGCATTTCATGATTTATTGCAGCAAGAGATGTTTAAAAAATAGCTCTTGCATAACAAGTTGAGCCTTGTTATAATGGTACTACTGTGTACTCTTAGCAGTTAATTACTCTGTTTCAGATGATTCAGGGCGAAGGAGTTGAAAAGGAATGAAAGCTGGAATCCATCCGGAATACCGCCAAGTCGTTTTTCAAGATACTAGTACAGGGTTTAAATTTTTATCAGGATCCACGAAGTATTCAGAAGAAACAATTGAATGGGAAGATGGGAATTCTTATCCATTGATACGTGTCGAAATCTCTTCTGATTCGCACCCACACTACACTGGTAAACAAAAACATGCGGCTGCAGATGGTCGTATCGATCGTTTCAGAAAAAAATACGGGCTCAAATCGTAACAATAACAAGCACATCCTTTTTCAATTTGGATGTGTTTTTTTATTTTGTTAAAAAAGGGTTTGCATTTCTAGCAGAGCATGTCTATAATAACACTAATTACTTTTTTCTGAAATATAGTAATTATAGAAAAATAAACGGGAGGTTTCTAATTGAAAGAAAAATTACAAGTAGGTGTGCTCGGTTTTGGAACAGTTGGGAGTGGTGTTGTTCATATTTTAGAAGAACACAAGAGCAAGATTAGCCAAGTTACTGGCTATGAAATTGCGATCAAAACAGTCCTTGTCAGAGATTTAGAAAAAAAACGTCGTCATGAAACAACGGGAAGTATAAAGCTGACGACAGATCCTGATGAGGTATTAGAAGATCCTGAGATTGGTGTTGTCGTTGAGGTGATGGGTAGTATTACAACCGCTCGTGAATATATTTTACGTGCATTAAAAGCAGGAAAGCAAGTTGTGACCGCAAATAAAGATTTAATCGCGCTCCACGGAGATGAACTTGTAACCGCTGCTCAGGAAAATCAATGCGATCTTTTTTATGAAGCAAGTGTGGCGGGAGGCGTACCAATTTTACGAACGATTGTGAATAGCCTTGCTGCTGATAAAATTAAAAAAGTAATGGGAATTGTTAACGGAACAACGAATTTCATGTTAACAAAAATGGCAACAGAACAAAAAACATATGAAGAGGCACTACTAGAAGCACAAAATTTAGGTTTTGCTGAAGCTGATCCGACAAATGATGTGGATGGTATTGATGCAGCTTATAAGATGGTCATTTTAACGCGCTTGGCATTTGGAATGAATGTTAGGCTAGATGATGTTAAGGTAGCTGGAATTCGGGGTATTTCACCGCAAGATGTTGTCATTTCTGATCAACTTGGTTATCAAGTAAAGCTTGTCGGTTTGGCAGAAGAACGTGATGAAACAGTGAGTGTACATGTTGGGCCAGCTTTACTTGCCAAAGCACATCCACTAGCAGGCGTTAATCACGAAAATAATGCTGTTTTTATAACTGGAGCTGCGGTTGGTGAAACGATGTTTTATGGTCCAGGAGCAGGCAAAGGTCCGACTGCAATAAGCGTTGTTAGTGATTTAATTATCGCTGCTAAAAATATTCGCTTGGGAACAACGGGAAATGCCTTTAATAATTTTAAACATGAAACAAAGTATACACCAGATGAACAAATTTTTTCTAAATACTATTTGCGACTTAAGATGAATGATAAAACAGGAACTTTTCTTAAGCTTACACAAATTTTTGCCGAAGCAGGTGTCGGTTTTGATAAAATTTTGCAAAAACCTTTTGATGAATATACCGCAACGGTCGTTATTATTACACATGTGACAAGTAAAGCGCAGTTAGAAAAAGCTTTGAAGCGAACAAAGCAAGAACCCGAAATTAAATTAATTACGAATTATTCAGTTGTGGAGGTATAACGATGTATGATGGATTGCTTAGAGAATATAAAGAATATTTGCCGATAACAGAAAATACACCACCACTTTCGTTAGCAGAAGGAAATACGCCGCTTATTTTTTTACCACATTTATCGGATGAGCTAGGCGTCACTCTATATGGAAAATACGAAGGGCTTAATCCTACTGGTTCCTTTAAAGATCGAGGGATGGTTATGGCTGTGGCAAAAGCTAAAGAGGAGGGTGCAGAAGCGATTATTTGTGCTTCAACTGGCAACACGTCGGCATCTGCTGCAGCTTACGGAGCTAGGCTTGGGATGAAAGTATATATTGTCATTCCAGATGGCAAAGTGGCACTTGGAAAATTAGCTCAAGCAGTCATGTACGGTGCTGAAATCATTGCTATTTCAGGAAATTTTGATGAGGCACTTGAAGCAGTCAGACAGCTGGCTGAAAAAGAAGCTGTGACACTTGTCAATTCAGTCAATCCATATCGTTTAGAAGGGCAAAAAACAGCTGCATTTGAAATTTGTGAACAGCTTAGATGTGCACCTGATGTCTTGGCGATTCCGGTTGGGAATGCAGGGAACATTTCAGCGTATTGGAAAGGGTTTAAAGAATGGGATCAAAAACATAAGACAGGGCTACCGCGTATGCACGGTTTTGAAGCAGAAGGAGCAGCGGCGATTGTCAAAGGAGTCCCCATTAAAAATCCCGAGACGATTGCCACAGCGATTCGTATCGGCAACCCAGCAAGTTGGCATTTGGCAACAGCTGCCCGCGATGAATCTGGCGGCTATATCCATTCAGTCACAGATAAAGAGATTGTTGCTGCTTATAAAAAAGTAGCTCAAGATGGCATCTTTGTCGAACCCGGTTCAGCGGCTTCTCTTGCAGGTGTCATTCAACATGTTCGATCAGGGAGAATTAAACCAGGTGAGACAGTTGTTTGCGTTTTTACTGGAAATGGCTTAAAGGATTCAGATACAGCTATGTCTGTCCATGAAACAAATGTTTTTAAAGCGCAAGATTTAGAAGCGATCAGAACAAGAATAAATGCAGGGAAAATTGTGCAATGAAAATCCGTGTACCAGCCACTAGTGCTAACCTTGGTCCGGGCTTCGATTCTTGTGGATTAGCCCTAACGCTTTATTTAACAATAGCGATTGTTTCTACTAGTGAAGCGTGGAGAATTGACCACGAACTTGGTAAGGAAATTCCGGACGATAAGAATAATTTGATCATTCAAACGGCACTTAATCTTGTGCCGGAATTAAAGCCACATCACTTAAAAATGACCTGTGATATCCCGGCAGCTCGAGGCCTTGGAAGTAGTTCAGCTGCAATTATTGCCGGTATTGAGTTGGCCAATTATTTAGGAAAGTTAAACTTATCTAAAGAACATAAGGTAACGCTAGCTGCAAAGATTGAAGGTCATCCAGATAATGTTGCACCAGCAGTTTTTGGCAATTTCGTTGTCGGGGCAAAATTAGATGAAGCCGATTTTTATGTCCGTCACCTTTTCCCTACGTGTGAAATTATTGCTTATATTCCAGATCATGAACTACTCACTTCAGAAAGCCGAGCTGTGTTGCCTGAAAATTTATTCTATCAAGAAGCTGTTAAGGCAAGTGCAATCAGCAATGTCTTAATTGCCGCTATTTTACAAAATGATATGCCGCTTGCTGGTGAAATGATGGAACGCGATATGTGGCACGAACGTTACCGGGCAAAGCTTATACCTGATTTACAGCATATTCGGAGTTTAACAAAGAGTTTAGGAGCTTATGCCGCTTGTTTAAGTGGCGCAGGACCAACGATTTTAATTTTTTCTTCACGAACAGTAGCAGATACAATTGTGGAAAAACTACAAATAGAGTACGGGCAGCAAGGAAAAATTATTAAACTTGGTGTTGAAGGAAGTGGTTCTGAGGTATTAAACGATTGAAGAAGAAGTCAATTTTTACGATAGTTCTGCGTATGCAGGGCTATTTTTTTACATAATTTTAAAATTATCTACCTGTCTAGTAATATCATAAATTTGTAAGAATTAGCGAAGAAAATTGGAAGAAATAGCAAAATAAAAACGCAAAAAAAACATACTTGCACCTGATAAACTAATAATTAACAAAATAACTAATAAAGGATGAAAATAATGAAAAAAATCGCACTTATTTTTGGAGGAAATTCTTCTGAATATGAAGTTTCGTTAAAATCAGCAGCAAGTATGTTAAAAGCCATGTCAACGTTAGATTATGAAGTATATAAGATTGCTATTAGCCAGAGTGGAAGATGGTATAGAGTCAAGAGCAGTCCAGAAACGATCTCAAAAGACCAATGGCTAGAAGATTTAGGGACACAAGAAGTTTTTCCTTATTTTCATGGAAAAGGATTCTGGCTAAAAGAAAGCGAATGCTTCTTGAAACCTGATATACTTTTTCCTATCCTGCATGGCGGAACTGGTGAAGATGGGACATTGCAAGGGATTTTTGAAATGATGAGCATTCCTTACGTTGGTTGTGGTATTAAGGCTTCTGCCGTTTGTATGAATAAATGGATGTTACATCAATTTGCAGCAAGGATCAATATTAAAAGCACGCCAACAATGTTAATTACTTCTCCAAATGAAAAGAAAATCATTGAACAATTTGTGGAAAAGATTGGCTTCCCTTTATTTGTTAAACCAAATGAGGCGGGATCTTCAAAAGGAATCAGTCAGGTAATGGGTATAAGTGAACTTTCAGATGCTTTAGTTGAAGGATTTAACTATGGAAATCAAGTGATTCTTCAAAAAAGTGTAGTCGGTACAGAAATCGGTTGTGCCATTTTAGGGAATGAAGAATTAATTGTAGGTGAATGTGATGAAATTTCTTTAATAGAAGGCTTTTTTGACTATACGGAAAAGTATCAATTGGTTACCGCTCAAATTAAAGTCCCTGCAACGATTCAAACCGAGATAAGCGATGAAATCAAGCGACAAGCTCAATCACTTTATCGCTTGTTAGGATGTAAAGGTCTTTCTAGAATTGATTTCTTTTTAACAGAAGCAGGTGAGATCTTATTAAACGAGGTAAATACGTTACCAGGATTTACTAGCCATTCGAGATACCCAAAAATGCTTGCTTCAGTGGGGATTCCTTATACTGAAATTATTGAACGATTACTAATATTAGCGGAGGAGGCATACGATGAAAAATATATTTCTACAGTTAGTTAATCGTAATCATCCATTGTTAGAAAATAACGAACCAAAGCATTTAGTATTAACACCTTATGCAGATAAAGATATTTACCTCCATCCGCAGCTTGCCCAAGAATTTAAGCGTTTGATTACGGATTTACGTTTAGAAGACAAGATTATGATATTGGATGGTTATCGTACGCAAAAAGAACAAGAAAGGCTATGGGACTATTCGATAGAAAAAAATGGTCGAACTTATACAGAAGAATTTGTAGCTTATCCAGGATGTAGCGAACATCAAACTGGATTAGCCATTGATATCGGTTTGCGAGGAGAAAAGCATGATTTTATTGCACCTAATTTTAATGACGGGGAGGTTGTAGAAAAATTTTTAACCCATATGAAAGATTATGGCTTTATTTTACGCTATCCTAAAAATAAAAAAGAAATCACTGGAATAGGATATGAACCTTGGCATTTCCGTTATGTAGGGATTCCTCATAGTCAAATGATAACCGATCAACAATGGACCCTAGAAGAATATATTCAGTTTTTAACAAAAAAAGGATGAGGCTTTGATGAAAAATCAAAATAGACGTGCTCCGCATCGAGCGAGTAAAAGCCTTTCAAAAAAAGCGCTTTTACATAATTTAAGTGAAATTAGAAGTGCGATTTCATCAACAACAAAAGTCATGGCAGTGATTAAAGCCAATGCTTATGGTACCGATTCGGTATTATTTGCAAAAGTGCTTGAAAAAGAAGACGTCGATTTTTTTGCAGTCGCGACAATCGAGGAAGGAATCGCTTTACGAAAAAAGAACATTCAAGCTCAGATCTTAATATTAGGTTATACATCTCCAAAAAGGATAAAAGAACTTCAAAGATATGCTTTAATTCAGTCAATTATTAGCGAAGAACATGCGCTAGCTTTGAACCAGCAGAAAGTGAAGGTTCAGTGTCATTTGAAGGTAGATACGGGAATGCATCGCTTAGGGGTTGAAGCTAATGCGAAAAAAATTAAGCCGCTTTATGATTTACCTTTTTTGTCTATTCGAGGTATATTTTCCCATTTAGGTTCATCAGATCGCTTAACGATTGCAGCCGTGGAGCGAACGGAACAGCAAATTACGACGTACAACCAAGTTATTGAAGAGTTACAACAACAAAAAGTGAAGGTTGGCGTAACACATCTCCAAAGTAGCTACGGTATTTTAAATTACCCCAATTTGAACTATGATTACGTTCGTCCAGGTGTAATTTTATATGGTTTTTTGAGCGACGAAACAGCTGAATCACGTATTAAACTGGATATACAGCCAGTTGTTGAGATTAAAGCACAATTGATTTTAAAAAGAGAGGTTAAGCCAAATGAGTACATTGGTTATGGATTGAAAACACGCTTTTCGTCCAAGCGTCTAATTGGTGTAGTAAGCATTGGTTATTGCGATGGCATTCCGCGAGAATTATCTTTTACCAATTTTTACCTTTCTTTTAGCGAGCAAATGATTCCGCAAATTGGTATCATTTGCATGGATATGTTGTTGGTGGATCTAACAGGTCTAGAAGCTATTCCAATAGAAGCAGAACTAACCATTCTTTCAAATATGACAAAAGTAGCAGAGGATACCAATACAGTTACCAATGAATTGTTGAGTCGTTTAGGAAATCGTTTAGCGATTAAACTTGAACGGTAGTGATCGTCATTTTAATATGATAAAATGGGAGCAGTCACAAAGTAAACATGGCTTGGAGGAAAAAATATGGTAGACAGCATTGTAGTGGTAGATGATGAAAAAGAAATTGCCAATCTAATCATGACATTTTTAAAAAATGAAGGATTTCAAATACACGCATTTTATAACGGAACAGAAGCATTAGCCTATATTCAAAAAAACCCCATTTCTTTAGCAGTGCTTGATGTGATGCTCCCAGATATAGATGGATTCGAGTTGCTTCAACAAATCCGTAAAGATTATTATTTTCCTGTTTTAATGTTAACAGCTAAAGGAGAAAATATCGATAAAATTACTGGTCTTTCTTTAGGAGCTGACGATTATATCACAAAGCCCTTCAATCCTTTAGAAGTAGTAGCACGGGTAAAAACACAATTACGACGTGAGCAGCGCTATAAGCAAACGAATCAGCCAGTACAAGCAGAAGATGAATTTGAAAAAGAGGGCTTGGTTCTCCAAAAAAGAAGTCATAAAGTCTATTTGTTTGGTAAAGAAATTATGATTACGCCAATCGAGTTTAAAATATTGCTTTATTTATTTGAGCATCAAGGGATTGTGATTTCTTCAGAAAAGCTTTTTGAAGCCGTTTGGCAAGAAACTTACCTAGATAATAATAATACTGTAATGGCTCATATCGCTCGTTTGCGAGAAAAATTAGGAGAGCAACCAAGAAAACCTAAATTTATAAAAACCGTTTGGGGAGTGGGCTATATCATTGAAAAATAATTATAAAAACCCATTGATTCATAAAATATTATTGCAGTATTTTGTAACCATTATTGGTTCAGTCATCGTTTTAATCATGGTTCCATTTGCTATCTACAAAGCAAGGCTTACACCATTTTTTATATGGTATAAAATTGAGCCAATTCATCAAGTATTGGTTTTTTTTCACAATAATAATATCGTTATTATACTTGTTGTGATTATACTTATTTGGATGGTCATATCATTTTTTTTCATTAGGAAAGCTGTTAATTACTTGAATGAAACAACACAAGCTACAAGTCAGCTTTTAGAGGACCCTGAACAGCGTATTCAGCTTTCGGCAGACCTTTTTCAAGTGCAAGAAGAGCTGAATCAACTAAGGGAAGAGAGCAATCAAACTAAGCGAGCAGCAAAAGAAGCAGAACAAAGAAAAAATGATTTAATTGTTTATTTAGCCCATGATTTACGGACACCATTAACAAGTGTGATCGGATATCTGACGCTTTTGAAGGAGGAACCACAATTATCACCAGAGCTAAGAACGAGATATACAGGAATTTCTTTAGAAAAAGCAGAGCGATTAGAGCAACTAATTAGTGAATTTTTTGAAATCACTCGTTTTAACTTAACAACATTAACGATCAATAAAGAAATTGTTAATTTAAGCTTGATGGTTGAGCAAATTAGTTATGAATTCTTACCTATTTTAAACGAAAAAAATCTACAATGGCAATTAGAGATTGAAGAAGAAATTACTGCTTTAGTTGATGCAGAAAAAATGGAACGTGTACTTGATAATTTAATTCGCAATGCTATTAACTATAGTTTCCAAGGATCGATCATCGAGCTCAGCTTAAAGAAAAGTGATGCGTTTGTTGAGCTTAGCGTTTCAAATCGTGGTTATACTATTCCACCAGAAAAACTCGATTTAATTTTTGAACCATTTTACCGAATGGATAGTTCTCGTACTAGTCATACTGGAGGGACAGGGCTAGGATTACCGATTGCTCGAGATATCGTAGAGGCAATGGGAGGTAAAATCCAAGCAGAAAGTTTTGATAATAAAATAATTTTTTCTATCATTTTGCCACAACCTAAAAATAGAAAGTAATTATTTAAGCAAGAAATATTTTTGAATGAGGGATAAACAAAATAAATCGGGGGACAAATCAGTTACACTTGTCGCCTGATTTGTCGTGTTCGCAAAAAAAGGACTAAATTGTATGCATTTTGTATACGTTTTAGTGACATTTAACATAAAATTTTTACAGTTTAAGTTATAAAAGCGACTTTTTCACTTTTTTAAACTGCCAATTTCTGAAACACTATGATAAAATAGGAAAAGAGTTTATTTGTATAAGGGAGCGTTATAATGGCACAATTATTTTTCCGCTATGGAGCAATGAATAGTGGCAAGACTATTGAAATTTTAAAAGTGGCGCATAATTATGAAGAGCAAAATAAGCCAGTTGTGATTTACACTTCTGGTATTGATAATCGTGATCAAGTAGGGGTAATTTCTAGCAGAATTGGTTTGAAACGTAAAGCTAAACCGATTTTTGCTGAGACGAATATCTATGAAGATGTGATGCAAATTGAGCCAAAGCCTTATTGCGTACTCATCGACGAATCACAATTTTTACAAAAAGAGCACATCTTTCAATTAGCAAAAATTGTAGACGAATTGAAGATTCCAGTCATTGCGTATGGATTAAAAAATGACTTCCGCAATGAACTTTTCGAAGGATCGAAATATCTACTGCTTTATGCAGACAAAATTGAAGAAATGAAAACGATTTGTTGGTTTTGCGCTAAGAAAGCAACAATGGTTTTACGTGTAGATAATGAAGGGAAACCAGTTTATGCTGGTGAGCAAATCTTAATAGGTGGAAATGATAACTACTATCCAGTATGTCGGAGGTGTCATGCACATCCACCGATTGAATAAAAATGAGGTGTTAGCATGTATGATCGTTTACAAGCGGTAGAAAATCGCTACGAAGAATTAAATGAACTATTGAGTGACCCAGATATCGTTTCTGACGCTAAGAAGTTACGTGATTTATCAAAGGAACAATCTGGCATCACAGAAACAGTAGAAGCCTATCGTCATTATAAAGAAGTCACTAGTCAATTAGAGGAGACAAAAGAGCTTTTATCAGAAAAACTTGATGACGAGATGCGTGAAATGGCTAAAGAGGAATTAGCGGGTCTTCAAACAGAAAAAACAGTACTTGAGGAAAAAATGAATCTTTTGCTTGTGCCAAAAGATCCTAACGATGATAAAAATGTCATTATGGAAATCCGAGGAGCAGCTGGTGGTGATGAGGCAGCGCTTTTCGCTGGCGATTTGTTTAGAATGTATAGTCGTTATGCGGAAAATCGTGGTTGGAAAGTAGAAGTGATGGATGCAAATGCTACGGGGATTGGTGGCTATAAAGAAATTATCGTGATGATTAACGGTAATGGGGCTTTTTCACGGTTAAAATATGAAAATGGAGCACACCGAGTGCAGCGCGTTCCTGAAACGGAATCTGGTGGACGTATTCATACTTCAACGGCTACTGTAGCCATTTTACCAGAAGCTGAAGATGTTGAAGTTGATATTCAGGATAAAGATATTCGTACAGATACATTTGCGTCAACTGGAGCTGGAGGGCAAAGTGTTAACACGACCATGTCAGCTGTACGCTTAACCCACGTTCCAACAGGGATCGTTGTGTCCATGCAGGATGAACGTTCGCAAATAAAAAATAAAGAGAAAGCAATGAAAGTATTGCGTGCGCGAATTTATGATAAATTTGAACGCGAAGCACGTGAAGAATACGCTGCTAACCGGAAATCAGCTGTAGGAACAGGAGATCGTTCTGAACGCATTCGTACTTATAACTATCCACAAAATAGGGTAACGGATCATCGTATTGGTTTAACGTTACAAAAGCTTGATCAAATCATGGAAGGAAAACTTGATGAAATTGTTGACGCGCTTATTTTAGAAGATAGAACAAGCAAACTGGAGCGTTTGAATGACACAGAATAAACCAACGATTGGTTCATGCTTAAAGGAAGCCGCTGAGATTTTAAAAGCGCGTCATTTAGACTTAAATGCCGCTGAAATCTTACTTGAGACAAGGATGGGGCTAAAACGAACAGAGCTGTGGATGAAACTAAACGAAGAAATTCATTCAGCTGAAGCGCATCAGTTTAAAGAAGATTTCAAGCGTTATTTACAAGGTGAGCCCGTGCAATATATTTTAGAGACGGCCCCTTTTTATGGTCGTGATTTTTGGGTGACACCTGATGTGCTTATCCCACGGCCTGAAACAGAAGAACTTGTGTTGTTAGCAGAAAATTGGCTAGTCAAAACAGATGCTACGAAGGTATTAGATGTTTGCACAGGTAGTGGGATTATTGCGATCACGTTAAAAAAGTGTTTTCCTGATTTGACTGTTGTGGCTTCTGATATATCTAGTCGGGCTCTTTGCGTTGCTAAAGAAAACGCTCGGCGCCTTGAGGCTGACGTTGCTTTTAAGAAATCGGATTTGCTTGATGTCTTTTTGGATAGCAGTGAGCGTTTTGATGTGGTTGTTGCTAATCCGCCATATATCGCTGAGTCAGAAAAGGCATTCATGACAGATTATGTCCTTCATCATGAGCCTCCACTTGCTTTATTTGCGAAAAAAAATGGTTTAGCCATTTATGAACAACTTATCCACAACTTGCCACAGGTCGTAAAAGAGCAATATTGGATTGCTGTTGAAATCGGTTATACTCAAGGTGAGGCAGTAAAAGAGCTATTTAAAAAAAGTTTTCCACAGGCCGATGTGATTGTCCACAAAGATATTAATCAGAAAGATCGAATAGTTGTTTGCTCAAATATGTTGGTATAAAAGCGTTTTTTAAAAGAACGCTTTTTTGTTCTAATTTTTTATCCACAGCGTTGTGGATAAAAAATTGTGCAAAAAAATTTTTTAATCAAATTTTAATTTATAAAAATAAGAGGTGCTCTTTGTTTTTAGTGATATCCACAGATTCACAAAAGTTATCCCCATTGACAAAACTATTATCCACAATTTGGGGATAACTTTTAAGCGAATGTGAGGACTATTCAAACGATATAAAAAACGCTAAAATAGGAAACAAAGTATATAGTATGAGGAGTTTTTAGAATGAAAACACGTTTTTGGAAGATGGATCCAAAAAATAGGAATAAAACAATTTATCAGGAAGCCGCTGAACTTTTGCGTCAGGGAGAAGTCATTGCTTTTCCAACTGAAACCGTTTATGGACTTGGTGCAGATGCAACAAATCCTGAAGCCGTGAGTAAAATCTATCAAGCAAAAGGGAGACCTGCAGATAATCCTCTTATTGTACATATTGCCAGTCAAAAACAAATGAATTTTATTTCCGAAATTCCAGAAAAAGCGAAGAAACTTATGGGAAATTTCTGGCCAGGACCAATTACCATTGTATTGCCAGTAAAATCTGGAATTTTAGCAGAGAACTGTACTGCAGGAATGGATACTGTAGGCGTGCGTATTCCAGAACATCCAGTCAGCCTGGCCCTTTTGCACGAAGTAGGGTTGCCAATTGCTGCCCCAAGTGCAAATAGTTCTGGGCGTCCAAGCCCAACGAATGCACAGCATGTTGCTGAAGATTTAACCGGGAAAATCGCCGGTATTATTGATGGCGGAGACACTAATGTTGGTGTTGAATCTACAGTTATTGATTGCACAATAGCAACACCCGCTATTTTGCGCCCAGGTGGTATTTCGGTTGAAGCAATTGAAGCAATCATTGGGAAAGTACAGTCGGCTAAGGATACACTTAAAAAAGAAGAAGCGCCAAAAGCACCTGGAATGAAATATACGCATTACGCTCCGAAAGCGCCAGTTTATCTTATCGATGGGAGTTTAGCCTTTTTTAAAGACACATATGAGCGGTTAACTTTGGCCGGAGAAAAGGTAGGGCTTTTAATTTCCAAAGAATTAGCTACAAGTTGGCCAGAGCAATCGAAAACAACAATCGTTATTGGTAGCAAAGAAAATAGAACCGAAATTGCGCAACATTTATATGCTGGATTGCGTGCTTTTGATCATACGGACGTTACGATTATCCTAGCTGAGACTTATAAACGAACTGAAATTGGCGATGCAGTGATGAATCGACTTGAAAAAGCTGCAGGTGGAAATTATTTAAGTGAGTCAAAAAAATAGACAAAGCCTCTATTATTATTTTTTCAGAAAACTTTGCTTGCTTTTTACCCAGTTTTGAGTAATGATTAAAGTGTCTTAAATCAGAATAAGGAGGAGATAGCAATGAGTGAGCTTGAGAAGCAGGATCAAGATGTATTTGCAGCAATACGGTTGGAACTTGGTAGACAGCGAAATAACATTGAATTGATCGCCTCAGAAAATTTTGTAAGTAAAGCAGTTATGGAAGCAGTGGGCTCTGTTTTAACGAATAAGTATGCAGAAGGATATCCGGGGAAACGTTATTATGGCGGTTGTGAATATGTGGATATTGTGGAAAATCTTGCTCGAGAGCGTGCTAAGCAACTATTTGGTGCTGAATATGTCAATGTCCAACCTCACTCTGGTTCCCAAGCAAATATGGCAATTTATCAAGCTGCATTAAATCCAGGGGACACGGTGCTTGGAATGAATTTATCTCATGGCGGTCATTTAACGCATGGAAGTCCTGTTAATTTCAGTGGCATTTTATATCATTTTGTTGAATATGGGGTAAGCCAAGAAACAAAACAAATTGATTACGATAGCGTTCGTGAGCTGGCTCTTAGACATCAACCTAAATTAATTGTTGCAGGTGCCAGTGCTTATCCCCGTTCTATTGATTTTGCCAAGTTTCGTGAAATCGCAAGTGAAGTGGGCGCATATTTAATGGTAGATATGGCACATATTGCCGGTTTAGTCGCTACAGGTGTTCACCAAAATCCTGTCCAGTATGCTGATTTTGTTACAACAACAACGCATAAAACGTTGCGAGGCCCACGAGGCGGAATGATTTTGGCCAAAGCAGAATGGGAAACAAAGTTGAATAAAGCTATTTTTCCAGGAACTCAAGGTGGACCACTTATGCACGTGATTGCCGGAAAAGCAGTTGCGTTCCAGGAAGCCTTACAACCTGAATTCAAACAATATTGCAAACAAATTATCAAGAATGCAAAGCAATTAGCAACTACTCTTGAAGAGGAGGGTGTATCTGTTTTAACTGGTGGAACAGATAATCACTTACTTTTAATTGATTTGCAAAATTTGGAATTAACAGGAAAAGAAGCTGAAACAATTCTGGATCAAGTGGGTATAACCGTTAATAAAAATACAATTCCATTTGAATCAGAAAGCCCATTTGTAACAAGTGGCATTCGTGTTGGTGTAGCAGCGATTACAACAAGAGGTTTTGATGAAGAGGCGACAAGTAAAGTCGGTAAATTAATCGCTCAAGTTTTGCATAATACGCAGGATGAAGCGATCTTGAAAGACGTCAAGCAACAAGTATCTGCTTTAACAAGCGAATACCCATTATACCCTAACGATTAAAAGTAAATAAGCACAAAATTTTCACTTGTATTAAAATGTTCTTTTGATACAATATTAAAGAAGAAGATTTTGAATTTAAAGGAGCGAATATAAAAATGGCAAACGTACACGTAATCGACCACCCACTTGTACAACACAAACTAACAATGATTAGGGACAAATCTACTGGAACAAAGGCATTCCGTGAGCTTGTCGATGAGGTAGCCACACTTATGGCTTATGAGATTACCCGTGATATGGAATTAAAAGATGTCGAAGTAGAAACCCCATTACAAGTGACAAAAGCAAGATCCCTTGCTGGGAAAAAATTAGGTGTCGTTCCCATTCTTCGTGCTGGACTTGGCATGACAGATGGTATTTTAAAGTTGATACCAGCTGCCAAAGTTGGGCATGTTGGCTTATATCGCGATCATGATACACTTGAACCAGTTGAATATTTTGTCAAATTACCTTCTGATGTTGAAGAACGGCTTTTTATTGTAGTTGATCCAATGCTTGCAACAGGTGGTTCAGCGATTATGGCTTTAGATTGTCTAAAAAAACGTGGCGCTAAGAATATGAAATTCATGTGTTTAGTTGCTGCTCCAGAAGGAATTAAAGCTTTACAGCATGCGCATCCAGATGTAGACATTTATGTTGCTGGTTTGGATGAAAAATTAAATGAAGACGGTTATATCTTGCCTGGACTTGGCGATGCAGGGGATCGTTTATTTGGCACAAAATAAGTGCTTTAGTTTAGGCTTTTTATTATAAGGTCTAAAGCAAAAATAAGGTATACTTTAGGAGTTTTAACATGAAGAAAATTAAGGTGATGAGCGTTTTTGGCACAAGGCCTGAAGCGATTAAAATGGCGCCGTTAGTACTTGCTTTACAAAAACAACCAGATAAATTTGAATCTTGTGTGGTTATTACTGCGCAACACCGTGAAATGTTAGATCAAGTTTTAGACATTTTTAATATTAAACCAGATGTCGATTTGGATATTATGCAAAAAGGCCAAACATTAACGGATATTACAACACGAGTGATGGAAGGCCTTAACAAGGTAATTGCAGAGGAGCAGCCAGATCTTGTGCTCGTTCATGGAGATACAACAACGAGTTTTGCTGCTGGCATGGCTGCTTTCTATCAACAGACAGCAATTGGCCATGTTGAAGCAGGACTTAGAACATGGAATAAATATTCGCCATTTCCAGAAGAAATGAATCGAAGTTTAACGGGTGTTTTAGCAGACCTTCATTTTGCACCAACACAAACGGCTAAAGAAAATTTGCTAAAAGAAAATAAACCCGCCTCCCATATTTTTATAACTGGAAATACGGCAATTGATGCTTTAAAAACCACTGTTCAGGTAGATTATCATCACTCCATTTTAGAAAATTTAGGAGATCATCGCTTGGTTTTAATGACAGCACATCGTAGGGAAAATCTAGGTGCACCGATGCAAGGCATGTTTGAAGCCATACGTGATGTTATTGAGCAACAGGAAGATGTTGAACTTGTTTATCCAATGCATTTAAACCCAGCAGTGCGAGAAAAAGCAATTTCGATTTTAGGTGGTCATAATCGAATTCACTTAATCGAACCACTTGATGCAATTGATTTTCATAATTTCTTGAAAAAAGCCTATTTAGTTTTAACAGATTCTGGTGGTGTGCAAGAAGAGGCCCCTGGTATGGGGGTTCCAGTTTTAGTATTGCGCGATACCACTGAACGCCCAGAAGGAGTAGCTGCTGGGACGCTTAAGTTAGTAGGAACAGACGAGGAAACGATTAAAAACGAAGCATTAAAACTACTTACTAATCCTAGCGAGCATGCTAAAATGAGTCAAGCTACGAACCCTTATGGAGATGGTGAAGCTTCAGCGCGTATTTTAAATGCAATGCTTTATTATTTTGATCAAGATAGTCCTCGCCCGAATGATTTTTTAGTTTAAAGAGCCAAGATAGAAACGAAATCTTTTTAGGTTTTGGCAGAATAGCTCCTTTGAGATATACAGTGGACAATTTCTGCCAGAACTTACTTAAATTGCATGAATCGATAGCGGAAAAACGGATCGACAGCCAGCCGTTTTTCATCTAAATTTAAAAAAGACAGAACATTCATTCTTTTGGAAGCGCGTAAGTATTACAGATATATTACAGTAGCGATTTTAGCTAGTGATTTCAAAAGAATTGTGATAAGATGATCAATGTTATTAATAAGCCCCAAAGAGAGCTTTTCAAAGTAAATGTAGGGATAGAAGGCTGACCAAGCATTCTATACAATCCCGCCGGCAATACGCTGACTGAATTGGAAAGAATGCAAGGGGGTAATCTATCATTATATTTTGCGAGAAGCTAATGCATGGCCTTATCTTAGCTAAAAAGAGCTCTTTTATTTGCTAATCTCGTCAAAACGTTAAAGTCTTTGCCGAGAAGGTAAAGACTTTTTATTTTGTGAAATATGACACGTAAATGAAAGCTGTTCTATCAACATTGGAGGTGTGAAATCAAGCTCATTCATAGTAAAAAAATGATGATTAAAGCAGCATGGAATCCATGTGCATAAAGATATATTTTTAGTGTGTATTCATTTAAGTAAGTTTGGAGTTATGTTACTATTAACTCAGTAAGTATAACTTGATTTTGTGAAAAATATTGACTTTTAGCTTTTTGCTGTTGTATGCTTAAAATTGACATGCTGATAAGGCTTTCATGAGTGAGATGGGCAAATGGAAGCTATTCAATGTGTTGAATTTCACAATCTTTGTTGTTTCTTAAACAGAATTTGATAGTTGGAAGAAACAGAGTTTAGAGCAGAAAGGACCACTCCAAATGTTAGAATCACCTATTAAGTTGTACCGCAGGCATCAGAAGTATTTAATGGTTCTTATTGTCTTTTGTTTTCTCGGTTGGTTTTTAACGCCCTATGTACATATATTTTTGGGCTTGAAACTAGGGATTATCATCGGTTGGTTTAACCACTGGCTGCTTATGAGAAGAACACAAGCAATGACAGAAACGGCTAATACAAATCGACAAGTTCATGGAACAGGGATGGCGGTACGGATGAGCAGCGCTTTACTTGCTACCATAATTGCAACTGAGCTGCCAGGGTACTTTCACATTTATAGTATGGCTATTGGACTTGGTATTGTCTATGCTGTTATTTTTCTGGATTTTGTTGTTTGTTCCTCTTATCGAAAGAAAAAAGTAAAAAAATGAAAGGGGTGAACCAAATTGGAAGAGAATTTTCCCGTCGTTAAATTCCTTGGACTGTCATTTAATTTGTCGAATATTGTTATGATTACAATCACTTGCCTTGTTGTATTAGGCATTGCCATTATTTGTACACGAAATTTAAAACGACGTCCAACCGGCAAACAAAATTTTATTGAATGGGTAATGGATTTTGTGCGCGGTATCATTGGAAGCAACATGGACTGGAAAACAGGTGGAAGATTTCACGTGCTGGGTATTACATTAATTATGTTTATTTTCGTATCAAACATGCTTGGTGTTATTACTTCCATTGCAATTCATGATGAAGTGTGGTGGCGTTCACCTACAGCAGATCCAATCGTAACGATGACACTTGCGATCATGATCCTTGCACTTACGCATTATTATGGGATTAAAATGCGTGGATTTAAGCACTATTTCACCGCTACCTATTTTAGCCCAATGAAGTTTCTCTTTCCACTAAAGCTCGTGGAAGAATTTGCGAATACATTGACACTTGGTTTGCGGCTTTACGGGAATATTTTTGCGGGAGAAGTTTTACTAGCAATTATTGCAACACAACTTGCGCACATTAATTTTTTTGTTGGTGTATTAGCTATTATTCCAGCGCTTGCATGGCAAGGATTTTCAGTGTTTATTGGAGCGATCCAGGCTTATATTTTCACCATGCTGACAATGGTTTACATGTCACATAAAGTAAGTGACGAGCATTAAAACATTATTAAATAAAGTAGATTTTAAGGAGGATATTAATTATGTCTTTAGGAGTTATTGCAGCTGCGATTGCAGTAGGTTTAGGTGCGTTAGGTGCAGGCATCGGTAACGGTTTAATCGTATCAAAAACGGTCGAAGGTGTTGCACGTCAACCCGAAGCACGTTCTATGTTACAAACAATTATGTTTATCGGTATTGGTTTAGTTGAAGCTCTTCCAATTATCGCTGTTGTTATCGCGTTCATGGTACTTAATAAATAAGAACTTTAAGGTAGAACGTATGCGTAACTGTTAGCGAATGTATGGAAAGGAGTGGAAAAGGCGTGTTACAACCACATTTAGTAATGGGTGCTGCCTTTACAATGGGTGATAGTCTTTTTACGTTATTTACATTTGCCGTTTTATTAGTGCTTATTCGCATATTTGCTTGGAAGCCTCTAATGAAAATAATGAAAGAACGTGAAGAGCATATTGCTTCTGAAATTGATTCAGCCGAAGAAAGTAGAAATCAAGCGGAAAGTTTGCTTGCTGAACAAAAAGACGTTTTGCAAAAAGCCCGTATTGAAGCCCAAACAATGATTGAAAATGCCAAGCAACTTGGCGAAAAAGAACGCGAAGAAATCATTAAAACGGCGCGTACAGAATCGGAACGCTTGAAAGAGGAAGCTAAAGATGACATCAAACGTGAAAAAGAAGATGCCATTACAGCACTTCGTGAACAAGTCGGCTCTTTATCTGTTTTAATCGCCTCCAAAGTCATTGAAAAAAATCTTGATGAAAAATCGCAAAATGAGCTTATTCAAAACTATATTGAAAGGCTAGGCGATCATAAATGATGAAGGATTGGGAAGTTGCAAGTCGGTATGCGACAGCTGTTTTTCAAGTAGCGGAAGAGCGCGGCTTAATTGATACCTTTTCTGAAGAATTAGCGCTAATTAAGCAAGTTCTGAGTGAAAATCCTGACTTCGTGAGCTTGCTTGAAAACCCGACATTTACAATCGTACAAAAGAAAGAGCTTGTGGGAACCGTTTTTAAAGGGCTAAATGAGCTTCTTCAAGATTTTGTATTTTTATTAATTGACCGTGGCAGGGAAGATTACCTTTCTAGTATTGCTGATATTTATGCAAAACGAGTAAATGATCTGCGAGGTATTGCAGATGCCGATGTATACTCTGTAATTCCGCTTTCTGAGGGAGAAAAATTGGCATTATCCCAAGTTTTTGCCCAGAAATTAAACAAAACAAAATTAAATATTCATAATCACATTGACAAGTCGTTACTAGGCGGCGTAAAAGTCATTATTGGAACGAGTATTTATGATGATAGTCTTAAGACGAAATTAAAAGATATGGAACGGCAAATTAGAGCTTAGTTCCCGTTTAACGAGGGGTGAAACTGATGAGCATTAAGGCTGAAGAGATCAGCTCAATCATAAAGCAACAGATTGAAAATTATCAAGGCGAGCTAAAAGTGAGTGATGTTGGGACAGTTACCTATATTGGTGATGGTATCGCACGTGCTCATGGACTTGATAATGCAATGGCTGGAGAACTACTCGAGTTTTCAAATGGTGTTATGGGCATGGCTCAGAACTTAGAAAATAACGACGTAGGTATTATCATTCTTGGCAACTATACTGAAATTCGTGAAGGTGATGAAGTTCGCCGGACAGGGAAAATTATGGAAGTTCCAGTTGGAGAAGCACTTATAGGGCGTGTTGTTAACTCTTTAGGTCAACCTGTAGACGGCTTAGGAAAGATTGCAACAACTGGAACGCGACCAATTGAAGCAGTTGCACCAGGTGTTATGGCACGGAAATCTGTAACAGAACCACTTCAAACAGGTATTAAAGCAATTGATGCGCTTGTTCCAATTGGCCGTGGACAGCGTGAATTAATTATCGGCGACCGCCAAACAGGTAAAACATCTGTTGCCATTGACACGATTTTAAATCAAGCGGACCAAGATATGATCTGTATTTATGTGGCAATCGGTCAAAAAGAATCCACTGTTCGTACAGCAGTAGAAACTTTGCGTAAAAATGGAGCACTTGATTACACGATTGTTGTAACAGCATCTGCTTCACAACCAGCCCCACTTTTATACCTAGCGCCTTATGCTGGTGTTGCAATGGCTGAAGAATTCATGTATAACGGAAAGCATGTGTTAATCGTTTATGATGACTTATCAAAACAAGCTGCAGCGTACCGTGAATTATCTTTATTACTTCGTCGTCCACCAGGTCGTGAAGCTTATCCAGGAGATGTTTTCTACTTACATTCACGTTTGCTCGAGCGTGCAGCAAAATTGAATGATACATTAGGAGGAGGCTCAATTACAGCACTTCCATTTGTTGAAACACAAGCGGGAGATATCTCTGCATATATTCCGACGAACGTTATTTCCATTACTGATGGACAAATTTTCTTACAATCTGATTTGTTTTTCTCTGGAGTACGTCCAGCGATTAATGCAGGGTTATCCGTATCACGTGTAGGTGGATCCGCACAAATTAAAGCAATGAAAAAAGTTGCAGGTACGCTTCGTTTAGATTTAGCAGCGTACCGTGAGTTAGAATCATTTTCTCAATTTGGCTCTGACCTAGATGCAGCAACCCGTGCTAAATTAGAACGTGGTAAACGAACAGTTGAAGTATTAAAGCAAGATTTACACAAACCTTTAAAAGTAGAGAAGCAAGTACTAATTCTTTATGCGCTTGTTCATAATTTCTTGGATGATATTCCTGTTCATGATGTATTGCGTTTTGAAACTGAAATGAATGTATGGTTTGATCATAACCATCCAGAACTTCTTGAAGAGATTCGCACAACAAAAGAATTACCTGAAGAAACAAAACTAAATAGCGCACTCAATGAATTTAAAAATACATTTGTTTCTTCTATGGAAAAATAATTGCTTTTGACTTCGAAAAATATAAAGGTGGTGAAGACCTTTGGCATCTTTAATTGACATTAAGCAACGGATTACGTCGACGAAAAAAACAAGCCAAATCACAAAAGCAATGCAAATGGTATCGGCTGCAAAATTAGGCCGAGCAGAAGCAAATGCAAGAGCTTATGCGCCTTATGTTTCTAAAATTCGTGATGTTGTGATGCATGTTGCCGCAACTGGAAATAGCTCTGATCACCCTATGTTAACAACTAGATCAGTAAAGCGTACAGGGTATCTGGTTTTAACTTCAGATACAGGTTTAGCAGGCTCATATAATAGTTCTGTTATTAAAGAAGTTTATCAAGATATAATAAACCATCACGCATCAAAAGATGAATATGCAATTATTACGATCGGTCGCACAGCTAGAGATTTCTTTAAAGCGCGGGATATGAACATTGTGCTTGAGATACAAGGGATATCAGACCATCCAGCTTTTGCAGAAATCAAAGATATCGCAAGTAGTACTGTTCAAATGTTTGAAGACGGCGTGTATGATGAAGTGAAAATTTATTACATTCATCATATTAATTCGATTTCCAGCCAATTGTGTACTGAACAATTACTTCCATTAACTGAATTTCACAGTGAAGAGGAATCTCAAGATGTGTTAACAACATATGAATTTGAGCCTTCTGAGCAAGAAATTTTGGATGTATTGTTGCCGCAATATGTTGAGAGTTTAATTTTTGGAGCGTTATTAGATGCTAAAGCTGCCGAACATGCTGCACGGATGACGGCAATGCGAAGTGCAACGGATAATGCATCTGATCTTATCGATGACTTATCGCTTCAATATAACCGTGCTCGCCAAGCAGCGATCACACAAGAAATTACCGAAATTGTTGGTGGGGCAGCCGCACTCGAATAACCATTATTTGAAACGACTCTAACCCTTTAGGCAATTAAGTGAGGAGGAAAAATCGCATGACAAGAGGACGAGTAATCCAAGTAATGGGCCCAGTAGTAGATGTTAAATTTGAAGGTGGGACTTTACCTGAAATTTACAATGCCCTTACTGTGGAATATAAATCTCAGTCAAAAGAAGAAACTACAAAAAAACTTACTTTGGAAGTAGCTATTCAGTTAGGTGATGATGTTGTTCGGACAATTGCTATGGCTTCAACTGATGGTATTCAAAGAGGTATGGAAGTAGTAGATACTGGGAGCCCAATTACAGTACCAGTAGGTGATGTAACCCTAGGCCGTGTATTTAACGTACTAGGTGAAACGATTGATTTAGACGCGCCGATTGCAAGCGATGTGAAGCGTAATAAAATCCATCGTCTAGCTCCAACATTTGATCAATTATCGACAACAACAGAAATTCTTGAAACAGGAATTAAGGTTGTTGATCTACTTGCACCTTATGTCAAAGGTGGAAAAATTGGCTTGTTCGGTGGTGCAGGTGTAGGGAAAACGGTATTAATTCAAGAACTAATCAACAATATTGCCCAAGAACATGGTGGGATTTCTGTTTTTGCCGGTGTAGGTGAACGTACTCGTGAAGGTAATGACCTTTATTTTGAGATGAAAGAATCAGGTGTTATTGAAAAAACAGCGATGGTATTTGGGCAAATGAATGAGCCACCAGGTGCTCGTATGCGAGTTGCTTTAACTGGATTAACAATTGCTGAATATTTCCGTGATGTGGAGCATCAAGATGTATTGCTATTTATTGATAATATTTTCCGTTTCACACAAGCAGGTTCTGAAGTTTCTGCTTTACTTGGACGTATGCCATCAGCAGTTGGGTATCAACCAACTTTAGCAACTGAAATGGGCCAATTACAAGAGCGTATTACATCTACTAATGTTGGTTCTGTAACGTCTATTCAAGCGATTTATGTTCCAGCTGATGACTATACTGACCCGGCTCCGGCCACGACTTTCGCTCATTTGGATGCCACAACCAACTTGGAACGTAAATTAACTGAGCAAGGAATTTATCCAGCTGTAGATCCTCTTGCATCAACTTCACGTGCTTTATCACCTGAAATCGTTGGTGAAGAGCATTATGGAGTAGCCATTCAAATACAACAGCTCTTACAGCGATATAAAGAGTTACAAGATATTATTGCAATCTTAGGTATGGATGAATTGTCAGACGAAGATAAACAAGCGGTAGCACGCGCTCGCCGTGTACAATTCTTCTTATCACAAAACTTCCATGTAGCTGAACAATTTACTGGACAACCAGGCTCTTATGTTCCTGTTAAAGAAACAATAAAAGGCTTTAAAGATATTCTTGCAGGCAAATATGATCATTTGCCAGAAGATGCGTTTCGTTCTGTTGGACGGATTGAAGAAGTTATTGAAAAAGCTAAAAAAATGGGCGTTGAAGTCTAATAAATCAGGAGGAGATAGGTATGGCTTTGTTGAATGTTAGCATTGTTACTCCAGATGGTCCTGTTTATGAAGGCACAGCTAATATGGTTATCGCTCGTACAAAAGCTGGTGAGCTAGGTATCTTACACGGACACGTACCACTAGTTGCTCCACTAAAAATCGATATCGTTCGTCTTAAACAAGACTCAGGCGAAGAGTGGATTGCCGTTAATGGTGGGTTTATGGAAGTAAATGGCGAAGAAGTAAATATTCTTGCAGATAGTGCCGAACGTGAACAAGATATTGACATTCTTCGCGCTGAACGTGCAAAAGAAGAAGCAGAAGCGAAGTTGCAAACAGCAAAAGAACAGAAGGTTGATGAAGTCATGGCACAGGTCGCTCTTCAGAAAGCAATCAATCGAATTCATACTAAAAAACATTAACTATTTAGTTAAAACTACCTGGATTTCCTAGGTAGTTTTTTGCTAGTTGGGGGATAAGAGTATATTTTCGCTTTAGTTTTTGTTAAAATAGAATTGTAAACTCTATTTAAGGAAGTATATGAATGTATAATATTGTTATGCAGGATCCCATGATAGTCATTATTTCGCATTTGATTTTTATTATTATTACATTTTGGGCATTACAAGCGCTTAATTATGAAAAATTTCTTAAAAAAAATAAAGTGATGCAAGCTAGGTTGCTTTTTGCCATTTTAGCCGTTGTCATTGGCTATTTGCTTAGTAGTTTTTTTCTTGAATATCTTTCTGCTTCGAAACAGTTACTAACTTTTTTATGAAATAAAAGTTTAAAAATAGTAAAATTGGTAATAAACAGAGAGTAGTCATAATTTATCAACTTTATTAAGATTAAATTAAATTTAGTTGATCTTTGCAAACAGATAATGATAGAATGTACTAGATGTGTGTTAAATTGAGAATTAGTCTACAATGTGTGATAGAGAAGTTTAGTAACACGGAGGGATTGTTTTGGAAAAAATAATAGTGCATGGAGGTAAGCAATTAACCGGTAGTGTAAAAGTAGAAGGGGCAAAAAATGCCGTGCTACCAGTCATTGCTGCAACTCTTTTAGCCAGCAAAGGTACTAGTGTGTTAAGCAATGTACCAAGTCTATCAGATGTATATACGATAAATGAAGTTTTGAAACACTTAAATGCTGATGTCAATTTTGAAAAAGGCATAGTAACTGTTGATGCAACTGGAGATATTAGCTCTGATGCTCCTTTTGAATACGTTCGTAAAATGCGTGCATCGATGGTTGTCATGGGCCCTTTGCTTACACGTACTGGTTGTGCACGTGTAGCTCTCCCTGGTGGTTGTGCCATTGGCTCTCGTCCTGTAGATTTGCATCTAAAAGGCTTAGAAGCAATGGGTGCAACTGTCAAAATTGAAAACGGGTATATTGAAGCAACGACAGAAAAGCTACGAGGTGCTAAAATTTATCTTGATTTCCCAAGTGTTGGTGCGACTCAGAATATTATGATGGCGGCTACACTTGCAGAGGGGACAACCATTATTGAGAACGTGGCTCGTGAGCCGGAAATTGTTGATTTAGCCAACTTTTTAAATCAAATGGGCGCTAAAGTCATCGGTGCCGGAACAGAAGTCATTCGTATTGAAGGCGTAAAAGAATTAACTGCAACTGAACACTCTATCATTCCAGACCGTATTGAAGCAGGAACTTTTATGATTGCAGCTGCAATTACAAAAGGAAATGTATTAGTTGAAGATGCTGTTCCAGAGCATATTAGTTCACTTATTGCTAAGCTCAAGGAAATGGGTGTGCAAATTATTGAAGAAGAAAAAGGCCTGCGCATCATCGGCCCTGAAAAATTAAAGGCTGTCGATGTAAAAACAATGCCGCATCCGGGATTTCCGACTGATATGCAGTCACAAATGATGGTTATTCAAATGTTAAGTGAAGGTACAAGTGTTATGACTGAAACAGTATTTGAGAACCGCTTTATGCATGTTGAAGAAATGCGCCGTATGAATGCTGAAATGAAAATTGAAGGTCATTCTGTCATTATTTCTGGCCCTGCTAAGTTACAAGGTGCTGAGGTAGCGGCAACCGATTTACGTGCAGCAGCAGCGTTGGTGTTAGCTGGATTAGTTGCTGAGGGTTATACGCAAGTGACAGAGCTCAAATATTTAGATCGTGGTTATAACAACTTCCATGGTAAATTAAAAGCTTTAGGTGCTGATATTGAACGTGTTGATAACGAGAAAATAAAAAATACTAATTTAGATATTCTTTTTAAATCTTAAATATCTTTGTAAAGAGTCTAAAGATAGAATAAATAAGTTATTTCTGTTTGCTATTAACTTGTTTCGTCTATAATTTTAGGCTCTTTTTTGTAGTTTGTGTAAAAATTCGTTTCTGTCGGTGCTTGATTTGTGTTATAATTCAAAATGAAATCGTTTTACAACATAGGAGGGGAATTGAGTTTGGGTAAACATATTGGAGTTGACTTAGGTACTGTTAATGTACTAATTCACGTGAATGGAAAGGGTATCGTAATAAATGAACCTTCAGTTGTTGCAATCAATAATAAGACTGGAGAAGTTCTTGCTGTTGGTAAAGACGCACGAGATATGATAGGAAGAACACCGAGTGATATTACCATAGTGAAACCAATGAAAGACGGAGTGATTGATAATTTTCAAATTGTACAAGAGATGCTACATTTCTTCTTGCAAAAACTTAATTTGAAGACTTTTTTTTCGCGCCCTAAAATATTAATTTGTTGTCCTACTAATATTACTTCTGTTGAACAAAAAGCTATTCGTGAAGTTGCTGAAAAAAGTGGCGGAAAGCAAGTTTTCTTGGAAGAAGAGCCGAAAATAGCTGCTATTGGTGCTGGAATGAATATCTTTGAGCCTAGCGGTAATATGGTGATTGATATTGGCGGAGGAACGGCTGATGTCGCTGTGTTATCAATGGGAGATATCGTAACAAGTCGGTCCGTTAAAATTGCTGGGACACAGTGGGATAAAGATATTATGCAATACATAAAAAGAAAATATAACTTATTAATTGGGGAACGTACTGCAGAATCTCTAAAAGTTAATATTGGAACTGCAATTAAGGATATACGTACCGAAACAATGGATGTCAGAGGTCGGGATCTAGTTAGCGGCCTACCTAGTACAATTACTGTAAGTAGCAATGAGGTAGAAGAAGCTATTCATAATTCATTGTACGACATAATACAAGCGGCTAAGCAAGTGTTAGAAACGACTCCTCCTGAATTATCAGCTGATATTATTGATCGCGGAATTATTATGACAGGTGGTGGATCGCTTCTTTATGGATTAGATCACCTAATAGCTGAACAATTGAAAGTACCAGTGTTTATAGCTGACCATTCATTAGAAGTTGTAGCGATTGGTACGGGTATACTACTTGAATCGACTGCTAAAAAAAGACGGCGTTGGTTTTAGAAAAATTCATTGTGAAAATGGACATTTTCGAATGAAAAAGTAAATGTTTTTCCTTAGATGGTTGTTTTATAAAAGGCTTGCTTGAATCTTTATTGTTTTTAGTTGTCAAAGATCAATCGTTGACATATGCGTTATGAGCAGAAAAAGGATTTGGATAGTTTATGAAAAAGATTACTATTTTTGTCAATCTTGATTGAAAAGCTCATGATATCTTATGAAATTATAACGAAGGATCAGGTTGAAAGGAGAAATTAATGTGTTAGGTATTAATGAAATTAAAGAGATTTTACCACATCGATACCCATTTTTGCTGGTGGATCGCGTGCTAGAAGTTGAAGCTGGAAAAACGGTAAAAGCTGTTAAGAATGTTTCTGCTAATGAACCATTTTTTAATGGTCATTTTCCAGAATATCCAGTAATGCCAGGAGTGCTAATTATTGAAGCTTTGGCACAGACAGTAGGTATTGCAATTAACCAAAGTCCGGAAAATAAAGATAAAATTGGTCTTTTTGCAGGTATTGATAGTTGTCGTTTTAAGCGTCAAGTAATACCTGGGGATCAATTGGTCTTAGAAGCAGAAATTATCCGGTTACGTGGTGCGATTGCTAAAGCAAAAGTAGTTGCTAGTGTTGATGGCGATGTAGCTTGTGAAGCAGAGATTATGGTCGCTTTAAGCGATGTATAATAGTGAAAAAAAGTCGGGTTTTATTCCGGGCTTTTTTTATTTGTCTAATATTAACATCTTCTGAAGAAAGTAGCAAAAAGATAAAAATTGATTTTATCCCGTTTTAAGCTAGTTAAAATGAAATATTTTGTAAGAGAAAATAAGGTTTTTAAACAGAAAAGAGCTTGAAAAAGAGATTTTCCTCATTTTACAATAAAATAAAAAAAGGATAAGATAGCTTTAAGCTAAAAGCAATAGGAACGAACGAACTTTTATGATAAACTGAAAGAAGAGAATGATTGTAGGAGTATAGAATGGATAAAAACAAGATCGAAATATTAGGAATTCCTTTTTATAATACAACACAAGCTGGTTTTATTAATGAGCTTATTTTTTGTCATGAGCAGGGTTTACGAAAATTTGTAGTAACAGCGAATCCTGAAATAGTTATGAATGCTAGGAATGACGATACTTTTAAACAAATTTTATTACAAGCTGACTATATTACACCAGATGGAGTAGGGATATTAATTGGTGCTGAAAAATTAGGAACGCCACTCCAAGAGCGTGTAACTGGTTATGATACG
This sequence comes from Listeria sp. PSOL-1, assembly GCF_902806445.1. NCBI lineage: Bacteria > Bacillati > Bacillota > Bacilli > Caryophanales > Listeriaceae > Listeria > Listeria sp. PSOL-1. The sequence goes on along the minus strand of NZ_LR760298.1, from coordinate 1,719,694 downwards.
CTAGTAGGGGTTTTAAAGGAAGCGCAACAGAAACCACTTAGCCTGTACTTCCTTGGTGCTAAACCTGAGATCTCAAGGGAGCTTAAAAAACGACTATTAATTGATTACCCTGGAATTCGTATTGCAGGTATGCGACATGGATATTTTAATTTAGAAGAAAGCGAACAAATTGTTGAAGAAATAATTCAAACGAAACCAGATTTTATTTTTGTTGCACTAGGTTCGCCTGCACAAGAAAAATGGATTATGGCACATCTTCAACGTTTTTCTAAAGGGATTTTCATGGGTGTAGGAGGCTGTTTTGATGTTCTTTCTGGGAAAGTAAGGCGTGCACCTAAATGGATGATCCAAATGCGTATGGAATGGATGTATCGTTTATTATCTAATCCTTCAAGGTGGCGTAGGTTTATAGCACTTCCAAAATATTTACAAGAAATACAGAAAGAAAAAAGGTTAAGAAAATAGGTGGAGTCCGTGCAAATTATGGAAGTAAAGTTACATCAGCTTAAAATCCCATTAAAAACTTCTTTTAAAACAAGCTATGGAGAAATGGATGCTAAAGAATTTTTACTAATTGAGCTTATTGATTGTGACGGGATTATTGCGTATGGTGAAGTTGAAGCTTTTGCTCGCCCGGATTACACAGAAGAAACGATAGAGACAGCTTATAATATCATAACAACATTTCTGATCCCAGGTTTGCAAAATTGGCAGTTTACTCATCCACAAGATTTTCGTGAAAAATTCAAGTGGATTCGTGGGAATCAAATGGCAAAAGCTGGTATTGAAATGGCGTTGTGGGATTTATATGCTAAAAAGAAAGAGGTTTCTTTACAAGAACTAATTGGTGGGACGAAACAAAAAGTTGCTGTTGGGGTAAGCTTAGGTATTCAGGAAAATGAAACAGCGTTATTAAATACCATTCGACGCTATGTTCAAAAAGGCTATCAGCGAGTTAAATTGAAAATTCAGCCTGGAAAAGACATTCGTTTTATTGCTGCTGCTCGTGAAGCTTTTCCAAATCTTACATTGATGGCAGATGCCAATTCAGCTTATAAAGTGAGTGATATTGTACTTTTAAAAAAACTTGACCAATTTAATTTAGCCATGATTGAGCAGCCTTTTAGTGAAAAAGATTTTATTGACCACGCGGAGCTACAAAAGCAGATAAAAACAGCTATCTGTCTTGATGAAAACCTTCGTTCATTGGAGGATGTTCGTCAAGCTCATTTATTGGGTAGTTGCAAGGCTATTAACTTAAAGCTTGCACGTGTTGGTGGTTATAGTGAAGCTTTGGATATTATCAATTATTGTCATCAAAATAATTTATTAGTATGGTGTGGAGGAATGCTCGAAGCAGGGATTGGTAGAGCGCATAATCTTTTATTAGCTTCAAGAGAAGAATTTGTATTCCCAGGGGATATTTCTGCATCATCGCGTTATTTTGAAGAAGATATTATTTGTGAACCGTTTGAGTTAATAGGAGATAGCTTGCAGGTTCCTAAAGGCTTTGGAATAGGTGTAACATTAAATAATCAAGTAATAAAACGCTTTTTAAAGAATACAAAAACAATGGTTTTAAGATAAGATTGGAGCTGAAATAAGTTTGCTAGTTTGGATAATCATTACATTTTGTGTAGGGCTAATTCTTATTCCACTAACGCGTAAGTTTGCATATTTGGTCAATGCTGTAGATGTTCCAAGGGAACGTCATTTGCATAAGAAAAGCACCCCTACTTTAGGGGGATTGGCGATTTTTATTAGTTTTTCTATTGGTTACTTCTTGGCGCCAATTGATCGCTCTAATATGTTACCTATTTATCTAGGTGCCGTAATTATCATTATTACGGGTCTAATTGATGATCTTATTGAGCTTTCTCCCAAGCTAAAATTAGTCGGGCAGTTATTAGCTGCAATTTGTGTAACTACTTGGGGCCATGTATTAATTAAATTTATCAATATTCCTTTTTATGGGACGATTCATTTTGGTTATTTTGCTGTTCCAATTTCAATTATTTGGATTGTAGCTATTATTAATGCGCTTAATTTAATTGATGGTTTAGATGGCCTTGCAGGAGGAATTTCGATTATTGCCTTAATGACAATTGCAGGGATGGCCTTGCTGCTTAATGATGGCTTTGTCGCACCTGTAGCTTTCTTACTTGTTGTAGCAGTATTAGCTTTTATGTTTTTCAATTTTCCGCCAGCATCGATTTTTATGGGGGATACAGGAGCGCTGTTCTTGGGATATATGATAGGTGTCCTTTCATTGATGGGATTTAAAAATGTGACATTTATCTCGTTACTAGTCCCGTTAATTATTTTAGGTGTCCCGCTATCTGATACTTTTTTTGCTATTATTAGACGGTTAAAAGAAAAGACGCCAGTTACTTCGGCCGATCGTTCTCATATTCATCATCGGTTGATGGCTTTAGGATTTACACCTAAACAAACTGTGTTACTAATCTATTGTATGGCTTTACTTTTTTCAATAGCCAGTTTTATTTTTTCATTTTCAACTACTTGGGGTTCAGTTATTTTATTAATCCTATTATGTTTTTTGATTGAGACAGTTGTTGAATTTATTGGTTTAGTGGGTCCTGACTATCGACCGATTTTAAATGTATTGCAAAAGATTCATCGCAAGCGGTCTTAATGTAATAAATGATTGAAAAAACCACAAAGTAGCCTCTTCACTTGTTTTTAAGAGAAGAGGCTTTTAATTATTTAACAGTTTGTGCTATTGTTCCGCTAACTTCTATTTCTTTTGTTGTATCGTGAGCTGCAAAGAAGAGTTGGTGTTCGCCTGCTGTATTCCATGTTAATTTACCATTTTGATAAGTTCCGCTTCCACTGAGCAAAATATCTGTTGGAGTTTGACCTTTCCAATCAAGAACGTTTACTGTGGTAGCTGTTCCTACATTTCCAATTGGAAGCGAGATTGCTTGGGATGTACCCTTAAGTGTTGTTAGTTTTGTTGCACCTTTTAACGGAGAAAAATCGCTAATCTGGTTATGAGATACGGTAACGGTAGTGAGTTTTTCTAAGTTATTTAATGGTGTTAAATCATTAATTTTATTGTTGTCCGCAACAAAATTTTCTAAATTCGTCAGCGAAGAAAGCACGTTAATGTCAGAGATATTATTTGTTGCTACCTCTAGAGAAATTAATTCAGTTTTATCAGCAAGGGAAGTGAGATCATTAGCATTATTGCCATTTATATTTAAGAATTTTAATTTGTTTAAATTCGTTAATGGCGTAATATCTGTTACGTTATTTTCAGCGAATGATAGATTTTCTAAATTAGTTAGTCGAGCTAATGGCGTGATATCTTCCACATTGTTGGAATCGATAAATAAGTCAGTAAGCGATGTTAAGTTACTGATCGGCGCAAGGTCCTTTATTTGGTTTTCAGATAATAGTAAACCCTTTAAACCAGTTAAGTACTGTGCTCCTTCTAGTGATTTGATTTCTGATCCCGTTGCTATAAGAGTCTCTATTGAAGCCAGCTCTTGAGCATCTGTGGAATCATTCACATCTTTTTTTAACGCTTCTGCAACTAATTTTGCTAAGTTTTCATCAGGGAAAAATTCGCTAATCTTTTTTTCTTCTTGTACAGCGTTTGATGGTTGTGTGGCAGCATGTGCATTTGGTGCTGCTAATGGCAATGCCACCGATGTAGTGAGTAAAGCAGATAAAGCAAACGTGTAAATTATTTTTTTGTTTTTTGTCATAATAAATATCCTCACAATCATTTTTAATTGGTCCCGTTATTAGGAATTGTCTACTTTATTACTTTTTTATAACTATGTACTATCTAGAAGTAATTTCTTCAATATGATCCCCCCTTTTTAGCGATTGATTGTATTTATAAAAAATAACTGTTAATTCAAAAAAATATTTCCGGTTATTTTCATACCAATTTATTAAATTAGTTAAAGAACTAATTATTTGCAATAATATATCATTTATTGAATTTTTTGTCTACTAATATGGTTACAATATTTTTAATGATTGAATACAAAATAAGGATAGAAGTATAATCTAGATAAACAAAAAATTGTGATAGCAGACAGTAAAAAAGCCAAATTTACAAAAGTAAATTTGGCTTTTTTATAGGCTTATAATTAATTTGTCGATTTAGTATTGGACTGCTCCTCTTCACTATAAGGTACGGCGCCTGGGAATGGCTTTTTAATATCTAATTCAGAAGCAAATTCATTTGCTACACTTTGCATAGAATTTTCGTTTAGTTGGTAGTAGTAAATACCATTTTGTGGGGCATCACTACCTTTTAAATTAAGAGATTTAATTTTAACTTTATTGGTCATTGCATATTTAGCGATAGAAAGCATTTGGTTGAAATTAAGGTTGGTTGCCATATTTTCACCAACAGCATCAATAATACTAGAATATTTATTAATTGATGTGATTTTTGTTGCTTCTTCAGCAATAGACTTAATAATTAGTTGCTGTCGTTTACCACGCTCGATGTCACTATCGATATGTCTGGTTCTCGCTAATGCTAAAGCCTGCTCGCCATTTAAGCGTTGATAACCTTTTTTCAATGTGATGGCGCCAGCTTCGTCTTTGGAATTTTGTTCAGTGAAAGATACAGGAACATCAACATTAATACCATTAAGAGCCTTAATAATTTTAAGAAAAGCATCAAAATCAAAGCGTACGTAGTAATCAATAGGGATTTTAAATTGTTCTTCAACTGTTTTCATTGTAAGTTCAGGACCACCATAGGCATGAGCGGCATTAATTTTTGTATATTTATTAATATTTTTTTTCGGGTAATTGATGTGGACATAGGAATCGCGCGGTATACTTGTCATTTCTACACGTGAATCTTTAACATTAAAAGTTGCAAGTATGAGCGAGTCACTTCTTGGATTCCCATCACTAGCGCGTTTTTCGCTTGTATCTACTCCGATAATCAGAACAGAAAAGTTATCTTTAATAGGTGTAATATCTTTTGTTCGTAACGTTGATGCTTCACCGTTGCGGACACTATCATAAGAGCGATCAGCCATTAGTTTTGTTTTGCTAAACAAATAAGTGCCATAACCAACTCCTAATAAAATACACGCCATAACAGGTATTAAAATCCAGTAAAGTATGGTGCGGCGGCGCTTATACTTGTTTGCGCGATGCAAACCACTTCTGTCATTATACATATATAAATTCTCCTTAATGTTGCTTCATTGCTAAACAACAAACATAACTTAAAGTTTATCATGTAGAAGACTTTTGTTTGTTACATTAAATTTACGTTTTGTTTAATTTTGAAAGAATAGCTACAGATAAATCATTTAATTACATTATACAAAAAGTTGATAAAAATAGACATAATAAAATTCCAACCTTGCAAAAATGTAATATTAAGATGGCCTTTTGTTACTATTTAGTGTTATTTTATAGATATAAACGTTATGGAAATTATGGGAATGAAGGTCAAATTCCTGAATACTCTCTTTTAATTCAAAACCCATTTTTTTAAGCAAAGAAATTGAAGCAATATTATCAGGAAGTACTTTAGCGGTTACTTCTTCAAAAGATAACCATTTTTCAATGAGGGATAGAAAATGATATAATACTTCAGACATAATTCCTTGTCGCCAATACTTTTCAGATAGTTCATAGCCGATTTCACAACTGGAACTCTTTTGATCAACATCATTAATGCCAACAGAACCGATTAATTGATTTTGGTAAAAAATGGAGTAGCGACAAGCAAACTTTTCTTTTGAAATCGTTTCAATCATATCTTTAGCTTGTTTCATTGTCATGAAATATTCAATGTTCATAAAACGAGATACAGACGCGTCTGTCCAAATAGTATAAAGTGAAGCTGCATCTTGTAGGACAGTTTCCTTTAAAATAGTACGCACTGTTTTGAATTCAGATGGAATATAAGTAAAAAAATTAGTCGCCATGATTAAAGTATTTCCTCTTCTCGATATTGCTGCCCGTGCTCATCAAATAGAATACGACCATTTAAAATTTCTATCATTTTTTCTTTAAAAATCGTTAAATCATTTTGGTTAACATAAACATAAAGTGTTATCTTTTCTGCAAATTGTTTGTCAGCGATTTGATAATTTTCAAGTGTAAGGAAATTTTCGATTTTGCCAAGCTGTGAATAATCAATCTGAATGGAAATAATGGTTGCAAGCTGTCGTTCGATGATACCAATTTTAGAGCAGGTTTCATTAACGGCATTTCCATATGCACGAACAAGGCCTCCTGCGCCGAGTTTGATTCCGCCAAAATAACGAGTGACAACCGTTACAACATTTTTGAGTTGTTTCTTTTTTAAGATTTCAAGCATAGGATATCCAGCAGTCCCACTTGGTTCGCCATCATCACTAGCTTTTTGGAATTGATCATGATCGCCGATAAGATAGGCGGAACAATTATGAGTGGCATCTCGGTTTGACTTTTTCACAGCCAGTATAAAAGCTTGGGCTTCTTGTTCAGATTCGGCCCGGTCTATCGTACAGACGAAACGAGATTTATCAATAATAATCTCATGCGTACCCTCTTTTTTTATCGTTAAATACTTTTCTAACATTGAGAATCCTCCTATTTTTAACAAAGGATGTGGACTCCTCCTATTTTAGCTGAAAAAGTGTCGATTGTATATCTTTTTTCTGTAGTTAGGGGATATAGATTGATTACGGGATGAAGTAGGAGTAAAATCATGGTATAATGTAAGGTATTATTACTTTAATTTAGGTATAAAGACAAATATCGTATTTTATAATAAGCAAAATGGAGGGTTTTTTGACCTACTTGTTTTATAATAAAAGTATCAGCTTGATGACTAAATTTTGCTTACATTACAGTATAGTTAGGTTAAGAAATGCTTTCAAACAAAGTTATAAAGGGAAAAAGTTAAGCAACTTCGTTTAACATACTAAAAAATAGCTATTTGAAGGAGGTAAATTATTATGACGCTCAAAATTATGGTTGTTGATGATCACCAATTATTTCGAGAAGGAATTAAACGAATTTTAGAGCTTGAGGATTCTTTTGAAGTAGTCGCTGAAGCCGAAAACGGGAAAAATATTATAGCGAAGATTAGAGAATCTAAGCCAGAGATTGTTTTAATGGATCTCAATATGCCTAATGTAAATGGGGCTGATGCAATAGCATTATTGGTGCGACAGTTTCCGGGCATCAAAGTGATTATACTTACAATTCATGAATCTGATGAATACGTAACAAAAGCACTGTCTTCAGGTGCAGTGGGATATTTATTAAAAGAAATGGATGCTAAAGAATTAATAGAAGCAATAAAAATTGTTCGAGATGGAGGTGCTTATATCCATCCAAAAGCGGCTATCAAGTTAATTCGCGAATACAGACACTTAGCTAGTACAAACAATGCGCAAGGTTCGTATGGTTACCAACAACCTGAGGTGAAATTACCAATACCGCTTTTAACACATCGAGAATGCGAAGTGTTGCAATTAATGACTGATGGAAATAGCAATCGAGGCATTGGAGAGACGCTTTTCATCAGTGAAAAAACTGTAAAAAATCATGTGAGTAGTATTCTCCAGAAGATGAGAGTAAACGATAGAACCCAAGCTGTTGTTACAGCAATAAAACGAGGATGGGTCTATATTCGATAAGGAATGCGATATAGTCCAGGGGAAATTTATCTTAGCAATAAAATAACCTTTTAAATTCTATGTGCTTAGTATAGCGCATAGAATTTTTTTTTCAAAATGATTAAAAAAGGATAGTGAATGGTTATAAGTAAGTTTTGAGTGGCGAAAAAATGGTTTTGTCTAAGATGAAAAAGCTTTTTTATAGGTGTAAAGTATAAAATTAGCTTCTGCAACATAAAATTAAACATGGTATAACCGTATTAGGCGAGGTGATAGGAAATGCACACTTGTGGTTATCCAGGAAGGTTGTATTTGAAGGAAGAACTAATCAATGTTAATGGATTTGAAAGTCAAAAAGCGATAGCGAAAAAGAATAAGCATTTACGTTGTGTAAGATGTGGGAATACATCACTAGAAAAATTTGGCTTTATGCCTTGCTTACATTGTGGTCAAGAACATTGTCCTTATTGCCGAAATTGTCTAATCATGGGCAAATTAACAGGATGTACTTCATTGTTTTATAAAAAACCTTTACCGCTACTACCAAAAAAAGATAAATTGCTATTATGGCCAGGAAACCTTTCGCATGGACAAAAAAAGGGTTCTGAAGCAGTTATAAGAGCAGTGGAAGAAAAGATTAATTTGCTGTTATGGGCAGTTGCGGGCGCCGGAAAAACAGAGATGATGTTTTCGGGAATGGAGTTAGCCTTACAAAAAGGCGAGCGAATTTGTTTAGCATCTCCGCGTGTAGATGTATGTATTGAACTATTTCCTCGATTACAGGAGGTTTTCCCAGCAGAAAAGCTTGTTTGTTTATATGGAGATTCGGAGCATGTCTTTGAAGGAGAGCATTTTGTGATTGCAACGACGCATCAATTAATTCGCTTTCAAGGTTATTTTGATACAATTTTTATTGACGAAGTAGATGCCTTCCCTTATGCTAAAGATCCATTATTAGAGTATGCGGTCAATAAAGCTATGAAAGCAAGGAATACACAAATCTACATTACTGCTACTCCGGATGTCAATTGGCAAAAGGAATGTCTTAGAGGCAACCGTAATTTTGTTAAAATTCCTGCACGATATCACCGGTTCTCATTGCCGGTTCCGCGAGTCGTATGGCTTCAAAAATGGGAAGAGAAAGTGAGCCAAGGAAAACCGATTAAAACAATAATAAAGTGGATTGACGAGAAAAGAAATCAGAATTTATCTATGCTTATTTTCTTCCCGCGGATTGATCGTATGCTTAGTTTTGCTAAAATGTTGCAGGAGAAATTCACTTATAACATAGCTACTGTGCATGCAGCAGATCCAAAGCGTAAAGAGAAAGTGATGGCGCTTAGAGATGGGCAAATTAATATTTTATTAACAACAACAATTTTGGAACGTGGGATAACGATCGAAAACATACAAGTAGCTGTTTTTGGTGCCGAACATCAAGTGTTTACTGAAGCTGCACTTGTGCAAATTGCTGGACGTGTCGGTCGAAAAAAAGATTTTCCCACTGGAGATGTGTGCTTTTTTTGTCATGGAAAAACGAGAAGTATAAAAAAAGCAATACGACACATCCAAGAAATGAATCGATTAGGAAAAAGTGAGGGCTTATTAGATGGCTAGCCAACATTGTTTGTGGTGCGGTAAACCGTATAGAATAATGATTAGTTGGAGTTTTAAGAAATGGCTTGTTCCTCATCAACGTATTTGTGAGAGATGTGCTAAGCAACTTGAAGTGTTGAATGAGCCAACCTGTATTCGGTGTAATAAAGCGAATATAGATGGGGAATGTAGGGATTGTCAACGAAGAAAAGAATACTTTATTCAAAAAAACACTTCCTTATATCGTTATAATGATTTTGCAAAAGAATTGATGACTCAATATAAATATCGAGGAGATTATGTGCTTGCAGAGCTTTTTGCACCGCCTATGAAGAAGTTTTTCAAGCAAAGGATGAAAGATTTTATTATTTCACCGATACCACTGGCTGCTAATCGGTTACAAGAGCGTGGCTTTAATCAGGTAAGTGCGATGCTAACGTATGCGAACGTCCCGTATCAATATCTGTTAAAAAGAGATGAAGGCGATAAACAATCAAAACGTACTAGAAATGAACGATTACAAATGATACAAGTATTTCAATTAAATACGACTGATATTCATCATATAAAAGGAAAAAATATTTTTCTTGTTGATGATATCTATACAACGGGCGTCACACTTAATTTAGCAGCAGAGCGATTAATTTTAGCTGGAGCAAAAATGGTTTACTCTTTTACGATTTTTAGATGAAAAATAAAAGTTGAAAAAATTTAGTTTTGTAATTACTTTTTTGTGGAAAAAATAATAAAATAAAGGTAAATATTGTAATATGTAAATGTTTGCAAAAAGCCTTTGTTTGTCATAGACTGAATATAAGGAGAGCAATCTCTTTGTAAGAATTATTGTTTTATCTCAAAGGAGGAATTACTATGCTTAGGTACAACATTCGTGGTGAAAAAATTGAGGTAACTGATGCAATCAGAACTTATGTAGAAAAGAAAGTCGAAAAACTTGAACGCTATTTTACAGAAACTCCTGATGCTAACGTTCACGTAAATCTAAAGGTTTATTCTGATAAAAATGCGAAAGCTGAGATTACCATTCCTCTTCCTAGGCTTGTATTACGTGCAGAAGAAACAAGTAATGACTTATATGCAAGTATTGACTTAGTTGTTGATAAATTAGAAAGACAAATACGTAAATACAAAACAAAAGTTAACCGTAAGTTTCGCGATAAAGAAGCAACACAAGATTATTTTGCTTCTGTTGTTGAGGAAAACGGCGAAATCGAATCAGAAGAAGGCCATGCTGACTTAGAAATCGTAAGAACAAAACAATTTCCATTAAAGCCAATGAGTTCAGAAGAAGCGGTATTGCAAATGAATTTATTAGGACATAATTTTTTTATATTTCTCAATGCTGATACGAATGAGATAAATATCACTTATCTCCGAAAAGATGGTAAGTATGGGTTAATTGAAACGAATTAAAACTTGTTGTCAAGAAAGGATGGGGTGAAATTGCCCACATCCTTTTTTTAATAAAATTTATCTTGGATATATTTTTTCTTTTAGAAGCATGATATAATGATTATTAACTGTAAATAAAATAGTGAACTTTATAGTGTGAATTTTACTTTATAAGTGATAAAATTAATAAGTATAGCATTCATTTTTAATAATTCTATAATTAATATATTAACAACATTTGTGGAATGAAGTAGTGAAATTAGTAGAGGAGAATAAAAAATGGCAAGTATTTTAAAAAAGATTTTTGAATCAGGTAAGAAAGATATTAAGTATCTTGAAAAAAAAGCTGATTTAATTGAAGCTCTTGCTGCTGATACAGCAAAACTTTCAGACGACGAGCTACGCGCTAAAACAGCAGAGTTCCAGGAACGCTTTCAAAATGGTGAAACACTTGATGATTTATTAGTTGAGGCTTTTGCTGTAGCAAGAGAGGGAGCAAAACGAGCGCTTGGCATGTTTCCTTTCCGCGTACAGTTAATGGGTGGAATTGTACTACATGAAGGTAATATTGCTGAGATGAAAACTGGTGAAGGTAAAACATTAACAGCAACACTCCCTGTTTACTTGAATGCACTCTCTGGTGAAGGGGTACATGTTGTTACGGTCAATGAATATCTAGCACAACGGGATGCAACTGAAATGGGGCAGCTTTATAAGTTCCTAGGATTAACAGTTGGGCTAAATCTTAATGCTCTTTCCAGTGAAGAAAAACGTGAACAATATAATTGTGATATCACTTATAGTACGAATAATGAATTAGGCTTTGATTATTTACGTGATAACATGGTTGTATATAAAGAGCAGATGGTACAACGTCAGCTTCCATTTGCTGTTATTGATGAAGTGGATTCCATTTTAGTCGATGAAGCAAGAACGCCATTAATTATTTCTGGTGAAGCAGAAAAATCTACACTTCTTTATGTCCGTGCTAATACATTTGTTACGACGCTAACAAAAGATAAAGATTATACAGTTGACATCAAAACGAAATCCGTTAGCTTGACGGAAGAAGGCGTCGAACGCGGAGAAAAATATTTTGATGTTGAAAATTTATATGATCTAGAACATGCACCTTTCCTACATCATATTGTTCAAGCTTTGAAAGCTAACTATACAATGGCACTTGATGTTGATTATGTAGTTCAAGATGATGAAGTGCTAATTGTTGATCAATTTACTGGTCGTATTATGAAGGGCCGTCGCTTTAGTGAAGGGTTACACCAAGCGCTTGAAGCGAAGGAAGCAGTAACCATTCAAAACGAATCTAAGACAATGGCGACAATTACATTCCAAAACTATTTCCGTATGTATAAAAAATTAGCTGGGATGACTGGTACTGCAAAAACAGAAGAAGAAGAATTCCGCGATATCTATAACATGCGTGTCATTGAAATTCCAACAAATAAAGAAGTTATTCGGAAAGATAATCCAGATTTAATTTATACAACGGTGGAGTCTAAATTTAATGCAGTTGTAGAAGATATTGCAGAACGTCATGCTAAAGGACAACCTATTTTAGTTGGTACAGTTGCTATTGAAACGTCAGAATTGATTTCCAGCAAACTGAAGCGAAAAGGAATTCGCCATAATGTACTAAATGCTAAACAACATGAGCGTGAAGCAGATATCATTAAAGATGCTGGTGAATCTGGAGCTGTAACGATTGCCACCAATATGGCTGGTCGTGGTACGGATATAAAACTTGGTGAAGGTACAGTTGAAGTAGGTGGCTTAGCTGTTATTGGTACGGAACGTCATGAATCACGCCGGATTGATAACCAATTGCGTGGTCGTTCTGGTCGTCAAGGTGATCCAGGTGAAACTCAATTTTACATCTCAATGGAAGATGAATTGATGCGTCGTTTTGGTTCTGATAACATGAAGAGCATGATGGAACGCTTTGGAATGAACGATGAAGCTATCCAAAGCAAAATGGTGAGCCGTGCTGTGGAATCAGCCCAAAAACGCGTTGAAGGGAATAACTTTGATTCTCGTAAACACGTTCTTCAATATGATGATGTATTACGTCAACAACGTGAAGTAATTTATAAGCAGCGTTATGAAGTAATTACTGCTGAAAATAGTTTGCGTGAGATCATTGAGAAAATGATCGGCCGGACAGTGAACTTTATTGTTTCTGCTAATGCAAATTCACACGATTCTTCAGAAGACTGGAATTTACAGGCAATTGTTGATTATGTTGATGCTAACATTTTAACAGAAGGCATTACAGTAGAAGATCTTGAAGGTAAAGATAGCAAGCAAATTGAAGACTTCATTTTAGAAAAAATTAAACATGCTTATAATGAAAAAGAAACGTTGCTTCCAGAAGATGAATTTAATGAATTCCAAAAAGCAATATTACTTCGTTCAGTTGATTCTAAATGGGTCGATCATATTGATGCGATGGACCAATTGCGTGATGGCATTCATCTCCGAGCTTATGGACAAATTGATCCGCTTCGTGAGTATCAAGCAGAAGGTTTCGGAATGTTTGAAGCGATGGTTAATTCAATTGAAGAAGACGTTACTCGCTATATTATGAAAGCAGAAATTAGGCAAAATCTTGAACGTGAACAAGTGGCAAAAGGTGAAGCAGTAAACCCTGGTGAAGGAAAACCAGAAGCAAAACGTCAGCCAGTTCGTGCAGACAAACAAATTGGCCGTAATGACCTTTGCCCATGTGGTAGCGGTAAAAAATATAAAAATTGTCACGGTAAAGAAGCATAAACTTTTTAAAAGAGCTGAATTCGATTGTAAAATCAATTTAGCTCTTTATTGTCATATAAGAACAAAAACAAGTCTGGAAAAAAAGAACAAAATTTTATATACTAAGTTAGTCTTATCATTAAAATTTTGAAAAAAGGTGGAAAAAACAATGGAATTAGCAGAAATTCGTAGTTCATTAGAAACTACAGCGCAGCAAATTAAAGATTTTAGGGGGTCTCTTTGACTTAGAAAATATGGAAGTCAGAATTGCTGAGTTAGAAGATCAAATGCTGGACCCGGATTTTTGGAATGACCAGCAAGCAGCACAAAAAGTTATTAACGAATCGAATGAGTTAAAAGAAGTGTATAATTCTTTTCAGAGTCTAGCTAAACAACAAGAGGATATGGAAATTAGCTTGGAGCTCTTGAAAGAGGAAACTGATATTGACATGCAGCAAGAGTTAGAAGAGGAGCTAATACAATATAAGCAAGATATAGCCAATTTTGAATTGAAGTTGATGTTAAACGATCCTTATGATAAAAATAATGCGATCTTAGAACTTCATCCAGGGGCAGGTGGGACTGAATCACAAGATTGGGGCTCAATGTTACTTAGAATGTATCAACGTTTTGCTGAGAAAAAAGGATTTAAGGTGGAAACGATTGACTATCAAGCAGGGGATGAAGCAGGTATTAAGAGTGTTACGCTGCTAATCAAAGGACATAATGCATATGGCTATTTAAAAGCGGAGAAAGGCGTTCATCGTTTAGTGCGAATTTCCCCATTTGATTCATCTGGAAGAAGGCATACTTCTTTTGTTTCGATCGATGTTATGCCAGAATTGGATGATGATATTGAGATTGAAGTGCGTCCAGATGACTTGAAGATCGATACTTACCGTTCAACTGGTGCTGGAGGACAACATATTAATACAACGGATTCGGCAGTCCGAATGACACATATTCCAACAGGCATTGTTGTTACTTGTCAGTCAGAACGTTCACAAATAAAAAACCGTGAAAAAGCAATGAAAATGTTAAAAGGTAAACTATACCAAAAAGAGCAAGAAGAAAAGGAACAGGAATTGGCGGAAATTCGCGGAGAGCAGAAAGAAATCGGCTGGGGCAGTCAAATTCGTTCCTACGTTTTCCACCCTTATTCAATGGTAAAAGATCATCGCACAGGAATAGAAACTGGGAATACGCAAGCGGTGATGGATGGTGATCTTGATGAATTTGTTAATGGTTACTTACGTTCGCGGATAGGTTAATGCCCATGAGTAAAAAATCGAAAGTTGTAGAATATCTTTACATTATTATAGGAGCGGCGATTATTGCTTTGGCGTTTAATGTGTTGCTTTTGCCTAATCATATTGCCTCGGGTGGCGTTAGCGGTATCAGTACGATTGTCAATTACTTGGCGGGTTTCAATCCAGCTTTTATTCAGTGGGCACTTAATATTCCTCTATTTATAGCGGGCGTTTTTTTCCTCGGTTATCAATTTGGGATTAAGACGTTTGTTGGAACGCTGATTATTCCATTATTTGTTTATTTGACACAAGATTTCACACCTTGGACTAAAGAGCCCCTTGTTGGTGCTTTATTCGGTGGTGTGCTAATTGGCGCTGGCTTAGGGATTGTTTTTCGCAGTAATGCTTCTACTGGTGGCACAGATGTTATTGCCCAGATTATGCACAAATTTACGCATCTTTCGCTTGGGATTTGTGTAGCATTAATCGATGGATTAGTCGTATTAACGGCGATGGTTGCCTTTGATATTGAATCTGGGCTTTATGCTTTGATTGCTTTATTTGCAACAAGTAAAACAATTGATGTTGTTCAAGTTGGCTTAAAACAATCTAAAGCAGTTTTTATTATTTCTAATAAGCAAGATGAGATTCGTGAGGCTATTTTATTTAAAATTGGCCGTGGGATTACAAGGCTTGAAGCAAGAGGCGGTTACACAGATGACGATAAGCAAATTTTATTTTGTGTTGTTGTGCAACAAGAGTTCCCTAAATTAAAAAAGGTTGTCAAAGAGATTGATGACAGTGCCTTCGTCGTTGTGATGAGTGCAAGTGAAGTGATGGGCGAAGGATTTAGCCTGTAAAAATAAATCGGTGTTTAAGCGCCTCGTGTTTGGAAATTCCAGTATGCTTTGTTTTCCTGAGCTGCTGTTAAATTCCAAAGCGAGGTGCTTTTTATATGTTCGAAATTTGTTTCTCCTCTAAATCGTTCTTTTTAAGCTCATTTTATATAACAATTAGATGACAGGATTTTTGAGAAAGCTTGAGCATACCAAGCTTAAACGAGGTAAGTGGTCTATCCCATTTAATCTATAATGTAATCTTTTTTAATCTCCTTGTAATGTTATTTTGCGATAAAAAACGGTACAATGAGAGCAGTTGAAAAACAGGATGCATTGTTTTCAATTTAGCCTAATCAAAATTGGTTTGGTAAAAATTAGCAAAAACAAAAATAGTATTACAACATTAAAAATAATGTCATAGCTTGAAATATAACTGTAATGTAAATAACCTAAAGCTGAAAAACTAGAATGCTATAATAAAGCCTGTGTTCAATTGGGGCTATCCTAAACACTACAGTTTTATGTCAAAGGTTATCATTACATTACCTTACAAACGATTCCTAAAAAGAAAGGCGAGTTAGGTGATAAGATGATATTAATGGAAGACGTTTATAAGAAATACCGAAATGGAATTACTGCAGCGAACGGCTTAAACACTAAAATTGAGCAAGGTGAATTTGTTTATGTTGTAGGGCCTAGTGGTGCTGGTAAATCTACTTTTATCAAGATGATCTATCGCGAAGAGCATGCAACAAAAGGTAATATAGAAGTAGACGGATTTGATTTGGTGCACATGAAGAATCGTGAAGTTCCGTTTTTAAGACGGGATGTTGGTGTAGTTTTCCAAGATTTTAAATTGCTTCAAAGCAAAACAGTGTATGAAAATATTGCTTACGCGATGGAAGTCGTTGAAAAAGACCCAGCCGAAATTAAAGCACGGGTCATGGAAGTACTTGATCTAGTCAATTTAAAACATAAAGTTAGAATGTTGCCAGACGAATTGTCTGGTGGAGAACAGCAGCGAATATCGATTGCTCGTTCCATTGCAAATACTCCTAAGGTTTTGATAGCAGATGAGCCAACTGGAAATCTCGATCCTGATACATCATGGGAAATCATGAATATCCTTGAAGAAATTAATAGTCGCGGTACGACGATTGTGATGGCGACCCACAATAGTTCAATTGTGAATACGCTAAAACATCGCGTTATAGCTATCGAAAATGGTAGAATTGTTCGCGATGAACAGCAAGGAGAGTATGGATATGAAATTTAGAACGTTTGGAAGACATCTGAAAGAAAGCTTTAAGAGTCTTTATAGAAATGGCTGGATGACATTTGCCGCAGCAAGTGCTGTAACAGTAACGCTCATTTTGGTTAGCGTGTTCTTTTCAATATTAGTCAACATGAATAAACTTGCTTCAGATGTTGAAAATGATGTACAAATCAATGTACACATTTCACTCGATGCAAAAAAAGCTCAAGAAGATGAGCTAAAGAAAAATATTAAACAACTAAGCGGCGTTAATAGCGTTACTTTTTCTTCAAAAGATGCTGAGTTGAAAAAACTTGTTGGCGCATACGGAAAAAACTTCGAGCTATTTAAACAAGACAATCCGCTATACGATGTTTTTATTGTACAGGCTAAAGAGCCAGAACAAACCAAACAAGTAGCTTCGAAAATTGAAAAATTTAAACACGTAACTGATGTTAATTATGGTGAAAAAACCGTGGATAAATTGTTTAATACGTTAAGATGGGCTCGTTATGCCGGAATTATTCTCAGCATTGGCTTACTTTTAACAGCAATGTTCCTTATTTCAAACACCATTAAAATAGCAATATTCTCTCGTCGCAAAGAAATAGAAATTATGAAACTCGTTGGTGCGACGAACTGGTTTATCCGCTGGCCGTTCATTTTAGAAGGCGCGTGGCTAGGACTAATTGGTTCTGTGATCCCAGTTATATTGACAATCATAGGATACTTTAATATGTATCACTTAGTAAATCCAAAGCTTGGAAGCACTTCGCTTTCGCTTTTGACACCTGTCCCATTTGCTTATGAAATAAGTGCGTTAATTATTTTAATCGGAGTTTTAATCGGAGTTTGGGGAAGTACCATTTCGATTAGAAGATTCCTTAAAGTATAAGTTGCACATTTGTATATATACCCAGAAGTAATAAAAATAATCATTTAATGGAAAAAAAGCTTAGGGAGCTTTTTTAGGAGGTAAATTCTTTGAAAAAAAATGCGTTTATTGCAGCATCACTTGCAGCGGTTATTAGTTTTACACCAGCTTTTACAACAAATGTTTCTGCCAATGTAAATACAGACATCCAAAATCAAGATAAAAAAATTAGTGAACTTAAATTACAAAAATCGGCTTTACAAGATCAATTATCTAAGTTAGTAGCTAATCTTGATTCTGCTCAAGCTAAAGCAAAAGATTTACAAGCAGATTTTGATAAATCCAGTAAAGAATTAAAGCAGCTTAACACAGAGATTAAGCAAATAAATGAACGCATTAAAGAACGTGAAGGCGTGCTTAAAGAGCGTGCACGTGCAATGCAAAAAACATCCAATTCTAGCGCATATTTAGATGTTATTCTTAGCGCTGATAGCTTATCTGACCTAGTTGGTCGTGTAGCAGCTGTCAATCGCTTAGTTGATTCTGATAAATCCATTTTAGACGAACAACAACGCGATGAAGAAGCATTAAAAACAAAACAATCTGCAGTGCAAAAAGAACAAAAAGCTCAAGCAAAAGCGATCCGCGAATTTGAAGCAGAGCAAAATAGAATCGAAGCACAAAAAGCACAAAAAGAAGCTGTTGTGACTCAACTTGCAGCTGACCAAGCAAATGCAGAAAAATCAAAAGCCAGCTTAGAAGAAAAACGCGATGCCGAAAATAAAGCAAAAGAAGCAGCAGAAAAAGCAAAACAATTAGTAACAGCTACTGAAGTTGCAGCACCGGCTCCTAGATCTACTACACGCGCAGTTAACACAAACTCAAGTAGTTCATCATCATCAGCAACAAACACTTCAAATAATAATGGTGGCGGCAATAGCTCTGCACCAGCTCCATCTGGTCATGGGTATGCTGCAATGATAGCGACTGCTCGCGCACAACTTGGCAAACCTTACTCTCTAGGAGCAAATGGTCCAGACATGTTTGACTGTTCAAGTTTCACACGTTATTCATTCCAAGCAGCAGGAATTAGTCTACCAAGAACATCTGGTGCTCAATATGCAGCATCACAAAAAGTTAGTGAGAGCCAAGCTAAACCAGGTGACTTAGTATTCTTCAGCTATGGAAGCGGAATTGCTCACGTTGGTATTTATGTTGGTGGCGGACAAATGATTAACGCTCAAAATAACGGTGTAAAATATGACAACATTCATGGCGCTGGCTGGGGCGAGTACCTCGTTGGTTTTGGCCGTGTAGCTAATTTCTAAAAAGTTTCAGAGCATCCTTGCTTTTATTTAAAGCAAGGATGCTTTTTTATGTAAAAAATTCGTAGGAAAAATTCGGCAATAAATAACATTGTATGATATGATTAAAAGTACAAAGAAAATATAAAAGGGGGCGCCTCATGGGGATTTTGGCCGTGTTTTTAATTATTTTACTTGTGCTTAATGTTTTCTTTGCGGCTGTCACTGTTTTTCTAGAACGAAGAGATACTTCCGCTACATGGGCATGGCTCTTAGTTTTAACTTTTATTCCAATCGTTGGTTTCATTATTTATTTGATTTTCGGGCGTAAACTTTCTAAGAAAAAGATTTTTGATTGGAAAGGGCAAGAAAAGATTGGGATTAGTGAGTCAATAATGAATCAAATTGAATTAATGCGTCAAAAGGAATTTCCATTTAGTGATATAAATGTGAAGAAGCACCGGAATTTAATTTATTTATTACTCGTTAATGATGGCGCTATTTTGATACAAGATAATGAAGTTGAAGTTTTTACTGATGGATATGAAAAATTTGAAGCATTATTTAACGACATTAACAATGCCAAAGATCACATCCATATTATTTATTACATATTTCATTCGGATGAACTTGGGAAACGTATGATTCATTTATTAGAGAAAAAAGCTGCAGAAGGCCTTAGTGTGAAAGTGATTTATGATGCGATGGGTTCAAGAACAACAAAGAAGAGCTTTTTTAAGACACTTAAAAAAAATGGTGGACATGTTACCCCTTTTTTCCCGTCTAAATTACCTTTAATTAATTTTCGCCTTAATTATCGAAACCATCGTAAGTTAGCGATCATCGATGGGGAAATTGGCTACATCGGTGGTTTTAATATTGGCGATGAATATTTAGGTTTATCCAAGAAATTTGGCTATTGGCGCGATACGCATTTACGTGTTTATGGAAAAGCTGTCTATGCTATGCAAACCCGTTTTATTATGGATTGGAATTCAGCTGCACCACATCAAAAAATTGATTATAAATTTCGCTATTTCCCAACATTTTATGGGTCAGGGAATACAAGCATGCAGATCGTTTCAAGTGGCCCCGATTCAGAATGGCAACAAATTAAAAACGGTTATATCAAGATGATCAATTCAGCTGAGCGATCAATTTATCTACAATCGCCATACTTTATTCCAGATGCTAGCTTGATAGAAGCTTTAAAAATAGCGTCACTTTCAGGCGTGGATGTGCGTATTATGATTCCTAATAAACCAGATCATCCGTTTGTATATCAAGCAACAACAAGTTATGTTGGGGAATTAATTGAAACGGGTGCCAAAATCTTTATTTATGATAATGGGTTTATTCATGCTAAAATGCTTATTATTGATAGTGAAATAGCTTCTGTTGGTACGGCAAATATGGATTTTCGAAGCTTTCGTTTAAATTTTGAAGTCAATGCCTTTATTTATGAGAAAAAGTTAGCCCAAAGACTAGAGGACAGTTTTTTAGACGATCTTTTGAAATCATATCAGCTAACCCCAGAGCTTTATGCTAAGCGATCGATTTGGATAAAATTTAAAGAAGCTGTTAGTCGCTTACTTTCACCTATATTATAGAATTTGTGTTCACGGAGGCCTAATAAAATGGAAATTATCAAGATTATCGAAAAAGGGATAGCTAGTTTATTTGCGCAGCCTTTGCTTTACCTGTCGATTATTTTACTTATTATAGTAGGTTTCCGTCGTGTGAAACGGGAACGAAAATCATTTAGTACGCGTATCTATTCCCCGTGGTTAGAGCTAAGAACTTTTTTTTCAAGTTCTCTCATTTTTGGGGGGCTGCTTTCGGTTATTACTTTTTTTACTGGGTTTAGTATTACTGTTCATTGGTTAGTCGTTTTTAATGTGATAACGATGCTTGTTTTGATTGGCTCAATGTTTCGTCTCGTTTCAGTTGCTGTTACAATTGGAATGTCTAGTTTGTTTTTTTACATATGTTATTACCATGACGTAAAATTAGTGCCATTTATGAAGCTGAATTTTAATTATAAAGACTTATATGTGGATAATTTTATGGTCGCAATGACCTTCTTTTTAGCGTTGTTATTGCTCTTTGAAGGCTATTTGATTCAGCGTTACGGTGCAAAAAATGCGCTGCCAATGCTTAAGAAAACAGCGCGTGGTAAAGTAGCAGGAGCCTTCCAGTTAAGAAAACTTTGGTTTATTCCGCTGCTTGTTTTTATACCTGGGACTGAAATGCAAAAATTGTTTGATTGGTGGCCTGTGTTTACAATTGGTGCACATTCTTACTCACTGATTGTTTTGCCAATTGTCATTGGTTTTGGTAAGCACATCGAGACGGCTTTACCTAACAATATTAGCCGAAAGATTTCGTCTCAAGTTACTATCCTTGCAGTAATTATTGCAATGATTGGTTTGTTGAGTATCATGATGCCGACACTAACATTATTTGCTTTCGTATTAGCGGTTGTCGCGAGGCTGTGGATTGCTTTTCGCTTTTATCGGGAAGAAAAATATGGACGTAAATGTTTTGTCCCACTTTCAGATGGTTTGGTTATTCTGGGTGCTCGTGCTGGTTCACCTTCTGAAAGACTCAACTTATTAGCCGGGGAAAAAATTATTGAAGTAAATGGACAAAAAGTAAACTCACGCGCTTCACTTTACAAAGCATTAAATATTAATCGGGCTTTTTGCAAGATAAAAGTTATTGATTTAGATGGAGAGCCAAGAATCGAACAAACTGCTTTATACGCTAATGACCCATTTGAACTCGGATTGTTGCTAGTGGAACCTCGTTAAAACAGAAGCATAAAATAAAAAAGAGGAGCGATAATTTTGGAAAAAATATTGATTGTTGATGATGAAAGCTCCATCCTAACATTGCTCCAATTTAACATTGAAAAAGCTGGGTATGAGGTGATAACGGCAGAAGATGGGAAAAAAGGATATGAGCTTGCCCTATCTGAAAAGCCAGATTTAATCGTACTTGATTTAATGCTTCCTCAAATGGATGGGATAGAGGTAACAAAAAAATTACGCCAGGAAAAAATAACTATACCTATTCTAATGTTAACCGCTAAAGACGAAGAACTTGATAAAATTATTGGCTTAGAACTTGGCGCGGATGATTATTTAACAAAGCCA
This sequence comes from Listeria sp. PSOL-1, assembly GCF_902806445.1. Classification (NCBI taxonomy): domain Bacteria; kingdom Bacillati; phylum Bacillota; class Bacilli; order Caryophanales; family Listeriaceae; genus Listeria; species Listeria sp. PSOL-1. Next base: position 1,697,614 of record NZ_LR760298.1, on the reverse strand, counting down.
TTTAGCCCAAGAGAAGTTATTGCACGAATTAAAGCTATTTTACGCCGAACTGAAAAGCAAACAAATGATACTGAAATCAAGCTGACGATTGGGGATCTTACAATCTTACCTGACAGCTATGAAGTGTTTTTACAAGAAGAGCGACTGGATTTAACGCCAAAAGAATTTGAGCTGCTACTTTTTCTAATGACCCATCGAGGAAAAGTTTTTTCAAGAGATCAATTGCTTGATATTGTATGGAATTATGAGTATAGTGGTGAAACTCGTATTGTCGATGTCCATATTAGTCATTTACGTGAAAAAATTGAGGCCGATACAAAACAGCCGAAATATATTAAAACGATTCGCGGCTTTGGCTATAAAATAGATAACATTAAGGAAACTTTATGAAGCAGCTCTGGTTAAAAATTGGTGTTTCATTTGTTGTTTTATTTTTTGTGACAATGGGAATTGTTGGGCTTTTATCGGGCGAGCTTATGAAAACGACCTATTTAAACATGAAAAAAAATCAGTTACAAGACGAAGCGCAAATTTTATTAAAAACGACAAAGCTAACAAAACTAGACCTTGATTCGCAAAGTAAGACGGTAGAACAGCAACTTGAGCCTTTAAAAAGTGATATTGGCGCGCGAATTACAATCATCAATAAAAAGGGAAAAGTGATTGCCGATACGCAAGATGATCCGATGAAAATGGAAAATCATTTAGGACGACCAGAAATACATGATGTTTTAAAACAACAAAAAACAGTTAGTTCAGCCGTACGTAAAAGTCAGTCTGTTGGTTATTCAATGTTGTATGTTGCCGTGCCACTTAAAAATCAAAATGGTATGGAAGGTGCTTTACGAATCTCTGTATCATTAAAGTCGATTGAAGTAGCGACAAAGCACTTATGGAGCGGATTATTTGTGATCTTTGGTTTAGCTTTAATCGTGATTGCTGCAATTAGCATTTTTCTTGCACGAAAAATCACGCAGCCCATTAAAGAAATTATTACGGTATCGAATGATTTAGCTGAAGATAAGTACGATAGCCGAATCCACGGAACCTCAAGTGGAGAACTGCAGGATCTATCACTTAGTGTCAATAAACTTGCTGAAAGTTTGGAAATTCAAATGTACGAAATAAAGGAAAATGCTGAACGGCTTCGTGCAATTGTTGAGAATTTGGTCAGTGGGGTTATGTTGATTAATGCAGATAAACAAGTGGTTATGACAAACAAAATGATTCATACGATTCTTTCTGAAAAAAATATGGTTGGTAAAGCCTTTTATGAAGTTATTAAAAGTTATGATCTTGATCAATTATTTGAAAAAGCCTTGAAAACGAAAAAAATTCAACAAGAAGAAGTCACGCTTTATTTTCCACATGAAGCGATATTAGACGCGAGCGTTTCACCAATTATCAATGAAAAAGGTGAAATTTCAGATATGGTCCTATTATTGCACGATGTAACACAAATTCGCCATTTAGAAAACGTTCGTTCAGAATTTGTAGCAAATGTTTCGCATGAGTTAAAAACACCCGTTACAGCACTTAAAGGTTTTGTTGAGACATTGTTAGATGGAGCGATGTATGATGAGGAATTACTTAAACAATTTTTAACCATTATAAAAGATGAAAGTGATCGATTACATCGTTTGATTATCGATATTTTAGCACTATCTCGAATTGAACAAAAAAAAGTGGTCATAAAACAAGAAGAAATGATCGATCTTAAAGAACTGGTTAATCAGTCGCTAAAAACAATTCAAAAGTTTGCTGATGAAAAAGCAATCCAACTTCGAATAAAAAGCGATAATGAGCAAGTCATGTTATTGAGTAATCGTGATGCTTTGCAACAGATTTTGCTCAATTTGCTATCCAATGGCATTGCTTATACACCAGGAAATGGGGAAATCATCATTGGTATAAGCAACTTAAGCAATCATGTTAAATTAACGATTACAGATAATGGCATTGGAATTCCGGCAAATGATTTAGAGCATATCTTTGAACGTTTTTATCGCGTAGATAAAGCGCGGAGTCGTCACTCAGGAGGAACAGGCCTAGGCCTTTCAATTGTCAAGCATCTTGTTGAAACAATGCAGGGCTCAATCAATGTAACAAGTGTTGAAGGAAAAGGAACAACATTTTCTATTCAATTTCCAAAATAAAAAAAGAATATATATCAAAATGCCTAAAAGCTTGGGAAATAAACCGATTTATTTCGTTTATATCCTGATTTTTGAGGCATTTTTATATTTACAATAACTTAACATTGACTACACATCTTCTTAACGCTATACGGCTATAGTTAAATTATTAAAGATATTAATCAAAAAAGGTGGTAGCTAGTGATGAAAAAGAAGTTTTTTGGAATAAGTATAGTTGTTTTAGTATTATTAGCACTTGCAGGTTGCGGCAGTGCTTCACCGAATAAAAATGCAAGTGGATCGATTACTGCAGTGGGATCGACAGCACTTCAGCCTCTTGTTGAAGCAGCAGGAAAAGAATTTCAAAATGAGAATCCAAAAGCACAAATTAATGTTCAAGGTGGAGGTTCTGGCACAGGCTTGACTCAAGTCGAACAGGGCGCAGTAGCCATCGGAAATTCAGATGTCTTTGCTGAAGAGAAAAAGGGTGTTGATGCATCAAAACTAGTTGATCATAAAGTAGCTGTTGTCGGTATGGCACCAGTCGCTAATAAAGATGTAGGTGTTAAAAACCTCAGCAAGCAACAACTCATTGATATTTTTACTGGTAAAGTAACGAACTGGAAAGATGTAGGTGGCAAAAACGAAAAAATTACAGTTATCAATCGGGCTGAGGGAAGTGGGACACGTGCTACTTTTGAAAAATGGGCGTTAGATGGAAAAGCACCAATAAAAGCGCAAGAGCAAGATTCTTCAGGTACAGTACGCAAAATCGTTAGTGAGACACCAGGAGCAATTAGTTATCTAGCCTTTTCTTACATCAATGATTCAGTTTTAGGTCTTTCTATTGATCATGTAAAACCAACAGAAAAGAATGTTGCATCTAACGAATGGAAAATCTGGTCATACGAGCATATGTATACCAATGGAAAGCCAACTGGTACCAAAAAAGCTTTCTTAACGTATATGACAAGTGATGCCGTACAAAAAAATATTGTCTCTAAATTAGGTTATTTACCAATGACAAGCATGAAAGTAGAGCGCGATGCACATGGTAAAGTATCAGAAAAATAAAAGCCTAAGTAACAAAACTTGAAAAAGCAAGTGGTCGTCACTTTACTGGGGAGGAAAAACTTATGGAAGAGTTAAATAAAACCCAACTAATGAAAGTATCAAAAAAAGCGCATCTTGAAGCACGAGGTAAAATGGTAGCTTTCATCTGTATTGCGATAATGATTATTTCCGCCATAGCCATTTTATATTTTGTTCTCTCAAAAGGGCTTGCAACTTTTTTTGTGAATAAAGCATCAGTTACTCAATTTCTTACTGGAGTGAACTGGAACCCTTCAAAGGTTAATGCGTCTGGTGAGGCGCTTATTGGAGCACTACCAATGATTGTTGGGTCATTTGCTGTGACGCTCTTTGCTGCTTGTATTGCAGCTCCTCTTGCTATAGGAGCAGCTATCTTTATGGTTGAAATTTCACCACGTTTTGGGAAAAAAGTTTTGCAACCTGTAATGGAGCTCTTGGTGGGAATACCTTCTGTTGTCTATGGTTTTATTGGTTTAAGTGTCGTTGTCCCTTTTATAAGAGAGCATACTTCAGGAAGTGGTTTCGGCATTGCTGCGGCTACGATTGTGCTTACGATTATGATTTTACCAACTGTCACATCACTTACAGTGGATGCGATTAAAGCAGTTCCAAGACACTATCGTGAGGCTTCACTAGCACTTGGGGCAACTAGATTTCAAACCATTTGGCGAATTGTTCTCCGCGTTGCTAGGTCAGGCATTTTAACCGCTATTGTCTTTGGAATGGCGCGAGCTTTTGGGGAGGCATTGGCTGTGCAGATGGTTATCGGTAATTCAGCAGTTATGCCCCATTCATTATTTGAGCCAGCTTCCACTTTGACAAGTATTTTGACGATGGGAATGGGAAATACTGTGATGGGAAGCTTAGAAAATAATGTGCTCTGGTCACTTGCAATGGTCCTTTTAGTGATGTCTCTCTTTTTCATTATTATTATTCGCTTTATTGGACGTAGGAGGAAAGTAAAATGAACGTAAAGACGAAAGATAAAATAGCAACCGGCATTTTTTACGGCATTGCGATACTCATCGTTCTTATTTTGGCCGGCCTGCTTGGATATATTTTAGTTAAAGGATTGCCGAAACTTAGTTTGTCCTTTTTAACGAATCCACCACAATCTTTTACAGCTGGTGGAGGAATTGGACCGGAAATTTGGAATTCTTTTTACATGCTGATTCTTACAATGATTATTTCGATTCCACTTTCACTTGGAGCAGGCATTTACATGGCAGAATATGCTAAGAAAAATTGGCTGACAGATTTAATTAGAACGATGATAGAAGTGCTTAGTTCCCTTCCTTCTATTGTAGTTGGACTATTTGGTTTTTTGATTTTCGTTATTCAAATGGGTTTTAGTTTTTCGGTTATTTCTGGGGCACTTACGTTAACTATTTTTAATTTACCATTACTAATACGCGTTGTTGAAGAAGCGCTAAGATCTATCCCAAAGACGCAGCGAGAAGCCGGACTTGCGCTTGGGATCACGCGCTTTGAAACGATTACACGAGTATTGATTCCTGCAGCTACCCCGGCGATCATTACGGGTGTTATTTTAGCGGCGGGACGCGTATTTGGTGAAGCGGCTGCGCTTATTTTTACGGCAGGACAAAGTACGCCAACGCTTGATTTTGCTAATTGGAATCCGCTTAATGCTGCATCGCCACTCAATATTTTCAGGCCAGCAGAAACACTTGCCGTACACATTTGGAAAATAAATGGAGAAGGAATTATGCCAGATGCCGGAGCCGTTTCAGATGGAACTTCAGCAGTCCTTATTATTTCAGTGCTATTATTCAATATTTCGGCCCGCTTACTTGGCAAATTTGTATTTAAAAAATTGACCTCATCAACATAGAAAGAAAAGGAGTTTTGCGTGATGATGATAACGAAAAGGATACCATTAGATCTAGTTCAACGTGAAGAAGATAGACCACAAGTTGTTGAAAATCATTTTTATATGATGAAAACGAATGATTTACACGTTTATTACGGCGAAAATCAGGCGATTAAAGGTGTTAGTTTAGGTTTTCCTGTGAATCAGGTGACGGCATTAATTGGCCCTTCTGGTTGTGGAAAATCTACTTACTTACGCGCACTAAATCGGATGAATGATGAAATTGATGGTTGTAAGATGAGCGGTGAAATTCTATATAAAGGCGTTGACATCAATAGCAAGCACATCGATTTATATAATGTCCGTAAAGAAATTGGGATGGTTTTTCAAAAACCAAATCCATTTTCGAAATCGATTTATGAAAATATTGCATTTGGTTTAAAACGTCACGGCATGAAAAGTAAAACCGATCTAATGGAACGCGTTGAAAAAAGCTTGCGTGGAGCAGCGCTTTGGGATGAAGTAAAAGACGATCTTGGTAAAAGCGCATTATCGCTTTCAGGTGGTCAACAGCAACGTTTGTGTATTGCTAGAGCTATTTCCATGCAGCCAGAAGTCTTGCTTTTAGATGAACCAGCTTCAGCACTTGACCCGATTTCAACAAGCAAAATTGAGGATTTAATTAATGAATTAAAAAAGAAATATACGATTGTGATCGTGACGCATAATATGCAACAAGCAGCCCGGATTTCGGATTATACGGCATTTTTCTATTTAGGCGAAGTGATAGAATTTGCGCGAACAAAAGAGCTGTTTACAGCACCTAAAGAAAAACGAACGGAAGATTATATTTCTGGTAATTTTGGTTAAAGAAAAGAGGATTTGATAATGAAGACAACCACAGAACCGTTAATGATTGAAACCAATGAGGTTAACTTTTTTTATGGAGACAAGCAAGCTTTACAAGATATTTCAGTACAAATTACTAAGAATCAAGTGACTGCTTTAATTGGTCCTTCTGGTTGTGGGAAATCAACCTTTTTACGAATATTAAACCGCATGAATGACTTGATTCCTGGTGTGAAAATGACGGGAAGCTTTCGAATTGCAGGAGAAGAAATCACTCAGCTAAAAACAGACATCGCTAATTTGCGTAAAAAAGTAGGGATGGTTTTTCAACAAGCGAATTCTTTTCCTTTTTCGATTTACGATAATGTAGCATATGGGCCGCGCATACATGGCATTTCAGATAAAAAACAGCTAGATGAAATCGTTGAAAATAGTTTGAAACAAGCTGTGTTATGGGATGAAGTAAAAGATCGCTTAGACCTTCTGGCAACCGGAATGTCTGGTGGACAGCAACAGAGACTCTCTATTGCGCGCGTGTTAGCAGTGAAGCCTGATGTTATTTTAATGGATGAACCAACCTCAGCACTTGATCCGATTTCAACAGCAAAAATTGAAGAGCTAATTTTGAGACTAAAAGAGGACTATACGATTGTGATCGTAACACATAATATGCAACAAGCAGCCCGGATTGCTGATAAAACAGCATTTTTCTTAAATGGTAAAGTGGTCGAATTTAGCGATACGGCAACAATTTTCACAAATCCGGCAAAAAAACAAACAGAGGATTATATTTCAGGACGTTTTGGTTAAAGGAGGAAGAGGAATAATGGTTGTAAGAACAATTTTTACAAAACAATTGAATGATTTACACCAGCAATTACTTGAGATGGGTGTTCTGGTGAACGAAGCGATTGTGAAGGCAGTAAAATCGCTAAGTACACGCGATAAAGGGTTAGCAGAACAAGTTATTGCTGGAGATAAAATCATTAATAATATGGAATTGACGCTTGAACAGCACTCATTTGAATTAATTGCTTTACAACAGCCAGTAGGAGCCGATTTGCGTAAAATTGTTACCGTTATGAAGGCGAGTTCTGATTTAGAAAGAATTGGAGATCATGCTGTAAGTATTGCTAAAACAACCAATATTTTAGAGAGTAGTAAAGTTTTACAGCAAGTTTCAGAAATTGTCCAGATGGGTGAAATTGTTAAAAACATGCTCCATGATGTCCTTGATGCTTATTTAGCTGAAAATGTGGACTTTGCTCGTGAAATCGCAGCACGCGATAATGAAGTGGATCATCTGCATCAAGTTGTCTATCAAAAATGTATTGCTTTTATGCACGTGGAACCAGAACTGTTAGAAGATACTTCCCATTTGCTGCTAGTGGCTCAGCATTTAGAACGAATCGGAGACTATGTTACCAATGTTTCAGAATGGATTGTTTATTTAAAAAGCGGTGAAATTGAGGAGCTAAATCAATAAATAGTTGCATAATAGAGTCTTTTCGCGCTATCATGAAACATATAACTTAATTAGTGGAGTGAAAAAATCATGGAAGATAGCAAAGTGCTGTTAGACGAAGAGACGCTCTTTAATGTCACGCAAATTTTTAAAGCATTAGGGGATCCAACGCGTGTTCAAATATTGCATTTACTACAAGATAGAGAATACTCCGTTAATGAAATTGCTCGGACGTTGGTTTTTAATCAAACGACAGTGTCACATCAACTGCGTTTGTTGAAAAATCTGCGTTTAGTTAAATCGAGACGTGAGGGGACATCTATTTTTTATACACAAGATGATAATCATGTGCTTGAATTATTGACACAAGCAATAAGACATACGAAGCACCATTAATGAGGCCTTTTTTAGGTCTTGCCTATCTATATATGTTTATATGCACATATATAAAATAAGTTATTGAAAAATCACGCGGTTTATGGTATCTTAAATATGTGAAGTTGCTCATATATAAATATAAAAAATGGAAAGGAATGATTCCCATGTCTGCAAGCGAAACCGTGCAAAAGGCATTTTTCTTAAAGGGCTTGGACTGCGCAAATTGTGCAATGAAGGTAGAAAATGGAGTAAAAGGAATCAAAGGCGTCGTCACATGTAATGTCAATTTTGCTACAACAACGCTGGTTGCTGATGTCGATGTGGAATCAGAAGAAAGCGTGCAAGAAGCGATTATCGCTAAAATCAAGCAAATTGAACCAGAAGTTACGGTAGAAGATAAAAATACGAAAAAAAATGAACACAACCATGAACATGCTTCGATCAAGAAGATGTTAATTTGTATTGCGATTAGTAGTATTTTTCTTTTTGCAGGTTTATTTATTCCTTTGCCTGTTGCGATGAAGATCGTCCTTTTTGTAGTGGCCTATTTGATTATTGGTGGAGAGGTTCTTTACCGCGCAATCCGCAATATCACGCGTGGACAAGTTTTTGATGAAAACTTCTTAATGGCTATTGCCACAATTGGAGCGTTTGCAATTGGCCAATATCCTGAGGGCGTTGCAGTGATGCTGTTTTACCAAATAGGTGAATTTTTCCAAAGCTTAGCAGTTAACAAGTCGCGGAAATCCATTAGTGAACTAATGGATATTCGGCCTGACTATGCTTTTATAAAACGTGGTGCTAATTTTGTCGAAGTTTCTCCAGAAGAGGTGAGTGTTGGCGATACTATTCGCGTTAGACCTGGAGAAAAGATCCCGCTTGATGGCAGTATTATTGATGGAAAATCAATGGTTGATACATCCGCGTTAACTGGCGAATCTGTACCACGAAAGGTTACGACTGGGAGCGAAGTGCTCGGCGGTTTTATTAATACGAATGGTGTCCTCATTATTGCAGTAACAAAGAATTACGCTGAATCAACGGTATCTAAGATTTTAGACTTAGTAGAAAATGCAAGCAATCGTAAAGCGCCAACAGAGAATTTTATCACTAAGTTTGCAAGATACTATACACCAGCAGTTGTCATTATCGCTTTATTGCTTGCTGTTATTCCACCACTTGTGTTCTCTTTGGAAACATTTTCAGATTGGATTTACCGGGCGCTTGTCTTCCTTGTTATTTCTTGTCCATGTGCGTTGGTTGTTTCAATTCCGCTAGGGTTCTTTGCCGGGATTGGTGCTTCAAGTAAAAAAGGTATTTTAGTCAAAGGAAGTAACTATTTAGAAGCGTTAAACGATGTAAAATATGTTGTCTTTGATAAAACGGGGACGCTAACAAAAGGAATTTTTGAGGTAACAAAAATTGTTCCAGCAGAAGGATTTTCATCAGAAGAAATCAGTGAATATGCAGCAATTGCTGAAGTGCATTCGAATCACCCGATTGCTACATCGATTAAAAAAGCATATGGAAAAACAATAGCTGATGAAAGAATTGCTGATTATGAAGAAGTTTCAGGACATGGAATTAAAGCGAATATTGATGGAAAACAAGTTCTTGTGGGAAATATTAAATTGATGCAGCAAGGAGAATTTCAGGTTGATGCGCCAGAAACGAGTGGGACGATCGTTTATGTTGCTATTGATCAAAAATTTGCTGGCTACTTGATTATTTCTGATGAAGTGAAAGACGATGCTAAAGGAGCAATAACCGCACTTAAAAAACTTAATATCAAAAAGACCGTGATGTTAACCGGCGATGCGAGAGCAGTCGGTCAAGAAGTGGCTAAAAATCTTAGCGTAGATGAAGTTTATTCCGAATTATTGCCACAAGATAAAGTTACACAAGTAGAAAAAATCATGGAGCAAGCCCATTCAAGAGAAAAAGTAGCATTTGTAGGAGACGGGATTAATGACACCCCAGTTCTTGCCCGTTCTGATGTCGGCATTGCGATGGGAGGCTTAGGTTCAGATGCAGCGATTGAAGCCGCGGATATTGTTATTATGACCGATGAGCCGTCACGAATCGCTACTTCCATTAATATTGCTAAACGGACAAGAAAGGTTGTTTGGCAAAATATCATTTTTGCTTTAGTTGTGAAAGGAATTTTCTTGACGCTTGGGGCGTTTGGTTTTGCTACAATGTGGGAAGCTGTTTTTTCTGATGTAGGTGTAACACTACTCGCTGTGCTTAATTCCACACGAATTTTACAAGTGAAAAATTTAGACTAAATAAAAAATAAAGAGTTTAGAGCGTAAACGAAATAAGAGTATCTCGATTTATTTCATTCGTGCTCCAAACTCTTTTTTTGCTCATTTGTAAAAAATTGTGGTAAAGTTAATGACAAATATTGTCGACGGAAAATAATGAATGGACAAACGACTGTCAAAAAAATAATCATGTTGTAAGGAAAGAAGTGATATGATATGGGAATTCATCAATATTTCAAGAGTTTAGTTGACTTAGAAAATATTTACCGTTGTCCAGGCAAGTTCAAATACCAAGAACATTCTGTTGCCGAGCATTCTTTCAAAGTAACCAACATTGCCCAGTTTTTAGGATATGTAGAAGAACAAGCTGGGAATAAGATTGATTGGCGTGTTTTATATGAAAAAGCGCTTAACCATGATTATTCTGAACTGTTCATTGGTGACATTAAAACACCTGTTAAATATGCTACAGAAGAGTTGCGCGGAATGCTTTCAGAAGTAGAAGAAAGCATGGCACGCAATTTTATCAAACGGGAGATTCCAAAAGAATTCCAGGCATTTTATCGCCATCTATTAAAAGAAGGAAAAGATCAAACTTTAGAAGGTAAAATATTAGCGATTGCTGATAAAGTAGATTTATTATATGAGTCTTTTGGCGAAATTCAAAAAGGGAATCCCGAGGCCATTTTTATTGAAATTTATAGTGAAGCCTTGGCCACTATTTATGAATATCGTAAGCTTAGCTCAGTGAAATACTTTTTAAAAGAAATTTTACCAGAAATGTTAGCTGAAAAAGGAATTAACAAAACGGATTTACCTGAACTTACAGCAGATATTATTACACGAGCACTAAAAGAAAATGATTAAAGGAGCTGAAAAGGAGTTGGATCAAATTCTGTCTGCTTTTTTCTTCCCAGGACTACTTATTCTTTTATTCGCACGAGTCACATATAATCGCTTCGTTGCCTTGATCTTAATGTTGGGGCTGATTACTGCTAGCGCTAAAATGGGTTATACTTCTTCTTTTTCAGTTATCATAATAGATGCTTTTTCAATGGTAATTGGCTTTTTTTTATCCGGAATGATGCTAAGACGGCTAAAGTAAAACACGAAAGCGAATTAATAGGGAAAAAGCAAAGATAGTGGTAAAATAAAAAGAAAACGTGATCAAATTTTGATTGCGTTTTTTCTGTCTTTCATGTATAAAAAAGCGAAAATACGTTCGCTTTTTGCTGGGAAGGATATAAAATATATGTTAAAATAAGGATAATAGGTTAGAACAGGATTTGATGTAGAACGGAGGGAAATCATTGACTGATAAATTTGACTTAGTTTCCGCATATAAACCATCAGGAGACCAACCAAATGCAATAAAAGAGCTTGTTGCTAGTATTGAAAGTGGTCAAAAACATCAAACACTTCTTGGTGCAACCGGTACAGGTAAAACATTTACCATTTCAAATGTCATTCAAGAAATCAATAAACCAACGCTTGTCATGGCGCATAACAAGACATTAGCAGGGCAATTATATAGTGAGTTTAAAGAATTTTTTCCAAATAATGCAGTAGAATACTTTGTAAGCTATTATGATTATTATCAACCAGAAGCTTATGTGCCACAAAGTGATACGTACATTGAAAAAGATGCAAGTATCAATGATGAGATTGATAAATTACGTCACTCTGCAACCGCTGCTCTTTTTGAACGACGAGATGTTATTATCATTGCTAGTGTATCTTGTATTTACGGTTTAGGTTCCCCGGAAGAGTATGGTGAAATGCTTGTTTCTCTTCGCAAAGGAATGGAGATTAGCCGAGATGGCTTGCTGCGTAAATTGGTTGACATTCAGTATGATCGGAACGACATTGATTTTCAGCGTGGCCGTTTCCGTGTGCGCGGAGATGTTGTTGAAATTTTTCCAGCTTCAAGAGATGAGCACTGTATGCGTGTTGAATTTTTTGGGGATGAAATCGAACGAATCCGCGAAGTTGATGCACTAACTGGTGAAATTATTGGTGACAGAGAACAAGTATCCATTTTTCCAGCTTCTCACTTTGTCACAAGGCCAGACATCATGCGTCAAGCGGTTGAGAACATTAAAATAGAACTTGCAGAACAATTAAAGGCATTACGCGATGATAATAAATTACTCGAAGCGCAAAGATTAGAGCAACGTACCAATTATGATCTTGAAATGATGGAAGAAATGGGCTATTGCTCAGGTATTGAAAATTATTCTAGGCATCTAGCTTTGCGACCTGCTGGATCTACACCCTATACTTTACTTGATTATTTCCCAGATGATTTTCAAATCGTCATTGATGAATCACATGCCACAATGCCACAAATTAAAGGGATGTATAACGGTGACCAAGCGCGAAAACAAATGCTTGTCGATCATGGATTTCGCTTACCATCTGCCCTTGATAATAGGCCGTTACGTTTAGAAGAATTTGAAAAGCATATTAATCAAATCACATTTATTTCAGCCACACCAGGTCCTTACGAATTAGAAAGAACGCCCGAAGTCGTTGAACAAATTATCCGACCAACTGGACTTCTTGATCCAATTGTCGAAGTGCGCCCTATCCAAGGCCAAATCGATGACTTGATGGATGAAATTAATGATCGTATCAAAAAAGATGAGCGCGTACTTGTTACAACATTAACGAAAAAAATGGCAGAGGACTTAACCGATTATTTAAAAGAAGCAGGAATTAAAGTGCAGTACCTTCATTCAGAAGTGAAGACACTAGAACGAATTGAGATTATCCGTGATTTGCGGCTAGGCGTATTTGATGTGCTTGTTGGAATTAATTTGCTTCGAGAGGGTATTGATTTACCAGAAGTATCACTTGTTGCGATTCTTGATGCAGATAAAGAAGGCTTTTTACGTTCAGAGCGCTCACTCATCCAAACGATGGGACGAGCCGCACGTAATGAAAATGGACGTGTCATTATGTATGCTGATCGAATGACAGATTCCATGCGTACTTCAATTGATGAAACAGAGCGTAGGCGTAAAATCCAAGAAGTATATAATCAAGAACATGGCATTACGCCAAAAACAATCCGTAAAGAAATTCGTGGCGTTATTGCTGCGACCACTGCTGTCGAAAGTGGAGAAGACGAGAAATTACGAGATGTTAGCAAAATGTCGAAAAAAGAGCGCTTAGCTTTGATAGAAGAAATGGAGCACGACATGAAAGAAGCTGCCAAAGCGCTTGATTTTGAACGTGCCGCTGAGTTACGCGATGCACTGCTTGAATTAAAGGCGGAAGGATGAAGCGAAGTTGAACAAAGATAAAATTGTTATTCAAGGAGCCAGAGCTCATAATTTAAAAAATGTAAATGTCGAAATCCCCCGCGATAAACTTGTCGTCATGACCGGACTTTCTGGTTCTGGGAAATCCTCACTTGCTTTTGACACCATTTATGCGGAAGGCCAACGCCGTTATGTGGAATCACTTTCAGCTTATGCTAGACAATTCTTAGGACAAATGGATAAGCCTGATGTTGACTTAATTGAAGGTTTAAGTCCAGCTATCTCAATTGATCAAAAGACAACAAGCCGAAATCCAAGGTCAACAGTCGGTACAGTTACCGAAATTCATGATTATTTACGATTACTATACGCACGTGTTGGCCATCCAATTTGCCCAAATCATGGAATCGAAATTACGTCACAAACGATTGAGCAAATGGTTGATCGTGTTCTAGAATATCCAGAAAAAACACGACTGCAAGTGCTAGCCCCTATTATTTCCGGTAAGAAAGGAACACATAAGAAAACACTAGAAGAAATCAAAAAGCAAGGTTATGTTCGTATTCGTGTTGATGGGGAAGTTTATGACATTACTGATGATATCACCATTGAAAAAAATAAAAAACATTCAATTGATATTATCATTGACCGGATTGTTATTAAAGAAGGCATTCATTCACGACTTTACGATTCATTAGAGGCTGCCCTCAAGTTAGCAGATGGTTATGCAGTTGTCGATCTTATTGGTGAAAAAGAACTTCTTTTCAGTGAACATTATGCTTGTCCATATTGTGGTTTTACTGTTGGGGAATTAGAACCGCGGATGTTTTCTTTCAATAGTCCATTTGGTGCTTGCCCAACTTGTGATGGCTTAGGGACAAAACTAGAAGTGGATGTTGATACCGTTATCCCAGATCGGTCGCTTAGTCTGAATGACGGAGCAATTGTACCTTGGCGCCCAATTAGTTCACAATATTATCCACAAATGCTCAGTTCAGCTTGTAAAGAGTTCGGTATCGATATGGATGTACCGCTCGAAAAGCTACCTAAAGAGCAGCTTGACATTATTTTAAATGGCTCTGGTACAAAAGAATTTTTCTTTGAATACAAAAATGATTTCGGTATGTCACGCGAAACATGGATGCCATTTGAAGGGATTTTGCCAAATGTTGAGCGTCGTTATCGCGAAACGAATTCAGATTTTACACGGGAACAAATGTCACAGTATATGACAGATTTACCTTGTCCAACTTGTCATGGCTATCGCTTAAAAGAAGAAGCTTTAGCTGTAAAGATTGGTGGTCATCATCTGGGGGAAATTAGCAATTTTTCGATCGATGAAGGACTCGCGTTTTTTGATAAGCTAGAGATGTCAGATAAAGAAAGTCAAATTGCTGCGCCAATCCTGAAAGAAGTGAAGAATCGCTTAGGCTTTTTGAAAAATGTCGGCTTAAATTACCTTACACTTAGCCGAGCAGCAGGGACACTTTCTGGTGGAGAAGCACAACGCATTAGGCTTGCCACTCAAATTGGCTCGCGTTTAACAGGCGTCTTGTATATTCTCGATGAGCCCTCGATCGGTTTGCATCAGCGTGATAATGATCGGCTTGTAAGTACACTTCAAAGCATGCGTGATATTGGTAATACATTGATTGTCGTTGAACATGATGAAGATACAATGATGGCAGCAGACTACCTCATTGATATTGGCCCTGGCGCTGGTGAACACGGAGGAACGGTTGTTGCAGCAGGTACACCAACCGAAGTTGCCAAAAATAAAGCTTCCATTACCGGAGATTATTTATCTGGGAAAAAATTTATCCCAGTGCCTGCTGAACGTCGCAAAGGAAATGGCAATAAAATTCAAGTTGTTGGAGCAAAGGCGAATAACCTTAAAAATGTCTCAGTAGATATACCGCTTGGCACCTTTACTTGCGTGACTGGTGTATCCGGCTCTGGAAAAAGTTCGCTTGTCAATGAAGTTTTGCGCAAAGCGTTAACAAGAAAATTAAATCGAGGTAACGTCAAACCAGGCGAACACAAAGAAATCAAAGGCATTGAAAATCTAGAAAAAATGATCGATATTGATCAGTCGCCAATCGGCAGAACACCACGTTCAAATCCAGCAACTTATACTGGAGCTTTTGATGACATACGCGATCTTTTTGCTAGCACAAATGACGCTAAAATACGTGGCTATAAAAAGGGACGTTTTAGCTTTAATGTGAAAGGCGGTCGCTGTGAAGCATGTAAAGGCGATGGGATTATCAAAATTGAAATGCATTTTTTACCAGATGTGTATGTGCCGTGCGAGGTTTGCTCAGGAAAACGTTATAATAGTGAAACGCTTGATATTCGTTACAAAGGGAAAAACATTGCTGAGATTTTAGAAATGACTGTCGAGGAAGGTTTAGAATTCTTTAAAAATCAACCTAAAATCGCTCGTAAATTACAGACAATTGTTGATGTTGGTCTAGGTTATATTAGGCTAGGTCAACCAGCTACAACATTATCAGGCGGTGAAGCGCAACGTGTTAAATTAGCTTCAGAACTACACAAACGTAGTAACGGAAAATCATTTTATATTTTAGATGAACCAACAACTGGACTTCATGCCGATGATATTAATCGATTGTTAAAAGTACTACAACGCTTGGTCAATGATAACGGTGATACGGTACTTGTCATTGAGCATAATCTAGATGTCATCAAACAAGCTGATTATTTAATCGATCTTGGCCCAGAAGGTGGAGATGGTGGTGGGCAGGTTATTGCCACTGGAACACCAGAACAAGTAGCTAAAGTGAAAAAATCGTATACTGGGAAGTACCTTAAACCAATCTTAGAACGAGATAAAAAGCGAACAGCAGCTAAAGTCAAAAAAGCCCAGAAAGATTGACCGATAAAAGCTTTTGACATTTTGCGATTTAGTTTTGTTTTTAAGAAAAACGTAGCATAGGTACTACATTTCGAATGCGACAAATCGAGCGAAGCGTTTGCATTGAATAGGGTTGTCAGAAACCGGAGCGTACGACTGTACGTGAGAATCGGAAGTCTGGCAGCCCTTTTCAATCGTTTATCTACCCAAAGTCTAAATAAAGAATCGTTCTTAGGGTGTATGACAGAAAATGAAAACTGCTTCATAATAAGAACATAGAAAACCTATACCGATTATTTTAGGAGGTCATTTTAAAATGGAAAATGAACGTAAACGTATTCTCGAACTTGTTAAGCAAGGTATAATTTCCACAGATGAAGCACTAACATTGCTTGAAAATATTTCAAAAAAAGAAGGGGAAACAGCAGCGACTGAACATATTCGAAAAGCAGATTCTCCCCATAAAGATAACAGCGAAAAGGGTGAAAACCACGATTACACGCATGGTTGGAACACACAAGATAACCCTTATCACCACGGCAGTAAACGCGAGTCAAACAGACAGCACAATAAGAATGAGTGGAACAAGCAAGATGAAGATACTGATAAAAGAAATAAAAATGAAGAACCATTTAAAAACGTAATCAATGATTTTTCACAGGCAGGTGAGAAATTCGGTTCATTTTTAAATAAAGCATTTAATCAAGTAAAAGACATGCCATTTCCGTTTCTAACTTCAACAAAATTAGAGCGTGATTTTGTTTATCATGATACAACCCTTTCTATTCTTGAATTTGAGATAGCAAATGGGAATGTTGAATTTAAACCGTCAGATAATGATGACATTAAAATTCATGCAATGATCAAGCTTTTCAGGGAATATCCTGAAGAAGAAGCAATGAAAATTTTCTTTGATCGTACAACTTTACGAGTAGATGAAGAAACCCTTCGATTTGAATCTAAATCGAAGCAAATCATCACTAATCTAACCGTATATTTGCCACGTCGCGAGTATGACTATGTTTCCATCAAGATCTTAAATGGCAACTTTCATATTGATGAATTAACAGGTCGTGATTTATTTGCCAAAACAACAAACGGAAATATTAGTGTTGGGACATTAGATGCGACTTTAGCTGAAATTGAGTCAATTAATGGGAATGTCCGCATTCAAAATGGTGTTATTCGTGATGTAGCTTTAAAAACATTTAATGGAAATGTTGCTGTAAAAGGTGATTTTTATTCGACAACCTTACAAACCAAAAACGGCAATGTCAATTATCAACTAACAGGGGAAGAAGCCGTACGAATTAAAGCAAAAACCGGAGCTGGCAACATCGATATTGTTCTACCGGGCGAAATTGGTAAAGATGGCAAACTTCATACGAATCTCGGTAAAATACAACTTGATATTAAAGAAGCTGAAGTACTACAATCCAAAAAAGAATCCGTCAATAAATCAGTTGTTTTTACAAAAATGCCAGAAAATAATAGTGCCTCCGTTCAGATTGAAGCAGAAGCAACTACAGGGACTGTTAAAGTACGTGAAGCAAAGTAATAAACTAAAAGGCAATTAGTTTATACTCCCTAAGAAAAACAAAGAAAGGAAGCGAGCGACATGGGGAAAAAGTTAAAAAGATCTCGAGTTGACCGCAAAATCGGTGGTGTTTTTGGTGGGTTATCCGAATACACGGGAATTGATGCGACCTTACTCCGTTTGATTTTTGTTGTGGTTGCTATCGTAACAGTAAAGACAGGAATTGCGTTTATCGCTTATATCATTGCTTTATTCATCATCCCTCCTGATGATCTAAGCAATGAAGAGGTTTTAGAACAGCACAGACGTAAAGCAGAAGAAAAAGCGCGCTATGCTTCTAATCGCAGAAGAGCAAGATTTGAACAAATAGATCGCATGAAAAAAAGACATCGAACACACGTTCATACGCATGTTCATAAAGGAAAACACGAAAGAGAGCCTTTAGTACAAGAACCCAAACAGTGGCCTGTACGTGAGTTCACTTTTGAAAATACAACTTGCAAAGAAATCGCATTACGTATTGCAACAGGAGACGTAACTATTGATACTTGGGAAAACGAAACATTAAAAATGCGTGTTGAATTAGCTGTGCATGAGCGTGCAAGAACAGTACGCCAGTTTAGTGAAGACCAATTGTGGGATTGCTTTTTCAGTCAAACGATGTTAGACATTAATCAAGAATGCTTTACTTTTGAATCAAAAAAAGAAATTTTGAAAACAAACGTTACCTTAACTTTGCCTAATCGTTTATATGAACAAATAAAGATTCAATTGCTTAACGGTAGTTTGAAATATAATGATTTGGCAGTAGAAGATGGGATGGTTAAAGTACATCATGGCGATATTCGTTCGTCAAGAGCAAGTGGGAAGTTTTTAAGCACCGAAGCTTTAGATGGTGAAATTTATTGTAACGAGAGCAATATTGAAAATGTTGATATGAAAACCGCACGGGGGGACATTCTGCTAAGTGGAAAATTCTTAACAATCGTTATGAATGCTGAGCAAGGAGATATTGATTTAGCACTTGAAAATGATACAGCTACTTCAGTCGATTTGAAGGCACCTAAAGGTGATATTCGTATCCAAATCCCATCAAGCTGGAACGTTGATGGAACGATGGGCACAAAACGCGAAAAAATCTATTTTGATTTGAAAAATGCAAAAGTGTGGGATAGTTCTGCTCAAAGCTTTGTCTTTACACAAAATGCGGATGAAATGAGCACCGCAACCTTACAAGCACAAGTTAATACAGGAATTATAAAAGTAACCGAATTAACAGAAAAACCAATTTCACCTGAGGAGGATAATTAAATGAAAAAATTGCGAAAATCGTCAGACCAAAAGATGCTTTCTGGTGTTTGCGGTGGTATAGCGGAATATTTTGGTATTGATGTGACTGTTGTAAGAATTGTTTGGGCGCTTTTTGGACTATTTGCCTTCACAGGTGTTATACTGTATATTGTCGCGATGATTATCATGCCTCGAGATACAAGTTCTGAATGGGAGTGATGGCAGGCTATGCGCTGGTTAGCCGGAGTTATTATTAATGCTGTTTTATTTGTTGCATTATCAGGTTTCTTTTCAAGCTTTCATGTTGCCGGTTTTGGAACAGCTGTTTTAGCAAGCTTTATTTTAGCCATTTTAAACATGCTTGTGCGTCCAGTCCTTTTTATCTTAACCTTGCCAATTAATATTTTTACGTTGGGATTATTTACTTTTGTCATTAATGCGTTAATGCTTAAGTTGACTACTTATTTTATGGGAAGCTCATTTGTGATTGATGGTTTTGGTACGGCTTTAATTTTAGCTGCTATTATGGCATTTGCTAATCTAATTATTAATTCAGTACTCTGGGAAAAAAAGAACTAAAGGTAGTAAATATACTAAGGTTAGTGGACAGCTTTTTTTGTTAAGCGGGCCGTCCACTAATCTTAGTATATTTTAATTATAAGAAAAAACTGTTAGAAACTCTTTTGAAGTGTTAAAATAAGAATAATCGTCTAGCTGCAAGTGGGCAGTTAAATCACTCACAATTTATATGGAGGGTTTACTTACATGTCGAAATCAGTTTCTGTAAAAGAACTAAAGGAACGATTACAATTAGAATTAGTTTGTGCTGAAGAAGGGCTGGAACGGCCGATTTTAACAAGTGACCTGTCACGTCCAGGGCTTGAATTAACTGGCTTTTTTTCCTATTATCCTGAAGATCGTGTCCAGCTTTTTGGAATGACTGAAATCTCTTTTTCAGAAGGAATGGAACCGAAAGAAAGGCTAAAGCGTTACCGGCAAATGTGTACAAGTAGAACGCCGGCTTTCGTTGTATCACGTAATCTAGAAACGCCTAAAGAACTTATTCAAGCCGCTTCGGAAGTCAGTATACCTGTCCTTCGTTCGCGCCTTAAAACAACAAGGCTTTCCGTTTACATAACCAATTTTTTAGAAAGCAAGCTTGCACCAGTAATTTCAATGCATGGTGTCCTTGTTGATATTTATGGGTTAGGTGTTTTGATTACTGGAAATAGCGGCGTTGGGAAAAGTGAGACAGCATTAGAACTTGTAAAACGTGGGCATCGACTTGTTGCAGATGATAATGTCGAAATTCGTCAAGAAGATGAATTGTCATTAATTGGTTCTTCACCTGCGATTATTGAACATTTACTAGAGATACGCGGTCTAGGTATTATCAATGTGATGACATTGTTTGGAGCCGGAGCAGTGCGTTCAAGTAAAAAAATTACACTCGTTGTTCATTTGGAAAATTGGGATTCTGAAAAGCATTATGATCGTGTCGGTCTAGATGAAGAAAAAACACGTATTTTTGACATGGATGTCCCTAAAATTACAATTCCTGTTCGGCCAGGACGAAATTTATCAGTCATCATTGAGGTTGCGGCGATGAACTTTCGTCTTAAGAACATGGGGTACAATGCGGCTGAACAATTTACGCAAGATCTAAACAAATTAATTAATCATAATCGAAGTATTAACGATTAATCGTTAAAGAAAGAAGGTAGAAGATGTTTAATGCTATTAAGCCGCTCAATCCAATAGCTCTCAAACTAGGTGGTATTTCTATTCACTGGTATGGGATTATCATTGCGACAGCTGTAGTGATTGCGTTATTACTTGCGCTTAGAGAAGCGACGAAACGTGGCCTTAACAAGGAATTATATGTGGATTTACTAATCTGGGCAATTCCAATTTCTATTATTTGTGCGCGGATTTATTATGTTGTTTTCGAATGGAGTTATTATAAAGATAATCCAAGTGAAATCATTAAAATATGGCACGGCGGGATTGCTATTTATGGTGCCTTAATTGGAGCGGTTATAACAGCGATTGTCTTTGCTTGGAAAAGGAAGATCTCTTTTTGGCAGCTTGCAGATATAGCTGCGCCTAGTTTGATTATTGCTCAGGCTATTGGACGCTGGGGGAATTTTATGAATCAAGAAGCACATGGTGTGGAAACCACTCGTCAGTTTCTTGAAAGTCTCCATTTGCCTCATTTTATTATTAATCAAATGTACATTGATGGGGCATATTATCAGCCGACTTTTTTATATGAAAGCTTATGGAATGTGCTTGGTTTTATTGTGTTGCTCATTCTTCGTCGGACAAAAATCAAACGCGGAGAATTGTTCTTAAGTTATCTTATTTGGTATTCATTTGGACGCTTTTTTGTGGAAGGGATGCGAACAGATAGCTTGATGTGGGGTGCATTTCGCGTTTCTCAAGTTTTAGCAGTTGTACTCATTTTTGTTGCCATTGCGCTAATCGTTTATCGCCGTGTGAAGACGAATCCGCCATATTATTTAGATAACAAGTTTGGTAAAAAATAAATTGATGACAAAAAGAGGCGAGTAGAAATGACAAAACGATTGACAACGTTATTATTTGATTTAGATGGAACATTAATTAACACAAATGAACTAATTATTGCTAGTTTTACAGAAACGTTAAGTCTTTTTTTCCCAAATCAGGTGTTTACGCGTGAAGATATTTTGCCGTTTATTGGTCCGCCACTTAGTGAGACATTTCAACAATTTTTACCAGATCGGGTTGATGAAATGACAGCTGTTTATCGAGAGCACAATATCGCCAACCATGATGCTTTAGTTCTTGAATATGATGGAGTATATGAAGCTGTGCGGGCACTTTACGAAGAAAATTACAAACTAGCTATCGTCTCAACGAAGCGATATGATGTGATCATGCGCGGATTAAAATTAACCGGTTTAGATAAATTTTTTCAAGTTGTGATTGGGCTTGATCAAGTAAATCAAGCAAAACCTGATCCAGAAGGAATAAAGATGGCGTTATCGCTCTTAAACGCTACAGCGGATGAGGCTATTATGGTGGGCGATAATTATCATGATATTTTAGCAGGAAAAAATGCGGGGACGCTCACAGCAGGAGTTTCTTGGACAATTAAGGGTGTTCAGCATTTACAAAATTATCATCCTGATTATATGTTAGCAACAATGGGCGATTTACTTAAAATTGTAAGAAGTGAGGAGCAGTAAAGCATGCGGGATGTGAAAAGTTTTCCTGCAAAAAATAACAATGAAAACCCGTTATTTCATCTTTATCAATCCGTTTCTTTCTGGCGGGTATTGAAAAATACAATAATTATTGAATGTTGTCGTTTTTTTCCATGGATTGCGGGTAAAAGGAAACTATACCGTAAACTGTTAGGCATGGAAATCGGTGCGAAAACGGCCTTTGCTTATAAGGCGACGCCCGATTTGCTTTTTCCTGAAAAGATTACAATTGGCTCAAATACAATTATTGGCTACAATACTACGATTTTGACACATGAGTATTTAATCAAGGAATATCGTGTTGGTGAGGTTATTATTGGAGATAATGTCTTAATTGGTGCAAATGTAACAATTTTACCCGGCATTATAATTGGTGATAACGCTACAATTGGAGCAGGAACAGTCGTGTCAAAAAATATTCCACCGGGTGCTTTTGTTACAAGTAATCCTATGCAAATGAAATGAAAAAAGCACTTTTTATTATCAAAGAAGAAATGGAGGGGAGAAAGTGAAAAAAGAAGTAACGAAGATCGTTCATTTTCTCCCGAGCGGTCAATTTTATTTTCAAAGAGGTTTAACTTTTTTCAGAGAAGAAAATCTCAAAGAAGCGATTCGCTTTTTAAAGCGAGCGAACGAACTTGAGCCTCGTGAACCAGTTATTATGTGTCAACTGGCGATCTGTTACACTGAGATTAGGCGATTTTATGAATCGAATCAGCTGCTTAGGCGAATTTTAGAAGAAATTAGTCCAGAGATGACGGAATGCTATTATTTTATTGCTAATAATTTTGCTTATATGAAAGATTATCGGCGAGCGTTGCAATATGTTCGACGTTATTTGGAGCTAAATCCAAATGGCGAATATAAAGAAGAAGCGGATGATCTTGCACATATTTTACTTGAAGAAACGCCGATTGCTGGTATGCTTGAAAGTCGTTTTAGTCATTATGAGCAAGAATTTTACGAATATAAAAAAGAAATTAATCAGTATTTGGCTGAAGAAGACAGTTCTTCGGCTTGCCAATTTTTAGAAAAAGTGTTGAATGAGCGACCTAATTTTTGGCCAGCGTATAATCAACTTGCTGCGCTTTATTTTGAGCAGTTATTGGAAGAAAAAGGGCTTAAGATATTGGCTGATTTATTAGAGCGTAACCCTGGGAACTTGCTTGGGTTAGCAGATATGTATCATTATTACTACTTTAAAAATCAACAGGAAAAGGCGCATTTTTTCTATCATCAATTAAAAAATATTCTTCCTGTTTTGGCTTATCATAAGGAGCGACTGGCAATTATTCATGCAATGGCTGGTGAATATAAACAAGCTTGGAGGTTGTTTCAAACAGTTGACGATTTAGAGATAACAGATCGTGCTAGGTATTGTTATTATTATGCTAAGTCGGCTTTTCATCTTGATTTTTTAGAAGAATCTAAGGCGATGTGGCAGCAATTTCTAGATTGTGATATCTATGAACACAGCGATTTTCCTTGGCATGAAAAAGTGAATTTTGCTGATGATATTATTGAAGTATTAACGCTGCTTGATGCAGAAGACGAAGTGTATCGCTTCATTGGGGTGTATGCTTTATCGATTTCGGCTACTCGGGCGGAAATTGTATTGTTTCATCCGCTTTTTGATATGAGTAAATGGAGTTATTTAGAACATCTTATATTTACTAAACTGGATTATTTACCAGATACATTAGAACAAAATGGTGCTGAATTGTTGAAGGTTTGGCATTTTTACGAGGAGCAAGGCTTATCACTTTCAAGCGAGTATCTTTCTTTTTACCATAAAATGGCTTCGCACCTATTCAAAATGGAAAGTAAGTGGCCCGAGGAGAAGACAGCAGAACTGGCAGCTTTCTTCTTAGTGCATTGTTTAAATTGGGAAGAAGATGAAGCTGCTGCGTTTTGCCATATTGATGTAGAAGCAATTTGCTATATCTAGTTTATGAGCAGATCGATAGACGTTTTCAGAATTTCATATTAAGCTTGTTTTAAGGCTTAGGCTAACTAGAGGAGGGCGCTTTATGGCGAGTGAAGAAAGAATCTATGACGTTATTATTATTGGAGCAGGTCCAGCTGGGATGACTGCCGCTTTATATACATCTCGTGCTGATTTAGACACATTAATGATTGAACGTGGGGTTCCCGGTGGACAAATGGTTAATACTGCAGATGTAGAAAATTACCCTGGTTATGTGAATATACTTGGCCCGGATTTATCAGAAAAAATGTTTGAAGGAGCCAAACAATTCGGAGCAGAATATGCTTATGGCGATATCAAAGGAATTGAAGATTTGAAAGAATATAAGCTGGTTACGGCAGGTACAAAAAGCTTTAAAGCACGTGCTGTGATCATTGCTACAGGTGCAGAACATCGCAAACTAGGAGCAACTGGTGAAGATGAATTAAGCGGTCGAGGTGTTTCTTATTGTGCTGTATGTGATGGTGCATTTTTCAAAAACCGTGAATTAATTGTGGTTGGTGGAGGCGATTCGGCTGTTGAAGAAGGGGACTATTTGACCCGCTATGCAAGCAAAGTGACAATCGTTCATCGGCGCGATAAATTACGAGCCCAACCGATTTTACAAGATCGAGCTTTTCGCAATGAGAAGGTAGAATTTGTTTGGGATTCGACAGTTGAAGAAATCTTTGGCGATGGAAATAAAGTCACTGGCGTTAAATTGATTTCGACTAAAGATGGAACGACGCGAGAAGTTAGCACTGATGGGGTCTTCATTTATGTTGGCCTTGTACCACTTACAAGTGCTTTTCGCGATTTGGGGATTACAGATGAAGAGGGCTATATCATAACAGATGACGAAATGCGCACGGCTGTCCCAGGTATTTTTGCTGCTGGGGACGTTCGTGTCAAAACATTGCGTCAAATTGTTACTGCAACAGGCGATGGCGGCATTGCAGGTCAAAATGCGCAGAAATATGTTGAAGAGCTAAAAGAAGAATTAGCCTCTATTGATATATAATTGAGTGAAAAATGAGTTTGGGTGTCATGTGATTCAGCTCTATTTTTTAAGAAAATATGGTTTAAAAAATAGAACGAAAACATTTGTATTTAAGAGGTTTGTCAGAAGCGGAGCGTACGATTGTGCGTGAGAACCGGAAGTCTGACAAACCTCTTAAATCGTGAGTGGCTTGTTTATGTCCAGACTTTTTTGTATGATTTATGACGATTTAGTGAAACTTGTGCAAATTTTCGTGACCTCAGTATTTTTCTAGTGTAGAATTAAAAGATAGGATTGAATAGTCTAAAGGAGGAATCAGCATGAACGTACTTGTTCTTGGAGGAGCAGGTTATATTGGTTCGCATGCAGTAGATCAATTAGTAGATCGTGGATATCATGTGTCAGTTGTCGATAATTTACAAACAGGCCACAAGCAGGCGGTGCACGAAAAAGCACATTTTTATCAAGGTGATATTCGCGATAAAACCTTTTTACGTACTGTTTTTGAAAAAGAACAAGTAGAAGGTGTTATCCATTTTGCGGCGAACTCACTTGTTGGGGAATCCATGGAAAAGCCACTTCTTTATTTAAATAATAATATTTACGGCACGCAAATTGTACTTGAAGTGATGGAAGAATTTGGCGTTAAGCACATCGTTTTTTCGTCATCAGCTGCAACATATGGGGAACCAGAAGTTGTACCGATTACAGAAGAGATGGCAACCAATCCAGAAAGCACGTATGGCGATACAAAACTCATTATGGAAAAAATGATGAAATGGTGCGATATCGCGCATGGCATCAAGTACGTTTCATTGCGTTATTTTAATGTTGCTGGTGCAAAAGCAGACGGTTCAATTGGTGAAGATCATACTCCAGAAACACATCTTGTTCCAATTATCTTACAAGTTGCTCAAGGAAAGCGTTCTGAGCTAGCCATTTTTGGCGATGATTACCCTACGCCAGATGGGACGTGTATTCGTGATTATGTTCATGTCGTCGATTTAATTGAAGCGCATATTCTAGCATTAGAATATTTAAAAAAAGGGGGACCAAGCAATATCTTTAATTTAGGGAGTAGTGCGGGTTTTTCGGTAAAAGAAATGCTTGAAGCTGCTCGAGCGGTTACAGGAAAAGTAATTCCAGCTAAGGTAGTAGCCAGACGACAAGGTGATCCAAGTACTTTAATTGCTGCTAGTGAGAAAGTAAAATTAACGCTCGATTGGCAACCAACTTATACTGATATAAAAGATATTATCGCCTCAGCATGGGAATGGCATGCAAAACATCCAAACGGGTACGAAGACTAATTTAGAAAGGAGCAATAGGATGAATTGGCAAGAAGAATATGAAAAGTGGCTTCAATATCACAATTTGTTACCAGAATTAAAAGATCAATTAAAGCAACTAAAAGATAATTCTAGCGCTTTAGAAGATAGCTTTTATCGAAATATGGAATTTGGTACTGCTGGCATGCGTGGTGTGCTCGGTCCAGGTACGAACCGAATGAATATCTATACGATCCGAAAAGCCTCTGAAGGTTTGGCACGTTATATTATGGAAAACGGCACAGAAGCAAAGGCACGTGGGGTTGTTATTGCTTATGATCCACGGCATATGTCGCAAGAATTTGCCTATGAGAGTGCTGCTGTGCTGGGAGTATATGGCATTAAAAGCTATGTTTTTGAAGCATTACGACCAACACCAGAGCTTTCATTTGCTGTACGATATCTGAATTGTTTTAGCGGTATCGTGATTACGGCAAGCCATAATCCACCAGAATATAATGGCTATAAAGTTTACGGGGAAGATGGGGGACAGATGCCTCCACAAGGTGCTGATAGAGTAACCGCTTATATGGATGAAATTGAAGACATCTTTTCGGTTAAAACAGCTGATATTATTGAATTAAAAGAAAGCGGTATTCTGGAAGTTATCAGCGAAAAAGTAGATACACCTTATCTTAAAAAGTTAAAAGAAGTTACTGTTAATCAGCAAATGACAAAAGAAAAAGGTTCTGAACTTAAAATCGTTTTTACACCGCTTCATGGAACAGGTGGTATCTTAGGCGTGCCAGCACTGCAACAAGCTGGATTTACGAATATTATCAAAGTAGATGAACAATTTATTAACGATCCTAATTTCAGCACAGTAAAGTCACCAAATCCAGAAAACCGAGAAGCTTTTGATCTAGCTATTCGTTATGGTAAGAATCACCATGCAGATATTTTGGTTGGGACAGACCCAGATGCGGATCGTCTTGGAGTAGCTATTCGTACAAATGAGGGAGAATATCATGTCCTTTCTGGGAATCAAATTGGTGTTTTAATTTTGAACTACCTTTTAAAACAAAAAAAAGCTCAAAATGAACTTCATGAAAATGCGGCTGTTTTGAAATCAATCGTAACAAGTGATCTAGGAAGTGCCATTGCTGAATATTATGGTGTAAGCATGATTGAAGTCTTAACCGGCTTTAAGTTTATTGCTGAAAAAATTAAAACCTTTGAAGAAAATAATACGCATACATTTGAATTTGGCTATGAAGAAAGTAATGGTTATATGGTCAAATCATTTACACGCGATAAAGACGCTATTCAAGCTGTCCTTGCTATTTCCGAAGTGGCTCTTCATGCTAAACTTCAAGGGCTAAGCTTGGATGATGAACTTAAACAGCTTTTTGAGCAGTTTGGTTATTACAAAGAAGATTTAGTGTCACTCACATTAAGCGGTAAAGATGGAACTGAACGGATTACTGAGATCATGACAACCTTCCGCTCAGAGCCGATAACAAACATTGCCGGTGAAAAAATTGAGCGCATAGAGGATTATTTACGTAGTGAAATCACTTACTTAAAAACAAATAAGACAAAGAAAATCACGTTGCCGCGCGCAGATGTTTTAAAATTTTATCTTGAAGATGGATCATGGTTTTGTTTGCGTCCATCGGGGACTGAACCAAAAATTAAATTTTATTTCAGTGTAAAAGATCAAAATGAAGCAGCAAGCGTTGATAAATTAACGAAAATAAAAATCGCACTAATGGAATACGTGGAAAAATAAATTGGCGAAAGCACTTATATTTCATAAATTTGGCAGGGCCTGCTTCTAGGTTCTGCCAAAATCTGTAATTGGGAGTTTAAATGAACAATTTCCACAACTCGCCATTTGTTTACCGCTTGAATTTAATCATTCATTCATCCATTTTTCGTTTTTTCCAAAGCAAAATGTGCTAAAATAAAAGATATATGAAATGAAGGGACGGAAATTTATGGCAGCTAGTCAATTGCAATTGGTTATTATTACAGGAATGAGCGGAGCAGGGAAAACAGTTGCTATGCAATCACTGGAAGATTTAGGCTATTTTTGTGTTGATAATTTACCTCCAACACTTTTACCTAAATTTTGGGAATTGATGAAAGAAACCGGGAAGATGAATCGAATTGCGCTGGTGATGGATTTGCGTGGACGTGAATTTTTTGATTCGATCCAAGTAGCACTGGATGAACTCGATAATACTTCTTTTATTACAACAAAAATTTTATTTTTAGAAGCTGATGATCAGGTGCTTGTATCACGTTATAAAGAAACAAGACGACACCATCCGCTAGAACCCAATGGCTCCATTATTGACGGCATTAAGGCAGAACGCGATATGCTAAGCGAACTTAAAGGGCGTGCGCAAATTGTCATTAATACATCAAATTTAAAGCCACGTGAACTGCGCGATCGAATCAATGCGGAATTCAAGGAAAGTGAAAAAGATGTATTTAATGTCCAAATTGTCTCATTTGGCTTTAAATATGGTTTACCAATTGATGCTGACTTAGTTTTTGATGTGCGTTTTTTGCCAAACCCACATTATATTGACAAAATGCGTCCGCAAACAGGTAAAGATAAAGAAGTTTATGATTATGTCATGAAGTGGCCAGAAACGCAAGAATATCTAGATAAAGTCATTGATCTTCTAATGTTTACATTGCCTTTTTATAAACGAGAAGGAAAAACACAACTTGTTATTGCTATAGGATGTACTGGTGGACAGCATCGTTCAGTTGCTCTCACTGAATATGTGGGCAAAGCAATCGGTAATAAATATGAAACGACAATCACACACCGGGATATGTTGCGGCGGAAGGAAAGGTAATATGAAGAAATTAAATAGACCTAATGTTGTGGTTATAGGTGGCGGCACAGGGCTTCCCGTTATTTTAGAAGGGCTTAAAGGTCAAGAGATTAATTTGACAGCCATTGTAGCGGTTGCAGATGATGGGGGTAGTTCTGGTAAAATCCGTAAGCAAATGGATGTTTTGCCACCAGGTGACATTCGCAATGTTATGGTCGCACTTTCAAATGTTGATCCGCGTTTTGTCGAATTGCTACAATATCGTTTTAATGTAGATGGGGAGCTATCTGGACATGTTATTGGGAATTTAATTTTAATTGCGTTGTCGGAGCTGAATGAAAGTTATGTTGCTGCCATTGACATTCTTTCAAAAGTTTTGCGAATTCGTGGTAAAGTGATTCCGGCAACAGATAAACCACTTATTTTAAAAGCAAAAATGAAGGACGGTTCAATTGTTACCGGTGAGTCAATGATTCCTCTTCAAGGCAAACAAATTGATCATGTTTTTCTTGAACCTAAAGATGTCAAACCACTAGATTCAGCACTTCAAGCCATTAAGGAAGCCGATTTGATTACAATTGGTCCAGGGAGTCTCTATACTAGTATCTTGCCCAATTTATTGGTAAAAGATCTAGCACAAGCAATCGTAGAATCTAAAGCGCCAAAAGTTTACATTACGAATATCTTAACGCAAATTGGTGAAACAGATGACTTTAGCGATGCGGATCATATTCAGGTTATTCATGAACATGTAGGGGTTCCTTTTATTGATAAAACGTTAATCAACATTTCTGATGTACCAAAAGAGCTACTTTTTCCAGATGATGTGATGCAAGTCAAGCATGACGTTGATGGAATGGCTAAATTAGGCATTCAAGCTGTATATGAGGACTTCTTATCAACGGAAGACCGCTTAGTACGGCATGATGGCGAAAAGGTAGCAAGAGCCCTGCTAAATCTACTGCCTGAAAAAGAGTAAAGGAGCTGATAAACGATGTCTTTTGCCTCGGAAACAAAAAAAGAATTAACTAATATTGAAGTAACGGATGAAGAAGCAAGAGCGGAATTATCTGCTTTTATTCGGATGAATGGTGTCCTTTCATTTTCAAATGGCAGGATGATAGCAGACGTACAAACAGAAAATGCTGCAATTGCAAGGCGGATGTATCAGTTATTAAAGCGCATTTATGATATTCAAGCAGAACTTCTTGTTCGTAAAAAAATGAAGTTGAAAAAAAATAACGTGTATATCGTACGTATTAAAGTAAATACAAAAGAAATTTTAACCGATCTTCGTATTTTGGATGAAAGTTTTGCTTTTACGAAAGATATCGATGCCAAGTTTATCGAAAAGCGTGCCATTAAACGTGCTTATCTAAGAGGAGCCTTTTTAGCAAGCGGTTCGGTCAACAACCCAGAAACCTCTTCTTACCATTTAGAAATTTTTTCATTTTATGAAGAGCATAATCAAGCCATTTGTGCGTTAATGAATCAATTTCATTTAAATGCACGTATTATTGAACGGAAAAAGGGCTTTATCACCTATTTAAAAGAAGCAGAAAAGATTACGGAATTTCTAAGTATTATCGGAGCAACAACGGCATTACTCCATTTTGAAGATGTCCGTATCATGCGCGATATGCGAAATTCAGTGAATCGTCTTGTAAATTGTGAAACAGCCAATTTAAATAAAACAATTAATGCTGCGGTTAGACAAATTGATAATATTAAATACATTCAAGAAGCAGTAGGGCTTGAAGCGCTACCCGAACGTTTACGCGAGATTGCTGAACTGCGGATTTCCTATGAAGATGTTACACTAAAAGAGTTAGGTGAAATGCTTTCAAGTGGTCCAATAACGAAGTCTGGTATCAATCATCGTTTACGCAAAATAGATGAGATCGCCGAACGCTTAAAAAAAGGGGAATCCCCTTCACAAGTAGGACTTAGAGTGCCACAAAAATAAAGGAAAAGGAAGCGAATAGGAATGTCCAAATTATTTTCAAGTTATAAACTGCAAAACATTACATTGAAAAATCGCCTAGTAATGGCGCCAATGTGTATGTATTCTGTTGAAAAAGGTGACGGGATAGCAACTGATTTTCACTTTGCACATTACGTTTCACGTGCAGCAGGAGGAACAGGTTTAATTTTACTTGAAGCAACAGCAGTCGCAAAAATAGGACGTATTTCTCCATTGGACTTAGGCATTTGGGACGACAAACAAATACCAGCGCTTAAGCGAATTGTAAATAGTGTGCATGAGCACGAGGCTAAGATCGGCATTCAGCTAGCACATGCTGGGCGAAAGGCAGAAATTCCAGGTAAAATCGTTGCTCCTTCAAGTATTCCTTTTAATGACGATAGCGTAATACCAGATGAATTAACAACCAGCGAAATTCATGAAATTGTCGCAGCTTTTAGACATGCTGCTTCTCGCGCTCTTGAAGCTGGTTTCGATGTTATTGAAATTCATGCGGCACATGGCTATTTGTTGCATCAATTTTTATCGCCTATTTCTAATCGCCGGGAAGATGTATATGGTGGACCAGCTGGTAATCGCTACCGCATCTTAAGTGAAGTCATAAAAGCAGTTCGCGAAGTTTGGAATGGACCAATACTTGTCCGTATTTCTGCTACAGATTATACACATGCAGGCTTACAAATAGATGATTATCTCCCATTTGCGAAATGGATGAAAGCAGATGGTGTAGATTTGCTGGATGTAAGTGCAGGTGGACTTGTCGCTGTTATGCCAAAAAGCTATCCAGGCTACCAAGTTCCTTTTGCTGAAAAAATTCGGAGCTTTGCTGGAATTGCAACGGGAGCTGTGGGCTTAATTACAAATGGCTTGCAAGCAGAGGAAATCCTTGGTAATGAACGTGCTGATTTAATTTTTATTGGACGCGAACTATTGCGTAACCCTTATTTTGCAAAAGTAGCTGCTGAACAATTAGGAGAAAAAATTGAAGGCCCCAAACAATATGGGCGTGCTTGGTAAAGCTGTTATAAATGGCATCAACTTTCGCTTTGCAGGTTTTGAAAGAAATGGCCTTTATTTTCTTTTCAAAACTTGTAAATCGAGGTGCTATCGTTTATTTGAAACAGGAAGATTGAAAATTCAAATAAAACATCGCGCTAAACTTTTATATTTTTACCCTAAATCATGGATTAACTATTTACATGTAGTAAGGAATAGGCGATAATAACAAGGGATGTATTATATTTATCGTTTCTAGGGGGTTATTGAATGAAATTTTTAATTTTTATACTAGGAATTGCAGTGCCATTTTTAATTGCTTTTCTTGCCAGTAGTGACCGAAAAAAGATTCGAATTAAACCAATTATTTTAATGCTCGTAGTCCAAATTGCTTTGGCGTATATCCTGTTAAATACATCGGCTGGCCTTGTTGTTATAAAAGGCATTAGCAATATGTTTGGTGCTATTTTAGGCTATGCTAAGGAAGGTGTAGACTTTGTTTTTGGCGGAATAGCGAATAAAGGGGAAGCGCCATTTTTCTTAACTGTATTGTTACCCATCGTTTTTATTTCTGCTTTAATAGGGATCTTACATCATTTTAAAATTTTACAACTTATTATTCGTGCGATTGGCTTTTTGATTAGTAAGATCAATGGTTTAGGGAAGCTCGAATCGTATAATGCAATAGCAGCTGCGATCTTAGGGCAATCTGAAGTATTTATTACACTTAAAGATCAACTTAAAGATTTACCAAGCAAACGTTTATATACGCTTTGTGCATCGGCTATGTCAACCGTATCAATGACCGTTGTTGGCTCTTATATGACATTGATTGAACCTAAATATGTAGTGACTGCACTCGTGCTTAATTTATTTAGCGGGTTTACCATTATACATATTATCAACCCATACACTGTCAGCCCTGAGGAAGATATTTTAGAAATTAATGAAGAAAGACGTCCTTCGTTTTTCGAAATGCTAAGTGAATATATTATGCTAGGTTTTACTGTTGCGGTAACTGTTGGAGCTATGTTGATCGGTTTTATCGCCTTAATTGGCGGAGTTAATGGTGTTTTTGATTCCATTTTCGGCATTAGTTTCCAAGAGATTCTAGGCTATGTTTTTGCGCCATTCGCCTTTATTATGGGAGTTCCTGCTAAAGATATCGTTGAAGCAGGGAGCATTATGGCAACGAAACTTGTAACAAATGAATTTGTGGCAATGATTGACCTGACGAAAGTTGTTGGAGATTTGACACCAAAAACAGTGGGGATCATTTCAACTTTCCTTGTCTCCTTTGCGAACTTTTCTTCAATTGGAATTATCGTAGGAGCAACGAAAAGTATTGATAAAACACAGGCTAATGTTGTCGCGAAGTTCGGATTGAAATTGTTACTTGGTGCAACGCTTGTAAGCCTTGTAACAGGTGCAATTGTTGGTTTAATGTTATAACACATAAACAAAATAAATCGGCGACAAGCGCTCGCGATTGAAGAGGTTTGCCAGATTTTCGGAAGTTGTACGCTTCCGATTTCTGGCAAACCTCTTCAATTACAAACGCTTTCGCTTGATTTGTCGTATTCGAAATATAGAATTTCCGCTAATTTTTTGAATCGTGTGAGCTTCTACACTCATTTTTCATTATTTAATAGTTGAACTGTTTACTATAATATCATCAATTAAACCATATTCTTTAGCTTCCGTTGCATCCATAAAATTATCACGATCGGTATCACGAGCAATAACCTCAATTGGTTGCCCAGTTTTTTCGGATAAGATGCGGTTCATGCGTTCTTTAATTTTAAGAATATGGCGTGCAGCAATTTCAATTTCTGTTGCTTGACCTTGTGCACCGCCTAGTGGTTGGTGAATCATGATTTCTGCATTTGGCAAGGCAAAACGTTTGCCACTCGTACCAGCTGCAAGTAAAAAAGAACCCATTGATGCAGCCATTCCCATACCAATTGTCTGAACATCAGAATTAACAAAATTCATTGTGTCATAAATCGCCATACCAGCGGAAATATTACCACCTGGCGAATTGATATAAAGGAAAATGTCTTTTTCAGAATCTATGGCATCTAAAAATAAGAGCTGTGCAACGATCGAGTTTGCCACGTCATCATTGATCTGGCTACCAAGCATAATAATCCGGTCTTTTAATAAGCGAGAATAAATGTCATAAGCACGTTCTCCACGGCTTGTCTGTTCAATAACTGTAGGAATTAAATTCATAATTCAAAAACCTCCTGTATGAGCTTAAATATTTAGGATAGAAAAAGCTTTTCTATACGATACCCTCATCATACACTCTTGGTCAAAATAGGTCAAATGATAGACCTTGAAGAGGCTATTTTTTAGTGATTTGACTAAGTTTACTTGTTTTAAACTACTTTTTCAGGTATAATACTAATTTGTATGGGATTATATATAGCCCTCGTGGTGCAACGGATAGCACGTGAGATTCCGGTTCTTAAAATGGGGGTTCGATTCCCTCCGAGGGCGTTTTTAATAAATTAAAAACATCTTATAAATGGCGTTAAACTTAGCTCTGGTAGGGCATTTGCTATTTATAAGATGTTTTTTATCTATCATTAAAACCAATTTCACTCATAATTTTTTAAAAATAAAAAATTATGAGTGAAATTGGACTCGAAAGTTTTGTTTTGATATAATTTTTTTATGATAAAGAAAGGGAGAGATGATCCTATCAAATATTTTATTACGTATAGTTTATTTGTTATTAATCTGATCGGGTTTTTAATGTATAATACGGGGAATTTTTCTATTTTCAATAATGAAATATTATTTTACGTAATCATGTTAGTACTACCTGTTGTTACACAGGTTTTATTAGGTATCATATTACGGTTGACAACAAGTAAAGTTTTTAGTTTGTTAATTGTATCGTTTTTCTTGATTAATTTTTTGGTACTGATTAGTCAATTACTTATTATATTGATTGGGTTTCAAAATTATAGTTAAACTAGGGAGAGAATGTTTAGTGAAAAATATTGGTTATTGCTTAGTGCTAATTTTAATAACTATTCTAGCTTATCATTGTAACATTCAGGAAGTAAATGCAGTAGAAGTCAACTATGTTAATATTTATAAAAATGGCATTAAAAAAAATATTATAAATCCCTTTTCCTTTTCCTATAAAAAATGGGAAAAAGAAATAGCTAACCCTTTATACTTGAATTATGAAAACATGAAAGGGGAAGAATTATTACCAAAAAATATTGATTTTAAAACATGGGTAGAGGTGAATCATTATGGGATTGTTCCAGGTACTAGTGATAAAATATTGGAAGAGAAAACTTACGATATTTTATCAAGATTAAAAAATAGTGTATCCAGTAATAGTAACATTGAAAGGTTTGTAAAAGCTGTTAAACCGGGTGATATTATTTATACAACTGAGTATACGTTATCTGGTTTTATTGGGCATGCTGCTATGTCAAATGGCAATGGCTGGATTGTTGAAATGCCAGGAGGACGAAATTGGATAAAAGGTATACCAAATAATAACAACCAATGCACAACCAGACAGTACATAAGTAAGCATATTACACAGTGGAATTATGTTTATAGAGTTCCCAGTAAATCATTGGCAGATAAAGTAGCTAAATATGCAGATCGGACGTTTTATTCTTCTAAAGGAAGTAGAATAAAGGACAGGCATGTGACGTATAAAATTAATTTTTCTATTAGAGAGTATAATCCTAGCTATTGTTCAAAACTAATATACTATTCATATTACTACGGAAGTGGAAATTTACCAGTTATGATCCCAACCCCTAGTGTTACTTTCCCTATTTCTCCAGTCAATGTGGTAGGTATGTTTTCTTCTAAGTATAGACCATATTATGTAGGTAAGTTCTAATAATTATTTTTATAAAGATTTGTGCAGATGTTGTGCAATATAATTTTTATATCAAAAATTCTGAAGCAATTTTGATCCATGTAAAACATTTAATAAAGTGTGTAAACAAACTCATCATAAAGAATTTCACTTTCTAACCATACTAAAAAGTGAATGCACGTTATGTAACAAAAGAAGTAAAGAGCAAATTTGCTTATACTTTATTAGATAACGCTTTGATAGAGCAAGTAATAATTTGAAAAAGCAGGGTCAGATAAGTAATTAAAACTTATCTGACCCTGCTTTTTTAGACTAGAATTTTAGCTTTTAACAAAAATTATTCACTCATTCACGATCTAAATGGCCTTGCTTTTTCTTATAAAAATAAATTGGCAAACCAATTGCAGTTAAAATCAAGCCAATGCCTGCGTTGAGTGGCTGAGTAAATAACGTATTTAAAACAATGAAGGTTCCGCCCAAAATTGCAATGGCAGGAATGACAGGATAAAGTGGGACTTTGTAAGGGCGGTGAAGCTCTGGCTCGCGTTTCCGTAAAATAAAAATAGCGATAAATGTCATGGTATAAAAAATCCAAATAACGAAGATTAACATATCAGTAAGTTGATTAAACTTGCCTGTAAAAATCATAATGATGGAAATCAATAGAATGATGATACCGCAATTGTAAGGGACTGCTGATTTTTTTCCTAATTTTTTGAGCCAATTGCTGAAAGGTAGTTGGTTTTCAAGAGCCATTGCGTAGGGAATGCGAATACCTGTCATTGTATAGCCATTTATCGTGCCAAATACTGAAATTAAGATACCAATTGTAATGAGCTTACCCCCAACTGATCCAAAGATAATATTTGCTACATCAGCTGCAGGAGTGGCTGTTGCGGCAAGTGTTGCAGCTGGCATGACAAATAAGTAAGCGATATTGATTAATAAGTAAACGCACATTACTGCTGTTAAGCCAAATATAATGGCTTTTGGTAAATCTTTTTTAGGATTTTTCATTTCACCAGCAATATTTCCAACGTGAATCCAGCCATCATAGGCAAACATCGTAGCAACAAGGCCAGAGCCAAGGCTTGTTAACAAAGGATGATCAGCGGGATTAATTGGAAATAAGCGGAAGGTCACGTCACCGCTATAAAACAAGCCAAAAATAATAATCAGTGCTAGTGGAACAAGTTTGCAC
This sequence comes from Listeria sp. PSOL-1, assembly GCF_902806445.1. NCBI lineage: Bacteria > Bacillati > Bacillota > Bacilli > Caryophanales > Listeriaceae > Listeria > Listeria sp. PSOL-1. The sequence continues at coordinate 1,660,240 of NZ_LR760298.1, read as the reverse complement.
ACTGTCGTGATGGCTTGAAAAGAGCCAGCTGCTTTGGCTCCTAAAGAATTAATAAACATTAAAAATGCTGCAGCAATAATCGCTATTGGAACAATAATTGCGTCGCTAGTCCCAAATAAATTTGCAATTTGTGTGCCAAAAATAATAGACAAAGCAGCAATATTGGCTGGAAAATAGATGACTGTTTGCGCCCAACCAAGTAGGTAGGAAGTAGTTTTACCATAAGTTTTTTTCAAATAAATCATCATGCCACCAGTTTGGGGGATAGCTGCAGAAAGTTCTGCAGCAGTTAGGCCGCCACAAATAGTGATTAATCCCCCAAGAAACCAAGCAAATAGGCCTAACCCAGCTGTGCCCGTAGCAGAATAAACAGCTTCAGGTTTAAAAAAAACACCAGAGCCAATGACCGTGCCGATTACAACAGTTAATGCTGTAAAAAAGCCAATCTCTTTTTTAAGCTTTCGATTTTCCATAGAAATCCTCCCCTGATTGTTCATTTGTATAGTGAGAAATGAGTTGGTGTTTTCATTTCTGCTCAAACTGAATATGCTATAAGAATGCTCCTAATTTCTTGGTAAGTTTTTCGAGCATGTCTTCGGTCATTTTATCAAGATGATACTGTGGCGCAAAATCCCACTCTTTTTTAGCGCAGCTTGAATCAATGTTATCTGGCCAAGAATCAGCAATTTTTTGGCGAACTGGATCGATAGCGTAATTCATTTTAAACTCGGGAATGAATTTACGTATGGAATCAGCAATTTGTTCAGGTTCGAAACTCATTGCGGTAATGTTGAAGGCATTACGATGTACAAGGCGTTTTGGATCAGCTTCTAACAGCTTAATGATTGCATCGATGGCATCTGGCATGTACATCATGTCCATATACGTGCCGGCTGAGATAGGGGAAGTATATTGCTTATTCTTAAGCGCTTCGTAATAAATCTCTACTGCATAATCAGTGGTGCCTCCACCAGGTAATGTTTTATACGAAATTAAGCCTGGAAAACGGACACCACGTGTATTTACGCCAAACTTGGTATGATAGTAGTCGCAAAGCAGTTCACCAGCAACTTTTGTTACGCCATACATTGTTGTTGGACGCTGAATGGTATCTTGTGGTGTATTTTTAGCTGGCGTTTCTGGTCCAAAAGCGCCAATCGAACTAGGTGTGAAAAATAATAAGTTTAGTTCGCGAGCTGTTTCAAGAGCATTGACGAGGCCATTCATATTTAGATCCCATGCAAGTTGTGGTTTTGTTTCTGCTACAGCGGACAATAAAGCAGCTAAATGGATGAATGTATCAACGTTATATTCCTTGGCAATTTGAAGCATTTTTTCTTTATCGGTCACATCAAGGATTTCAAATGGCCCGGCTTCAATGACTGGATTGCCATCAATTTTGCGGATATCTGTGGCAATTACATTTTCAGTACCATAATCTTTACGTAAACGGATGGTTAATTCAGAACCAATTTGTCCTAAGCAGCCTGTAATAAGTATTTTTTTCATTTTAATTCCTCCATATTGAATAATGTTCAGTTTAATATTTATAGATGTCACGGGCTGGAAGATATAGGAATTCTCTAGCCACGTGAAATGATTGCTTTTTTAAATAACGCCTAATTCTTTACCGACACGCTCATAAACGGCTAAAACTTCATCGAGCATTTCGGACGTATGGGCAGCAGTTGGCATATTGCGTACACGACCTGTGCCTTTTGGAACAGTAGGAAAGACGATCGACTTAGCGTAAATACCTTCTTCAAGTAATCGACGTGAAAATTTTTGGGTTAAATTTTCATCGCCAATGATACAAGGCGTGATCGGCGTTTCAGAATGCCCGATATTAAAGCCTAAATTTTTTAAACCGTTTTTAAGATACGTGCCGTTATTCCAAAGTTGTTCGATTGTTTCTGGGTTTTGTTCCATAATGTTAAAGGCTTCAATACAAGCAGCAGCAGATCCTGGTGTTAGTGATGTGGAAAAGAGGAAAGGCCTAGCACGAACCTTGAGCCAGTCGATTAGTTTTTGGCTTCCGGCAACGTAGCCACCAACAACACCAATTGCCTTGGATAAGGTACCAATTTGAAAGTCAATGCGATCTGCTAAGCCAAAATGTTTTACAGTACCAGCGCCGTTTCCCATTACGCCAGAACCATGAGCGTCATCGACATATGTGATTAAATCAAATTCTTCGGCGATTTTTACAATTTCAGGGAGTTTAGCCACATCACCATCCATTGAAAAGACGCCGTCCGTAATGTACATCACTTTTTCATATTGACCGCTTTCTGTAGCCTCTTTAGCTGTTTCGCGTAAATGATCCATATCTTGGTGACGAACACGAATAACTTTAGCTCCAGATAAACGGCAGCCATCAATGATTGAGGCATGATTAAGCTCATCAGAAATAATCGCATCTTTCTTTGTCATGACAGCAGAAATTGCCCCCATGTTACAATTGAAGCCAGACTGAAAAGCGATTGCAGCTTCTGTGTGCTTAAAGTCGGCGATCCGTTTTTCAAGTTCATCGTGGATTGTCATCGTGCCGTTAATTGTACGGACAGCTCCAGCACCGACGCCGTATTTTTTTGTTGCTTCAATACATTTTTCTTTTAAGCGGCTGTCATTTGAAAAGCCAAGGTAGTTATTGGAGGACAAGTTGATTAAAGTCTGTCCTTTAATTTTAATTTTAGCGCCATTTGGACCTTCAACTGCATCGATTATATTATAAAGACCTTGTTCGTGTAGCGCGTCTAGCTGCGGGGTTAAACATTCATTTAAAGCTTTTGACATTTTCTATTCCTCCTAAAAATTTTATATTAACACATCTGAATGCTGTCTTCAGATGAGATAATGACCAAAATCATTTTTTTGTTGTAAGAATGTTTGTAAGTAGTGTGTAAATAAAGCTGTGATTTCCTCTTTGTCTTCAGATTCGATGAGGAAAGCGGCTTTTTCATCTTCTGTAAGCATCTCTAGTAAATACGTGATAACTTCTAGTTGGGCAGGGTGTAAAGAGCGTGGTAGGATAAAAGTAACTACCGTTGAAATCGTTGCTTTTAGCTGGCGTTCAGTATGAAGATCTAAAGCGTGTTTTAAATGAAAGACATGAATAGAAGGTTGCTTGGCATCGGTATTTGTGATGAAATAGGCCGTATTATTAGTGTTTGTACGTACTTTTTGCTGAATTAGGTCCCGAAAAAGTTTTTCAGCGTTGATTTGCGGCTTTGTTTTTTCTGAAATAGATTGACTAAGTGAACGCAAATTATCTTCGGTATTACGAGTGATATCGGCAATTTTTTCGATATAAAGTGCTTCGAGAAGTTGGATTACGATTTCATAATACTGCTTCGTGTCTTTTAAATTGCTTAGTGTTTCGGCTTTTTCCATATCTGTTTTATAGTAGAGTTTGTTTTTTGTATTGGCCATTTTTTCTAAGTACTGTTGGATCTGTAGAATCTCGTTGTTAGAAATAAATAGGCTGATTTGTTGGTACTCGAAAGGGAAATTTTCAAGAGCATCGGTTGATAAAATAATATCGTATGCTTGAAGTGCCTTTTCTTTAACAAGTTCAAGTGATGTGATAAATTTAATTTTTTTTAGTTTCGGTAGTTTTTTGCGAAACCTTGCTTCAAGCCAAGTATTCACACCATTACTTCCCGAGGTAACAATGAGCGCACTGTAAGGGTACATATTTTCAGAGCGTAAAATGGCTGCTTCAAAGTGAAGAACAATGAAACCGGTTTCTTCTTCAGGCAACTGATGAAACGGATAAAGCGCAGCAGCTTCTTTGTGGATCAGTGAAAAAAGCTCTCCGAATTCGACCTTAATAAGTGGCAACAGTGGATTAGTAAGGGGCATTTTCTTTTTTAAGCGAATCAGTGAGCTACGGATGTGCTCTGTTAAGCCTTTTAAAATTGTCATTTGTGCAAGTGGCATATCCATTTCTTTCGTTACTTTAGAAATGAGCTTTTTAGCAATTCGAAGCGCTTGAACTTTTTCGTTATGGTAAAAAAGATCTTGTCCTTTATGGATCTCTGAGTCTAATATTTGCATGGTAAGTTCGGTAATTTCTGCTTCTGGGATCGTTTCTTCGGGTAAACAATCTTTTAAAATCCGTTCAGCAATATCATGTTCTGGATAATCTTGCAGGAAAATAGGGCTGTCAGGATACTTGTGGATTTTTTGTCCTTTACCGATTTGTTGTATCGTAATTAAAAGATAAAGCAGCAAATTTAAATAAGAAGTGTTTCCGATTTCATAAGGAAGTTTTTTCATCCACTTTGTTAAATTACGATCAGCTTTATCTAGCAAAGTTAAATTAATAAACATTGATAATTCTTCTTTTACCGGTGTTTTTGTGCCACTTAGTATATCTTTTAAATGTTGATAAAGCTTGCGTTTTGGATAAGAAATCAAGGTAAGCTCGCGAAGCAGTTCCCGTTTCTCAAGGATTGCTGCCTTAAGTTGTACACCGATCCCACGTTTTCTCACAATATTTACTTTCTCGTTCCATTCTTCTTCAATTCGTGTTAAATCACTGCTGACAGTTGCTACCGTAACAGAAAGTTTACTGGCAAGTGCGATGAGCTTCATTGGTCCGTTTGTTGTTAGGAGCTCGCGTAAGATAATTTGCTGTCTTTCAGGTGGTGTATATTCGTTGCTGACGAAATGTAGTAATATTTCGCGAATCCGATCGCGATCTTTTTTCACACCATTTACGGATAGCTTACTTCCTTTTTTTATAAGCATTAAGTTGAACTGGGCAAGCGTTTGTTTTACTTCATCAAGGTCACGACGTACGGTACGTTCGCTAACATCTAGGTGATGAGCAAGCTTTTTAACGGAATCATCTTTTACTGATAAAATTCTCTCTAAGATAATCCGTGAACGTGCTGATAGGTACATTTATTTTCTTCCTTTCGTAGCCACTTCGTTAATGCTGAACTTTTTAACGAGGAATCAAATTGAACCTGATAAAGGCGCTAACTCCTTTATATCTTTATCCTATGACTTCGCTTACAAATAAGCAATATAAACAAATCACTAATTTGTCCAACTTTTATTAGCTTGGTTTGGACAAAGTTTAAATAAGATACTAGAGTAAGTTAGCATAATGATAAATTCAATGAACTTTGTTTGAAAGCGTTGTCAAAAAAGAGTGGCAATTTTTAACTTATAGCGTTGTGATACATGGGGGATAAAAAAATCTTTAACACCATACGACTCAGCTAATTGTATTTTCTTAAAAAATAGAGCTGAATTGCATGATGTTAAAGACTTAGTACATTATTCTGATGGAAAATGACCTTTATATTTTTTGTAAAAATAAATAGGTAATCCAATTAGTGTTAAAAGTAATCCCAGCCCAGCATTATATGGCTGTGTAAACAATGTATTAAATACGATAAATGTACCACCGAAAATTGCAATAAACGGAATAACTGGATAAAGTGGTACTTTATATGGACGTGCAAGATCTGGTTGCTGTTTACGTAAAACTAAAACAGCAATAAATGTCAATGTATAAAAGATCCAAATAACGAAAATAAGCATATCTGTTAATTGGTTGAATTGTCCAGAAAAAATCATAATAATTGAAATGATAAGCACAATGATTCCAGCGTTATAAGGAACAGCTGTATGTTTGCTCAACTTTTTAAACCAATTACTAAAAGGGAGTTGATTTTCGAGTGCCATTGCATAAGGAATACGTGTCCCAGTCATTGAGTAACCATTAATTGTACCAAATACAGAAATCAAAATACCGATTGTAATGAATTTTCCACCGATGGAGCCAAAGATAATATTAGCAACGTCTGATGCTGGTGTTGCTGTTGCTGCAAGTGCTGCAGCAGGCATAACAAATAGGTAAGCGACATTGATAACCAAATAGACAATCATGACAGCAGTCAAACCAAAAACAATCGCTTTGGGTAAGTCTCTTTTTGGGTTTTTCATTTCACCAGCAATATTCCCAACATGAATCCAACCATCGTAAGCAAACATGGTAGCTACAAGGCCAGAGCCCAGACTTGTTAAAAATGGATGGTCAGCGGTACTCATTGGAAAAAGACGAAATGCTACATCACCACTATGAAATAAACCAAAGATAATAATAAGGATTAGTGGAACCAACTTACAAATAGTTGTCACAGCTTGAAAAGAGCCAGCGACTTTTGCCCCAAGAAAATTAATCAGCATTAAAAAAGTAGCTACACTAATCGCCACAGGAATAATAATCCCGTCGCTTGTACCAAATAAGTTAGCTATTTGTGTTGCAAAAATGATAGATAAAGCAGCGATATTTGCAGGGACATAAATAACAGTTTGTGCCCATCCTAATAAAAAAGAAATAAGTTTGCCATAAGTCTTACGTAAATAAATCATCATTCCACCAGTTTGGGGAATTGCTGCGGAGAGTTCAGCAGCAGTCAAGCCACCACAAATGGTGATGAGTCCACCTAAGACCCAAGCGAGTAATCCTAGTCCAGCAGTACCCGTTGCTGAATACACTGCCTCTGGTTTGAAAAACACGCCAGAACCGATAACGGTACCGATAACCACGGTCAAGGCTGTAAAAAAACCAATCTCCTTTTTTAATTTCTGTGCTTCCATATATTGTCCCCCTAAACTCACGATTTGAATTATAGAAAAAAAGTAACCTACAAATCAATCTTTTTTATTATAGCATAGCATGCCCAAGTGTTTTAGTACAGAAATTTTTGTGAAAATAAACTAGTAAACATCAGTTTGAGACGTCATGCGAGTCAACGCTCTTTTTTAAGAAAAGACATCGTGTAGATGCTACATTTCGAACATGACAAATCAAGCGATAGCGTTTGTATTGAAGAGGTTTGCCAGAAACCAGAAGCGTACGACTGTACGTGAGAACTGGAAGTCTAGCAAACCTCTTCATTTTGAACTGCAAGCGCTTGTCGTCGATTGATTTTATTTATGTCACAGGCTCTGTTTGAAAAAATTTTATTGTGGTGTTAATTTAACTACACTTTTAATCTAGGATTCGACGATGATACTGCTGTTGTTTTACCTCTTTTGGTGCGTGCTCTTTTATGTGGCTTTTATCTGTTTTTGAGTGGTCATGTTCGCTTGGAATGGCATCTTTGATTTTAGGTGTCTGATCGGTTTTGTGCTCTGATTTAGACATAATTTCGCCCTCCTTTTCAAGATTATTTTCAGTATTCCCCTTTAAAAGATGTAAAAACATGATAAGTGTACTTTTAAATACAGATAGCATAGAAAAAAGATAGTATAAAATAAATAGTAAAAGTCTGAACGTAGAAGTTCCTGTTGTATAATAGGTTGCAAACGATTTCTCTATATACTATAATAAAAACAGAATCAGGAAGGATTGTTACTGTTCGGCAGGCAAAACCTAAATTAATTTAAATGCTACTATTTAAGTAGTAGTATTTGAGATTAGTTTGGGTTTTTTTCTTTTGAAAAAGGGAGGAGGTTAACGATGATAATAAAAAAAGTACTTAATAATAACGTTGTTGTCGCCGAAAATTCCAACGGTAAAGAAGTCGTTGTAATGGGACGTGGATTAGCTTTTCAAAAAAAAGTGGGAGAAGTTATTGAGCATGAAAAAATAGAAAAAACATTTGTTGTTGAAAGTCATGAACTTTCTGAAAAACTGTCTGAGTTAATTAGTGAAATTCCAGTCCAATATTTAAATGTTGCTGATGATATTGTAAATTACGCAAAAGTTAAGTTAGGAACAGAAATTAACGATAATGTCTATTTAATGCTAACAGATCACATTAACTTTGCTGTTACAAGATATAACCAAGGTATTCATTTGAAAAATGCTTTATTATGGGAAATTAAAAAATTTTATTATGCCGAATATGAAGTGGGATTACAAGCCTTAAAGATTATTGAAGAAGAATTAGGTTATCTTCTTGATGAAGACGAAGCGGGTTTTATTGCTTTACATATTGTTAATGCTAGAGAAGATGGACAACAAATGAAAACAACTGTTGCAATGACGCAGATAGTTCAAGATATTTTGAGTATCGTTACCTACCATTTTGGTATGAAGCTGGATGAAACATCGCTTAATTACACACGTTTTGTGACGCATTTGCAATATTTTGCACAGCGGATGCTACGCGATGAAGTCGTAAATTCTGGAGATGATTTTCTTTACGAATTGGTTAAAAGAAAATATCCAGATGCCTTTTTTTGTGCTGGAAAAATTAATACCTACTTAATTAATACACATCAAACAGAGCTGACAAGAGACGAACAAGTTTACTTAACCATTCATATCTACCGAGTGACAGATGAGATATAAATAGAGAGTGGAACAAAATTCATGTTCCACTCTATGTTTGTTTAACCTTTCCGATTAGTTATAGGCCATTTAAGATTTTTTTTTAGCCTTCCCGTTAATTCATGTCCTTTTTTCGTGATGTGGTAGCTTGTGCAACGCTTTTCATAAACTCTCAAAACATAGCCGTATTGTTCAAGTTTATATAATATTTCAAGAATTTGGTTTTTACTTAGGCAAGTTTCATCTTCAACCATACTTTCTTGTTTTTCAAAATGTTCCACACGCAAAGGGTTCTTGGTTAAAAAGAACAGAATGGCGAGAATCGGTTGGTATACATGGTTATCCATCTCGTTCACCTCTTTGGTTATCTTTATCTATTTTATTAGCTTTGTATACACCCCCTTCTTTTTCGACAATTTTAATGTTCACCTCCTTTCATTTTCTAAAGTGAGTATAGCATAACCTTATGACTTCTGGAAAACAACGGGAATGTTAATTAAAGAAATAACTTTTTCTTATCATTAGACTTTAAGGAATAATATGAAACAACTGGAAAAGATAGGATAATAAGCCATTGTGCTCTTTTTTAAATGAAAATATTTCTCAATTAGGATATAGATCCCTTTGAATATCCTCCTATATTTAGTACAATAAAATTAACATAAGGTTAGGGAGGAAATTATGAAAAAGGTAACAATGATATCTATCTTTACTGTTTTTTTACTTCTTCTTTCTGCATGTACAGCAGAGAAGGCAAGCGAGTTGCCTGTAAAAAAGACGAGTGAGCCAAAGGGAAAAGCAGTATTAACAATAAAGGATATGGCTGGACGAGAAGTTGCATTTGCAAAGAGGCCAGAGCGGGTCGTTGCATTGACGAATTCAGACATGAATATTATTTATGCACTTGGTGGCAAAGTGGTTGGTAGGCAAACACAAGATGCGAGTGGTGTCTATCCGGAAGAAGCCAAGAAAGCAGCTGAAGTGGGGAATACACATAACCTCAACCTTGAAAAAATTGCTGCGCTTTCACCAAGTGTCGTCATCGCAAGCTCAGAACAAAATGTAAAAGACGTTCCTGCACTTGAAGGTTTAGGGACAAAAGTTGTTTTAACTGGGGCGAACTCCATTTCAGAAATTAAGCAACAAACAATGATTCTTGGCAAGCTCCTTGGTAAAACGGATCAAGCCAAGGCATTGAATAACAAAGTGACGATAAAAGAAGAGGAAGTCAGCAAAAAAGGACAAAATAAACCTGTCCGTTCTTTGCTTGTCTTAGGCGCTCCGGGCAGTAATTATGCTGCGCTTCCAACTTCTCTTAGCGGCGATATTTTAACAAAAGCTGGTGGCGAGAACGTTGCAAAAAACTTTAAAGGGGCTCAAAATTTCCCGCAGTATGCAGCTTTAAATGTTGAAAAAATCGTTGTGTCTAATCCGCAGATAATCTTTCTAATGATTCATGGTGGCGATGAGAAGGAAACAGAGGCAGCCTTTCAAAAGGAAATGAAGCAAAACAACGCATGGAAATCTGTCGATGCTGTAAAAAATAATCACATTGTAGTTCTACCGGCAGCGCTCTTTGGAACGAATCCAGGTGTTAGAATTACTGAAGCACTTGATTATATGGCAAAAGAGCTTCATACGGTGGCTACGCAATGAAGATACGTGATCCAAGGCAGAGGCGACGTTACCTTACCTTTATTGTGATTTTAGCTTTGCTCATCATGGTCTTCTTTTATAGCTTAACAACCGGTGCTGTAAAAATTAGTTATGGAGAAGTCTGGCAATCTTTGATAGGGAAAGCACCTGAGCTTTCCGATCAATTAATTTGGAATTTGCGGTTGCCACGACTTCTTATTGCTTTTTTAGTAGGGGCAGCGCTTGCAATTAGCGGATGCCTTTTACAGGGCGTGATGCGAAATCCTTTAGCAGATCCTGGTGTTATCGGTGTTTCTGCTGGGGGAGGGCTCATTTCGATTTTACTAACGATTGTCTTTCCTAATTTGACGAGTTTTGTGCCATTAGGTGCTTTTATTGGTGCTTTTGGGACAGCGCTTTTAATTTATATGGTTGCTTGGGATAAAGGTGTCTCACCTTTACGTGTGATTTTATCTGGAGTGGCGATCAATGCTTTTGTTACGGCGCTTACATCTGGAGTGATGGTCCTTTACAGCAATCGCGTTCAAAGCGTTATTTCCTGGATGACAGGAACGCTTTCTGGGAGAAGTTGGTATCATTTGGAATTGATATGGCCGTATATGATGATTGGTTTTCTTCTTAGTATTTTTGCCATTCGTTCATCTAATGTCTTGCTACTTGGAGATGATGCAGCAAAATTATTAGGCTATGCGGTTGAAAGGCATCGTTTCTTTATCATCATGTTGGCAGCTTTTTTAAGCGGAATTGCTGTTAGCGTTGCAGGTTTAATTGGCTTTGTTGGTCTTATTGTACCACATATTTTCAGATTAATTATTGGAAACGATTATCGTTACTTATTACCACTTTCTGCATTAGGTGGTGCTTTGCTTGTGGCGTTTGCGGATACCGCAGCTAGAAGTTGGTTTGGTTCCATTGAACTTCCAGTAGGCATATTGCTAGCTATGATTGGTGCACCATTCTTCTTGTTTTTGCTGCAAAGGGGGCGCGTCGTTTCATGAAAAAGATCATTGAATTAAAAAACCTCTCTTTTACGCGCAAAAAAGATTTTCAAATTAAGGAGCTTTCCTTGGCGATACCTGAAGGGAAAATAACAACATTAGTGGGGCCAAATGGGTCGGGTAAATCAACTATTTTGCGCTTGATGATGAATTTACTATCGCCTGAGCGTGGTGAAGTCCTTTTACAAGGCAAAAAGATCACAACTTACAGCGCTAAAAGGTTAGCTCAAGAGATGACGATGTTATCCCAATCACCAGATGGATTAATTGATGTTGTTGTTCATGATTTAGTGGCATATGGGCGTTTGCCGCACAAAAAATGGTTAGCACGTCTTGAAAAGGAAGATGAGGAGGCTATTCATTGGGCAATATCTGTATGTAATTTAGAGCAGTTAGCTTATAGACCACTTCATACGCTGTCTGGCGGAGAACGGCAACGAGCTTGGTTAGCTATGGCATTAGCGCAAAAAACACCAGTGCTTCTTCTTGATGAGCCAACAACGTATCTTGATATTTCACATCAACTAGAACTATTGGATTTACTTACCCATCTTAATAAAAAATATCAAATAACAATCGTTCTAGTGCTACATGATTTAAATCAAGCCTCTTTTTATAGCGATTTTATTATTGCCTGTCAAAATGGGTCGATTGTGAAGCAAGGAGCACCTAAAGAGGTGTTTACCCAATCATCGTTAGCGAGCATTTTTCATATCCAAGCAGAGCTAAACATAAGAGGCGAAAAGCTAACTGTGCAGCCACTTACGTCCACGCGATTCAAATAATTTAGTTAAAAAACTTCCTATCTGGGCTAAACTTTATTATAATAGTACAAGATTAGCGGCGTATGCCAGCATTTGAGCTTAACTGTTTTCTTAAAGCTGTAAAATAGTCTTATGTTGTTAGGCCAATCAGTGAGGAGCGTATTTATAAAATGAATCAGCAGGATAAAAAATCGGCGCGAATCGATTACGGACTTGTATTATCACTTATGCTTTTTTGTTTAATTAGCATGATTTCGATTTATAGCGCCCAGCTTACAAATCAACAATATGATTCAAACTTTGTTATTAAACAAGCGATTTGGTGGATAGTTTCTGTTTTTGCGATTGTTGTTGTTGTGCAATTAGATTATGAAAAGTTAACAAAGTGGGGCTATTATTTTTACGGGCTTGGCTTGTTAATGCTTACCTTTGTTTTGTTGTTTGGTAAAGAGATTAAAGGTGCAAAAAGTTGGATTGTCATTCCTTTTTTGGGAAGCATTCAACCTTCTGAAGTGGTCAAAGTCATTTTGATTATTGTGTTAGCTAAAGTGATTTGGGATCATAATAAAAAGTATAGTAGTCATCGTATAGGAAATGATATTTTCTTACTGATTAAAATTTTTGCGTGTACAGCGGTGCCACTTGTTTTTATTATGTTACAGCCAGATTTAGGAACAGCATTAGTATTTATTGCCATCATGACTGGGATGATTCTTGTTTCTGGTATTACATGGAAAATTATTGTTCCGCTATACGGAGCGATTACAGCTATTGGTGTGACAGCGGTTTGGATGGTTGTTGCCCATCAAGAATGGCTAATTAAATTAGGTTTTAAACCTTATCAATTTGAACGAATTACCACTTGGATTAATCCAGAGACAGATCCACAAGGCGGCGGGTATCAAGTATTACGCGCACTTACAGCGATTGGTTCAGGACAAATTTTTGGAAATGGGGTAGGTTATAATGCGATCTCCATTCCAGAAAATCATAATGACTTTATTTTTACAGTTATTGGTGGCGATTATGGCTTTATTGGAGCGAGTGTTTTACTTGCGTTATATTTCTTCTTGATTTATCAAATTATCCGTGTCGCTCTTGATATTAATGTGCCTTTTTATTCTTATATTTGCACTGGCGTTGTCATGATGATTATGTTTCATGTGCTTGAAAACGTGGGCATGAATATTGGCTTGCTACCTATTACAGGGATTCCTCTTCCTTTTGTTAGTTACGGGGGGAGTGCTCTTCTTGGAAATATGATGGCGGTTGGTCTAATTATTGGTATTCGTTTTAATTATCAAAAATCAATGTTTGCAATGAAAGAAGAGAAATAAGTCAGACAAACGGGTGATATGTGTCTAGGTGGATAGCAAATCTATCCATCCAGACATTTTTTATTTTTATGCTACAAAAATTGAATGCGCTTTCTTTTTATGTTGATTAAAAAAATATGACATGGTAAGATAAATTTAGCCATGAGTTTGCGCATAAATGGCGTCTGTCAGTTGTACTTTGAGTAAAAATACACTATGATAGAATTATGATTTAAGCTGGAGGGAGTTGCGCAATGATTAAATTTTATTGGTATCCGAAATGTTCTACATGTAGAAAAGCAAAGGGATGGTTAGAGGAAAATAACATCCAGATAGAAGCAATTGATTTAGTTGAAACGCCACCAATAATTGCTGAGCTAGAAACATACTGGCAAAAAAGTGGACTGCCGCTGCGACGCTTTTTTAATACAAGTGGAATAAAATATCGGGAATTAGGTTTGAAAGACAAGCTAGAGCAGATGACAAATGCTGAAGCACTAAGTCTTTTAGCCTCGGATGGCAAATTAATCAAGCGACCGCTAACAACTGATGGAAGTCGCGTTACTTTAGGATTTAAAGAAGATGAATTTGAAAAAACTTGGAAGTAAAGTGGATGAAAAGGAGGAATTAAAATGAGTTTACCGAAAAATTTTCTTTACACAAAAGAGCATGAGTGGGTGAAAGAAGAAGGAACTACATACAAAATAGGAATAACTGATTTTGCGCAAGATCAGTTAGGGGATATTGTTTTTGTAGAGTTACCCGAAATTGGTGATAAAATTGCACAAGGTGATTCAATTGGAAGTATTGAGTCTGTTAAAACGGTTTCTGATTTCTATGCGCCGATAACTGGTGAGATTGTTGAAGTGAACGAAAAATTAGAGGACGCACCTGAACTTTTAAATAGTGATCCTTATGAAGAAGCCTGGATTTTAAAAGTTAAAGATGTAAATGATGCTGAAGTAAAAGAATTACTTTCAAGTGAGGAATATGAAAAAGAAATTAGCTGAAATCAGTTTAGGGAATGATTGTAGGTTTTGATGACACTGCATCAAAACCTGCGTTACTCCCTATTCTTTTTATTTTGAGAGAAGTGTGAAAATGATTGAGATCAAGATGGACGACCTTGCAACTAAATTAGCACAAAAAGAAACGTTTGCGCTTTATTTTTATACGCCAATATGTGGTGCTTGTATGATTGCCGGTCGCATGTTAGAGCTTGCTGAGGCAACGACGGAACAAACGATTTTTAAAATGGATTTGAACGTAACAAAAGGTCTTGCGGAAAAGTTCAAGGTTCTTTCGATACCATCGCTTGCTCGCTTTAGTTCTGGGAAATTTGTAGCGATAAATTACCAATTTACCGATATAACGTCACTTCATCTTTTTTTACAAAGTTGAGCTTCTTTGCGCTTTAAAAGTTTCCTTTATGCAAAAAAATTGCCTTCGCGTTATAGAGATGCACTATACTAAAAAGATTGCCGTAGACTCATATAAGGCTAGCATGTTAAGATAAATCAGTTCTTTAAATCGAAGGAGTATTAGCCAAAAATGGAGGCATTATTAAGATGAATCATAGCAATTTAACTATTCTTTCTGTTATCAGTAATTTTGTGATTGTTATTTTGAAGTTAATTATTGGTTTTTTTACAGGTTCAGTTGCTGTTATTTCAGAAGGAATTCATTCGTCAATGGATTTATTTGCATCAGTGATTACTTTTTTTTCCATTCGGATAGCAGGAAGGCCGGCTGATGAAGATCATCCGTATGGGCATGGAAAAGCTGAGAATATTGCTGGAACGATTGAAACTTTACTTATTTTTGTTGCTGGAATTTGGATTATTAGCGAATCTGTAGAAAAATTCTTAGATCCAAAAGAAATCCGTTTTCCAGCGCTTGGCATTGCGGTTATGTTGTTTGGTGCGGCTGTGAATATTATTATTTCACGAGTGATTAATCGAGCTGCTAAAAAAGCGAACTCAGTGGCAATGAAATCGAATGCATTACATTTATTTACTGATGTCTTTACTTCACTTGGTATTGCTTTAAGTTTACTGCTTGTCTATTTAACTGGCTGGTTATGGCTTGATCCTGTTATTGCGATTATTACTGCCATTTACATTATGTTTGAAGCTTGGCAGTTGTTAAAAGAATCATTCCCGCCATTGATGGATGAGCGTCTTTCAAAAAAGGAAGAGGCAGAAATTAAACGCATTATTTTAACCCATAAAGCAGAGTTTATTGAGTTTCATGATTTTCGTTCTAGACGCGCAGGTGCTGAGGAATACATTGATTTTCACTTAGTTGTCCCATCGGAAATGACAATTGAAAAAGCGCACTCATTATGTGATGAAATTGAGACAGAAATTGGCGATTTTTACTCGAAAGCACAAGTATTAATTCATCTAGAGCCAGAAGAAGAACGAATTTATTCGAAAAAAGTTTAATTTTTATTAAAGAAGTCTCATAGTAGATTTCTTTTTTTTATCAGCAGATGATACAATGAAGATAATTCAAATAGAAAGGATAATAGATGATGACGGCTATTTTAATTGCAGATGATGACAAAGAGATTGTTGATTTAGTCAAACTCTATCTCCAAAATGAAGGCTATGATATCTTTCAAGCCTATGACGGGGCACAGGCATGGCAATATGTGCAGGAAAAAGATTTGTCGCTCGTTATTTTAGATATTATGATGCCTGAAATGGATGGGCTTGAAGTTTGTAAGAAAATGCGTAATGATGGCATTAATACACCGATTTTAATGCTTAGCGCGAAAGCAGAAGATAATGATAAAATTATGGGCTTGCTCACTGGGGCAGATGATTACATGGTTAAGCCCTTTAACCCAGTAGAACTCTCCGTTCGAGTTAAAGCGATTTTGCGTCGCATCCAATTGATGAAAACAAGCGAACAGACTTCAAGTGAAAAGCTTGTCATCGGTCCAATTATCATTGATCGGTCACATCATATTGTGACAGTTAATGAAAAAGAGCTTCATTTGACGACATCTGAATTTGATATTCTATATTTGTTAGCAAGTGAGCCAGGGCGTGTTTTTAGCTCAGAATATATCTTTGAAAGAATTTGGCAAGAACAAGCATTTGGTGCTAGCAAAACGGTTATGGTGCATATTAGTAATTTGCGTGATAAATTGCGGGAGGCGCTCGGCGGGGAAAATGTGATTAAAACCATTTGGGGAGTGGGTTATAAAATTGAGATTTAAACGATTCATTAAAAATATTAGTCATATAATGAACCCTTGGCAGATCATGTTTTTTATCGTTGTTTCCTGGTTAGGTGCTGCGATTCTTTTACGAACAGTTTATTTTTGGATGATTAATATTCGTGATGATTCCGTTGTTTTACGTGGCTTGACTGAAACTTTCCTCACTTTATTTGGTCATGGAAAATTTCAAACCATCATCGATTCGCCGTTGTTGCTTTTGACCAAATTTCTTTTTCAAGTGATGATTGCGCTGCTCATTTTTTTCATTTTCTATCGTTTAACGCGTCAAAGAAGGTTGAAAAAGCAGCTGCAAACCATTAATTATGCGTTAAATCTTGATCAACCAGTCGATACAGAAAGCCTTGTGCCAGAGATTCGCGAACTTGAGGTTAATATTGAAAAAATGCGTGATCGCCAAAGAAACCTGATGGAGCAAGAGCAGCAAGCACAACAAGCTAAAAACGATTTAATTACCAATGTTTCGCATGATCTTAGAACCCCACTTACCTCTATTTTAGGTTATTTGAGCTATATTCATGACGATCGGTATCGTGATGAAATCGAACTTCGCTATTATACCGAACTCGTTTATAATAAAGCGCGTCATTTGCATAAATTGATTGATGACTTATTTTCCTATACACGTCTTGAGAGCCCAGATTATACATTAGCCAATGATCAACTTGATATGATTGAACTTTTACGACAATTGGTTGCAGAATTTGATGGTTTAGCGCAAAAAAAAGGAATGGAATTGGTTGAAATATACGAAGATGATAATTTAATGGTCAGTGGCGATGGAAATCAGATCATGCGACTTTTTGAAAACTTATTTTCAAATGCTTTGCGTTACGGAGAAGGGGATAAACAAATTGACATTACTGCTCGTCGTGATGGTGAATGGGCAGTTATTGGTGTAACCAATTATGGCAAAGAAATTCCAGCGTTTGATTTACCACATTTATTCGAACGTTTTTATAAAGTGGATAAAAATCGTACAACGACAGGTACAGGTTTAGGCCTTGCGATCGCTAAGTCAATTGTAGAAAGACACGGTGGTTTAGTTATGGCAACCAGCAAGAATCATCGAACGACATTTACGGTGAAATTACCGTTATTATAGCTATAATTTTTTAAAATTCGATAATAACAAAAAATAACAGTTGCTTTTCACGCTCATTTCACTTATAATTTAAAACATACATTTACACTAGGAAACGTTATCTGTAGATTCTTATCAAGAGTGGTGGAGGGAAATGCCCAGTGAAGCCCAGCAACCTAAGTAGTTTTACTTAAGGTGCTAATTCATGCAGGACACAAGTTGTTCTGGAAGATGAGAAGAAAGCAAACCTTAACATTCGGTGCCTTTCTGCTCATGCAGGAAGGTTTTTTTGTGTGATGGATTAATCTCGAAAAAAGGTGAAATAAAATGATTACTTTGCAAAATGTTATTAAAGATTATACTTCTGGTAAAAAAAGGGTTCGTGCTGTTGAAGGTGTCAATTTAACCATTAATCAAGGTGAAATCTTTGGAGTTGTTGGCTATTCAGGTGCAGGGAAAAGTAGCCTAATTCGTATGTTTAATGGTTTAGAGCTACCAACTTCTGGCAAGGTTGAAGTAAACAACAAAGAAATCAGTCGCATTCGTGGTCGTGAATTGCGAAAAGCCCGCCAGAAAATTGGAATGATTTTCCAACATTTCAATTTACTTTGGTCGCGAACTGTTTTTGAAAACATTGCTTTTCCACTTGAAATAGCTGGAATTCGTGGTAAAAAACGAAAAGCCCGAGTAAATGAACTCATTCGACTCGTGGGCCTCGTTGGAAAAGAAGACGCTTATCCAGCGGAGCTTAGTGGTGGACAAAAACAGCGCGTTGGTATTGCGCGCGCTTTGGCTAACGATCCAACGGTTTTACTTTGTGATGAAGCAACATCAGCGCTTGATCCGCAAACAACGGATGAAGTTTTAGAATTATTACTAGATATTAACAAGCGACTGAACTTAACGATTATTGTCATCACACACGAAATGCACGTTATTCGTAAAATCTGCAAACGCGTAGCTGTAATGGAAGCGGGTAAAGTTGTAGAAATGGGCGAAGTATTAGAAGTCTTCAAACATCCAGAACAAAATGTTACCAAACGTTTCGTCAGACAAGTGACGGAAACAGATGAAACAGAAGATCTCATTCATTTGCTCCTAAGCAATTATTCAGATGGGAAGCTTGTACGACTCCTTTTCATGAGCGAAAATGCGACACAGCCAATCATCTCCCAAGTAGCGCAGCAAAATCATGTGTTGCTGAATGTTCTTCATGGCAGTTTAACACAAACGCAAAATGGTGCTTACGGAACATTATATGTTCAAATTCAAGGTGATGAGCAACAAATTGAGGCGACAATTGGCGATCTGCGCGCACTTAATGTAGAAACTGAGGTGATTGAAGCATGAGCAAACTTTTTCCAGATGTTGATTGGCATATCATGTGGGGCTATACAAGTGAAACTTTATATATGACCTTAAGTTCGCTTGTTGCTGTATGTATTCTTGGTATCTTATTAGGGTTATTATTATTTTTAAGCAACCGCCAAGGGAATGTCGGCGCTAAGGTTTTATATTGGATTACAGCTATTTTAGTCAATGTTTTCCGATCTATTCCTTTTATTATATTAATTGTTTTACTTTTACCAATGACAAAGACGCTTGTAGGTACGATCATTGGACCGAAAGCCGCTTTGCCTGCTTTAATTATCTCAGCAGCGCCATTTTATGCGCGTATGGTAGAAATTGCTTTCCGCGAAGTAGATAAAGGGGTTTTAGAAGCAGCTAAAGCAATGGGAGCTAATTTATTTACAGTGATTTGTAAAGTCTTAATTCCTGAAGCTTTACCAGCAATTATCTCAGGTCTTACAGTAACCGCGATCTCACTCGTTGGTTTTACAGCGATGGCAGGTGTTATTGGTGCAGGTGGGCTAGGAAATGCTGCGTACTTAGAAGGTTTCCAACGTAATCAGCCAGATATAACGATTGCGGCAACAATTATTATTTTAATTATCGTCTTTATCTTCCAGATCATTGGCGATTTATTAGTTAAAAAAGTAGATAAAAGATAAAAGAGGAGCGTGTTTATATGAAGAAAATTGTTTCAGGTTTGTTGATCACTAGCTTAATATTTGTTCTTGCTGCGTGTGGTGGAGGCGCGAGTAAAAAATCTTCTGACGACAAAACATTAGTTGTTGGTGCATCTAATACACCTCATGCACAAATTTTAGAGCAAGTTAAACCGATTTTAAAAAAAGAAGGTGTTAACTTAAAGATTGTTAAATATACCGATTATGTAATGCCTAATAAAGCTTTAGACGAGGGAGAACTAGATGCCAACTACTACCAGCATGTACCTTTCCTTAAATTGGAAGAGAAAGAAAAAGGTTATAAATTTGCTAATGTTGGTGCCATTCATCTTGAACCAATGGGTGTATACTCTAAAAAAGTAAAAAAACTTAAAGATCTAAAAGATGGTTCACAAATCTTACTTTCAAACAGTAAGTCTGATTGGCCGCGTGTCATTAGTATTTTTGTAAAAGCTGGGCTACTTAAATTAAAACCAGGTGTTAACCCAGAAGATGCAACATTTAATGATATCAAAGAAAATCCAAAAAACTTAAAGTTTAAGTATGACTTAGATCCTGCGTATCTCATGACAGCTTACAATAATGGAGAAGGCGATGCAGTTGTCATTAACTCAAACTTTGTTGTAGACCAAGGTTTAAATCCGATGAAAGATTCTATTGCCATTGAAGGCAAAGATTCTCCTTATGCAAATATTATTGTTACCAAAGAATCAAACAAAAATAATAAAAATATAAAGAAACTAGTCGATGCACTTCATTCAAAAAAAATACAAGACTGGATTCTAAAAAAATGGAGCGGAGCAGTTGTTCCAGTGGATAAATAAGCAAAACATGTAATTTTGACTTGTTCATGATATCTGACCTTTACATCATATAGTTCAAAAAATAGCGCGTAGGTGCTACATTTCGAACACGATAAATCGAGCGAAAGTGTTTACATTGAAGAAGAGTGCCAGAAGCCGGAAGTGGAGCGTACGACTGTACGTGAGAACCGGAAGTCTGGCACTCTTCTTCAATGCTGCCGTTAGCGTTTAAAGGTGGTAAAGTCGTGGTAAAGAAATGTATAATATACCTATAGGGGGTATGAAGATGAAGCATAGTAATTTTAAAAAACGTTTCTTCATTTCAGTTATTTTAACGATTCCCATTTTTTTCATGTCATCAATGACGGAAATGCTAACAGGGGCTAAAGTTGAATTCCCAGGCTCTAATTGGGTGCTCTTAAGTTTAGCAACAGTCATCTTTTTTTATGGTGGATGGCCTTTTCTTTCTGGCACGATAGAAGAATTAAAGGAAAAAAATCCAGCAATGATGACACTGATAGCGCTAGCGATTATTGTGGCATATGTATATAGTGTCGCGATTCTTTTTTCAAGTAATGGTATGAATTATTTTTGGGAATTAGCGACATTAATTGACATCATGCTTTTAGGCCATTGGATTGAAATGCGGGCAGTAATGAATGCTAGCAATGCTTTGAAGAAAATGGCCGAATTACTTCCAGGAAATGCTCACCTTGTACTTCAGACTGGAAAAATAAAGGATATCTCGTTACAAGAAGTGACAACAGGACAAACTGTGTTAGTCAAAGAAGGGGAAAAAGTCCCTACTGATGGCGAAATTATTTCAGGAGAAACCGATGTGAATGAAGCTCTTTTAACAGGGGAATCGAAAGCAGTGAATAAAACAGTTGGTAACCAAGTGATTGCGGGTTCGCTTAATGGAAATAATGCAATCAAAATAAAAGTAACAGCTACGGGCGAGGATAGTTATTTATCACAAGTTATCAAACTTGTTAGCGATGCCCAAAAAGAAAAATCAAAAACAGAAACGATTTCTGATAAAGCTGCTAAATTGCTGTTTTACTTGGCACTTTTGGTAGGGATAATCACCTTTATTGTTTGGTTTAGCCTCTCAAATGATTGGGCGGAAGCTGTTAATCGCGCTGTGACTGTACTAATTATTGCTTGCCCGCATGCGTTAGGTTTGGCTATCCCGCTTGTTGTTGCTAAATCCACATCACTATCAGCCCATAATGGATTATTAGTTAGAAAGCGAAGGGCTTTAGAAAGTGCAAGGTTAGTTGATACGATTGCTTTTGATAAAACGGGAACCTTAACAGAAGGTGAGTTTAAAATAACAGATATGGTAGCTATACATGGAACAGAACAAGATTTACTCCAAATAGTAGCAAGCCTTGAAGCGCAAATGAGCCATCCTATTGCAACAAGTATTGTCAAAGCTGCCAAAGAAGAGGATATTTCCTTTATGACTGCTAAAAATGTGAAAGCTATTTCTGGTGTAGGATTGACAGGTAAAGTCGAAGGTAAAACATATCAAGTGGTCAATAGCAAGTATATGGCTGAAAACCTTAAAGACATTGATATCAGCAAAGCGACAGCACTTGCTAAGGAAGGAAAAACAATTTCATTCTTGCTTCAGGATCATTCGTGGGTTGGGTTTATCGCCATCATGGATGAAGTGCGCACAACAGCTAAAGATACAGTGCAAGGTTTACATGAATTAGGCAAAAAAGCCATGATGCTAACAGGAGATAGTCAAAATGTAGCTAAAACGGTAGGGCAAATCTTAAACATTGATTATATTGAGTCGGAGCTATTGCCCCAAAATAAAGCAAGCGTTATTAAAGATTATCAGAAACATGGCAAGAAAATGATGATGGTAGGGGATGGCGTAAATGATTCACCAGCTTTAGCCACAGCAGACCTTGGTGTCGCAATTGGGGCAGGAACTGATGTAGCCATAGAAACAGCAGATGTTATCCTTTCAAAAAGCAATCCGAAAGATATTCTCTATTTCATCCGATTATCAAAAATAACATATCGAAAAATGATTCAAAATTTATGGTGGGCAGCCGGGTATAACATCATTGCGATTCCATTAGCAGCGGGTGTACTTGCCCCAATTGGGATTGTGCTTTCGCCAGCAGTAGGCGCGATCTTGATGTCACTTAGCACAGTGATTGTTGCGATCAATGCTCAAATTATGAAAGTTTAATCCATCGGTGACAAGCGTTTGTGGTTTTCAAACTGCAAGCGCTTCCGTCTGTTTTGTTGTGTTTCTGATGCAGTATCTGTACCTTGTTTTTATAAAATCATTCTCAAAAAGAGAATAAAAAATGATAATAAAAGCAGGGCTGGTAAAAACACAGTTAAAGTAGTAAAATGTAGGAGTGATCATCAAAAAAACATTTCTTATAGTTGTAATTAAATTAGAATTATACTAAACTAAAATAAGAGAATAACAAATTTAGGGAGGGTATTTTTAATGGCAACATTGAAGATTCAAGATTTACACGTTGAAATAGAAGGAAAAGAAATTTTAAAAGGTGTCAACCTTGAAATTTCAACTGGTCAAATCCATGCAATCATGGGACCAAATGGAACAGGGAAATCGACACTTTCTTCCGCAATTATGGGGCACCCTAAGTATGAAGTAACGCAAGGAACCATTACGCTAGATGGCGAAAACGTGTTAGAAATGGAAGTTGATGAACGTGCACGTGCAGGTCTTTTTCTTGCTATGCAATACCCAAGCGAAATTAGTGGTGTAACAAATGCTGAATTTATGCGCGCTGCAATTAATAGTCGCCGCGAAGAAGGCAATGAAATCCCGTTAATGAAATTTATCCGCACATTAGATGAAAAAATGGAACTTTTAGATATGGATGAAGAAATGGCTGAACGCTACCTAAATGAAGGTTTTTCCGGCGGTGAAAAAAAACGAAATGAAATTTTACAATTATTAATGATTGAACCAAAGATAGCCATTTTAGATGAAATTGATTCAGGGCTTGATATTGACGCATTAAAAGTAGTATCTAAAGGTGTGAATGCCATGCGTGGCGATGGCTTTGGGTGCTTAATCATCACGCACTATCAACGTCTTTTAAATTATATTGAACCAGATTTTGTTCATGTGGTGATGCAAGGGAAAATAGTCAAAGAAGGCGGTCCAGAACTTGCTAAACGTCTAGAAGCTGAGGGTTATGACTGGATCAAACAAGAACTTGGAATCGAGTTTGACGAAGAAGAAACGGTAGACCAAAATTAAGGAAGGTGAGGCTAAAATCATGACAGAAAATAGTTTAGTACAAGATGATTTTATCCGCACTTTTTCTAAAAATGCTGACGAACCAAGCTTTTTAACAGATTTTCGTCTAGCATCATGGGAACTTGCAAGCAAACTGGACTTGCCGTTTGTGGATAAAACTAAAATCGATCGTTGGAATTTTACTCAGTTTGGCACCTATCAAGCTTTTCAAAGTGAGTTAACGAATGAAGATTTACCTGAAGAAGTGACTCGTTTAGTAGAGACCAATAATCCTCATGCGAATTATTATATTCAAATTGATCAACGCCCAGTAAAACGCCAATTAAACAAAGAGTTACAAACACAAGGCGTTATTTTTACGGATATTTTTACTGCAATTAAAGAACATCCAGAATTAGTCCAAAAGTATTTTATGAAAGAAGCTGTAAAAGCGGATGAACATAAATTAACAGCATTCCATGCAGCACTTGTAAATGGCGGCGTCTTTTTATACGTGCCTAAAAATATAGAAATTACTGAACCAATTCAAGCAGTATTTGTAGTTGATAAAGCAAACGCCCCCCTTTTAAATCATGTTTTATTAGTAGCGGATGATCATAGCTCCGTTACTTATGTTGAAAATTATATCAGCTTAGACAGCGAAAAAAGCGGGATTGCAAATATAGTTGAAGAGGTCATTGCAAATAAAAATGCACGAATCACTTACGGGGCAGTAGATAATTTGCCAAGCGGGATAACAAGTTACGTTAATCGTCGGGGTCATGTTGGGCAAGATTCAACAATTGAATGGGCACTTGGTTTGATGAATGACGGTGATACAATTAATGAAAATGTCACCAATTTAATCGGTAGTGGTGCGAGTAGCGATGTTAAAACAGTCACTGTCGGGCGTGGCAAACAAACGCAAAATATTACAACTCGCGTGACGCATTATGCAAAAGCAACAACTGGAACCATCCTTTCACACGGCGTAATGAAAGAACGCGCTACGACAATTTTTAACGGAATAGGTCATATCAAACATGGTGCTTCAAAATCTGATGCTCAGCAAGAATCACGTGTGCTGATGTTAAGTAAAGAGGCACGTGGCGATGCGAATCCGATTCTATTGATTGACGAAAATGATGTAGTTGCAGGACATGCTGCCTCTGTTGGACGTGTGGATCCGGTAGAACTTTTCTATCTGATGAGCCGAGGGATTTCAAAACAAGAAGCTGAGCGGTTGATTATTCATGGCTTCCTTGATCCGGTTGTTAAGCAGTTGCCAGTTGAAGGTGTGAAAGAATTATTACAGGAAGTTATCGAAGGGAAAGTGCGCTAAATGATAAACATCGAAAAAGTGCGAGCTGACTTTAAGATTTTAAATCAAGAAGTCAATGATAAGCCACTTATTTATTTAGATAATGCGGCAACTTCTCAGACACCAAGACAAGTCATTCAAGCGTTAAGCCATTATTATGAAAACGATAATGCGAATGTTCATCGCGGTGTCCATACGCTTTCAACCAGAGCAACAGATGCTTATGAAGCTGCGCGTGCAAAAGTAGCGCGTTTTATTGGCGCACGTGTAACATCTGAGGTTATTTTTACGCGAGGAACAACAACCGCATTGAATTTAGTATGTAATAGCTACGGCGAAGCAAATATTCAACCGGGCGATGAAATTGTGATTTCTTATTTAGAACATCATAGCAATTTAATCCCATGGCAGCAATTAGCTAAGCGAAAAGGCGCAGTGCTTAAATATATTGATTTAGAAAAAGATGGAACAATTTCTGAAGAGAAAGCAAATATTGCCATCACTGAAAAAACAAAAATTGTAGCGATAGCTCATGTTTCAAACGTGATCGGAAGCATTACCCCCATCAAAGAAATTGCAGCGCTGGCTCATAAGCATGGAGCTGTTATTGTCGTTGATGGTGCGCAGGCTGTGCCGCATTTAAAAGTAGATGTGCAGGCTTTAGATGTGGATTTTTATGCCTTTTCTGGACATAAAATGCTTGGCCCAACAGGTAGTGGAGCCCTTTATGGTAGACGTGAGCTCCTTGAAAATATGGATCCTAGTGAATTTGGTGGCGAAATGATTGATTTTGTTGAGCTTTATGATTCGACTTGGAAAGAACTACCATGGAAATTCGAAGCTGGAACGCCGATTATTGGAGGGCAAATTGCTTTAGGTGCAGCGATCGATTATATCGAAAATATCGGCATTGAAACCATTCATCAACATGAAATTGCGCTTAATGAATATGCGCTAGCTGAAATGCAGAAGATCGATGGAGTGACGATTTACGGACCACTTGAGGCGGACAAACGTTGCGGATTAGTTACTTTTAATTTAGAAGGCGTTCATCCGCACGATGTGGCGACAGTTCTTGATGAAGAAAGAATCGCGATTCGTGCCGGGCATCACTGTGCACAGCCGCTAATGAAGTGGCTTGAAACTAGCTCCACAGCACGAGCGAGTTTTTATCTGTATAATACTAAAGAAGAAATAACAGCCTTTATCGATGGGCTTAAGCTAACGAGGGAGTATTTTGGCTTATGAGTAGTAGTCGAAAATTGGATCAACTTTATAGGCAAGTGATTATGGATCATTATAAAAATCCGCGCAATAAAGGCGAACTTACTGATTCTAATATTACAATTGACCTAAATAATCCTACTTGTGGTGATCAAATTCACCTTCATTTAAAAATAGAAGCTGGTACGATTACAGCAGCAAGCTTTACTGGAGAAGGCTGCTCTATTTCAATGGCTAGTGCTTCAATGATGACAATGAGTATCATCGGACATACCGAAAAAGAGGCGCTCGAGATGAGCCGTCAATTTTCAGAAATGGTTCAAGGACATGATCATGAACCAATTGATGAAGATGGTGACGTTGAGGCTCTTGCTGGTGTTGCAAAGTTTCCTGCAAGAATCAAATGTGCAACGCTCGCTTGGAAAGCAATGGAACGTGCTATTTATGAAAAAGAAGGAGGAGACATAGATGACTGAAATTCCAGAAATTGGTGAATATCAATATGGCTTTCACGATAAGGATACATCTGTTTTCCGTACAGAACGTGGCTTAACGGAACATGTTGTAAGAGAAATTTCGCAAATTAAAGAAGAGCCTGAATGGATGTTAGATTTTCGCCTAAAGTCACTTGAGCAATTTTATAAAATGCCGATGCCGATGTGGGGCGGGGATTTATCTGAACTTAATTTTGAAGATATCACGTATTATGTTAAACCTTCTGAGCAAACCGTACGTTCTTGGGATGAAGTACCAGAAGAAATTAAACGTACTTTTGATAAATTGGGAATCCCAGAAGCAGAGCAAAAATACTTAGCTGGTGCTTCCGCTCAATATGAATCAGAAGTTGTTTACCATAATATGAAAAAGGATTTAGAAGACAAAGGAATTGTTTTTAAAGACACGGATACGGCTTTAAAAGAAAATGAAGATCTTTTTAAACAATATTTCTCAAAAGTAATTCCACCAACTGACAACAAATTTGCTGCACTTAATTCAGCTGTTTGGTCAGGTGGCTCCTTCATTTATGTTCCTCCTGGGGTGAAAGTGGATACGCCATTACAGGCTTATTTCCGAATCAATTCACAAAATATGGGACAGTTTGAACGAACACTTATTATTGTTGATGAAAATGCTTCTGTTAATTATGTAGAAGGCTGCACAGCACCAGTTTATACAACGAACTCACTTCATTCAGCGGTTGTCGAAATTATTGTTAAACCTGGGGCATATTGCCGCTATACGACCATTCAGAACTGGGCAAATAATGTTTATAATTTAGTAACCAAACGTACTTTTGTTGAGGAAAATGGGACGATGGAATGGATCGATGGCAATATCGGTTCTAAATTGACCATGAAATATCCCGCTTGCTATTTGCGCGGAGAAGGTGCTCGTGGTATGACGCTTTCCATTGCGATTGCTGGTAAAGGTCAGCGGCAAGACGCTGGTGCGAAAATGATTCACTTAGCACCAAACACATCAAGCACCATTGTTTCTAAATCCATTTCTAAACAAGGTGGAAATGTTACGTATCGCGGTATTGTCCATTTTGGACGTGCAGCAGACGGGGCGCGTTCAAATATTGAATGTGACACGTTGATTATGGATAATGCGTCCACATCAGATACCATCCCGTACAATGAAATGTTAAATAATAATATTTCATTGGAACATGAAGCAAAAGTATCTAAAGTATCTGAAGAACAACTCTTCTATCTGATGAGTCGAGGTGTTACTGAAGAAGAAGCGACAGAGATGATTGTGATGGGATTCATTGAGCCATTTACTAAAGAATTGCCAATGGAATACGCAGTTGAGATGAACCGCTTGATTAAATTCGAGATGGAAGGTAGTATTGGCTAGTTGCTCAATATGGGCTATCATGCGTTTTAAAAAATAGAGAGTTTAAATATGATAAATTGAGCAAAAGCGTTTGTATTGAAGAAGTCTTTCAGGCTTCTTCGATACAAACGCTTTTTATTTTTTAAATAATGGAATGAGCATAGTGAATATCTTTATACTCTTTTGGTGTACTACCAGAAATTTTCTTAAATACTTGGATAAAATGACTTTGACTAGAGAACGCCAAAAGATTACTGATTTTTTCACAGGAATAATCAGTGAATAAAAGGAGGTGCTTTGCTTCGTCAATTTTCTTTTCTTGAATGAATGTGTGAATGGTTTTACCCATCTCTTTTTTGAATTGGCTGCATATATGAGTCTTATGTTTTTGAGCGATGACTGCTAATTCATCTACAGTTATGCGCTCATATAAATGCCCATCTATATGATTAACAATGGTTTTAACTAATAATGATTTATGTGCTAGAGGATAATTGTGTAGTAATTCCATAAAACGAAAAGTTGCTTCTTTAATATATTGCAGACATTCTTCAGCAGAGTGAATATGGACCAACCCTTGAATCAAGGAATCAGATAGACCAAAAGCTTGATTGATAGGGACCCCTTCTTCAATAGCCATTCTCGTAACAATCGCTACGAAAGCAGCAAACTTTAGTTTTAATCCTTCTAGTTCAAATGGTGAGAGCGCAACTTTATAGGTTTCCTTCATTTTGTTAAAGATCCAGGTCACTTTTTCTGGTTCATTCCGTTTAATATAGTCAATATACCGTAGTTCAAAGTGATAGGAATCAAAAGTGGTTTCATGTACTCGGCGATCATAGAGATTATTTTCTAAATTAATATCTGTTTGTAATGATTTTTTATCTTTTTCATTTTGATAGAACCAGCAAAAGTTTTTCTTATCTATGGTTTCCTGAGTCAGAATGGTGTGTAATAAATGGACAAACTCTTCAAATGAATATTTATCTTCTTTAGAGTAATGAATTTTATGATGGTATTCATGACCTAAGAAGGTGCAGGAGTTTTCTTTAGAACCAATTGCACCACAAGGGCCGGCAACCATATAAAAAAATTGTTGATTGATTTCAAAGCGGAAATAGGCAAATAAATAGTTCCCCATATTATATAGTTGGATTTTTTGAGTAGTTGTTGGTTTTAGGAATTGTTGAATTGGCTTTTTTATTTCCCAAGAGTTATCTGGATAGAGTAATTTGCCTTGCTCGTCAACTAATAGCATAGGAATTAGATACTTATGATACAAAAGATCCATTACATGTTTGACACTGTCAATCTTCAATTTCAAAAACTCCTTACTCAGTTGCAATCAACTAATAATTTTTTGTTTATTATACCAAATGCTTTTTCATAACACTAATAAATTGATATGAATCGACGTTTTTTTATATCAAAAATCGCTTTTTCCTTTTATAATCAATGTATATAGAAAGCGATTTCAGAAAGGGATGCTTATGAAAAAAGTACAGTTGCAAAAGTTGTTTGAGCAATTATCCACAACGGAAAAAATTGCCCAGACGATACAATTGAATGGGAGTTTGCTTGTCGAAAATGATGTTATGAATACGGGTCCTATGGAAGAATTAGGCCTATCTTCTAGTTTAAACATTTATGAAATTGGTTCAATCTATAATGTAAATGATTTTCAAAAATTGAAGCAGTTACAAAAAGATACATTAAATAAAAGTAAACATAAAATTCCAATGCTCTTTATGTCAGATGTTATTTATGGCTTTCGTACGATTTTTCCAATGCCCTTAGCCCAAGCTGGCTCTTATGATTTTGGATTGATTCAAAAAGCTGCTGAGCTAACTGCAAAGGAAAGTTATTTAAGTGGTTTACATGTATTATTTTCACCAATGTTAGATTTAGTGCGTGATCCTCGTTGGGGTCGTGTGATGGAATCGCCTGGTGAAGATGTCTATACAGCTAAACGTTTTGCTAGAAGTGTAGTGACTGGTTATCAAGGGGATGTTCAAGAACAGGTGCCAAAAAATCATGTCGCAGCTTGTATCAAGCATTTTGCAGGTTACGGAGCACCAGAAGCAGGACGAGAATATAATACAGTAGATATGTCTAATCAGCGCCTGTTTAACGAATATCTTCAGCCATATCAAGAAGCTATCGAGTCGCAAACGATGCTAGTAATGACAGCATTCAATTTATTAAATGGCGTTCCAGCTACAGGAAATCAATGGTTAAATCGGGAAATCTTGCGTGACCGTTTCTGTTTCGAAGGTGTTTTGGTTTCTGATTACGCTGCGGTGAAAGAATTGATTCCTCATGGCTATGCGAAAGATGAAGTTGATGCAGCGAGAAAAGCACTATTGGCTGGAGTAGATTTAGATATGATGACTTCTATCTATGCGAATCATTTACCACAGCTAGTGGAAGAACCTGAGTTCATGGCATTATTAGATGAAGCAGTTTGGCGTATTTTAGTTCTTAAAAATAAATTAGGACTATTTGAAAATCCTTATCGTGGATTGAATGAAGTTAACACAGGAGAAGTTTTAACTGATGAAGCCAAGTCAGTTGCCATTGAATTAGTAGAAAAAAGTTGTGTCTTACTAAAAAATCAAGGAAGTTTGCCACTTGAGAAAGGGCAAGCTATTGCGGTAATTGGTCCTTATGGTGAAAGCCGTTTGACATTAGGATTTTGGGCGTCAGTCAGTGGAAAGCCACAAGATACTGTAACTTTAAAAGAAGGGATGCTAGAACAATTTGATGCTGATCAGTTAACGTTTGCAAAAGGCTATAATCTCTTTGATTCTTATGAACCTTTTGGGCCTTTGAAAAAAGGGATCGAAAGGTTGAATGGCTCCATTGAAGATCCAGAAAAACTAGTAACAGAAGCTATTACGATCGCTGAAAAAGCAGACATCATTATTTTGACGATCGGAGAACAGTTTTTAGAAAGTGGTGAAGGCGCTTCAAAAACACGTTTACGTTTACCAGAAAAGCAAATGAATCTTCTGGAAAAATTAAAGCAGACAGGCAAACCCATTGTTGGCATATTATATACGGGCCGCCCATTAGTGCTAACGGATATTGTCGATTATTTTGATAGCTTACTATTAGTTTGGTATCCGGGAATTATGGGAGGAATTGGTATTGCTAATCTATTGTCAGGAAAAACGAGTCCTTCTGCGCGTTTATCGATGACTTTCCCAAGAAATGAAGGTCAAATTCCGATTTACCATGCACAATACACTACGGGCCGCCCATTAGCAAGTAGTAGTCATTCGGATCGTTTTGTTTCAAAATATATTGATGAAAGGAATGAGCCACTCTTCAAATTCGGTGTTGGTGAAAGTTACGCTAAATTTGCTAGTAAGCTTTTATCCGGAGAAATCGTGAATCAGCAAATAGAATTGCTCTGTCAAATTAAGAATTTATCTGATTTTGAGGCAAATACAGTAGCGCATATTTATCTTCATCAGGCTTCCGCTAGTATCGTGAGACCTGAAAGAAGGCTGATTACTAGCCAAATTATCCATCTTGCTGGAAAAGAAGAAAAACAATTGAAAATGCATTTAGTGATTCCTGATTTAGCTTTCTTTGACAATACAGGAACTCAGTTTGTTGAAGAAGGAAGTTATCAGTTTTATTTAGATGTCACTGGGGAAGAAAGTTCCGTTACTTTGGTCTATAAAAAATAGGGGAGTGTTATCATGCAAAAATTAGAATCATTTTTAAGTAGTAAATTATTGCCGTTATCCCAAAAGTTGCAACAAAACAAAGTTCTAGCCGCGTTAATGGAAGGTTTCATCCGTACTAGTCCGATTACACTTGGCGTCGCTTTGATCACCATTATTGGGAATTTTCCTTTTCCTGGGTGGATTAATTACCTAAAGTCGATTGGTGTTTATCCACATGTTGAAGCAATTACCAATGGTGCTATGGGTGTTTTCTCGCTATACGTTGTTTATAGCTTGGCCTTTTCTTATGCCAAACAATTAGAGACAAACGAACGAAACTCAGCCATTATTTCATTAGCAAGTTTTGTCATGCTAATGCCTCAAACGATTGTAACGACAGCAATGAAAGATGGTCATGCAGTAGATTCGACGATTGGAGCATTGCGCCTTGATTTCTTAGGTGGGCAAGGTCTCTTTATCGGTATGCTGATTGCGTTGTTAGTCACTCGCTTCTATGCTTACTTATCTAAGAAAAACATCATGATCAAATTACCTGATAGTGTGCCCCCAATGGTTACCCAATCCCTAGCTCCTGTCTTTGGAGTCACCATTATTTTTGTTATCATGTTTGTAATACGCGTATTGTTTGGTTTAACTGCTTCAGGTTCAGTCTTTCAATTCTTTATTGATGTCATTAATGCGCCACTCAATTCATTAGTCGCAAGCCCCTTATCGATTATCATTATTGTGGAACTATTAGCAGTGCTTTGGTTCTTCGGTATCCATAATGCTGTTTTACAAGGACCTTTAGGCGCGATTAGTATGACAATGGTGGTAACAAATATCTCGGCTTTCCAAAAAGGCCAAGACTTGCCATATTTAATTCCTTCAGTTATTTACACAGGTATGTATGCTGCAGGATTTATGGGGTTTGTTGCTTTCTTTATGATTCGTAGTAAGTCTGCCAAAATGAAGCAATTAGGGAAATTATCACTCGTCCCATCGATTTTCAATATTAATGAACCAGTTATGTTTGGGATGCCGATTATTTTGAATCCAATCTTCTTTATCCCGCAAGTATTTACACAATTGATTGCAGGTTTTGTTACTTGGGCTCTAGCAACCACGATTTTACCAATCTCTTTGAATCCGACGATGAGTTTACTACCTTGGACGACACCAACTTTTATTAAAATGCCATTCGCTGGTGGGCTAAACTACACGATTTTACTGGTCATTTGTATGTTAATCAGTATCGTTATGTGGTATCCATTCGTTAAAATCGCTGACAAAAGAGAATATGAATTAGAACTTGCAGCAGAAGCAAATAAAGAAAAAGAAACTGCTGAAGAAATAAAGGCTGAAGGAGTCCAAGCTTAATGGAGGTCGAAGGAAATGGCTATTTTAGGAATTGATATCGGTGGCACAATGATTAAAGTTGGTTTCGTCCACCAGGAACAAATTTCCCAAAAAAAAAGTTTCCTAACACCAAAGACTTTTGAAGAATTTCAACAATTATTATCACAAATTGTCGTGGAATATGCTGGAATTCATCCGATTGATAAAGTCGCTTTTTCAGTACCTGGTTCGGTTAACGAATCGGGTACTGTCTTCTTTGGTGGGGCTGTACCCTATCTCAATGAAGTCAGCTTAGCGGATTTATTGAAGCTACAAAAAGTAAAAGTGGTAGTAGAAAATGATGCTAAAGCAGCCACTTTAGGTGAGATGACTTACGGGCACTTAAAAGATGTTAAACAAGGTGCAGCAATCATTTTGGGAACAGGTGTCGGCGTTGGAATCTGTATGGATGGCAAACTTTATAAAGGTAATCATTTTCAAGCGGGAGAAGTGAGTTTCATGATTCGTGACCGCGTGATCACCGGAATGGATTCTTTTGTCGGCGTTGGCCTTTCAGCGGTTCAATTAGTTAAAAAATTAGCAGAGCATCTAAGTGCTGAAAACGATGGGAAAAGAGTTTTTGAAGAATTAGCAATGGCTGAAAATGCCCAAGCACAAGAAGTATTATTAAATTATTGCAAAGAAGTGGCTACGCTTTGCTTTAATATCCAAAGCCTATTAGATATTGAAAAAATTGTGATTGGCGGTGGTATAAGTCAACAAGCGTGTTTGATTCAGACCATCCAAACCGTTTATCAAGGTTTATTTCGCGTAGCACCAATTATTCAAAAAACGCTGCAACCTGTTACGATTGAAGCCGCTAAATTTAAAGCAGATGCCAATTTAATAGGAGCAGCAGCAAAAGGAGTCTTACAATGACAAATAAATTTCCAAAAGATTTTTTATGGGGCGCTTCCACTAGTGCTTATCAGGTCGAAGGAGCCTGGAACGAAGATAACAAAGGGCCTTCTGTACAAGATGTTAAAGAAATACCAGCAGGAACCACAGATTTTAAAGTGGCTACGGATCACTATCATCGCTATGAAGAAGATGTTAAATTGTTCAAAGAGCTAGGATTAAAAGCTTACCGTTTTTCTATTTCTTGGAGTCGTGTCATGCCTGATGGTGTGGTTAATCCTGAAGGCATTCAGTTTTATAAGAATTTAATCCAGCTGCTTTTAGATAACCAGATCCAACCAGTTGTTACTGTATTTCATTTTGATTTACCCGTTTACATTGCTGAACAGGGCGGTTGGGAAAAACGTGAAACAATTCAAGCCTTTGCAGATTATTGCCAAGTACTATTCGAACATTTCGGTCAAAAAGTCCCCCTTTGGCAAACGATCAATGAACAAAATGTAATGGCATTAGCTGGTTCGATAATCGGCACTAGTAATAAAACTATGAAAGAAAAATTTCAAGAAAACCACCATATGCTAGTTGCTCAAGCTTTAGTAACAAAACAATTTCACGAAGGAAACTACATTGGGAAAATTGGACCAGCACCCAATATTGCGAGCGTTTATGCAGCTTCAGATAAGCCAGACGATCAAATAGCCGCTTTATACATGAGTGCTCTACGCAATTGGTTATTTTTAGATGTCGCTGTTTTCGGTAAATATAACCATAACGCTTGGCATTTGTTGGAAAAAATCGGGGCAGCACCACAAGTCACTGAGGAAGATCGCCAAACTCTGGCAGCAGGTTCTTGTGATTATATTGCTTTCAATTACTACAATACAATGACTGTTTCTAGTTACTTTGAAAAAGACCAAAGAATTGATCAGCAATCTGGCTTCGGTATTCCAGGTTTTTTCCAAACCGTAGAAAATAAACATTTGCCAATGACTGAATTTGGTTGGCCAATTGATCCTGAAGGCTTTAGATTTACTTTAAACGAAATTTATTCTCGTTACCGTTTACCACTACTCGTTACCGAAAATGGCATTGGTGCTAAAGATCAATTAATAGATGGAAAAGTCCATGACCAGTACCGAATTGACTATCTGGAACAACACATTCAACAAATGGAACGAGCGATTGAAGATGGCGTTGAAGTTTTAGGTTATTGCCCTTGGAGTGCCATTGATTTGATTAGCACACATGAAGGAATTGCTAAGCGCTATGGCTTTATCTATGTCAATCGCACAGATGACGAATTACTAGATTTGGCTCGTTATAAAAAGGATAGCTTTTATTGGTATCAAAACGTGATTGAAAAAAATGGATTAGATAAGAGATAGATGCTTTTAATTAGATGAAAATAGCTTCTCGGCACAGCTATAAAAGAGTAGCTGTGCTGTTTGCTTGCGCTTAAAACACGCATTGATTGACGAAACAAGACAAAGTTTGATACGGTAATTTTGAGGTGAGAATACATGACTATTTTTGATCAAATGGCTAAAAAATACGACACAGAAGAACGTATCTATATCGCAAGTCAAATCGCAAATGAAATCAAGCATTACCTTGGCCCAGAATCCAAAACGAAAAAAGCGATTGACTTTGGCACAGGAACAGGCCTCGTCGGTTTACAGCTTGCTACTGAATTTAAGGAGCTAATCATGATCGATATTGCCAAACAAATGATTGAACAAGTAAATAAAAAAATTACTGATCAGAACATAACAAACGCGAAGACTTTAGTCACGGATTTAAGCCAAAATGTATCGGACAATTTACACACAGATTATCTATTCATGTCACAAGTCCTTTTGCATGTAAAAGAAATCAAAGCGCTTTTAAGAAATATCTTGCACACCTTAAGCCAATCTGGAAAACTGATTATTGTCGACTTTGATAAAAATCCTAATGTCCCATCTGACCGGGTACATAATGGCTTTCGACAACAAGATCTCCAGATAACACTTGAAAAAATAGGTTTTAAAAACATCCAGTCAAGAACCTTCTATCATGGAGAAAAAATGTTTATGAACCAAGATGCCTCGTTGTTTTCGTTAATTGCTGAAAAAGCTTAATAAAGTAGATCAGGCTGTTTTTCATGCTCCTTTAAAAAGTCCGTGATTAAATTAGCAAATTTACTTGTCTCTTCTTCTACTAAAAAAGCATCGTGTCCGTATTCTGAATCAACCTCAACATATGTGACTGGAACTTGAGCCGCTTTTAGCACATTATGATGACGGCGTAAATCGTGAATCCGGAATAGTTGATCGCTTGTAATACCAATCATTAGGTAGGGGATTCGAATGGTCTCACAACATGAAATTTCTCCACTTCTTGGCACAGTAACATCAAATAAATCGATCGCTTTAGTTAAAAATAAATAGCTATTCGCATCAAAGCGTTCAACAAAAGCATCGCCTTGATAATGTAAATACGATTCAACTTGAAAGTGCTCTTTAGAAAATGCAGAAGGAGAACTTTCGCTAACAGTAAAGCGTTTGAAGCGTTTAGAAAAGAGCTCACTTGTTCGGTAAGTCATCATTCCTATCATTCGAGCAGTGGCCAGTCCGCCTTCTGGTTGCCCATCATAATTTCCTTCGTTAAAATCTGGATCATTTAAAATGGCCATACGCATAATCAAATTATAACCAATTGCGTCAGGACCGGCTGCAAGTGGCGAAGCAATATTAATCGCTGTGTCAGTTATGTCAGGATAATCAATCGCCCACTGTGTTGCCTGCATACCACCCATTGAGCCGCCGATAACCGCGATAAGATGCCGAATCTCTAAAGCTGTTAGTAGCTCACGCTGTAGTCGAATGATATCTTTTATACTAAACCCGGGAAAAGTTAGCCGAAAAGCTTTTCCTGTTTTAGGGTTGAGAGAAGAAGGACCAGTTGTGCCACTACACCCGCCAAATACATTCGTACAAATAATAAAATATTTTGTTGTATCAAGCGCTTTACCAGGTCCAATATAAGAATCCCACCAACCAGCTTCATCTTCTGCAAAGTGTTTAGCTGCATGTGCAGTTCCTGTCAACGCATGCTCTAATAAAATAACATTATCCCCTGTTTTATTTAAAATTCCGTATGTTTCATAGCCGATCATGACTTCAGTTAATTTCGCACCATTTTCAAGAATAAATGGCGTTTCTTCAAACAACACTACTTGTTTTAATCCCATATTTTCACATCCTTTTTATAAAATAAAAAGCCCCTCTGGAAAGATACCAGAAGGGACAAATTTTGCAGCATAGAATTGTACCAACTTATCTTTTCAGAAAAAATTTCTGCTGGAATTAGCACCGTGAAATAAATTTCGGTTGCTAAGGCTTCATCGGGCCAGTCCCTCCACCTTTCTTGATAAGAAAACGATTAAATTACATTTATAATACGTTGAATTGATATAATTGTCAATCACTTATCCTACATTTAGCGTTTTAAAAGGGCGAGTAAAGGGTATTTAAATAGCATAGACAGAAGGAAAGGAAGGGTTTTAAGGTGAAGAACTTGACGAGAATTTTAATATTAATTATGGGGATTTTGATGGTTGGCCTTGGTTTTTGGCTAATGTGGAACCCAGTAGCATCTTTACTTGCACTTAACGTTTTTATTGCTACGATCCTTTTAATATCAGGTGTTTTTCAGACGGTTACATATTTTTCTGATCGAAGTAGCCAACATGTTTCAGGATGGGTATTAGCTAACGGGATTTTATCGTTGCTATTAGGTATCTTTCTTTTATCAAACCAGGTTGTCGGTGCGGCAACGCTTGTTCTAATATTTACAATCTGGATTCTCTTTACTGGCATTATGCGTACAGTTGGCGCATTTAGTGCTAGAGATTATCAAGCTAGTGGCTGGGGTTTTCTACTAGTCGTTGGGATTTTAGGAATCATTCTAGGAATTATTGCAATGATCAATCCGCTTGTCAGTGCGATTGGCATTGCTATTATTGTTGGTCTGTTTTTCGTTATAGAAGGTCTTGGCGCAATTGCCACCTTTTTCTTTACAAGTAAAATGAAATAGTAGGACTTGTTTAAAAAATATAGCGTAGGTGCTACAGTTCGAACACGACAAATCGATAGAAAGCGTTTTTATTTAAAAAGTTTGCTAGAATCGGAGCGTACGATTGTACGTGAGAACCGGAAATCTGGCAAACTTTTTAAATGCGAACGCTTGCCGTCGATTTAGTTTGTGCATGCCCAAACTCCTTTTTGTTGATCATCTGAGTGGAAAAGCATAAGCTAGTAATAATACGAAAAGAAAGTGAGGACAAAGAATGTATATTCGTGCACTGGAAGAAGATGATTTGCTTGATATTCATAAATTAAACAATCGATTGCATATTATGGCTTATTGGTTTGAAGAGCCCTATGAATCTTTAAGTGAGCTCAAAAGCTTATATCTAAAACACATTTATGATGAATCAGAGCGCCGTTTTGTTATTATTGAAAACAAAAGCTTTGCTGGAGTGATTGAACTGGTTGAAATTAATTACATTCATCGTAATTGTGAAATTCAAGTGATTATTAAAGAAGATTATCAAGGAAAAGGTTTGGCGCAAAAAGCAATGGAGCAAGGGATAAATTATGCTTTTCAAATACTTAATTTGCATAAAATTTATCTATATGTGGATATTGAAAATAAAGGAGCCATTCATATTTATCAAAAACTAGGTTTTCAAATCGAAGGGACAATGATTGAACAGTTTTATATGAAAGGCGAGTACCGGGATAGTTACTTTATGGGGCTATTAAAAAGAAATTGGAATCAATAATTAGCCATATGATTAGTGGATAGCCTTTCTTATTAAAAAGGTTATCCACTGACAAGGCTATCCTTTTATTCTTTTTTCACTTGCTCTACTTCGACCACTCGAAAGCCTTTTTTATTTAAGCGTTGAACGATGATATCTTTTGTGTTAGCCGTTGTATCAAGAGGTAAGGAGATAAGAACACGGCGAATAAAATCATCAGTTTGATTATCTAAAGTGATTAAGTTTGAGATCGAAGTATAGCGATCAATAATTTTTGTGATTTTGGTAAGCGCACCAGGAACCTCGCCAGTTGCAACAGTCAAAACATAACTTGTTGTACTAACATTCCAAGCATCTTCTAATAGGCCGAGTAATTTTCCATGCGTTAAAATGCCATAGAAAGTACCATTTTCATTTAAAACGGTGATAAAAGGTAATTCCTTAATTGTAAAAAAAACTTCAAAGAATGAAGAATTAACGTTGATGTGTTTTGTTTTATTTTTTAGTAATGAGGTGACAGGTTCCATTAGGCTACCGCCATTAGCTGCATGTCGATAAATGTGCATCTTGTAAATATTACCGAGAAATTTTTCTCCGGTCTCATCAAGAACGGGGACACAGCGGTATCCTGATTTTTCCAATAAATCAATAGCTTCTTTTAGTGTGGCCGTTTTCGAAACAGTGGTTAACTTGATTTTTGGAATACAAAGATTTTTGATTAACATGACAGTCACTCCATTCATTTCTTATTTATACCTATTTTAGCTTAAAGCATGTGGATAGTACAGCGACAATAAAAAAGCACTTCACAAAAGCGAAGTACGTGGTTGCTTAATTGCAATAAACATGTTATAGTAAATGGATGTCATCTTTTATGTATAATTATTTAATTCTATCTCATTTCAATTATACATAAAAGATTGATTTTTGTCAAGTGATAAATGGAGGGTTTTTTTATGAAAGATAGCGAATGGCAAAAAGAACAGGCGCGTGTTGATTATACAATCCAACAAATTAATAAACGAGAAAATGAATTGATCCATTTGATTGAAAAAGTCAGACAAGAAGCAAGTCATATTCGTACTAATTTTTGGGAAGATGTTCGTGTTAATTTGAATGAGCTTGATGATGTATCGGAAACCAATGCCAGCATCCGTCAGCAAGAACATTTTTTGCGAGAACGTGAGCGGAATTATCAACATTCTGAAAAACAAATTCGCGCGTTTAAAAAAATGAAAAGCTCGCCTTATTTTGCGCGCATTGATGTTGCTGAAAAAGATGAAAAAACAGAATCGCTTTATATTGGGATTTCTTCTTTTTTAGATGAAGAGGATCATTTCCTTGTATATGATTGGCGTGCACCAATTGCTAGTATTTATTATGATGGAGGGATGGGTGAAGCAGTTTATAATACGCCTGAAGGAAAATTGAAGGTGGATGTTAAGCTTAAGCGGCAATATACCATTAAAAAGGCTGTCATTCAGAGGATGTTTGATACAACCGAAGCGATCGGGGATGAAATGTTACAAGAAGTGCTTGGTGAGGGTTCAAGTGCACAAATGAAAAGCATTGTTTCTACGATTCAACGGGAACAAAATCAAATTATTCGTGATACAACAAGTGATTTATTGTTTGTCCAGGGTGCTGCAGGAAGTGGGAAAACATCAGCTATTTTACAGCGGATTGCTTATTTGCTTTATCGTTTTCGTGAAGGACTGGATGAAACGCAAATGATGATTTTTTCGCCTAATCGCTTGTTTAACCATTATATTGCCAATGTACTGCCTGAACTTGGTGAAAAAAATATGGTACAGACAACTTTTCACGATTTTGCTAGTGTTAGACTAAAGCGCATGGAAATGAAAAGTCTATTTGAACAGTTTGAAGCACGTGAAAAAAAGCAATATAAAAATATTTTAGCTTTAAAAGAGTCCCTTGTTTTTTACCAATTAGTGAAGCGTTATGCAGCAGAACTTGGGGATTTAATTCAATTTAAGAATATTAAATTTCGTGGGAAAATAATCATTTCAAAACAAGAAATTCAAGCGATCTATGCTTCATTTCCTGCTTATTTTAAGCGAATAGAGAAGCTTCAAGAAACCAGTAAAAAATTGCGAGAACGGCTTTATGTCATCATGAATCAAGAAGCTAAAAAAGACTGGATTAAGGATGAAATTGAATTGCTTAGTGAAGAAAATTATCATGCCTTAGTGCCAACACATTTAGAGTTTAGCAGTTTTGAAGAGGAGGAAGACTATTTAGCCAAGAAACTGGTTCGCTTAAAATTTAAAAATACCCATGAACAAATTAAGCAGCACGATTATTTTCACCTTAAACAACAATACGTTCAATTTATAAAAAAAGTGCCACAATTACTTGATTTAAAGGATTTTAATATTCGTTTAGAGGAATGGGAAGCTGAAAGAAAACAATTGATGGTGCGGCTGAATGCGAATCAAATCGCATTGGAAGATGTTGTTTTCTTTTTGGAGCTAGAAGATCAACTAACTGGTAAAGAGACCATGCGAGCGATGAAGTTTGTGTTTATTGATGAGATTCAAGATTATACACCTGCACAAATTGCGTATTTAAGATCTATTTTCCCAAGTAGCCATTTTACATTATTGGGGGATTTGAATCAAGCGATCTTTAAAACAAAGCAAACTGAAAGGTCACTCATCGATGAAATTCTTCATTTATTTGATCCTTCACGTGCGCGGCAAATCGAACTGAAGAAAAGTTATCGTTCAACATATGAGATTACGCAATTTACAAGAGATATTATTCAAGATGAAAATCAGATTATACCTTTTGAACGACATGGTGAATTGCCACAAATTGTTGAAGCAAAAAGTTATTTAGAAATGATGGATAAAATTGTGAAGCAAGCAAAGGCGATGCAAGAAAAATATGGGATGGTAGCGATTATTGGTAAAAATAAGGAAAGCTGCGAGCATTGTTATCTTTCCTTATATCAGCAAATGGAGGTGCGCCTGATTCATTTAGATAATCAAAAACTAATCGATGGGATTATGATCATTCCTTCCTATTTAGCAAAAGGATTGGAATTTGATGGAGTCATTGTGTTAGATGCTTCCGATGAAAATTATCATTTGGAAGAAGAACGAACGCTTCTTTATACGATTTGTTCGCGAGCAATGCACCAACTTTTTATTATAAGTGAAGGCAAGCCATCGCGTTTATTACCGATTCAAGAATAATTTTTTGCTGGTATAGGGATTTTATAAGGAGTATAATGATTATTGTCATTAAAGTGGGGAAGGAAAAATAAAAGAAAGAGGGTAAAAATGAATGAATGCAGAAAAAGGGAAGACCTTTTTTGGACATCCACGTGGGCTAGCAACCTTGTTTTTTACAGAGTTTTGGGAGCGTTTCTCTTACTATGGGATGCGAGCGATTTTAATTTATTATATGTACACACGTGTTACAGATGGAGGGCTAGGTTTTAGTCAATCCACATCTACTGCGGTTATGTCGATTTATGGTTCACTTGTATTCATGTCGGGCGTTATTGGTGGGTTTGCAGCGGATCGAATCATGGGAGCTCGGCGAACTATTTTTTATGGCGGCGTGTTAATTATGTGTGGGCACATTGTTTTAGCGCTTCCTTTAGGAGCAGGCGCTTTGTTTGTTTCGATGGCACTAATTATTTTAGGGACAGGCTTTTTAAAACCTAACGTATCCAATGTTGTTGGCGATTTGTATGACAAAAATGATAATCGCCGTGATGCTGGTTTTAGTATTTTTTATATGGGGATTAATTTAGGAGCCTTTGTTGCGCCTTTCATTGTTTCTGGTGTTCAAGGTGTAGCAAATAATTATCATGCTGGCTTTTTGATGGCAGGGATTGGGATGGCAATTGGACTGATTGTTTATTTAATTACAGGCCGTCTTTACTTAAAAGATGCAGGGAAGCAAGTTCCAAATCCACTTAAAAAAGAAGAGACAACGAAGATCGTTACTTACGGGATTAGTGTGATTGTTGCTTTAGCTCTATTGTTTGGGACTTTAGGCTTGATTACAGGGAATTTTAGCTTAAAGACGGTTATTTTAGCGATTACTATTTTGGGTGTTCTTGTTCCGCTTGCTTATTTTATTATTATGTTGACGAGCAAAAAAACAACCGCAGAAGAACATGCGCGGTTATATGCTTATATTCCTCTTTTTTTGATTGCGGTCTTGTTTTGGATGATTGAAGAGCAGGGCTCGACTACACTCGCTATTTTTGCAGCTGAAAGAACGAATTTAGACTTCTTTGGGTGGAAACTTAATCCGGCTAATTTCCAGTCACTTAATCCGGTCTTTATTATTATTTTGTCGCCAGTATTTGCTTGGATTTGGACAAAGCTTGGTGAAAGACAACCTTCGATCCCCCGAAAATTTGCTTATGGCTTATTTTTTGCTGGACTGAGTTTTGTGATCATGATGTTACCTGGAATCATTCATGGAAATACGAGTACGCTTGTTAGCCCACTTTGGCTTGTTGCAAGCTTTCTAATTTGTATCATTGGCGAAATGTGTATTTCACCAGTTGGCTTATCGGCAACAACAAAACTCGCACCGGCTGCTTTTTCGTCCCAAACAATGAGTCTTTGGTTTTTATCAGATGCAATGGCGCAAGCGTTTAATGCACAAGCAACGCAATTTTTCAATGCAAAAACGGAGATTGTCTATTTTGGAATAACAGGCTTTGTTGCGATTATTTTTGCTATTTTCCTTTTTATTATTTCACCGATTTTGAAAAAACAAATGAAGGGCGTTCGTTAAGTAAGTGGAAAAATCCATGCTATAAAAAGACTAACTTTTTGGGGTCAAAACACTATTAGCCACGGTGAATATCCATTTTGTAAAAGTCTCTGAACCTTATTGGCGTGTTTAATTTTCTTTCGATCATACCTTCTCTTTGTAACGGGTTTAATAGGGTTAATTTATATAACGATAAAAAGAAAGAAGGAAAGTTCGGCTAATTTGTACCATAAATCAGTCGACCTTTCCTTCCTATAGATTACTTATTAATCACTAACCTTCTTGTATAAACCGCCTGACCAGAGTGCATTACAGCATCATCAATGATGGATACAATACGAGTTGCACGCGTAACGACGGGATCCCAATTTGCATCAATAATTTCATCAAGGCTTTCTTCCTCAAGTGTATTTAAAAAAGACGTTGTAAAGTCGATACTGGCGTTTAAATAATCTAGCAAGATTGCTTTATCTGAAACAATCACTTTAGCTGCTTCTTGAGGAGTATGATGCCAATCCTCCGTATCATCAGGTAAATCCAATCCAAATTTTTCTTTCCATCCTTGGCTTAACCACAGTGGTTGACTCTTGTTTAAATCAGAAATTTGATAATCAAGCTCTCGTGCCGTGTGCCAAATTAACCAAGTGACGGATTTAATTAACGGAGCAGGCATTGTATTGCTTTCAGCTACGCTCATTTGATTTAAGGACTCTTCAAAACGTTCTTTAGCCCGTGCTAAAGTATCAATTGATAATTGTGTGAATTTCATTATAAAACCTCCTTTGCGTAAACATTCATTCCTATCGCTAAACTATTGTTAATATACCCACTTCAACGTTTATTTACACAAAAATAGAGACGTTCCTGTCATCGAATTTATTAGAGATCTCGATGACAGGAACGTTATTTTGAAAAGGAGTGAAGTGTTTACTTCATAAATTTTACACAAACAGGTTCAGGCACTTTGATGTTTTTTTGTAAAAGCTTTAATGTTCCAGTTTGTTTCTCTACTTTAAATACGGTGATATTATTTGAATTTTCGTTAGCAGCAATCAGAATTTCACCACTTGGATCAAGATCAAAGTCGCGTGGTCCATCTCCCTCAACAGAAACGGTTTCGTTAAGTGTTAGTGTTCCATCTGTTTCATTTATGGTAAAACTTACAATCGCATCTTGTCCACGATTTGAAATATAGAGAAATCTTCCGTCAGTTGAAATATGAATCGCACTTCCTTTATAGGCTTTGGTAAAATTAGTTGGTAAAGTAGGGATTGTTTGAATCATATTCAATTGGCCACTGGCAGCATCGTATTCACAAACGATTACTTCAGAAGTAAGCTCTGTCATAATATATACATATTGCCCATTTGGATGAAATACTAGGTTACGTGGCCCACTACCTGGCGTTACTTTTAAGCTGCTGGTTTCTTTTAAAGAAGCATCCGCTTCACGGTAAGTTGTTACGTGATCTGTTCCCAAATCACAAGTTATGACAAATTTTTGGTCGGGTGAAAAACCAGCAAAATGCGCGTGTGGCTTTTCTTGACGCTCGTGGACGCTTTTTCCGAT
The DNA here is from genome assembly GCF_902806445.1 of Listeria sp. PSOL-1. NCBI lineage: Bacteria > Bacillati > Bacillota > Bacilli > Caryophanales > Listeriaceae > Listeria > Listeria sp. PSOL-1. Next base: position 1,615,324 of record NZ_LR760298.1, on the reverse strand, counting down.
GTGTTGAATTTCGCTCACAGAGTCTGTTAATGCACCACTTTTTGTCTGATAGCTTATAATTTGGCCTAGGTGATAATTAGCAGAAACAACAACACTACCGTCATCAGAAGCATCAACATAGCATGGAGGATTTCCCGGCTTCACTTTTTTATTCAATAAATCAAGTGTACCATCTTCAAGGAGTTTAAATGCTGCGATACCGCCTTTTTCACCATCTTTAGCTACGGAATATAGATAATTTCCGTCCGTTGTAATTTTTAAATAGGTGGGATTGCTCATTTTTCCAGCGAGTTCACTTTGAACGATTTCACCCGTATTTTTGTCGACAACTAAGCGGTAAATTCCTTCACTTTCAGATTTTGTATATGTACCAATATAAGCAGTTACAGTATTTGTTTGCATTAAAATTCTTCCTCCTTTTTAGTGGATAAATAAGCTTGTAAGGATATTTACCCACTATTCCTTTGTTTAAATCACACCTTGTGCAATCATGGCATCAGCGACTTTTAGGAATCCAGCAATATTTGCCCCAACAATGAGGTTACCTTCTTCACCATATTCTTTCGCGATAACGCTTGTGCGTGTATGAATATTGCGCATGATTTTTTGTAGTTCATGGTCGACTTCTTCAAAGTGCCAGGAAAGCCGTGCACTGTTTTGTGCCATTTCAAGTGCTGAAACAGCTACACCACCAGCATTTGCTGCTTTTGACGGGGCAAATGGGATGTGGTTATCTTGAAATGTTTTAATCGCTTCTAGTGTTGAGGGCATATTTGCACCTTCAGCTACTGCTTTTACACCATTTTTTATTAATAATTTAGCGATTTTTTCATCGATTTCATTTTGTGTGGCGCAAGGTAAAGCGATATCACATTTAAGCTCGAATACGCTTTTATTTGCTGTAAACGTGGCGTTTTTATGATGCTTAGGATATTCACTAATTCGTTTTCTTTCCACCTCTTTTATTTGCTTCACAGTATCTACATCGATACCGTCTGGATCATAAATATAACCACTTGAATCGCTGCAACCAATAACCGTTGCACCAAGATGAATGGCTTTTTCCATGGCATAAATGGCTACATTACCTGATCCAGAAACAACCACTTTTTGGTCTTTGATCTTCATATCGTAATCTTTTAGCATTTCAGTTGTAAAATAGACCACGCCATATCCTGTTGCTTCAGTTCTAGCCAGGCTACCTCCATAACCAAGGCCTTTACCGGTTAAAGATCCGGCATGAAAAGCTCCTGTCATTCGCTTATACTGACCAAAAAGAAAGCCAATTTCACGTGGGCCAACACCAACATCACCAGCGGGAATATCCGTGTTTGGGCCAATATGTTTGGCGAGCTCAGTCATGAAGCTTTGGGCAAAGCGCATAACTTCTTCATCTGACTTTCCTTTAGGGTCAAAATTTGAACCCCCTTTACCACCACCAATTGGAAGCCCAGTTAAAGCATTTTTAAAAATTTGTTCAAAACCTAAAAATTTCACAATACTACTATTTACGGTTGGATGAAAACGCAAGCCGCCTTTGTAAGGACCAATAGCACTATTAAATTGGACACGAAAGCCGCGATTTACTTGAACTTTTCCATGATCATCTACCCACGGGATACGAAAAGAAACTAAACGTTCGGGTTCTGTTAAGCGTTCTAAAATAGCGTTCTGCTCAAATTTAGAATCTTTTATTAGTGCAGGTGTAATGGTAGTCAAGAATTCTTCTACTGCTTGATGAAATTCAACTTCAGCAGGATCCCGTTCTTTTATGCTTTCAAAAATGCGCTTTGTGTATTTTTCGGCAGCAGCTTGTTTTGAAATGGTCATATTTACTCGCTCCTTTATCTGCGAAATTCATTGTATTTATTATTAAGTTTACACACTGATTTGTGGAAATGCAAATTATACAGATAATAATTTTGAATTTTCAGAAAAGAAAAGACATAAAAACACAACGTAGGGGGACTACGTTGTGAAAAATGGGTTTTTAGGAGTGTGTACTTCTCGAGACAAAACGAAAGGAACGAAGGGAAACAATGAGGAAGTTGTTTGTTGAAACATTTTGTCTCAGAGAAATTTCACAAAGTTATCTTTTGCTAGGGTAACTTTCTCCGATAAATAAAGTATACGTGAAGGAAAAGAATTTTTCCTGCTAATAAGCTTACAAATTCTTTTTCTAAAGTGACATTTTTGTCATAAATAAAATTAAACAACAAAAATAAAGTATAAAGTGAAAAGTAACATCATAACATACATGATGGGATGGACTTCTTTATAGCGTCCTTTTAAGAACATTGTAATCGGATAAAAAATAAAACCGATTGCGATACCCGTTGCAATTGAAAAGGTAAGAACCATCATCAAAATAACAAAAAAGGCAGGAACAGCAATTTCAAACTTAGTCCAATCAATATGTGCCACGTTTCCAATCATTAAAATTCCTACGATAACAAGCGCTGGTGTTGTAACCGCACTAGTGATGACGCCAAGAAGGGGTGAGAAAAAGAGGGATAAAGAAAAACAAATGGCGACAACAATCGCTGTTAAACCAGTTCGTCCACCCACTGCTACGCCAGCAGTAGATTCAACATAAGACGTCGTTGTAGACGTCCCAAAAATCGAGCCAACAACAGTTGCTGCAGAATCAGAGAATAATGATCGTCCCGCGCGTGGAACTTTGTTATCTTTTACAAAACCAGCTTGATTAGCAACAGCTACAAGTGTTCCGGCTGTGTCAAAAAAGTCAATAAAGAAGAAGGTCAAGATGACAATGAGCATTTGTGGTGTGAAAATTTCTGGAAGGTGAATGAAGGCTTGACCAAACGTTGGTGTAACACTTGGAATCGCTGAAACAATTTTACTTGGCATATCAATTTGACCACAAATCATTCCGATAATGGCTGTTGTTGCCATGCCGAAAAAAATGGCTCCTTTGAGATTTAAAGTCATGTAAATGATTGTGATACCAATGCCAAATACAGCTAAAAGAACTGGACCAGAATGCAGGTTGCCAAGTGCAACAATTGTTGATGGGTTGCTTACAATAATTCCCGCATTTTTCATCCCTAAAAAAGCGATAAAAAAGCCAATTCCGGCTCCAACAGCATATTTTAATTCAGCGGGAATGGCATTGATGACTTTTTCACGAATTCCAGAGATCGTTAGGCAGATAAAGACGATCCCAGAAACAAGGACACCTGATAATGCCGTTTGCCAAGGAATACCCCATTGTGCGCAAACCGTATAAGCAAAAAAAGCATTTAACCCCATGCCAGGTGCAAGTCCAATGGGGTAGTTGGCGATGAGCCCCATCAAAAGAGACCCAACTACAGCTGCAAGGACAGTTGCCACAAAGACCGTTTTAAGTGGCATTCCTGTTGTATGAAGCATTGTTGGATTCACAAAAAGAACATAAGCCATTGACAAAAAAGTAGTAAGACCAGCTAAAACCTCAGTTTTGACAGATGTTTTGTTTTCCATAAGTTTAAAAAATTTATCCATGAAAAAAAGCCTCCCTGATAAGTGTAGTCGCACAGATTGGGTGAGCTTACGCAAAAAGAAGAACTTTAAAACAATCGGCGACAAATGTTCACTCGATGGATCGTAGACTTACGCTATGTTTTTTAATAGCGGCAACGATTGCTTTTAAAGTTTTCTTGTTTATTGGTTTCGCTCGTAGCCAGGCAATTTACGGTTGCCAGATAGAAACGTCTGAACCCTATTTCCAGACTTATACGACAATATAATGATTGTAGTTCAAAAATTAGCTTTATGCAAGCGTTTATTTAAAAGTATATACTTTTAATATATTGATTTATACTTTTTAAAAAATAAGTTATACTATAAAAAACTAATGGATTTGGAGGCTGAACAAATGAAGTATGTTTTTCCACAAAATTTTTTCTGGGGTAGTGCAGCAAGTGGTCCGCAAATGGAGGGAGCAGCAGCTGTCGATGGACGGAAACCAAGCATTTGGGATCATTGGTATAATATTGAACCAGAACGCTTTTTTGACCAAGTCGGTCCAGAAAACACGTCGAATTTTTATTATCAATATAAAGAGGACATCGCTTTAATGAAGCAACTGGGTCATAATTCATTTCGGACATCTATTCAGTGGACTCGCTTAATTCCAGATGGTGTTGGCGAAGTAAATCCTAAAGCGGTAACCTTTTATAATCATGTTATTGATGAACTAATTGCAAACGGAATTGAACCATTTATTACTTTGTACCACTTTGATATGCCGCTTTCTATGCAGGAAAAAGGAGGTTTTGAGTCACGTGAAGTGGTAAATGCATACGTTTTGTTTGCTGAAACTTGTTTCAAATTATTTGGTGATCGCGTGAAGTATTGGTTTACTTTTAACGAGCCAATTGTGCCCGTTGAAGCTGGTTATTTATATGACATGCATTATCCAAATGTTGTTGATTTCAAACGTGCAGTACAAGTAGCCTTTGGGACAACACTTGCGCATGCTAGGGCTGTGGAAAGATATCATGAATTAGCGTTAGATGGTCAAATTGGAATCGTCTTAAATTTAACGCCTTCTTACCCTCGGAGTCAGAATCCAGCTGATGTAAAAGCAGCGCATATTGCTGATTTATTTTTCAATCGGAGTTTTTTAGATCCAGTAACAAAAGGAGAATTTCCAGCTGATCTCGTGGAAATTATACGGGAGCATGATTTTTTACCAGAATATCAGCTAAATGATTTAGAAATCATTCGCCAAAATAAAATTGATTTTTTAGGTGTTAATTATTATCAACCGCGGCGTGTAAAAGCAAAAGAAAACCTACCAAATCCAGAAGCACCATTTATGCCAGAACATCTTTTTGACAATTATGCAATGCCAAATCGCAAAATGAATCGCTACCGTGGTTGGGAAATTTATGAAAAAGCAATGTATGATATTTGTATTAATTTACGTGATAATTATCATAATCTGCCTTTTTATATTTCTGAAAATGGAATGGGTGTGGAAGGTGAAGATCGTTATCGGAATGAAGAAGGATTCATTGATGATTCTTACCGAATTAATTTTATGAAAGAACATTTGAAGTGGTTAAATAAAGCGATCTTAGAGGGGGCTAATTGTCACGGTTATCATTTATGGACATTTATCGATTGTTGGAGCTGGGCGAATGCTTATAAAAATCGTTATGGCTTGGTAGAGGTAGACTTAGCAAATCATTATAAGCGAATCATTAAATCTTCTGGTTACTGGTATAAAGATTTGGCACAGAATAATGGTTTTTGTATCGATTAAAAAAGTGAAAAATGACTGAGGTGAAGGTTATGCCGCAAAATCAGACAAAATATAGCTATATTGCAGAAGAAATTCGAAACCGTATTTTAAATCATCAGTATCCAGAGAATCAAGCTATTCCAAGTGAAGTCTCACTTGCAAAAGAATTTAGTTGCAGTAGGATGACAATGAAAAAAGCACTTGAAGTACTCGTGTTAGAGGGTTTGTTGTATCGAAAGCGTGGGCATGGAACATTCATTATTAAGTCAGCTTTACGTGGTGAGCAGTTGCCAATTTATAACCAAGAAGTAAGTGGCTTCACTAAGCTGTTAAATGGAAAAAATGTTCAAAGTGAAGTGATTCATTTCGAAGTCATTTTTCCCGATGAGACGGTTCAGGCGAAGTTGAATATTACAAGTGAAACACCAATTTATGATATTTTACGAATCCGGATGGTAGGCGATGAGCCATACGTTCTTGAGCATACTTTTATGCCTGTTACCTTGATTCCGGGAATGACGCAAACGGTACTCGAAAACTCTGTTTATCGTTATATTCAAGAAGAATTAGGTTTAAGAATTGCGAGCTCATATAAACAAATTCGTGCGGATAAGCCGAGTGAATTGGATCAAAAATATTTACTTTGTAAAGCAGAAGATCCGATCATTGAAGTGGAGCAAACAGTTTATTTAAATAGTGGCACTGCTTTTGAGTATTCCTTATCACGACATCGATATGATAAGTTTGTGTTCAAAGTCATCAATGTCGTACGCGGCTGATTGAGATGTTACGCAAATCAGCTTATTAAAATGAAACATGCTATAATGACTGAAACAGTCTCCTCTTTGACTTGAAAGGGGGTGCTACAATTGCTTCTTCTTTTTTCCACCATTGTTGCTCCGCTCCTTGTAGGTATGCTGCTTGCTACTTATCGAGACTGGTTAGGGCGGCGTAACAATAAATAAGTAGACGACAAAACTCCCGAGGTCTTTAGGCAGACTCGGGAGTTTTGTGCTACGCTTGCTTCTTCTTTTTCTAATTATATTATAGCAACCTAGATTTGGAATGTAAATTTATAATTAAAATTTTTCCTTGTGCTCGCGAAAACGACGGATACTATGGTTAAAAATTTCTGATAGCATCAAACCAGCAGCGATTGCACCCGCGATCATTCCAACTTGAACTGAGATCGCAATAGCGGTGTTATAGTCACCTAATACAAAGTTGCGGACGCCTTGGTAAGCTAAGCTTCCAGGTACAAGTGGAACAATTCCAGGCACATTAAAAATCGTAATTGGCATTTTTTTATATTTAGCGAAAAAATGGCTAGCAATTGCAACAACGAAAGCTCCAGCAATTGTTGACATCGCATTGCCTATTTCAAGTTTCGTAAGCAGCCAGAAGATTAGCCAACCCGTTGTACCAGTGATTCCACAAGCGTTAAGTGACCTTTTAGGTACGTTAGTGATGATCGCGAAGGTGACCGTAGCGATATAACTAAATACAATTTGTACTAAAATAGTAAGAACCATCAAAAATTACCTCCTTATAACAAAAAGCGGAAAACAACCGCAATGCCAATTCCTATTGCACTCGAAGTAAGCAATGCTTCCGTTCCACGAGCCATGCCACTAAGTAAATGACCAGCCAGAAGATCACGTACAGCATTTGTAATGGGAACACCAGGAACAAGAGGCATTACCCCGCCGATAATAATTTTATCTAAATTGACACCGAGATGAAGTGATGTGATCATAACAGCAAGCATACCGATCGTAAATGCTGCTAGAAATTCAGCTAAAAATTTTACTTTTAGCCATTCGGTACCATAATAATAAATAATAAAACCAAGTGCTCCGATCATGCATGTACTCATAAAATCTTGCCAAACGCCACCAAAGATAATCATCAAAGCTCCACTTACTAAAGCAGCAGCGATAATTTGTAGCCAAAGTGGGAAGAAATTTCCGTTATGTTCTAATTTTTCAAGTTGATTATGTAATTCAACCAAAGTGATCTTTTTTTGCGCGAATTCACGTGATAAATCATTGACCAGGGAGACTTTTTCTAAGTTAATGGTCCGTGTTGGAATTTGTTTTAATTGGATGATTTGTTCCCCTTCAATGGACATAAAAATACCTGTTGGCGTTACAAAGCTGATTCCTGTTTTACTGCCAGCACTATCTGCTATTCGGTTCATCGTATCTTCCACTCGGTACATTTCAGCACCGCTTTCCATCATGATTTTACCAGCCATAAGGCAAGTTTCTAACAAATCATTTTTCGTCTTATTCAAGTGCTTATCCTCCTTTTAGGAACCATACCTGTATTTATCCTACCTTAACTCGCAAATATTTACCAGTATGAAAAGGGATAATTTTGCAATGTCAGTATTTCTGGGTTAAAGTTAGACTATAAAATATCGAGAGGGAGAAGATAACATGGCAAATATTGAATATGAAATTGTTGAAAAAATAGGTGTGCTTTCTGAAAATGCAAAAGGATGGCGCAAAGAAGTTAACCTGATTAGCTGGAATGGACGTGCTGCAAAATACGATATCCGTGACTGGGCACCTGAGCATGAAAAAATGGGGAAGGGCGTAACTTTATCAGAAGAGGAATGGCAGGAGTTAAAAAAGTTATTGTAGTTGGTGCTTTGAGTAATAGTCTAAGTGGGAGGCCATTAAATTATGGGTTTTAACAGAAATGGTTAACAAGTTTGTGAAAATATCCTAAAGTGCTGTCAAAACCCATAATGAAAGCCTAGCTACTATACATCCAACTTAAGAAAAACAACCTTCAAATAATCGCCTTCAGGAAAAGCAGGGTTTATTGTGAAGTCTGCGGGAAGGGTGAAAATTTGTTCGATTTTATAGGTGCGTTTACTTGCTTTAAATGCGGTTTGGATAAGTTGTTTGAATTTTTTTAATTGGAAACCGGCATAGTTTGTTGAAGCAATAATCGTGCCGTTTGTCGCTGTAATTTGGATAACTTGTTCTAGTAGAGCAGGATAGTCTTTTGCTACTTGGAAAGTGGTTTTTTTTGTGCGTGCAAAGCTTGGTGGGTCAACGATAACGATATCAAAATGAAGGTTTTTTCGCACAGCATATTTAAAATAATGGAAAACATCTTCGACAATAATTTGCTGAGAATCGCTATTTAGCCCATTTTCGGCAAATTGTTCTTTCGTTTTAGAAAGCGAGCGTTTCGCAACATCAACACTTGTAGTCTGTAGCGCTCCACCGAAAAGTGCAGCTACTGAAAAAGCACCAGTATAAGAAAATGTATTGAGTACTGTTTTTCCAGCAGTATAGCCTAAGCTCAATTTTTTGCGGACTTCTTTTTGATCAAGGAAAATCCCTGTCATCCAGCCATCATCTAAATAAGTAGCATAATGAATCCCATTTTCTTTAATGATAAGCGGGAAAGTAGCACGAGAACCTCCGATAAAATCATCTTTTGGGGTGTCGGCTTGCTCAAAACGCCTTTTTTCATAGATACCCCGTGTAAAAGGCAAATCAAATAAGATAGGGAGTAAATCGGCTTTAAATGAATAAACCCCTTCACTATACCATTGCAGTAACAAAAAACCGTCATAATAATCGATCGTTATGCCGCCAAAATGGTCACCTTCTCCATTAAATAAACGAAAAGCCGTTGTCGTGATATCATGAAAAAACCTTTCTCGCTTTGAAATGGCTTCCTGCAAAGCGCTATGAAAATGTTGGCTGATTGTTTTTTTGTCATCAGTAAAACTATAAATCCAACCATCGCCTTTATTTTGTTTCCCGTAATAAGCATTTCCAATGAATTGATGATTAGGGCCGTGAAGGCGAAGTAATGTGCCTTCTGTTATTTCATCTGGCCAGTTTGTAAAGTATTCACGCTGAATTAACGGATATCGATTTTGAAAAGCTTTTAAAAATTTTGTATTCAACTTTAGTGTGACGCTGTTTTCCATAAGTATAAAAACCTTCCTCATAAAAAATCAGCGCATCAACAAGTTTGCTTTTACGGGCAACAACTTTTTGAAACGCTGATCTATTATTTTGTTGTTTACGAGTTAAAAATTAGTAACGCGTCCGAAGCCTACAAGGAATTGTCCCCAGCCAGAACCGTGAATATTATCATATTTAACGCCATTATCTTGGGCGTTGATCATTTGACCGCCGCCAACGTAGATCCCAACATGTGAAATGCCTCTACCGTAATTAAAGAACACGAGATCACCAGGTTTAGCTTGTGATTCGCTAATGCTTGTAGAAGAAGCATACTGCCCGCCAGAAGTACGCGGAAGTGAAATACCAATGGCAGCAAAAACATATTTTGTATAACCAGAGCAATCAAACGACGAAGGCCCATTTGCTCCCCAACTATACGATTTACCTAAATGTTTTTGTGCTTCAGCAAGTAAAGCAGCATAGCTAGAAGAACTAGCTGAAGAGCTATTGTTATTTGTAGAGCTAGAGTTGTTATTATTTGTGTTTTGTGCTGGTTTGTCTGGTTTGGCATTATTTGTATTGCTCGTTGTTGAATTGTTATTTGTGTTGTTCATGTTTTGAGCAGGGTTAGTTGCTTGGCCTTTTACTTTAAGCACTTGTCCAACTTGAAGTGCGTTGCTTGATAGATTATTTAAAGCCTTTAAATTTGATACACTGATACCGAAAATGTTGGCAATTTTTGATAAAGAATCGCCACTTTTTACAGTATAAGAAGAGGCATTTGTATCAATCGAAGGAGTTTGTTTTACATCTTCTTTTGGTTGTGTGTTTGTTTGTTCTTTTTGAGCAGGTTGTTCTTGTTTTTGAACCGGAGTAGCTACCTGACCTTTTACTTTAAGCACTTGCCCAACTTGAAGCGAATCAGAAGATAAATGATTTAGTGCTTTAAGTTGGCTTACAGATATACCAAAGATACTAGCGATTTTATTTAAAGAATCGCCGCTTTTCACTGTATAAGAAGAAGCGCTTGTATCAATGGGTTGTTGGGCTGATTTAGTTTGTTTAGGTGCTGTTTGTTTTGATTGTTCTACTTCTTTATCTTGTTTAACAGCTTGTTTTGGAGCTGCTTGAACGGGCGCTTTTTGAACAGAAGCTTTAATGGATAAAACTTGTCCAACATAGATGGAAGAAGAAGATAAATTATTCCAAGATATTAAATCTTGAACCGGAACACCAAACTTCGTTGAAAGCCCCCAAAGTGTATCACCGCTTTTTACAGCGTATGTAGATACGTCTTCTTTGACTTGTGTTTGGCTTGTTTCTCGCTTAACGACTTTCTTTGGAGTAGAAGCTTTAACTTCTTGTTTCGCAACTTGTTTTGGAGTAGAAGCAGTGGTCTCTGCTAAATATTTACTATTTACATAGCCTGTTTTTTTACCAAAGTTAATTTTGCTCCAACCATTATCCTCTGTTGATTCAACAGTAACTTTAGTTCCTCCTTGTAAAGAAGTCATAATTTGATTTTCTACGCCCGGACCTTGACGAACATTTAACCAAGTAGCAGAAACTTCTTTTTCTGCTTTTATTTTAGATTGTTCACCAACGATAAGTTTTTGCCCAGGGAAAATTTTATCGGAAGCTAATTTGTTTAATTGTTTTAAAGTGTCAACCGTGGTATTGTTTTTTTCTGCGATTCCCCAAAGAGTATCGCCGGATTCAACAACAATAGTACTTGCAGAAGCAATCGTTGGTGCAGCAAAAGCTGTTACTGCAATTCCTGCTGTTGCTGTTGCAATGGCCGCTTTTTTCATAATTTGTAAAATCTCCTCTCTTTATAAATCGATATGTATTTAGAAACTTAATGTTTAATACTTATTTTACCCAGTTTGTAAAAAAAAAACAAATATCGGGGACACGTTTAGCAAAATAAAAACGGCCTATACCGAACGATTGTAATCTAATTGTAACATTTGCAAATGCGAACGTACGTCCTTAAGTCTTGCGATGTAGCTCATATGAGTGTTTCGCCCGATAACACCCGTACCAAAAACGTTACAAAGGTTGCACGAAGCAAGTAGCATCCATATGTACCCGTTGAAAAAATTAATCAAATTGTAATATAAAAGCAGGGCTTCATTTTGGAAAGTGATGCGGTTGTTGTATAATGGTATCCTGGAGGAAAAGATAAATGAAACAGAATTTTGATGATCGTAAAATTGTAAAAGAATATCGCCAAATTGCCCGTCAAATTGTGAAAAAAGAAGGGCTTTATACAAATATGGACCAAGAAGAACTTATCGAACAAACGCGCATTTGGCGTGAACGTTTTCGCGAAAAAGAAATCCCTATGCGTGATAAGATCAATATATTTTCATTAGCAAGAGAAGCTGCAAGCCGAGTTTTAGGATTAGATGCAGTCATTGTTCAACTCATTGGGGCCCTCGTACTTGGTGACGGGAAAGTTGCTGAGATGAAAACGGGTGAAGGGAAAACGTTGATGTCGTTATTTGTCATGTACATAGAAGTCATTCGTGGCAATCATGTTCATTTAGTTACTGCCAATGAATATTTAGCCTCCCGTGATCGGGAAGAAATTGGACGAGTGCTTGAATACCTAGGAATTTCAGTAGCTTTAAATGAAACGGGCTTAGATAAAAGGCAAAAAAAGGCGATTTACACTGCTGATGTGATTTACGGAACTGCTTCAGAATTTGGCTTTGATTATTTGCGTGATAATATGGTTCGGCAAACCGCTGATAAAGTCCAATCTACTCGTGACTTTGTTTTAATTGATGAAGCAGATGCGATTTTAATTGACGAAGCAAGGACACCGTTACTTATTTCTGATCGCAAAGAAGAGGATTTATCCCTTTATTTAAATGCTAATAAACTTGTAAAAACCATGCTAAAAGATGATTATGAAATTGAAGAGCATAAACGCTTCTGTTGGTTAAATGACGCGGGTATTGAAAAAGCACAACAATTTTGGGAAGTAGAATCGCTTTATGAAGCAGAAAACCAGCCACTACTAAGGATTACAATGCTACTTATGCGCGCTCATTTTTTGATGCATAAAGATAAGGATTATGTAGTACTTGAAGATGAAGTGTTGATTATCGATCCACATACTGGCCGTGCTCTTCCTGGCCGTCGCTTTAATGACGGGCTGCATCAAGCCATTGAGGCTAAGGAAGGTGTGAACGTTAAAGAAGAATCACGAACGCTTGCAACTATTACGATTCAGAACTACTTTAGAATGTATAAAAAAATTGCTGGCATGACTGGGACTGCTAAAACGGAAGAAGAAGAGTTTCGACACATTTATGGAATGGATGTTGTTGTCATTCCAACCAATCTACGTGTTAACCGTGAAGATGTTCAAGACGAGGTTTTTTATACTAAACGTGAACAAGGCAGGGCCATCGTCTATGAAGTATCATGGCGCTATGAAAAGGGACAACCAACGTTAATAGGGACGTCGTCGATTAAAAATAATGAATGGATTAGTAAATTGTTAAAAGAAGCGGGCATCCCGCATCAAGTGTTAAATGCCAAAAATCATGCACAAGAAGCCGAAATTATTGCACGTGCCGGAGAAAGAGGCATGGTAACTTTGGCGACAAACATGGCAGGACGTGGGACGGATATTAAACTTTCAGCTGATGTAAACGAGCTTGGCGGGCTTGCAGTGATTGGAACAGAACGACATGAAAGTAGGCGTATTGATTTACAGTTAATGGGTCGTTCTGGCCGCAGAGGAGATCCAGGCTTTAGTAAATTTATGATTTCGCTTGAAGATGATTTATTACAACAATTTGAGAGTAAAAAGTGGCGAAGTTTTTATGCTAAGTTAAAACGTAAATATCCACGCAATGGAAAACCAATCATTTATTATAAGATCCATTCCATTATCCTCGATGCACAAAAACGGATTGAAGCAGCAAATTATGATATCCGGAAAGATTTACTTGCTTATGATGAAGTGATTGATTTGCAGCGTAAAATCGTATACAAAGAGCGCGATGAATTGTTAGAGCGCGATAAGCTAGGCGTTTCATCAGAAAGGATTTTACGTGAGGTTGCAGAAAATACGTTTCCTGAAGAAATTCCAGAAGATAAAACAGAATTCTTTTTTGAACTACAAAAAGAGCTTTTTGGCGGCACAAAATTCCCATATAGCTTTGATGAAGTGTTACTTATGACTCCAAGCGAAGTGGCGGAAAAGATCATTACATGGCATCGTTCTGTTCGCGATAAATTCCCAGCGGATACAATTAATGCCATTGAAAAAGAAGTCTATTTAAATCTAATGGATCAAATGTGGGTCATTCATTTGGATGCAATGGTTGAACTACGTGAGGGGATTCATCTGCAAGCTTATGGACAACAAGATCCACTAATTATGTATCAAAAAGAAGGAATGGCTCTTTTTAAAAAGTTTCAACAAGATTATCATTTTTATTTTGCACATGCGTTGCTTGAACTGGATCCAGATGGGTTAGTTATGGGCTAATGGCTCCCCGTCTTTAGGCTGATTTTTTTTGCTCATGGATTGCTGTATACTATTAAAAAAAGTAGGTGAGAAAGTGAAAAAAACATTATCTAAATTTAAACAATACTTTATCGAAAATAAATTTGTTTTAGGGCTTTTAATCTTATTACTTGTCGCTTTAAATATCTTCATGCTGACAAAGATTTCTTTTGTCTTTTATCCGCTTGGAGTGATTATTGAAACTGTTGCTGCGCCGATTATTTTAGCGGGTATTTCGTATTATTTGTTCAATCCAATGATCGACTTTCTTGAGCGGAAAGGTTGGCGGCGTGGACTTGCGATTGGCTTGCTTTATTTAATTATTGTTGGCGCATTAGTCGTTTTATTTAGTTTTATTGTTCCTGCTGTAAGAGATCAACTTATGAGCTTATTTAAAAACTTTCCAAAATATTGGGATCAAATGACGCAACGGCTTACAGAATTCAGTCAATCACCACTATTTGACCAGATTAAGGATAAATTAAATCACAACATGAATGACATCATGAAAACCATTTCACAAAAAAGTTCTTCAGTTGTTACAAGTGCGATTAATAGTATTGGAAACATTGTTGGAACAGTAACTGAAGTTGTGCTTGCTATCGTTACAACGCCACTTATCTTGTTTTATTTACTTAAAGATGGCAAGAAATTACCTGATTTTATCTTAAAATTGCTACCAGTCAATAGCCGTGCTCACACGCGTCAGGTATTGATTGAATCAAATCATCAAATTAGTTCATATATTCGTGGTCAAATTATTGTTAGCTTCTGTATTGGCATCTTGCTTTTTATTGGCTACTTAATTATCGGTCTGCCTTACGCACTTACATTAGCCATTATTGCTGCTTGTACAAGTATCGTGCCTTATTTAGGACCAGCAATCGCGATTACACCAGCGCTGATTATTTCAGTGGTCACTTCACCTTGGCTGCTACTTAAATTGATCATTGTTTGGATCGTTGTTCAGCTTCTTGAAGGGAAATTTATTTCTCCGCAAGTTATGGGAAAATCGCTCAAGGTCCATCCAATTACTATTTTGTTTGTTATTTTAGTTTCAGGTAAACTTTTTGGTGTAGTGGGTGTTATTTTTGCCGTACCTGGCTATGCTGTGTTGAAAGTACTTGTTACGCACGTATTTATTTGGTTTAAAAGGGTTTCTGGTCTTTACGGCGCTCAGCCAAAAAGCAAATACATGACAAGGCCTGAACGTGATCAAGAAGAATAAAAGGATGAGACATACACGAAATAAATCGGCGACAAGCAATCGCGATTGAAGAGTTTTGCCAGAGTCGTACGCTGCTTCGCTTCAGGTTTCTGACAAAGCTCTTCCATACAAACGCTTTCGCTCGATTTGTCGTGTTCGAAATGTAGCACCCATGCCCTATTTTTTAAATCGTAGAAATAGAGCTGAATCGCATGATTTCCTAGACTTTTTGCTTGAATATGCTATTTTTTATATAAATAATATTTCTTATATTGCCAATAAAATTATGTTATTTTAAGAAAATAAACATCAAAAAGGGGAGAGATCGTTTGTTTTTAAAATGGCTACCACGTGATTTGTGGATTGTTATCATTGGGATGATGTTGCTTTATACAGGATTGTCTTTTATTTGGCCTTTTAATATGGTGTATATGACACAAGAGTTAGGGTTAACGAGTACAAAGGCATCGCTTGTATTACTTGTTAATTCTGGAGTAGGAATTATTTCAAGTGTGATTGGTGGTCTGCTTTTTGATCGGTTTTCAGGCTACCTTTCACTTATGATTGGGACAATTATACTCGTATTTTCAGAGGCATCGCTTGTTTTGTTTCATGGTTTTCCGCTGTTTATTTGGAATTTATGGGCTGTTGGTTTTTCGGTGGGGTTAATCTTTTCGGGATTATATGCTGCTGCCGGACTAACGCATCCAGCTGGCGGACGAACAGGTTTTAATGCGATTTACGTTGCGCAAAACATTGGCGTCGCGCTAGGGCCATTTTTAGCTGGCTTTTTTGCTAAAAGCGGCATGGGAAAAGTATACTTCGGTGCTTTTATCTTTGCTGTGCTTTATGCTATCTTTTTCCTTCTTTTTTTTAGAAAAATTGATTGGGATTCTGAAAAAGTAAAAATAGTAACAAAACATCGAAAGAAGGGAATGAAGCGAGGAAGGACCACATTCATAGGATTAATTTCATTGCTTTTATTGTTAGGTACATATTTATTTTGTCAATTACCACACGTTCAGTGGCAGTCGAATTTGTCAACGTATATGATTGCAACAAAAGGCATAACAACAGCAGAGTACGGAGAATTGTGGAGTATTAACGGTGCATTAATTGTTCTTGGACAGCTTCTTTTTATACCACTTATTTATCGCTTTAAACAGGATTTACATTTGCAAATAGTTGTCGGGATTCTGTTGTTTAGTGCTGCATTTGGTGCTGCTTTTTTGGCAGAAAGCTATCGTGGCTTTTTAATGGGGATGTGTTTACTTACTCTTGGAGAAATGTTTGCTTGGCCTGCTATTCCAACGATTGCTTATCAATTAGCGCCGATAGGAAGGGCTGGGCTCTACCAAGGGCTAGTGAATGGAATAGCGACTACTGCTAGAATGTTGGCACCGTTTTTAGGTGCAGTAGCCGTTGAATATTTTGGTGGGATCAAGACGCTGTTTGTTAGTGTATTTGCCCTTCTTATTTTAGCGATGATTTGTATTCGTATCCAACAGCTTTTACAAAAACGAGACGAAAAAGAAAGGCTATTAAGGGAGGATTATCAATGAAACTCTGGACCAATGGAACTTTTTATACAATGACAGCCCCTTTTGAAAAGGTAGATGACGTTTTAACCGAAAATGGGAAAATTATTGCAACAGGAAGTGCAGCTAAGCAAATCCAAGCAGATGAAGTCATTGATTTACAAGGGAAAATTATTTTTCCAGGCTTTGTTGATTCACATATTCATCTATTGTGGTATGGTCAAGCATTAGCTCGTCTTAATCTTTATCAAACGAAAACGAAACAAGCGGCATTGGCTAAAATCAAGGAACGTATGGATAGATTACCTGAAGGAAATTGGCTTTTTGTTGAAGGTTATGATGAGAATAAATGGCAAGATGAAAAGACGCAGCTAACGAAACATGATTTGGATCAAATCAGTCAGACTTCGCCTATTTTAGTGCGCAGAATTGATTATCATTCGGTAAGTATTAATCAAGCATTTATTGATGAGATTCAGTTAACGAGTGACACCCCTTTTTCTGGGGGTGGTGAAATTGATATAGATGAAATGGGCGAAATTACTGGTATCTTGCGTGACAATGCGCTCAACATTGCGGTGGCTGCTTTTCCGGAACCAACGAGTGCTGAGCTTGAGCATTGGCTTACGCTTGCAGTGGAAGATTTATGGGAAAAAGGCTTAACAGGCGCTCATTCAGAAGATTTACATTATTTTAATGGCTTTGAAAAAACACTGGCTACATTTTATGCTATGCTTTCTGGCGAGAAAAAGCCGTTTCGCGTACAATTATTAGTTCATCACGCTGAACTGGCTGCTTTTAAAGCTTCTAATGAGTTGTTCATTTCTGGACATCCTTTTGTTGAACTTGGCGCAATGAAAATTTTTTACGATGGAACAGTTGGCTCTAGGACAGCCTTAATGTCTGCTCCTTACGCTGATGATAAAAAGAACTATGGTTTGCAAATCCACAAAGATCATGAATTTACCGAATTAGTTAAACAAGCTCGAGAAGCTAATTTACCTGTTGCGATCCATATTCTAGGGGATCAAGCTTTTGATAATGTAATTACGACATTGCTGAAATTCCCACCAAAAGATGGACAATTTGATCGGATGATTCATACACCATGGCTGCGTGAAGAATTGTTAGAAAAAGCGATGCCATTACCACTTTTGTTTGATCTACAACCGCAGTTTATGAGTAGTGACCTCCCATGGGCGCTTGATGTGCTAGGTGAAAGGCATCCACCACTTGCTTTTGCTTGGAAATCGATTGCAGCGTATGGTTTTAAAACGGCATTTGGTAGTGACGCTCCAATTGAAATTCCTAATCCGTTTTACGGGATTCACGCAGCAGTTACGCGAACAACAAACCAAGATTTAAATGGCAAACGCTATTTTTCTGATCAAGCTCTGACTGTTTTTGAAGCAATCAAGCAATATACGACGGGTAGCGCCATAGCAAGTTACAAAGAATTCGAGCGAGGAAAAATTTTGCCTGGCTATGTCGCTGATTTTACCATTGTTGAGAAAGATCCTTATACTGTAGCCGAAGCTGATTTAAGAGATTTAAAAGTTACGATGACAGTTGTAGATGGGAAGATTGTTTATAAATGTTGAGCATATACAAAATAAATCGGCGACAAGCGCTTGCATTAAAGCAATTTGCCAGACTTCCGGTTCTCACGTACAGTCGTACGTTCCGCTTCTGGCTTCTAGCAAACTGCTTCAATACAAATGCTTCCGCTCGATTTGTCATGCTCGAAATATAGAGCCTACGCGCTATTTTTTAAATAAAGCTGCCCTAGATTCTTAATTTTTCTGGCGTAAAACAATTTCCCTGTAAAGTTTAACCGTAATGAAATAATAAAGCGTATAAATGATTAAGAAAAGTAGCACCGGAACATAAAAGCGGTAGTAGGTATCAATTAACAAAATGTTAAACATTTTCATTCCAATCGTTACGTGAATGAAACCAATAATAGCCGGGAATAAGAAAATAAAGAAGATTTCTTTATAAATTGATTTAGTAAGAAGTTTACGGCGCACACCAATTTTTGTAAGCATTTGATAACGTTTTTTATCATTTGTAGCACCGGTTAAAATTTTAAACATTAAACAGCTGGCCATCATGGCTAAGAAAGCGAATCCAAGGAAGAAGCCCATAAATACTGTTCCATTTGCAAAACCACTATACGTTTCATACATCGCATACTTATTGTTATCATAATAATCTGGCTGGTTTTTGTGTTTTTCTTTTTCTAGCTGATTAATTTTTTTGAGAACAGGTATCGCTGCATTAAAATCGCGTACTTTAACAAAAACAATTTGACCTTTTTGTCCACTTCTTTTTTGGAAATCTTCTATTGAAACAATATCTAAGTCATGATTTCCAAGGACATCACTTGGAAAGGCACTTCTTAAGAAATTTTGCCATTTTGTTTCATTTATTTCTGGGTTGGACATAAGTCGCTTATTTTTCTTAATCTTATCTTTTGAAAGTTCATCGATGTAAAGCGGTTTATGTTTTGCTAATTCCGTGCGATTGAAATAAATTTTATTGCTATCGCGCTTATATTGATACTGAAAGCTTTCTTCTTTATCAAGATCTGCAATCAGCTTGTTTTGAGCCGTTGTAGGATTAGTTATTGTCACGTCATAGCTTGTGAAATTGTTTGCGAATAAAAGAGAGTTATTTTTAAACGCAAAGCCAACTGCAATGGCACCCATTCCAAGGGCAACCAACATGGCCACGGTCGCCAAGACTCTCGTTAAGCTGTTAATGCGAAAACTGAGCTGGGCATAAGTAAACGAATTGATTTTTTTGCTACGTCGGATTTGTTTTTCACGCATTTTATGAATAACAAGTGGTAGAAGTGTGGAGAAAAATAAATATGTTCCTGCAGTGATTGTAATCAGTGCAATGACCATTCCAATTATTCTAGTATTTTTAATATCAATCATAGCGTAATAACCAATACCTAATAAAATTAAGGAAAGAACGGCTTTTAAAATAACCGCTTTTTTACGGATAATAATATGTTCCGCTTTATGCTCACCATGAACAAGATCAAGGGCGCTTACTTTAGAAAGTTGCAGGATGTTAACCAAAGCAGAAATTAGAAATAAAATGAAGAAAAAAATAATTGTAACCAAAAGGGATATTAAATAAAAAGGTGCATAAGTTGTTGAATGAAAGTCTAATTGCTTCATTAACACCTGGCCAACTACATTTGCCAAAATAACACCAACAATAAGCCCAATAATAAGTGAAATAAGGCCAATGACAATGGTTTCAATAAACATAATTAATGAAATTTTACGTTTTTTGGCACCAAGAGTCATATACATGCCAAATTCTTTTTGTCTAAGTGAAAAAAGAAAACTATTGGCATAAAGAGAATAAGCAACTGTAATAATGGCAAGGAGAACCGAGCCAATTTGAAAGACAGGAGTAATCGAATTGATCAACGAATTTTTTTCAATAAATGCTTTATTTAAAGCAAGTGTTTCAAACATATAAAAAATGGAAATGGACATGACAAGACCAAGAAGGAGCACAATATAATCTTTTAGTTTACTTTTCATGCCAGATAAGGCGAGTTTTATTAACATATTATCAGTACTCCTTACGCTTCTGTACTGCCAAATGTAGCGAGCACATCAAGAATTTGTTTGTAAAATGTTTGGCGGTTTGTTTCCCGGTGGATTTCTTTGTAAAGTTCACCATCTTGAATAAATAAAATTCGTTCGCAGTAACTAGCACTTTGAGGGTCATGCGTTACCATCAAAATGGAAACATTTTGCGTTTTATTTAGTTCTGTTAAAGCTTCAAGTAAGCTGATCGCATTTTTCGAATCTAAGGCACCAGTTGGCTCATCGCCAAGAATAATAGCGGGTTCATGAACTAAAGCTCGCGCTGCTGCAGTTCTTTGTTTTTGTCCACCAGATACTTCTGCTGGGAATTTATGAAGAATATCTTGGATGCCGAGTTGTGTAGCTACTGTATTTACACGTTCTTTGCTTTTTGATGCTTTAACATTTTGAAGTGAAAGCGGTAAAGCGATATTCTCGTATAAGGTTAGGTTTTCTAGTAAATTAAAATCTTGAAAAATAAAACCAAGCTCCTGTGCGCGAAAATCAGCAAGCTTATTGCTATTCATTTGTGTAATATCTGTCCCAGCAATAGTTATTTCACCAGACGTTGAGCGATCAAGCGTCGATAAAACATTAAGCAAGGTTGTTTTTCCAGATCCTGAAGGTCCCATAATACCGATGAACTCGCCTTCTTTCATTTTAAATGAAATATCTCTTAAGGCAACGGATTGATTTTCACCTTTTTTACCGTAGATTTTTTTAATATGTTTTACATCAACAACATTATTTTGCATAGTGTTATTCCTCCTTAAACTCTACTCTATGTATGCTATTCTAACGAATTGTGATAGATGCGTCATGCGAGTTAGGTGACAATTATTTAATAATAACTTACATTCTTGTCATTTATCATGATACTGAAATAAAATTACAATGAATCATCATTTTTACTGTAGTTGTAAAAAAATATTATTTAATAGGAAGTAATTAGTTATTGATATGAAAGCAAGTACACCTTAAGTCTGATTTTGAAATTTGTTTCAAAAAACACTTGCAATGTCCAAGTTAATCGAGTAGAATGAATGTTCGTCTTAATGTATCTGATTTTTATAATTAGGGGAGGGTAACGATGAAGATTTTATTGAAACATTTAAAGAAGTACCGCTTTTTAACGATATTATCGACATTATTTGTTGCAATTATGGTTGTAGCACAGCTTTGGCAACCAAAGCTACTGCAACAAGTACTTGATGCGATAATGAAAGACAATATGGATAAAATCGGTTCAATTGGTATCATGTTACTTAGTATTGCAGTGATCGGATTAATTGCAGGGATTTTAAATACGATTATCTCAGCAAAAGTTGCACAAGGAGTGGGGGCGGACATTCGTGAAACGAGTTTCCGTAAAGTGCAAACATTTTCATTCAGTAATATTGAACGTTTTTCAACAGGCAATTTAGTTGTTAGGCAGACAAATGATGTTACACAAGTACAGAACTTAGTTATGATGTCACTGCAAACGTTAATGCGTATTCCTATCATGTTTATCGGTAGCTTTGTTTTAGCGATGGTGACTCTACCAGCACTTTGGTGGGTTATTGTTGTTTTGGTTGTGCTCGTATTTTTAATCGTTATGATTACTTTTGGCGCAATGGGAAAACATTTTGCCAAGATTCAACATTTTTTGGATCGTGTCAATGCGATTGCTAAAGAAAACCTAGCCGGAATGCGTGTTGTTAAGTCTTTTGTACAAGAAGATAATGAAATCAAACGTTTTTCTAAAACAAGTGATGAATTGACGCAACATACCATTGTTGTTGGTACACTTTTCTCAGTTATGATTCCTGCATTTATGCTCGTGTCTAACTTAGCCATTGTTGTATCTCTTTATTTTGTAGGGAACATGGTAAGTAGTGATCCAAATGTGATTGGTGCGGTAGCTTCTTTTATGACCTACTTAATGCAAATTATGATGGCGATTATCATCGGAGGAATGATGATGATGATGGCTTCACGTGCTATGATTTCTCTTCGTCGTATTAGTGAGGTATTAAATACTGATCCAGATATTACTTATAGCAAAGAGGCTAAAGAAGAAGCGTTGGAAGGTAGCGTTGAATTTCGTCATGTTAGCTTTAAGTATGAAAATGACGATCAAAATGCACTAACGGATATTTCTTTTAAAGTTCGCCCAGGTGAAATGATTGGAATTGTTGGTGCAACCGGTGCTGGAAAATCAACGTTAGCACAGCTTATTCCACGGCTTTACGATCCAACAGAAGGAGAGATCCTAGTTGGGGGGAGAGATTTAAAACAAATTAATAAAAAATCTTTACGCGAAACGGTATCTCTTGTACTACAACGTGCTATTTTATTTTCTGGTACAATTTCTGAAAATTTGCGTCATGGTAAAAGGGATGCTTCAGAAAAAGAGATGGAAAAAGCAACCACAATCGCTCAAGCTAAAGAGTTTATTGAGCAACAAGATAAGATTTATGAAGCGATTGTTTCTGAACGCGGCAGCAACTTTTCTGGTGGTCAAAAACAAAGATTGTCTATTTCAAGAGGAGTTATCGGTAATCCGAAAATCCTCATTCTTGATGATAGTACCAGCGCACTCGATGCTCGCTCAGAAAAATTGGTAAAAGAAGCTTTAAATAATGAGTTAGACCACACAACTACTTTTATTATCGCCCAAAAGATCTCTTCTGTTATTCATGCAGATAAAATCTTAGTACTTGATGCTGGTAAATTAGTAGGTGTTGGGAATCATAAAGAGCTGCTTGATATGAGTAGCATTTACCGCGAAATCTATGAAACACAAAAAGGAAAGGAAGTGGAAGCGTAATGAAAGAATTTAAGCAGATTACGAATTTCTTCTGGTATTACCTTCGTGCTTACAAATTACAACTTTCCGTTGTGCTTGTTGCAGTTATTGCTGCAACTTATTTACAAGTCAAAGCGCCGCAGTATATGGGGAAAGCGATTCAAGAATTAGCTACTTATGCGGTGAACTTATTTACAAAACACATCGATGATAAAAGCGCGCTACATCATGTGTTATTACTTCTGCTACTATTTTATGTCCTCACTTCGATTGCAACTTTTATCCAAAGCATTGTAATGACAGGAATTGCAGGAAAATCAACAAACCGTATGCGTATTGGTTTATTCCGTAAAATGGAAAAATTATCGATTCGTTTCTTTGATCGCCATAGTGATGGCGAAATGCTAAGCCGCTTTACAAGTGATATGGATAATATTTCAAACACTTTAAATCAAGCTATTGTCCAACTGCTTTCGAATGTAGCGTTAATGATTGGTGTTATTATCATGATGTTCGATCAAAATGTTGAACTTGCTCTTGTAACATTAATTGCTTGTCCTTTTGCGATTATTATCGCTGCTATCATCATTCGTAAAGCAAGACGTTATGTCGATTTACAACAAGATAGTTTAGGGAGACTTAATGCTTATATTGATGAAAAAATTTCCGGACAAAAAGTAATTATCACAAATGGCCTCGAAGACGAAACCATTGATGGCTTCATTAAACACAATGATATCGTTAAAAATGCCACTTACAAAGGTCAAGTTTACTCTGGTTTACTATTTCCAGTTATGCAAGGGATCTCTTTGTTAAATACAGCGATCGTTATTTTCTTCGGTGGTTATTTAGCTTTAAATGGTGATCTAGAGCGTGGCGTAGCACTTGGACTTATTGTGATGTTTGTCCAGTATTCACAACAATTCTATATGCCACTCACACAAATTTCTTCACAATATAATATGTTACAATTAGCAATTACTGGCGCAAGACGTGTAAGTGAAGTTTTTGCTGAGAAAAATGAAAAAGAGCGTGAACATGTTGAAGAAATCCATGATGTTAATGAAGGCGTTGTTTTAAAAGATGTCAGTTTTGGCTATGATAAAAACAAGCCAGTCCTTAAAAATGTGAATATCACTTTAAATAAAGGTAAAATGGTAGCTGTTGTCGGTCCAACTGGTTCTGGAAAAACGACGATTATGAACTTGCTAAATCGTTTTTATAACGTGGATAGTGGTGCTATTTTATTCGATGGAAAAGATATTCGTGATATTGAGCTTCATTCACTTAGAAAACAAGTAGGCATTGTTTTACAAGATTCCGTATTGTTTTCTGGAACGATTCGCGATAATATCGCTTTTGGTAAACCAGATGCAAGTGAAGAAGCTATTATTAGCGCTGCCAAGCAAGCGAATATTCATGACTTTATTATGCAGCTTGAAAAAGGCTATGATACGGAGATTAGTGATGAGAATAGCATCTTTAGCGTTGGTCAAAAGCAATTAATGAGTATTGCACGTACCATTTTGACAAATCCAAGCTTGTTAATTCTAGATGAAGCAACAAGTAACGTCGACACGGTAACAGAAAGTAAGATCCAAAAGGCAATGGATAATGTCATATCTGGACGAACAAGTTTTGTTATCGCCCACAGGCTAAAAACAATCCTTGATGCAGATCATATTGTTGTTTTACATCATGGCGAAGTGATAGAAGAAGGAACGCACGAAAGTCTCTTAAAACAAGATGGATTTTACGCAGAACTTTATCATAATCAATTTGTTTTAGAATAGCGAAAAAAACAGCAGCCATAGGTTGCTGTTTTTTTATTTAAACTAGATTAAAAAAGTAATTTATTCCATAAATTGCTTAAATATGGATTCTTTGTGAATTAAAAATAAAATGCGTTTCAAATGACGGAAATCTGCGTAAAATAATATGTGAGGAATTAGTTCTATTGAAGGCGGTGTTTAAATGAATGGTGTTCACCCAAAACAAGCAGATATTTACCAGCTTAAAGAACTTTATGCAAAAATAGGAAGTTTAGTTGAAAATGCTACAGACCACAATGCCTTTCAAATACTTGTCGAAATCGAATGTTGCATGGAAAGTTACAGATTGCAACAAACAATAAACGGACAACTACTAGAGCGAAATTATGCTGCACAAATTGAGCGTGTCAGAAAAGAGCAAAAAAAAAACTAAAAATAGGTTCATTTAATCCCTTTGTTTCTTATTTAAATTATTGCTAAAATAAGGAAGAGGTGATGACATGGAAGCAAAAGAATTTCAAATGTGGGTAAATCAATATTACAAAGGAAGAAACTGGTCTGAATTTGATATTTTTACGAGAATAGGTTTTTTAGCGGAAGAAACTGGTGAGGTAGCACGAGCAATTAGAGCAATGGAAATAGGCCGCGATCACCCTGAAGAAATGGAAAAACAACGAGTGATTTATGAGCAAGAATTAACAGAAGAGCTAGGCGACGTATTGGGAAATGTAATGGCTATTGCTAATCATTACGATATTTCAGTAGAGGCCATATTTTCAGCTCACGTAAGCAAACTTAAAAACCGTTATCAAAAAGAAAAAATAGGTGAATAGATGCGTCTTGATAAATTATTAGCTCATGCAGGCTATGGCACTAGAAAAGAAGTGAAGCAAGTATTAAAAAAACGAGAAGTGTTGCTTGATGGAAAGCGCGTCAAGCAAGGAGATCTCCACGTTGATATTGAAACAGCCAGGCTTTACGTTGATGGCAAAAAAGTAAACTATCAAATGTATCGCTATTTTATGCTCAATAAGCCCGCCGGTGTCATTAGTGCAACAGAAGACCAGGCGAAAAAGACAGTACTAGATTTATTAAAATTAGAAGATAAGCTGTTAAAGCCATTTCCAGTAGGGCGTTTAGATAAAGATACGGAAGGGCTGCTCCTGTTAACCAATGATGGTACTATAGCACATGAGCTCTTATCACCTAAAAAACATATTGATAAGCTTTATTTCGCCAAAGTTGCAGGAGTCGTTACAGAAAATGACGTTAAACAATTTGCTACTGGAATAGACTTAGGTGATTTTGTCAGTTTACCAGCAAAACTTAATATTTTGGCTATACAGGGTGAAACAAGTGAAATTGAAGTGATCATTCAAGAAGGAAAATTTCATCAGATAAAGCGGATGTTTAAAGCAGTGGGGAAAGAAGTGTGTTATTTGAAACGTTTAGAAATGGGAAGACTCCAACTTGATAAAGGATTAGCGCCGGGTGAATATCGTGAATTAACGCCAGATGAGGTAATGTTATTGCAAAATAAAGAAGTACCAATTAAGTAATGAATATATGATTACTTAATTGGTACTTTTCGCTATTTCAAATCTTCAATTGAATTAATATTTTTCATGTATGTTGGAACAGCAAGACCTACTTTTGCCCCTTTTAAATTAACCCCTAGGTCTTCCACATCTTTTTTATAATCTTTGTAGTAAATGCCAGATGTATTGGGTAACCAAGCAGCTACCATGCCATCAGCAGCGTTTGTTGCAACAGATGCCCACATTGGTTGGATTTCCATTGCTTGGATGGTTGGTTTATAGTCTAGGGTTTTAAGTACTTCGCTTACAACATTCGTTGAAGCAATCTCTGAATCCCATGCAACATAAGTTAGTTTAATCTTATCCCCATTTGCTTTTTTGATTCCTTTTGTCCATGTAGCAACTTTATCTGGATTTTTGCTAATCCATTTTTTAGCAGCTTTTTCTGGTGATTCGCCATTATTAACGGCTAGCATAACCGAAGACATATCATTTTTTGTCCAGTTAAAGCGATTTAGAAATTCATAAGCAGATGGTTTATCTTCTTTTAATCCTTTACGCACAATGGTATGAATATTTTCAGCACTGCCATAAACGTTTTTAGGGTCTTTTAAAAATTTTAAATTATATTTGGTGAACATCCAGTGCGGTGTCCAGCCAGTTACAACAATTGGACGTTTATCTTTAATGGCTTTTCCAAGTGTACTGGTCATTGCTGCGGTTGAACTTGTTTGCAGTTGCCAATTTGCTTTATCCAATTTGTAGGCCTTTAGAGCTTTTTGTGTAGAAAGCATGATTCCAGCTCCAGCATCGATACCTGTGATGGTGTAGTTGATTTGTTTACCAAGAGGTTCTTTAGGATCATAAGCAGCAAGTTTCGTTCCACAAGATGATAAAATAAGAAGAAACGCACATAATGTAGCAAACAGGCTTAGTTTCTTTCGCATGTAAAAACCTCCTTAGTTATCGATGTTTGCCTTTTTATTAAAGCTTTGTGTTAAACGATCGAGAATAATAGCTACAATAACAATCGCAATCCCAGCAACAAAGCCGCCACCTGCATCGTTACGACCGACTGCAAAATAAACTTTTGTACCAAGCCCCATTGCGCCAATCATTGATGCGATAACAACCATGGAAAGTGCTAGCATGATGCTTTGGTTAATCCCTGCCATCATTGTGGATTTTGCCATTGGAAGTTGTACTTTGAATAGTTTTTGCCAAGATGTCGAACCAAATGATTCAGCAGCTTCAACGAGTTCAGTAGATACTTGGCGAATACCAAGATTTGTCATCCGAACAGTCGGCGGCATTGCAAAAATAACCGAAGCAACAACCCCTGGAACCATCCCAATACCAAAGAAAGCTACAGCAGGAATCAAGTAAACGAAAGCAGGCATTGTTTGCATGAAATCAAGGATAGGTTTAAAGATCGCTTCAACAATATTGCTTTTTGACATCCAGATACCAAGTGGAACACCAATAATTAAAGCAATTAAGCTACTCGTTAAGACAAGCGTTAATGTTTGCGTCATATCACGCCAAAAATCAAGGTTCCAAATGAGTAATAAACCTAGTAATTCAAAAACAATAAGCGCCCATTTTTTACTTTTGCGATTGATCCAAAAGGTTAATGCGACAATAAGAATAATAAATAACCAAGGTGGGAGCAAATCAAATATCCATTGAAAAGTATTGACGATGCCACCAATAATATTCGTAATCACATTAAAGAAGCCTTCAAATTGCGTTAAGCTATTAACCAAGTTATCAATCCAACTAGCAAGAGGGATACTAGGCATTTTGTTTCACCTCATTTCCAGAAAGTGCGGCAAGTACAGAACCACGAATGATAATGCCGCGGAGCTTGCCATCTTTTATGACGGCAACAGGGATAGATGTTGTTGAAATTTGATCCATTAATTCAGTTAAAGGTGTCTCTTCAGTTGTTGTTGGGATGTCTGTATGAATCACTGAATCCAATGAAGTGATTTTATCTTTGACTAAGCGAGAAACTTCACTTGCATGAATAATCCCTACTAGTTCGCGATTTTTCTTCACAACAAAAATACTGGATGTTCCAGCTTCACGCATTCTTTGTAAAGCAACACGAGGGCCATCTTTTTCAATATTAACGATTTCTGGGCGGATCATGACGTTGCTTGCTGTATATACTTTAGAACGATCTACATCTTCAATAAACTTTTCGACATATTCATTCGCTGGGTTAGTAAGTATTTCTTCTGGGGTACCTGTTTGAACGACAGAGCCATCGCGCATGATCATAATATGGTCACCAATCCGTAGCGCTTCATCCAAATCGTGTGTAATGAAAATAATGGTTTTTTGCATTTTATCTTGTAGTTCAAGCAATTGGTCTTGCATATCTTTACGGTTTAATGGATCCAGTGCCGAGAAGGCTTCATCCATCAACAAAATATCAGGATTATTAGCAAGAGCACGTGCCAAGCCGACTCGCTGCTGCATACCGCCAGAAAGCTGAGCGGGATATTGTTCACCATAACCAGTCAGCCCAACTAAATTAAGCGCTTCATTGGCTTTTTTCTCACGTTCGGGTTTCGCAATTTTCTGCACCTCAAGTCCATATTCTACATTACGCAAAATGGTACGATTCGGAAACAGGCCAAAACTTTGAAAGACCATGCTCATGCTTTTTCTTCTAACTTCAAGAAGCTTCTTTTTATTCATACTGGAAAGCTCTTGTCCATCAAGCCAAATTTCTCCACTAGTAGGTTCGATTAAGCGATTTAATAAGCGGACAAGCGTAGATTTTCCACTTCCTGAAAGTCCCATAATAACAAAGATTTCTCCTTCTACAACTGAAAATGATGCTTGATTAACACCAATTGTTGCGCCAGTATCTTTTAAAATCTCAGTTTTTGATTTTCCCTGAGAAAGTAATGAAGAAGCTTTTGAAGTTTTTTTACCGAAGATTTTTGTTAGGTTCTTAACTTCAATTTTACTCAAAAATGATTCTCCTTTCTAAGTGCTCGATCGCCTTTTATTTTACACAAGTTTACTAGGAAAATCACCTTTAAGGGCTTATTTCATGGAATCCGTCATTATTTGAGTGCTACGTTTCATTTAGAAGCCTTTAAAGGATATCATTTTTACCTTAGGATAAAAAATACTTATAAAAAATTTTTTGATTATACAAATTTTTTGTTTAGTTTATATAATGGAAATATTTGCATTTCATAATCGTATCCTATATAATGTGATTCAAGTCACAAAAGTAGCGCTAAACCCGGGTGTTGTAAAAAGCCAACTTTTGGGATTTAAAAAAATTTAGGAGATGATTGAATGAAAAAAAAGGTTGTTATGTCTATCATGGCTCCAGCTTTGTTAGCTGGGAGTATCGTTTTGCCTCAGTTTCCAACTGTTGCTTACGCGGAAAATAAAGAGAGTATCGCGGCCCCGAAAGATGATATTATCGAGTTTCAAGATCCAGGGATTAAAGCGGCAGTAAAGGGAGCATTATCGCCAATTTTAGGACATAGTGCAACAGATGCTGATTTGACACAAGAAAATTTAAATAAAATTAAATTTCTAGAAACTGCAGGTAGTGTGACAACTTTAACAGATTTGGTTCATTTGCCTAACTTGCTTGAACTATTGATAGCAGCTCCTAATGAGGGTGCTAAAGTTCTTGATACCACCCCTTTAGCAAATCTAACGAAATTAGAAATCTTTCAGTT
The DNA here is from genome assembly GCF_902806445.1 of Listeria sp. PSOL-1. Taxonomy (NCBI): domain Bacteria; kingdom Bacillati; phylum Bacillota; class Bacilli; order Caryophanales; family Listeriaceae; genus Listeria; species Listeria sp. PSOL-1. The sequence continues at coordinate 1,585,419 of NZ_LR760298.1, read as the reverse complement.
TATTATTCCTGATGTGCAGTTAAGTTCTCTCTCTCCGCTAAAGGATATACCTTTAAGAATTCTAAGCATTGAAGCTGAGCCAACTGTCGATAACTCTGAAACTATTTTAGGATCTTTAAGTAGCTTGCGAACCCTTGAAATTTTTTACTCTACTTCAAAAGGTATCAAAACAATTGGTAATTTAGATAATCTTCTTCATTTGCAACAAATCAGCCTGGAAAATTTTGGATTAGAAGAGGCGCCAACTCTTTTAGGCGCTAAAAACTTAAGGTATGCTAACTTTAATAATAATAACTTAAGCAATGTTCCCGATCTGTCACATTGCCAAAAGTTAATCGACCTTGATGTAGAATCTAATAACATTAAAGATTACACAAATGTTGATAAGCTGTTAAATCTTCCAAATTTATCTAGCATTTCTTTAATATCTAATCTATTGACAACATACCCTGCCGTTGCTGAAAAACTAAATCCAAATAATCTAAACGCCAACTTTATTGATGGACACGGCTTAAGCTCCCAATTTGCAATCAAACCGATTAATACACAAACCATTCAACAAGGAACACAAGTTGAAATCCCTATCGAATGGATAGATGAAGATTTCGGTGAGAAACCATTTTACGATTTCACCCCTCAGCAAAAAGAATTTGTAAAAGCTGAAAATCTAAATATCACTACGGACAATAACAATGTTTCAGTTACTCCACAAGGATCTAGCATTGTAATTAAAGCAGCTGAAGGCGTGAGTGGTAAAACACATATTAACTTGTCTTATGGTGGAGATTTAACAACTGCTTTTGATGTCGTTGTTAATTAACTCTATTTATTAGCCTATTTCTAAGTGGGGCATAAAATGAGATGCTTTCGTTCGATTCCATGTCATTAAAAAGCATGGAGACTTTGGTTTATGCCCCACTTTTAGAGAGTTTGTTTCAATCGTTCTGTTTAAAGCAATACTAGTTTAATCTTTTTAAAAATAATTTATATTCGATAGCCTGTTACGATAGCGTTTAAAAATCGTAAACAAGGCTATTTTTCTTTTTCATTTTGAATGCTAAAAATAAGCAAAATTAGAGTCTAGAGTATCATGTAGACCAACTCGATTTTTAAGAAAATAAATATAGCGGATCTTCACAAAGAACAAAAGCAATTTTGACCGACCTGTTTGGACAAAAACTTATTTTTATTCTGTTGCGAAAACGCTTGCAAAAAACATACAATAAAGGTAGCGCACAAGCACCTTCAAAAGAAAACTTGTCACTTTAAGAAAATTAGGGGGAATGACTATGAATACAGAACAAGCTGGATGGAAAGTAAAAGTGCAGCAATTTGGTAGTTTTTTAAGTGGGATGATTATGCCTAATATTGCAGCTTTCATTGCATGGGGGCTGATTACGGCACTGTTCATCCCGACAGGCTGGCTACCTAATAAGGAGTTAGCGAAACTAGTAGATCCAACCATTACGTATTTGTTACCGATATTAATTGGTTATACAGGTGGAAAACTAGTTTATGGGCCAAGAGGCGGAGTTATCGGTGCGATGGTTACAATGGGTGTTATTGTCGGAACAGATATCCCGATGTTTCTTGGTGCGATGATTATGGGCCCGTTATCAGCCTATTTAATGAAGAAACTGGATAAATTATATGAAGGAAAAATAAAAGCAGGCTTTGAAATGCTAGTTAATAATTTTTCGGCGGGCATTTTAGCTGCCATCTTAGCGATTTTATCTTTCTTAGCAGTTGGCCCGGCTGTTGAAATGTTGAATAAATGGATGGCAGTGGGCGTTTCGGCATTGATGAGCTTACATTTGTTACCACTTGTTAGCCTATTTGTTGAACCGGGGAAAGTTTTATTTTTAAATAACGCAATTAATCATGGCGTTTTGAGTCCTATTGCGATTGATCAAGCGACACACTTTGGGAAGTCAATTTTGTTTCTTGTGGAAGCAAATCCAGGACCAGGGCTTGGTATTCTCCTTGCTTATACCTTTTTTGGAAAAGGAACAGCTAAACAAACAGCGCCTGGCGCAATTGCCATTCAATTTCTAGGTGGAATTCATGAGATTTATTTTCCGTATATTTTAATGAAGCCACTTTTAATTGTTTCTGCAATTCTTGGTGGCATGGCAGGTATTGCCACTTACTCGCTCCTTGGTGTAGGTTTAGTTGCACTAGCATCGCCGGGTAGTATTTTGGCAATTTTTGCGATGACACCGCGCGGGGAATATCTTGGAATTAGCTTAGGTGTTCTTGTTGCAGCAGCTGTTTCTTTCTTAGTGTCTGCTTTGATTATGAAAACTTCAGAGGCAACAGATAAAAGCTTAGCAGATGCTGAAACAAAAATGATGGCATTAAAAGGTAAAAAAGCAGTGACAAGTACTAATATAGCAGCTGCTTTTCCAAATTATCCGCAAAAAATTATTTTTGCTTGTGATGCAGGCATGGGATCAAGTGCGATGGGAGCTTCTGTCTTACGAAATAAAATTAAAAAAGCAGGTTTAGATATTGAAGTTGTCAATTTTGCTATTGCGCAACTTCCAGATGATGCGGATATTGTCGTCACACATAAAGATTTAACGCGACGTGCTACTGAAAAATTACCAAAAGCTTATCATATTTCAGTAGATAATTTTTTAAACAGCCAAAAATATGATGAACTAGTTGCTCAATTAGCAAATTAGAAAGGGATTTGGAATATGTATATGCCGGCGCGTGCGCGATTAATTTTAGAATACATCTTCATGTCAAAAGAAGAGATAACAATGAACCATTTGGAAGAGTACATGTCTGTTAGTGCACGAACAATTCGACGAGATTTAAAAGACATCACTGAAATATTAAAGCGTTATAATTTATCGCTTGAACGTGGAAACGATCAAGTTTTTTATATACAAGGAAGTGATTCCGATAAACAAAGCTTTAAATGGCAATTATTGGATCTATCTTATAACGAATTCACGCCACTTGAAAGACAACAATTCATTCTAAAAACACTTTTAAAAGAAGAGGTTGTCAAGCTTATTTCACTTGCCAATGATTTATCTGTCACTGTTTCAACCATTAGCAATGACTTAACTAAGCTAGAAGATGAGCTCCCTGAAGGCGTTGGAATTGAAAGAAGGCGAGGGTCTGGTATTTGGCTTCGGGGCGATGAATTTAAGAAGCGTGTTCTTCTTAGTGATATCATCGCTGAACAATTTCCACAAAAAATTTTATTTACTTTATTTCAAGAAAAAGATGAAATTGGCAAACTTGTAGATGAGCGTTTACTTCATTTAATAGATAAAGAATTGATCTTAAATGTGGAACAACGAGTACGAAATTGGCGAGCTAATTTACATTATAAAATGACAGATGAAGCATACCTTGCTTTAGTCATCCATATTACTGTTTCAGTTCAACGGATGCTTACAGGGCATTACTTAGAAAATAAAAACACAAATGAGTTTGAAGCGTACCCAGAATTTCAGATGGCGAAATCTCTTTTAGCCGAATGTTTAGAGGTAGAAGAAGTTGTCCCCGTTTCAGAAATCATCTATGTAACGATGCATTTTCGTAGTGCTAAATCAACTGACTTTAATGAAACGGATTTTTTAGGGAATGAACATCTTTTAGCAGTAAAAATTTCTAAGCAACTCATTAGAAGAGTAGAACAACGGATTAAACGCTCATTTAAAGAAGGCACATTATTAAAAGGTTTAACTGCGCATCTACGCCCGGCACTCCGACGTTTAAATGGGAATATGCGTATTCATAATCCGCTTGTTATATCGATTAAAGAGGATTACCCGATGCTTTTTGACGTGGTTAAAGAGGAATTTACAGCGATTTATGGTGGAATGGTTCCAGAAGAAGAAATTGGTTATTTAGTTTTACATTTTGGTGCAGCTCTTCTTTCACTTGAAGAAAAAACGAGTTTTTCAGGTATCGTTATTTGTGCAAGTGGCATAGGGACATCCAGAATGCTTGTTACAAGACTAAAACAAGCGATACCGAAATTAAAAAAACTAGAAACAGTATCCCTTTTCGAATGGAAACAAAAAGCTGAAAATTATCCATTTGATGTTATCATCTCAACGATTGATCTTGGAAATGTGCCGTTTGATTACTTTTTAGTATCACCTATGCTATCAGAACGAGAAGTTTCTCGAATTGAACTTTATTTACGTGATAAAGGCTCGACATTCTATCACTATAATGATGCAAGTAAAGAGCAGCAACTAACCATGCTTGAAGCCATTCACCATTTGGAAAACAGACAAGTCTATACAGAGACAGTGCTTGATATTTTGAAGAATTTCCAAGTGGTCAAAATTAATCAAGTAAGTCATCATTTAAAAGATATGTTACGAGCCATTTTAACGCGAATGATGGAAAAAGAGCAAAAGATGCAGGTTGAAGTATTGTTAAAATCATTTTTTTCACGAACAAAATGGAATGGATTTGGAATTGACGGAACAAAAATGGCGCTTTTTCATGCGCGAAATCAGTCGATAACAAGACCACTATTTCAGATTTTTTCATTAAGTGAGGGCATAGAGGTCTCTACGATGAACGGTAAAATGATGGTTGCAGAAACATTTATTGTCATGCTTGCGCCGGAGAAATTCTCCAAGCAAGGGCTTGAAGTACTGAGTTATGTTAGCAGTCTTCTAATTGAAAATGAAGAAACAGTAGCGATTTTTGAAAATGGTGATGTTAAGGAAATAACGCAATATATGATTTATAAATTAAACCAATTTCTAGATGAAAATAAATAATTAGGAGGAAATAAAAAATGATTGAGTTAAAAAATGAAGATATTCGCTTAAACCAAGATTTTAAAACAAAAGAGGAAGCTATTCGTGCGGCGGGAAGTTTACTGTTCGAAAGAGGATATGTGGAAGAAGCTTATATTGAGGCAATGATTGAGCGTGATAAACTAACCTCTACTTTCATTGGCAATATGGTTGCTATTCCACATGGGACAAACGAGTCAAAAGAGACGATCAAAAACTCTGGAATTGTTCTTTTACAAGTCCCAAATGGCGTCTCATTTGATGGGAATGAAACAAAAATCATCATTGGCATTGCAGGCGTTGAAAAGAAACATCTTAATTTACTTTCGAATATTGCATTGGTATGTTCTGAAAAAGAGAATGTTCAAGGATTGATCCAGGCTACAAATGAAAATACAATCATCGATTATTTTATCGGGAGTGAAGTCGTATGAATCAACTAGCCGTTCATTTTGGTGCCGGCAATATTGGACGCGGCTTTATTGGCCTGTTATTAAATCAAGCTGGTTACGATGTTGTCTTTGCAGATATTAATCAAAAGATAGTCGATGAGCTAAACATAAAAAAATGTTACCAAGTTGTTCTTGCTGATCAAGAGAAAAAACAAATGACAGTAGAAGGGGTTCGCGCTTTAAACAGTGTCACTGAAACAGATAAATTAGTAGAAGCAATTAGCCAAGCAGAGATTGTTACAACAGCGGTTGGTGCTAGTGTTTTACCAAAAATTGCTAAAGATATAGCAAGCGGAATTGACTTGCGCGGAGAAAAGCCACTTTTTGTCATTGCTTGTGAGAATATGATTGGAGGATCTGACCTTTTGCAGAAAGAAGTTTATCGTTATCTTTCTAAAGAAGGAAGGGCGCGTGCTGATCGGTTTGTATATTTTCCAAATGCGGCAGTAGACCGAATCGTTCCTAATCAAACAAATGAGGATCCATTAATTGTACTCGTTGAACCATTTTTTGAGTGGGTAGTTGAAAAACCAAGCAATGCTTCGTTACCAAAAATCGCAGGGTTAAAGTTTGTTGATGACTTGACTCCTTATATTGAGCGTAAATTGTTTACTGTAAACACAGGGCATGCAGTAACGGCATATTTTGGCTATATGAGAAAAATTGATTCCATTGAAGCAGCTATTCATAACGAGCGAATACTATTCGCTGTGCGTAGTGCTTTGGAAGAAACCGGAGCACTACTTGAGAAGAAATTTAAATTCTCACATAAAGAACATCAAGCATATATTGATAAAATTATTCAACGTTTTAAGAACCCAAACATTTCAGATTATGTCGATCGTGTAGGTCGCTCGCCAATTCGCAAAATAGGAGAAAAAGACCGCTTTGTTCAACCTGCAAGACAATTTGTTGAAGCTTTTAATGAAACACCAAAAGCACTGGCAAGCGCAATTGCAGCCGCTCTTCATTTTAAAAACCCAAATGATGAGGAAGCTTGCTTATTGCAAAAATCAATCAAGGAAAAAGGAGTGGAAAGCACCATTTCTGAGTTTACTGGAATCAGCCCGTATTCTAAACTATTTGAAAAAGTTCATGCTTCTTATTATGAACTGATATAAGTAAAGCACTAGCAAGCGGTATATAATGATAAAATTTTTAAAAGGTCACGGATGGATCACTTAGTATCAATTATGTTTCTAATTTTCATTTTGGTGAACAAATTATTTCAGCTAAAAGTGAAACATATTATGCCCAATTGGATTCACTAAAATTAAAAGATGGTAGCACTGTGCAACGTTCAAATTATATCCAAGTAACAGATAAACGTGGAACGAATGCTGGGTGGAGATTACAAGTGCAACAAGGGGCTCAATTTTCAACAGCGTCTAATAATGTATTAAAGGGAGCAGAGCTTTCTTTAAGTAATCCACATGTCGTAACGACTTCGGATAATAACTCAGTAGCCCCTACACCAAAAGATAAAATTATACTTGTACCAGGAACAACAGAGGCTCCAGGTGCTGCACAAGATGTGATCGCTGCTCAAGAAGGTCAAGGCATGGGTACCTGGGTAGATGAGTTTGGACAAGGAGAGGCTGCTACTAAAAGCGTAGCTTTATCTGTTCCTGTTTCTGCTCAAAAAGTAAAAGGTGCACAATATACAACTGAATTGACTTGGAATTTATTAGATACACCCGCATAAAAATTGAAAAGGAGAAATTAATAATGAAAAATATAAAAGTATTGGTAGCAGGAGTTATTACTGTAAGTGGAGTTTGTTTGTTTAATCATGTGGCATTTGCTGATGACAGTAGTTCATTAACATCTAAAGGAAGTATTGGATTTGTTAAAGATGAACAGGGAACGTTGACGATTGATCATGTTTCAGACTTTAAGTTTGGGGAACAAAAGACATCTGGTAGCAATAAAGTTTATTATGCTGCACTAGATGGAGATAAAGCTAACTTTGTTCAAGTAACAGATAAACGTGGTACTAATGCTGGTTGGCACTTAACAGTTACTGAAGATGAACAGTTTAAAAACGAAAGTAATGATTCTCTGACTGGAGCAGTTCTTAAGCTAGATAATGGAACAATGACTTCAGCTGATGATGGGATAGCACCAACTGCTAATCAAGAAATCTCTTTAACGCCAGGAACAGCTTCCGATGTTATCAATGCGCAGGTTGATCAAGGAACCGGCATTTGGGTAGATAGTTTTGGTAGTGATGCTGAAGCTGGCCAAAAATCAGTGTCAGTAACTGTGCCAGGAAAAACAAAAAAAGTACAAGGTGAATACACAACATCACTAACTTGGAATTTAGCAGATACACCTGCTTAAAGGATGAGGAATTAAATTGAATAAATGGATAAAAGTGACTACAATAGCATTAATATTAGCTATACTGTGTCTTCCAATAAAACCAGTTTTAGCAGCTGAAATGAACTTTTCTGTTCAAGCGATAATCCCTGAAAATCAGGTAGATACTTCCAAAACTTATTTTGATTTGAAGATGAAGTCTGGTCAGGAACAAGATTTACAAGTTCAACTTCAGAATAATACAGCTAAAAACATGATCATTGTAATGAGCGCTAATACGGCAATTACAAATGATAATGGTATCGTAGAGTATAATAATAAGAGTAAAAAGAAAGATGATTCCCTTAAATATGCTTTTAGCGATCTCGCTGTAGCTCCTAAAGAAGTTGAACTTCCTGCTAAAACAACAAAAACTGTTAAAATACATGTAAAGATGCCAGCTAAAGAATATGATGGTGTTATTTTAGGCGGTTTGTATTTTACAGAAAAGGAAGATGCGGGCAAAAAAAAGAAAAGTGAAAAGAGTCAAGTTCTCAATCATTATTCTTATACCATAGGAGTTCAATTAAGTGAGACTGATAAAAAGGTTCAACCTCATTTACGACTAAATAAAGTAGAACCAGGACAAGTAAATTATCGCAATGTGCTTAAAGCAAATATCCAAAATAATAAAGCAACGATTATTAAAGACCTCAAGATTACAGGAAAAGTATACAAGCGAAAAGGAACTAAACCCTTGTATGAGAATACATTAGATAATCTACGAATGGCTCCAAATTCTAACTTTGATTTTGCTGTCCATTTAAACAATAAAAAATTTGAGCCTGGGAAGTATACTTTTAAAGGGCTTGCCACATCTGGAAGTTCTAAATGGAAATTTGAGAAAGACTTTACAATCAAAGGCGACCAAGCAAACGATTTTAATAACCAAGCAGTAGATGTTAAAAAAGATTATACTTGGCTCTATATGTTATTAGGCGGACTGCTTATATTGATTTTGATAGGTATTATTTTCTTTTTGATTTATAAGTTAAAGAAACAAAGAAAATAATACTTCATGAACCTATTTCATTTATTCTTTTTGTAAATTAAGTTGATACAGAAACTGTGCCACGATAGTCCAAAGAAAAAACACGCCTCTAAAAATCAGTTGTTTGATTTTTAGAGGCGTGTTTGCTTGTGTCTTGAGAATTTACTTACCTTTGGGGGATAGTTTATCAATTTGCCGCCATAAGAGAGCACAAAACCTAATTTGTTTTTTCACGTGCTCTCATCCACGAACGGAGAAATTAGTAAACTTCAAATGAGTTTTTCAAGTAAGCAAAAGCTAGTTCGTCTATCTAGAGTGACGACATTTCTTATTCTAAAGCTTGTGCTGATATGAAATATTTCTATGCAGGAGATTTTAGGATGGCATGATTTCACGCCCATTTGGCAGATAGACACTGTGCTTGAATTGTATAATCGAAACACAGCCGTTGTAACGATAACATTTGTAATCCGCATTGATCGAGTCGAGTTTGGTGACGTACAAAGCATATTATTCATCCATTAGAGATAATCTATTGGACAAGCTTTTTACTCGACGGTGTAGTTTGGCAGTAGGGTACGTTCATACTAAGGATGGACGTCCACCAATTTTACAAATTGGAAGACTTCTCTCATTAAATCTTTTCTTCTTTGTTTTAGTTAGTACTTAGGACTAACTAAAAAGAACAATTAAAACATTTCATTGATAAATTGTTCAACTTTCTTAATACTTCGGTAACTGATAAAAAGTTTTTCACCATTATTGAATTCAATATATTCTTCAGTAGCTGTCATTCTTTTAATGTTGTGAATATTAATGGACAGATCGCGTAAACCATTATAGAAATGGAAAGGCTCCGCTAATGCTTTAAAAAATGCTAATTTTTTTTCAACAAGTTGTTGTCCATAGATTAAATGGATTTTTGCAGTCGACCTAAAACCTTTTAAGCTTTGGAAGTAATTTATTTCTCTAATGGAGATTAAATTTAACTCTGAACCTAATTTAAATTTAAGAATGGTGTCATCTTCCAATTTCATTTGTTTGATTTTGATCAGTTCAGTAATTAATTCTGTATAGCCACTATCTAATGAAGATTTAATGATATATTTATAGGGATAGATAGCACGATTTATTGTATCAATGCCTTTGTCTATATCGTTTGTCAAAAAGATGATATAACATAATTTGTTTTTTTCTCTTATAGAACTAGCTAAATCAATACCAGAAAAGGTAAGCTTTAAATCAATATCAACAATAAAAATATCATTATCAAGAATAGTTAAATTGGCTATATTGTTCCAAAAGTCTTCTAAATGTTTAGGATCAGGAGCTATAAGCTTACTCCAGTCGGTTAACTTATTAGCTTCAAAAGCTTTTTTAAAACTTAATTGTTGAAATAAATCGTCTTCTAAGTGATAAATATTCATACTTAGGCTCCTTCGAAACGATATTTTTATAATACAGTTATTATATAAGATTTTATATAGATTTCAAACTATTTAGGTTGATAGAGAAGGTAATCACTTGAATTAAGTATTGTATTCTAATGATAGAAGAAACGATAAATAGACACTAAAAAGAAACATTTTATTTACGTATGAAGGGAATTACAAAGATAAAGAATAGCGTTTTATGCTAGTAAGCATAACTCGACAATAAAAAGTCATAATTCATTCAAAAATGAAGGAAGCTATAAAAACGAAGCATAAAGTTTTAGGTTATTATCTTTCAAGAAGGTAATAAAGAAATACAACTCGACAATAAAAAGTCACAATTCAGTTGAAAACGAAGAGAGTTGTGAAAATGAAGCATAAAGTTTTGCGTTATTATCTTTTAAGAAGGTAATAATAAATGACAACTCGACAATAAAAAGTCACAATTCATTTAAAAACGAAGAGAGTTGTAAAAACAAAGCATAAAGTTTTGCGTTATTATCTTTTAAGTAAATAGAAAAAACATAGCTCGACAATAAAAAGTCACAATTCATTCAAAAACAAAAAGAGCTATAAAAATAAAGCATAAAGTTTTAGGTTATTATGTTATAAGAAAGGAAGTGAGCATCACAACTCGACAATAAAAAGTCACAATTCATTTAAATATGAAGATAACTACAAAAACGAAGCATAAAGTTTTAGGTTATTATGTCACAAGGAGCTAAAAAGAAGGCAGGTCGATCAAAAATATGACAGAATCTCATTTACTTTATAAAGCAAGTGATATAGCATATCTAAAATACCAGCTTTTCAACATGTTAGCAGAGTTAGAGCTGAATAAAATGAAGAAAAGTACTTTTTCTTGCACAACCTTTGCTAAGAACAAAAATATATCAGCTGAATTTTGTATCGCTAAATATGTCGTTCTTTTGAAAAAAGGGTTTTGTGCAGTTAGTAAAGCAGATCTTAATCAATATTTAAAAACTTAATCTGAATATCCATGAAAAAATGATAAACCTTAACATTAATTCGCTAATATGTCATTTATTAACAATATCTTATATTTTATTGTTTGGATCAGCAGATTAAACTAACGTTAGCATCAAAAAAAGAGAGGATATAATAGTGGAATTTACTGAATTTCAAACACTGATTTCAAAAGATGATATGTTCTTTGAGCATATAAAGAGAAATGTGAATAGCAAAAGAATAAGGTTTAGCAGAGGAGAATTTCTGATTCCTCACGATGGGGAAGTGTATTTCTTAAATACAGGGATATTTACACGTACGAGTGATTGTAATGTGAAATTTATTTGTGAGCAAAAGATACTCATTGGTTCTTTATACATTAAGCAAAAAATAACAATAAATTCTTTAACATCTTCGTATATATATGTTTTTAATCAAGAGGAGTTATTTAATTTTTTAGAGAAAGAAGGTTTGCTCGCGAATTTCTTTTTTGAGATTTTAGTTGAAGAAAACAACGAAAGAAAGTTTTTAAACGAATTATTGTCGCCTTCTCCTAAAAAGCGAATTCAACAATTTTTGCTTCACTCATTAAAGGAAGAGAGCACAAATTTATATTCTCTACCATTATTTCTAAATATACAAATGATAGCAGCTTGTTGCTTTTGCTCGCGACAGCTTGTCTCAAATTATATTGTTAAATTAGAAAATCAAGGAATTATTGATACGAGCACTAAGCCATGGAAAATATTAGATTTAAACGGTTTGAAAGAAGAGATTGATCGTACTTCATCTTCCAAATCTTGAAGGGGGTGATCGTCGGGAGTGAAATTTCAGTACGATCTAAGATATTAAAAAGGAGGAAAATTTAGAATTATGAAAAAAGTTAAATTTTTAAAGAAAGGTGCTACAATGTTTGTTGCGTTGAACGTATTAGCTTCATCAGCTGTTACTTCATTACCAGCAGCAGTTAGCGCGGCACCAAGCACTGGTGTTAAAACATCATTATTCTCAAGTTCAGTTACACCTGTGAATATGTTAAAGGATTTTGAATCTACTGCAGTAGGGTTTAAATATTGGGACGCTTATTTTAATGGGGTTTTAGTACCTGAAATGAGCAAGAATGAAAATAGTGAGTTTATTTTAGGACATAAAACTTTCGCTAAGCAAATTGATAACGGCGTTTATCTATATAACAAAAGTGATAATCTAGGTACTATAAGCCAAACTGTACACGTTGAAAAAGGGGAAACTTATGAGTTCTCATTCACAGCAGAGGGAACAGGAAGAATTATGTACGGAGTTAGTGACAAAATCTCAGGCGAAGAAAAACCAAATGGCGATAAAAAGATCACTTATGTAGCGCCAGAAACCAAAGATGTTCGTGTTGTGATTGCCTATGCACACGTAGGGGTTGCAGGGGATAAAATGGATATTACGAATGTATCTTTAAAAAATACAGACGTGACACCTCCAGATGCACCAACAATTAACCCAATTTATACAGATACTAACTTAGCAACAGGTAAAGCAGAACCTAATACAACGGTTATTCTAACAACTGAAGATGGCCAAGTTGTTAAAGGTCAAGTAGACAATGAAGGAAATTATTCTGTTAAATTACCTCGTCAAATCATGGGACATGTCGTTCGTGTTGCTAACCAAGATATTGCTGGAAATACAAGTGATGAAGTAACTTCTTTGCCAGTTAGACAAGGTGAATTAGAAAAACCTACTATTAATGAAGTAACAAATGACAGCACAACAATCACAGGTGAAGCAGATTTAGCTGTTAATGTAAACATCAAAGTAATCAAACCAGGTGGTAGTGAACAAGCTTATGTAACAAATACAGACAATAAAGGACATTTTGTAGTTGAAATTGCTAAACCAGAATATGGTGATAAAGTACAAGCAGTTACTTCTGGAAATGGTAAAGTCAGTGAAGTAAGTGAAATCTTAGTTAAAGATGCTGTTAAACCAGCTGCACCTACTGTTAACGATATTTACACAGATACCATTAAACTAGAAGGTAAAGGAACGTACGGTAATAAAATAGAAGTTACACTTCCAACAGGTGGTACTAAAACTGCAAGTGTTGCTGAAGACGGTACGTTTAGTGTGGATATTCCAGCTCAAGCTGAAGGATCAAAAATCAAAGTTATCCAAATTAAACCATCAGGAGTAAAAGGGGACGCAACAACTAAGACTGTTTTACCTGGAGACTTACCACAACCAATCGTTAACGAAATAACAGATCAATCTACAAAAATTGAAGGAACAGCTACACCAAATGCTGATTTCAAAATTGTTATAGCAGATAAAGATGGTTCAGCTGTTAAGAACCCATATGTTGGTACAGTTGATTCTACTGGTAAATTCTCAATTCTTATCGATAAACTTTTACCAAGCTATACTGTAACAATGACTCTTACAAAGGGTGACCAAGTAAGTAAGCCAAAAGTTATTCAAGTAAAAGACGTTACTGCACCTGATATGCCAATCGTTAACAACATCACTGCTGATGATAAAGCGATCACTGGTAAAGGTGAAGCAGGTTCCACTGCAATTGCTAAAGTAAATGGTCAAGAAATCGGCCAAGCTACTGTAGGTGAAGATGGCCAATTCTCAATTAGCATCAAACCACAAGCAGAAAAAACAGTAGTTAATGTAACACTTGTAGATGCTGCAGGAAACATCTCTAAAGCAGCAGAAAAAACAGTTTCACGTTCAACAAAAACTGATTTAAGTGTTCCTGAATCATTAAAAGTTGGTACAACAACATTTAGTGGATCATATGGAGCAAACATCTTTAAAGTACGTCTATTTGTTAATGGAGAAGTTGTTGCACAAGCTACAACGAAAGATGGAACTTACACATTCAATAATGTGGATAAATTAGTTCTATCTGTAAATGACAAAGTAGAAGTTGTTGGTGTTGATAAAAATTATGCAACTGTAAAAACGTTACCAGTTAAAGTTACTGGCGAAGACATCAAAGTACTTTCAGCGGATAAATATAGCTTTGGCGCTGAGCAATTAACAGGTAAGTACGAAGACGTAGCCTATAAAGTTCGTTTGTTTGTAAACGGCGAAGTTAAAGCACAAGCAACTCTAGATCCAAGCACACACACATTTAAGTTTGTTAATGCAGATCACCTTATCACAGGTCCAACTGATAAAGTAGAAGTTGTTGCAGTAAACAAACGTTATGAAGAAATTTATCGTGGTGACGTAGAGGTTGAAGCTTCTACAGCAAATCAGCTTACAGTTCAACCTTATACAATGGGTAGCGAAACTTTAGAAGGTACACACGGAACAAGCGTATATAAAGTACGTCTAGCTGTAAATGGTTCAATCGTAGCACAAGCAACAAATAGCGCAGGTAAATATGCATTCAAAAACGTTAGTCAATTTATTACTTCAAATCAAGATAAAGTAGAAGTGATTGCAGTAAACTCTAAATATCAAGAAATTAATCGTCAATCCGTTAAACTTGAAGGAGAATTAAATACACTTAGCTACAATCCGTATAACGCAGGTGATAAAACACTTAGCGGTTCATATGGTAAGGGCATCAGTAAAGTTCGTCTTTTCGTTAACGACAAGGTAGTAGCACAGGCAACTACAGATGAAGCAACTAAAACATTCAGCTTTGCTAATGTAGATCGCTTTATCACAGCAGCAACTGATAAAGTAGAGCTTGTTGCAGTAGATTCACAATATAAAGAAGTAAAACGAGTAGCTGTAGAAGTTTCTAACGCAGCAGGACTTGACACATTAACAGTAGATAGCAGCTACAAATTAGGTACAGATAACCTAACAGGCTCATATGGTACGCTAGGATTTAAAGTACGTCTATTTGTAAATGGCGTAGTTAAAACTCAAGCAGTAGCAGAAAATGGCAAATACAAATTTGAAAACTTAAGCAATCTAAAAATCACAGCTGATGATAAAGTTGAAGTTGTATTAGTTAACAACGCATATAAAGAAATTAACAGAATAAGTGTTGACGTCGTTCAATAAGAGTCTACTTCATTCAACCAAAAAGACTTTTAAAGTCTTTTTGGTTGAATAATATTAAGTAAGGAGCGAGTTAATTGAAGAAAATTTGTTATATAGTAAGTTTATTGATGTTGCTTTTTGGATTAACAGCATGTTCTGATAATGCTAAACCAAAAGAACAAAAATTAACGACGAAAAAAACAGCCTCATGGCAGATTACACCAACGAAGGTTGCTATACAAGATAGTGATCAAAAGAATAAAAAAAGATTAGTTGTTTCTTATAAAGTAAAAAACATTTCAAAAAAAGAACAAGGCATTGTGGCTGCTGATTTCTTTTTATCCGATAATGACGAACATTATTTTTATGCAGAAGGTAATCTAAAAAATATTAATGAAGTACTTAAACCAGGCGAAGAAAAAGAAGGAAAAGGCTATTACATCATTTCTGATAAGTTAAAAGAAGCTGAATTGATTTATAGTCCAATTAATTCGACGGAAAAAGCAGTATGGAAAAAAGTCAACATTCCCAATTAAGTAAAAGTAGCAAACCATTAAATATTTTATATCTGCATCAATATTTTGCAACATTGTCTTCTTCTACATCTGTTCGTAGTTTTATCTTTTCACAAAAATTAGTTGAATACGGGCATCATGTCACAGTTATCACAACAGATGCTTTCATGAAAAAAGAAGAGCCTTATAAAGTCGAGAATGGCGTTAAATATTACCAAATTGCCGGAGTGAATATTTTGGCAGTAGAAAGTAATTACAGCAATTTTCTGAATAAAAGAAAGCGGATTTCCGAATTTTTGAGATTTATGCGACAAGCTGAAGAAATTGGCAAAAAGTTAACGAACATTGATTTGATTTTTGCAACTTCGACACCGTTAACGATTGGAATTCCTGCTATGCGACTTAGTAAAAAGCTAAAAGCACCATTTATTTTTGAAGTGCGAGATTTATGGCCTGAAGCACCAATTCAAATGGGTTACATTCGGTCTAAGATCGTACAAAATTTCTTGCGTTATGTTGAAAAACGAATTTATAAAAAAGCAGCACATGTCATTTGCCTTTCGCCAGGAATGGCTAAAGGTGTCCATGAATGCGGGATTCCTACTAAAAAAACGTCTGTAATTCCTAATTTAGCAGACTTAGAACTTTTTACAGAAGCAAATATCAATCAGACATTAAAGCAAGAACTCATTTCCAAATGGGACCTTAAGGGAGAATTTGTGGTATCGCATATTGGAGCAATGGGAGAAGCGAATGGATTGCAATATTTACTTGATGCAGCAGAGATTTTGCAAAAATGCGATATTAATAATATTAAATTTTTAATTGTCGGTAATGGCAAGACAAAACCGCATTTAGAAGCGGTTAGTAAACAAAAAGGGCTTAAAAATGTAATTTTTAGTGACATGATTACGAAACGTGATGTGCCAACTTACGTGGATTTAGCAAATATTACGATAACTAGTTTTTTACCCAAGCCGATACTAGCTACAAATTCACCAAACAAATTTTTCGATGCATTAGCTGCTGGAAAGCCGATTATTGTCAATTCAAATGGCTGGACGAAAGATATTGTTGAAAAACATGAAATTGGTTATTACGTAGATTACAAATATCCTCAGCAACTAGCGGATAGATTAGTAAAATTAATGGGAGAAAAAGAACAATTACAAAGCTTACAAAGTAAAATTAAAGAGATTGCATATACAGAGTTTAGCGCAGAAACAGCAGCGAAAAATTTGCTTGCTATTATTGAACAAACTGCGGCTGAGGGAGGTAAGAAAGGTTGAATATCAGCATTGTTGGGACAGGATATGTTGGTTTGGTAACAGGCGTTGGCTTAGCAGAGATTGGACATCATGTTACATGTATTGATATTGACGAAGCAAAAGTTGAACAATTAAATAAAGGGAAATCACCGATCTATGAGCCAGGAATTGAAGAGCTAATTATAAAAAATAAAACAAATGGCAGGTTACGCTTTACAACTTCCTTTGAGGTGGGAGCAGAATGTGCTGAAGCCATTTATTTGGCTGTCGGAACACCAAGTGATGCGGCAGGAAAAATTGATATGCGTTATTTTAATCAAGCAGCAAGTGAAATTGCAGCAGCCATTAAGCAACCGACAATTATTGTTGTCAAAAGCACTGTGCCAGTTGGAACAAACCAAGACTTACAAAATTTGATGAACGAGAAAGCATCACATCAAGTGTCTGTAGTTTCTAATCCCGAGTTTTTACGTGAAGGTTGTGCGCTACATGATTTATTTAACGGCGATCGAATTGTTATTGGTTCAAGTGATGAAGCAGCAATTGAAGTTTTAAAAAGAATCAATAAACCATTTGATATTCCAATGGTGATTACAAACTTAGAAAGCGCAGAATTAATTAAATATGCTTCAAATGCATTTTTAGCAACTAAAATCAGTTTTATTAATGAAATGGCAAATCTATGTGAAAAAATTGGAGCCGATATTTTAGAAGTAAGTAAAGGTATGGGTATGGATCAAAGAATCGGAAATCGCTTCTTAAATGCAGGTATTGGTTATGGTGGTTCGTGTTTTCCAAAAGATACAAATGGATTGTTACAAATTGCTAACGAAGCAGGTTTAAGTTTTTCACTTTTACAGCAAGTTATCACAGTAAATAAGAACCAAAGAAAGCTATTCTTTGAAAAGCTTTTAGATAAAGTAGGAACATTAGCAGGGAAAAAAGTGGCTGTTTTAGGGATTGCATTTAAGCCAGATACAGATGACATCCGAGAAGCCCCTGCACTTAAAATGATTGCTGAGTTATTAAAGCATAATGCACAGGTTTCAGCTTATGATCCAATTATTTCAAAAAACAAAGCTGTATTTAATAGCGCTGTCAATAGTGCAGAGACAATTGAGGAAGCTTTGGAAGATGCAGATGCAGCTCTTATTTTAACAGAATGGAATGAAATAAAAAATATATCGTCTACTCAGTTTCTATTATCAATGAAACAACCAATCGTACTTGATGGAAGAAATTGTCTAAATCAAAAAGAAATGCTTGATGCAGGTGTTATTTATGAAGCAGTAGGTCGTAGTAATAAAACGAATAGAAAAGAGCTAGCTTTAAAATAGAGGAGTTGACAACGTGAAAAGACAAAACTTATGGTTTAAAACAACAGTAGATTATGTGATTTCACTGTTTATTATGTTGATCCTTTTGGTACCATTTTTAATTTTGAGTGTTTTTCTAGCTTGTTACTATCGTGGGAACCCATTTTATGTAGCAGAGCGTGCAGGGTTAAAGGGGAAAAAGTTTTATCAAATAAAATTTAAATCAATGTATGATACAGATGATAATACCGAAATGGGAGAGCAGAAAAGAGTCAGTCCGGTTGGCAAAGTGTTACGCGAATGGAGTATTGACGAAATTCCACAGCTTTTAAATGTTTTAAGGGGAGATATAAGCCTAGTGGGGCCAAGGCCACTAACTACAGAATATATACCTCTCTACAGTGATTTTGAGAAAAGAAGATTAGAAGTAAAGCCAGGTATCACTGGTCTTGCACAAGTTAATGGGCGAAATTCGATTGACTGGAAAGAAAAATTTAGCCTTGATGTTCAATATGTAGATCATTATTCAATCGCATTAGATATAAAAATCATTATTCAAACCATTAGTGTTGTATTAATGAGGAAGGGAGTTAATCAAGATGAAGTCTTTACAGCAAGGAGATATAAAGGTTAAGAATTTAGTAATTATTGGTTATGGGTCACAGGGAAGAATGTTGAAAAATGTTGTCGAACAATTTGATTTGGGTTATCGCTTTTTAGGCTTCCTTGATGATAAAGTACTCAAGCCTAAAACACTACACGATGGCTTTGAAGCTCCTTTAAGTTATAGTAGATTATTAGCGAATGAAGATGTTTATTTTATTTTGGCTATTGGAAATGTGGAAGCTCGTTTTGTTGTTGAAAAAAGATTAGGGATTCCAAGCAACCGCTACGCTACGATTGTACATCCACGTGCTTATGTTGACAAAACGGCAGAATTAGGTGCAGGTAGCTATGTTTCAGCTCATGCAACAGTGATGCACGGTACAAAAATTGGAAATCATACGACTCTTTTATCAAATAGCGTTGTTGAATATGAATCTACAATAAGCTCATTTGTTAATATTTCGCCAAATGCAACGCTTTGTGGGAATGTGCGTATACAAGATCGTACTTTTATTGGCGCAGGAGCTACGATTATTCAAGGGCTTTCTGTAGGGGGAAATAGTATCGTTGGCGCAGGTGCAACGGTGATAAAAGATGTGCCAAGTTATAGTTTAGCTATCGGTGTACCCGCGACTTGTCATTCTAGGAAAAAAGGACATTCTTTCATTCAGTCTTTATAATAAAAGAATTTAAAATAGGAGATAGTGGTTACTTTGCTAAATAAAAAAATAACAGGTGTTTTTTCAGCGGTTCTTATTTTTACTGTTTTAACGCAGACGATGTCAATATTAAGAACAACTTTACTAGCTAAATACTTTGGAACGTCAAGTATGATGGATGCTTTTAACCTAGCTAATTTAATTATGATTGCTATTGTAAATATTGGTGGAGCTTCGATTCCAGTTGTTATCATCCCTTTTTTAGCAAAAATAAAAGAAAATCGTGATGAAGATAAAAAGGAAGCTTTAAATTCATATGTTATCACGATTATGATGGTAAGCTTGACAGTCCTGTTAATTACTTATTCTCTAGGATTTATTAGTATGAATTATTTTCATTGGAAAGAAAATCATTTGTTTTACTATATGACTTATTTATTAACCTTTATTATGGGGATTGGCCAAATTTTTCGAATGTATTCATGGCTTCAAACTTCTTATTTAGAGTTTCAAGGCAGATTTATATGGGTGAAATTTGCTGGATTAGTAGCCATTGTACTAAATTATTTATTTATTTTATTTCGCGCACCCGAACTTACAATATATCAAGTAGCGATTTCTGTTAGCTGTTCATTTTTAATCGAAAGTTTACTGCTTGTATGGGGAAATCGTAAATGGGATTATAAATTTAAATTTAAATTCAACTTTCGTTCAACAGAATATCGAAATTTATTAAAATTAACACTACCTTCAATTGTTGGTGCTTCAATTTATCAGTTAACCATCTTAGTACCAAGCACTTTAGGTAGCTACTTTGGAGTAGGTTATGTATCAACCATGACTTACGCTAACCAAATTATGAGTATTTTCCAAATGCTGATTATCACGAATTTGTTATCAATGATCTATCCAAACCTTAGTCGAAGCTTTGCATTATCGCTTCAAACAGGGAAGGAAAAGTTCGTTCAATATATAAAATTATTTAATTTAATTGTTATTCCTGTTGTCGTAGGATTGATTGTTTTAGGACATGAAATCATTGCTATCCTTTTTGAAAGAGGTAGTTTTGGAAGTGAGTCAAGTGCACGCGTTTTCGAATTTTTATTTTTTCTTGCACTAGCGCTTCCGTTTACTGTATTTAAAGAAATGGTGTTTCGCATATTTTATAGCATTAAAGATACCGTTACTCCGGTTAAAATTGGTGTCATAAGTGTCGTTTTTCAAATTTCATTTTTGTTTTTAGGCGCGTTCAAATTGGGCGTTATCTCATTGATGGTTTCACCACTTATTACGGCTATGTTTTCTGCTACTTTGGCTGCCTTTTCATTGTACAAGAAAGTTTCTTTCCGGCAAGAACTTTGGCAAATTACAAAGTCTCAAGCCAAAATAATTGGGAATGCTTTAATTATGGGGGGAGTCATTTATTTGTTTAAAACGTTTTTTACACTTCCACTAATTCTTGATATAATAACTTGTACTGTCTTAGGGATGGTAAGTTATGCAGCACTTATATTTTTAACGGATTATCGCACGATTAAACAATTTTTAAAGAAAAATCACGAGGAAAAAGGGAGATTGATGTGAAAGTATTATTTTTTATTTCTAGTTTTCCAAAACTATCTGAAACGTTTATATTAAATCAAATCACAGGTTTGATTGATCAAGGTGTAGACGTTGAAATTTTAGCCTGGGAAAAGGCACGAAATACGGAAAATCATGCTCGAGTGGAAAGCTATCAATTGCTTGAAAAAACGACTTTTCTTCAAATTCCAAAGAACAAATCTTTTAGAATGTTCAAAGCGATATTTATTTTTATAAAACTCTTTTTTCAAAATCGAAAGCTAGCGTTTGAAACGCTAAAATATAAAAAATATGGTCAAATGGCATCGTCACTCCGACTGCTTTATAGCGCTTCTTATTTTTTAAAAAGAAAACAAGTGGATGCGGTTATTGTTCATTATGGACCGAATGGCAATATTGCTAATTTTTATAAGAAGGAAGGTCTTCTTAAAGAACGGACAATGGTGTTCTTTCATGGACAAGATATCACTTCATTTGTAAAAAAGTGGGGAAATCAGATTTATCGTGATCTATTACAAAGCGATATTCTTCTTCTACCAGTAAGTCATTATTTTGAAGAAAAGCTGCTTGAGATAGGAGCTAATCCGAGTCATGTATCTTTACACCGAATGGGTGTTGATACTAAGGAATTTAGTTATATTTCACAAGCGCCTTTCCAGCATGAAGATGGCTTGAGATTTTTAACAATTGGGAGACTTGTTGAGAAAAAAGGCATCGAAACAGCCATTTATACAATGAGTTTATTAAGAGAAAGGACAAATAGACCGATTCACTTAGATATTTTAGGGAATGGAGAGTTATATGATCATTTTCAAAGTTTAATCCAAGTATTGGGTTTAGAAAAAATGGTTACATTGCATGGCTTTAAAACACAGCTAGAAGTTAATCAAGCTATAGAAAAAGCGGATATTTTACTACAACTAAGTCAAACTGCAGAAAATGGAGATATGGAAGGAATTCCAATGGTTCTAATGGAGGCTATGTCACGAGGGAAATTAGTCATTTCAACTTATCATAGTGGAATTCCAGAATTAATTGATTCTTATAAGAACGGCTTTTTAGTTCCTGAAAAGAATCCTGTGCAAGTCGTTGAAATTGTAGATACAGTCATCAAAAATAATTTAGATTTAAAACAAATTTCTCTCTCTGCAAGGGATAAAATACAAACTGATTTTGACTTAGACAAATGGAACAAGTGCCTATTAAAACGATGTAAAGGAATGGATGTACTTGAAAAGTAGAAATAAAAAATCCGTTTTCATGTGTAGCTCTGTACACGTATGGTCTGATGCTCGGATTTACTTTAAAGAAGCGAAATCATTAGCAAGCGAAGGTTATCATGTTGAATTTTATGCTTTAGATCATCATCAAGAGCATGAAGACGTTGAAAATATAACGATGCACTTTTTGCCATCATTAAGCAGGTTAAAAAGGCATCAACATATGAAAACCCTTTTTCGCGCTTTTAAAAATTCACAAGCTGCCTATTTTCACTTCCATGACCCAGAACTACTTTTTTTAGCAAAAAAAATAAAAAAGACGTATGGTCAAAATGTGAAAGTGATCTATGATATGCACGAGCATTTACCGGCTGCTATTTTAACAAAACAATGGATTCCAAAACCATTTCGCGTTTTTATGTCAAAATGGGTGGAACGAATAGAAAAAAAGTATATGTCATATGTAGATGCTGTTATTTTTGCAGAACTTTCTTATAAAGAAAACTATCGTGAACTAACGCATCTAGAGAAAATTGATGTCTTAAATTATCCGATTGCACCTGTTAGACAAACGATTGAAAAAGAGGAGATTTTTACACTCATTTATGTTGGTGTACTAACCGAGCAACGAGGATTAATGAATATGTTGGAGCTAGCATTAGAGCTCAAAAATAGAGGTTTAGAAGCGTTTCAATTAAAGCTTATTGGCCCACTTTTTATGGATAGAGCAAAAATGGATGATTTTATTGCGCGCCATGAGCTGAAAAACGATATTATTTGGATGGATAGAATGAAATATAAAGATATTTGGGCGCATTATTTTAAAGCGCATGTCGGTCTTTGTTTGCTTCATCCAACACCAAATAATACAAATTCACATTCAACTAAATTGTTTGAATATATGGCAGCAGGAATTCCTATTTTAGCCTCAGATTTTCCTGGATTCCAAAAAATATTAAATGAAACAAAATGTGGCCAAACAGTTAATCCATTTGACTACAAAAAGGCGGCAGATATAATCTTAAAGATGTACAATGAACCAAATAAAATGCAGGAAATGGGAGAAAACGGTTATGTGGCCAGTAAAGAGCTTTATAGCTGGGATAACGAAGCAAACAAACTGTTCTCTTTATATAAAAATTAACGTAAAGGATGTAAGGTGTGAGAATGAAATCTTTAACATGTAGTGATATTTTTCAAACATTGAAGAAGAATTTAATATGGGTTCTTTTAATTATCATGATAGCTCAAGTTAGTGTATGGTTTTATCAGTCTTTTATTCATGTTAAGGAGTACAGATCTGAAATGTCTCTTCTTGTGAACGTGGAGCAGAAAAACGATACTGCAAATTTGCAAGAAGGTACCAGAAATAACATTCAATTGATTACTACTTTTTCCTCTGTGTTAAAAAGCAGTAAAATTACTGATTTAGTTAGTGCAAAAACAAAGGACAGTCAAAAAGGAAAACCATTAGCAAAAAATTTAACGATCAGTTCAGACCAAAATTCATTAGTTTTTCGTATCAGTTATACTGACTCAAGTAAAGAACGTGTAGATCGTATTAGTCAAGGTTATTTAGCTGTTGTTGAAAAAGAAATGCCTAAGCTTTTTAAGGGAAGTACAGTTGTTGCCCTTGAAAAACCTGAAACACATCTAATAAAACAAGGTTACATCATGAATTTAATAGCATTCTTTGTTAGTTTGATTTTGGCTGCTGTTTTAATTTTAGTTTTAACAATTATGGATTATACGATTAAAACGAAAGAACAAATTATCAAGTTAGGTGTTACCTGCTTAGGTGATATACCATTAATAAGAGAGTAAGGAGAAATTTAAATGAAACGGAAAAATAAAACTTCTTTGATTGATATGTCACTGAATCGCATTGCTCAAGAAAAATTCTCAACGGTTCAAGCTAATATTGAATTTATGCATAAAAAGGACCATTCTATTCGTACCTTTGCAATTACTTCTGCAAATAAAGGTGAAGGAAAAACATTTTTTAGTAATAATTTTTCTAGAACATATGCGCAGTTTAAACATAAAGTTTTAATGATCGATACTGATTTTTATGCACCTAGTTTAACCGACCAACATAATCTTAGACATCATGCAGGACTTTCAAATATATTGATTGGCTCTGCAACGATAAAAGATACGATTGTGAATCTAGCACCAAATTTAGATATCATTCCGATTGGAGCGATTCCTCCTAATCCGCTTGAATTGCTTCAAGTACATGGGCTTCAAGATACGATCAAAGAGGTTTTCACGCTTGGTTATGATTATCTTATATTCGATTGCCCGCCGATTAATTTGTTTGTAGATGCTCGAATTGTCGCTTCCAATTGCGATCTAGGGATTCTTGTTGTAAATAGCAATAAAACAAAAGAAGAAGAGTTATTAAATTCTAAAACACTAATGGAGAGTTCTGGTGTTCGTTCGTTTGGGGCAGTATTAAATAATGTAAAATATGACCAAAAGAAATACGATTACTATGGCTATTAAGAAATTTAATATCATCGCGCTCTTTATTTGTTTTACAATTTTAACAGCGATTTATCCATTGGCAATTATTCCATGTCTCGCATTGGCGGGGGTTTGGCTGATGTCTGGTGTTGCTCTAACTAAAATCAATCATTTTTTGTTTTATGGTATTATCATTGCAGCATTTTTTGGTTCCTATTTGTCAATACCAGCGTTGCCTAATATTTTCCTTTTTCGAATCTTGCTCTTTTTACATTTTATTTTATTTCTTTTTGAGAAAAAAGATTGGCAACGATTCCGGAATTTAAAAATGCCCTTTATTTGTTTTGCTTGTTGGGTACTGTACTCTCTTGTAACACTTATTTGGAGTCAAGATATAAGTTTGAGTCTTCGTGCCATCTATTTTCAATTTGAAAGTTTTTATTTGATCATCCTTGTTGTTTATTATATTCGTTCTTTTTCCGATTTGGAAAAACTATTTAAAGTTATTTTGCCGATTTTTATTTTGGCGGTGCTTGTTGGTTGTTATGAAACGATAACAGGAAGCCATCTGTTTTATTCTACTGGGGTAACATTGGGAAACTGGGATCATCGGCCAACCGGTTTTTTATTTAATACAAATGATTATAGTTCATTTCTTTCGATGTATTTTCCAATTGCGATTTATTTTCTTTTAAAGAAAATAAACTTTTTAAGAGTTGGCTTAAGTCTTTTATGTGGTGGCGTTGTATTTTATCTTGTCATTGCTACGGAATCAAGGACAGGCCTCGTTGCTTTTGCGGTTGTTACATTGATCATTATTGTAAAATCATTTCATAAGGTGATCGTTGGCTTTGTGTTTTTTATCTTATCTTGCTTTATAGGGATTTACGCTCTTCTTGCTCCTTATACGACAAATATTGATTTAGCTTATTTTACGGAGAAAGAAGCATCAACTGACCAACGCGTTTTAATCTATGAAACTTTGCTTAATCTTATAAAAGAAAACCATTTTCTCGGTGTGGGTATGGGTGTTGTACCTAAGTATATTTTTACACAATTATATGGCACAGTAAACATTCCAGCTAATATGCAACAGACAATGGGTGCCCATAATTTCTTTTTAGCCAACTTGGCAGATGTTGGAATAATTGGGGTTTGTTTTTTTCTCTTGTTCTTTTTATGGCTTAGCTATCAGTCTATCAAGACCTTTTTCAAGAAAAAAGCATTGGTTTATTCCATCCCTTTAAGTGTCATCATTACTTTCTTAACGGTTTCTGTTGGAAGTAGTAGTATATTTGAAATGCGCGTTGTATGGATAGGGCTAGGAATAGCACTTGTTATTATTCAGTTATATTTAAAAGAAAGGAATAGTGAAAATGAAAAAAAAGTTGGTTAACCTGTGCTTTAAGCTAATCAGCAAAAAAGAGCACGGTGAACGAGGTGTCTCGCTTCAATATCTGTTTAAAAAGAAAAAAGCACATGATCGCTTAATTGTCATTTTCAGTGCTTTCCCAAGACCAGGTATGCCAGCGACTTACAATTATCTTAAAACGACGCAGTCATTAAATGCGGACAAACTATTTATTCTTGATAAATTTGGGTACAATCAAGTAGGCGGTTATTACTTGTTTCATTTTGGTGCAAAAAGCCCAGAAGATATGGTGACTAGCTTAATTCAAAAGATCGTAAAACGAAAGAAGTATAAAGAAGTTATTTTTATTGGAACAAGCAAAGGGGGATATGCTGCGATGTATTATGGCTTGAAGTTGAAAGCAGATGCCGTCATTGCCGGGGCTCCTCAGTATTTATTAGGTAACTATTTGACAGATATTCCTGAAAAAAGAAAAACATTACTAGGAATGACAGGTGGGAATCATGAATTTTCTGTCCCTTATTTAAATCGTTTAATAAAAGATAGAATCTTAAACAAAGAATCACAGCAAACAAAATTTTATCTCCACTATTCAACTGTAGAACATACGTATGATGAGCATATTTCTTTCTTATTAGAAGATCTAAAGAAAAATGGTTATCAAGTATTTGAAGATAAAAGAGACTATGAAAAGCATCAAGAAGTAGCAATTTATTTTCCACCATATTTAAAAGAGACTTTACAAAATCTATTGAGGAAGTGAGAAATTTTGGTTCAAAAAATTGGTGTTCTTGGAACTTGTTTTAGCAGAAACTTTTTAAGCTCTGATCCCTATTTTAATCCTGAGTATAAAGAAGATTTTTCCGTTTCATTTACACAGTTTCATTCATCCATTATTGCGCTTATGACAAAGCCATTTTCTCTCGATATTTCTAGTTACGATGATATTCCAGATACAAAGAAAAAATTTGTTCAAACTGATTTTGAGAAAACGTTTTTTAAAGAGCTTAAAAAAGAAAAGATTGATTATTTATTGATTGATTTATATACAGATGCATTAAAGAGTGTAGGTTTTATTGAATCAGATGTAGCTGTCACGATTTCCCCTATCATTGAGCAAAGCCAGATTAGGAATGACCTTCCCTTTAAAAATATGTTAACGCATGATGATCCACTTGTTTTTCAACAACGATTTAAAGAAGCATTGGAGGCTTTTAAAACAAAGGTTTTGCCGTATATTGAAGAGGAAAGGATTATTTTAAATCAAGGGCAGCTCACAACTCGTTACTTTGATGAAACGAGAAAAATCATTGCGTACTCAAACCTTGATAAATTGGCTCAATATAATGATGATTGGCGTATTTTAGATCGTCTCTTTCTACAGGTGTTTCCGAATGCTAAAACGATTGATATGCTAAGTGAACCATACATTGGTGATGCTCTTTACCCCTTTGGTCATTCTGTAGCGCATTATGAGTCAAAATATTATAAACGCTTATACGAAAAATTCAAAGAGTTAACAGTGGAGAAATAGAGGTGAACCTTGAGGGCGAATTTGAAAAGCGAAAAAGAATTAAAATGATTTTATTTTCTGTTTGAGAAAGTAAAATTTTTTTATTTTAGTTGCCAGTCTGTTTCCAATTATGAATAGTGATCGATACTCTTTTCGATGGGCCTGTGACATAAACAAAATAAAGCGGCGACAAGTGCTTGCAGTTCGTTTGCCAGACTTCCGGTTCTTACGTATAAGTCGTATGATCTGTTTCCGGATTCTGGCAAATCTTTTAAATGAAAACGTTTTCTATCAGCTTGTTGTGTTTGAAATATATTACCTGGGCTAATTTTTTAAATCATATGAGTTTCAAATTCATCAAAAGAAGTTTTAAATTGACCACAGTTTTTTAATAGTTAACAATAAATCAGAATTGAATACTAGAACAGTTTTTATATAAAAAATCATTGATAATGGAAACTTTTAACAATTTTCCATTTAATTTTCACAAACTATCTACATACTTGTGTAAAAAAATTTATTATTATTTATAAAGAAACTAAAGAGGGAGGAGAAATTTTATACAAAAAGTTTTGTTGTTATCATATAGGAGCGAGGGGAAATAGAAGTGAAGAAAAGTTTTATAGTAATTTTAACATTAATGATGTTAAGCATGACGCTCATGCAACCTTTATCAGCATTTGCAAAGGTTTCTGCTTCAGGAACATGGGATCAATACACTGTCGATCAACGTGGAGGGCAAAGTCAAGTGTTTACAGTAAGTGGGCTTACTCCTGGGCAAAGCTACACAATAAAAGCTGATATGGTGATCCATTCAGTTACTGCAACACCTTTAACTGCAGTTGGAAATGTAGCTGTAATACCTTCTATCGTCGTTAATGATTATATCAGAAGTGGGCTTGAATCCCTAGTTTACTTACCAGTTAATGGTATGGGAACACAAGTCTATGATCGAGAGATGACAGTGACATCACCAGCTTTTACAGCAACGACAACGACAGCTAAAGTTTATGGATATGGAGCTGTAGAGGGAATCGTATCAAGTAATAATAAAGCCGCAGCAGCAGTATTGAGAATAGGAAACATAAGAGCAGTAAAAGCAGGTGATAGTGATGGAGGCAATTCAGAAATTACAGCGAGACCAGTAGTAAATCCTGTAACTGAAATTGACAAAACTGTAACTGGTACTGCAGAACCTAATGCTCAAATTATGATAGGGACCAGAGATTCCTTGGATAGATTTCTAGCACTTGGGTCAAGTCATGCAAATTCAGCTGGTCAATTTACAGTAAGTATACCGGCACAGAAAAAAGGGATAATTTTATATACAAGCGCGCAGGCACCTAATAAGTTATCAAGCGGAGAAACGGCTGTAGTGGTTGGTAATGCACCTGTTACAGCTACACCAACGATTAATAACATAACTGATACAGACACACAAATTACAGGAACCGCCGCCCCAAATAGTACAGTCATCGCTAAAGTAAACAGTCAAGTCATCGGAACAGGGAGTGCGAATAGTAGCGGAATTTACTCGATTGCAATTGCTAAACAATCCGCTGGAACTGTAGTTAGTGTCACAGCGAAAGAAGGATCTAAACAAGAAAGTGCAGCAGTAACAACAACCGTTATCGCAAACAAAACAGCGACACCGAAAGTAGATCCAGTCAAAGATACCGATAGCGAAATAACAGGAACCGCTGTCCCAAATAGTACAATAACGGCTAAAGTAGGTAGCCAAGTTATAGGAACCGGCAGTGCAAATGGTAGTGGAAATTATTCAATTACGATTATGAAACAACCAGCTGGAACTGTAGTTAGTATCACAGCAAAAGAGGGATCTAAGCAAGAAAGTACAGCAGTAACGACAACGGTTATCGCAAATAAAACGGCTATACCAAAAGTGGACCCAATCAAAGATACTGATAGCGAGGTAACAGGAACCGCTACCCCAAATAGTACAGTAACGGCTAAAGTAGGTAGTCAAGTTATAGGAATTGGCACTGCAAACGGAAGTGGCAACTATACCATCACCATCACAAAACAATCTGCTGGAACTGTGGTTAGTGTCACAGCAAAAGAAGGGTCTAAGCAAGAAAGTGCAGCAGTAACAACAACGGTTATCGCAAACAAAACAGCGACACCGAAAGTGAACACAGTCAAAGATACCGATAGCGAATTAAGCGGAACGGCTGCACCCTATAGCACAATCACTGCTAAAGTAGGTAGCCAAGTCATTGGAACTGGCAGTGCAAATGGTAGTGGTATTTACACCATTACGATCACGAAACAATCTGCTGGAACTGTAGTTAGTGTTACAGCGAAAGAAGGGTCTAAGCAAGAAAGTGCAGCAGTAACGACAACGGTTATCGCAAACAAAACGGCGACACCAAAAGTGGACCCAGTCAAAGATACTGATAGCGAATTAAGCGGAACCGCCGCCCCTTATAGTATCATCACAGCGAAAGTAGGCGGCCAAGTTATAGGAACCGGCAGTGCAAATGGCAGTGGAAATTATTCAATTACGATTACGAAACAATCTGCCGGCGCCGTGGTTAGCGTCACAGCGAAAGAAGGAGCCAAACAAGAAAGTATCGCTGTTACCACAACAGTTCTTTCAAACAAAACAGCGGCACCAACTGTAAACCCCGTTAATACTGTAGATACAACCATTAGCGGTACTGCAGAACCTTATAGCCAAATTCTTGTAAAAGCAGGAGGTACCGTTATTGCTTCCGGTCAAGCTAACAGTAGCGGGAATTATCTACTGACTCTAACTGCTATGCAAACGGCTGGAACTGAATTAAGTGTTACTGCTAAAAATGGAAGCAAACAAGAAAGTACCGCAACAATAACCATTGTACAAGCAGCAGGAAAAACAAATACACCGACTGTAAATACAGTGACCGATGCCGATGTATTGATCACAGGGACAGCTACGCCTAATAGTATAGTAAGCATCAAAATAAGTGGCCAAGTGATTAAAACAGGCGTTGCCGATAGTAATGGAAGTTATGCTATTGGCATTCCAAGTCAACCAGCAAGTACAGTCATTAGTGTAACCGCAAAAGCGAGCGGGAAAGAGGAAAGTGCTTCTGTGACCACAACGGTTATCGCAAGCAAAACATCAGCACCAACAATAAACACAGTCAAAGATACCGATAGCGAATTAAGCGGAACCGCTGCCCCGTACAGCACGATCACAGCGAAAGTAGCAGGTGAAATCATCGGAACCGGTAGCACAAACGGAAGCGGGATCTACACAATCACTATCACCAAACAAAGCGCCGGCACCGTAATTAGTGTCACAGCCAAAGAAGAAAACAAACAAGAAAGTGCGGCCGCCACCACAACGGTTGTTTCGAACAAAACGGCGACACCAAAAGTAAATCCCGTCAAAGACACCGACAGTGAGTTAAGCGGAACCGCCGCCCCGTACAGCACGATCACAGCGAAAGTAGCAGGTGAAATCATCGGCACCGGTAGCGCAAACGGAAGCGGGATCTACACGATCACCATCACCAAACAAAGCGCCGGCACCGTAATTAGTGTCACAGCCAAAGAAGAAAACAAACAAAAAAGTGCGGCCGCCACCACAACGGTTGTTTCGAACAAAACGGCGACACCAAAAGTAAATCCCGTCAAAGACACCGACAGTGAGTTAAACGGAACCGCCACCCCATACAGCACGATCACAGCAAAAGTAGCAGGCCAAGTCATTGGAACCGGCAGCGCAAACGGAAGCGGGATCTATACGATCACCATCACCAAACAAACCGCTGGCACCGTAATCCATGTCACAGCCAAAGAAGGCTCTAAACAAGAGAGTGCGGCCGCCACCACCACCGTAAAAGCTGTCCTAGATTATAGCTTAACCGTACCAAAAAGTTACGCAATGGGCACAAAAACCATTACTGGAACTTATGGCAAAGGCCTAGCGTATATTCGTTTATTCATAAATGGCAAAGTCGTAACCCAAGCCACAACAGACAGTCAAGGCAACTACACCATCAACAATGCAGACAAATATATCACTAAAAACACAGATCAAGTTGACATCGTAGGTGTTGACCAACGCTACGTAGAACAAACAAGAAAAGCCGTCCCTGTCACAGGCGAAATCGATTATAGCTTAACCGTACCAACAAATTATCAAATCGGAACCAAAACCATTACTGGAACTTACGGTAAAGGCCTAGCGTATATTCGCTTATTCGTAAATGGCAAAGTCGTAACCCAAGCTACAACAGACAGTCAAGGCAACTACACCGTCAACAATGCAGACAAATATATCACTAAAAATGCAGACCAAGTCGACATCGTCGGCGTTGACCAACGCTACGTAGAACAGGCAAGAAAAGCCATCCCTGTCACAGGTGAAATCGATTATAGCTTAACCGTACCAACAAGCTATCAAACCGGAACCAAAACCATTACCGGAACTCACGGGAAAGACTTAGCGTATATCCGCTTATTTGTGAACGGCAAAGTCGAAGCCCAAGCGATCACAGACGGTCAAGGCCGTTACACCTTTAACAATGTAGACAAATATGTAACGCGTGGAACAGATAAAATCGAAATCGTTGGTGTCGATAAACGCTACGTAGAGCACGCAAGAAAAATCGTCCCAACCACCGGCGGTGATTTACAAGATGATCATTTAACCGTTGATTCTTATCGTTTAGGAAGTGCACAACTGACCGGAACGTATGGCAGTCACTTGGCGTATATCCGCTTATTTGTGAATGGCAAAGTTGAAGCCCAAGCGATCACAGACGGCCAAGGGAATTACACCTTTAACAAAGCATCTGCTTTCATCCGCTCTCATTTGGATCAAGTCGAGGTCGTTGGTGTGGATAGCATGTACAAAGAATACGCACGAATCAATGTGCCATTATCAGGAAGCTTAGACAACACCTTAACAGCCAAACCCTTCATGATTACAGAGAATACACTAAGTGGAACGCACGGCACAAATATCGCTTACGTTCGCTTGATCATAAACGGTAAAACAGAAGCCCAAGCGATCTTAGATGACCAAGGCAACTATACATTCACCAATATGAAAAAATATGATCTTCAAAGCACAGACAAAGTCGACGTCGTGGGTGTCGATGCACGTTATGTCGAACAAAACCGCATCGCCATTTCCCTACTCGGCAACTATGATTACAGCTTAAAAGCAGATTCCTATAACTTCAAGGATCCAATCCTGACAGGCACCTATGGACAAGATATCGCTTATGTTCGTCTAGTCGTTAATGGAACGATCCAACAACAAGCGACACTGGATCCAACCACACATACGTATAAATTTACTAGCGTTGAGGTCACACCTACTGACAAAGTCGAAATCATTGGCGTTGACAAAAAATACAGAGAGCAAAATCGTATCTATGTCCCAGTGACAGGAAATTATGATTATAGTTTAGCAACCAATGGCTATGTTATAAAAACAGCAACTCTAACAGGGACAGCTGGAGCAGATGTTAAATATGTCACATTGAAGATTAATGGCATTGGCGTCGCAGAAACGAGTGTCACAGCGAATGGAACATTTGCCTTCGCGAACATGAACAGCTATGAAATCCAACCCAATGATGTCGTTCAATTAGTCTCTCAAGATCGCACAAAACAAAATCAAGTGACCATCCATGTCCCTATCACAGGAAACTATAATTATAGCCTAACTGCTTCTCCATATCTGTTAGGTGACGCTACCATAGTCGGGACTTTTGGCGCGGATGTAGCCAAAGTTATCTTAAAAGTCAACGGCACCATCGTAGCCGAAGGCGTGAAAGGAACCGCTTCAGCGTATACCATTTCGAATGCCAATCAGTGGATAACCAGTCTAACCGACCAAGCAGAAGTTGTCGCACTGAACAGTAAAGGAAAAGAAGTAGCACATGCCGCAGTAGCGATCGATAAGGTAAGAGATTACAAACTTGATATCACAAGCGGCCCTTATACAGTAGGCAGCTGGTCTTATGTACATGGAAACATGGGCGCAGACATCCAATACGTTCGTTTGTATCAAAACGGTATCCCCGTACGTACAGGGAAAATCAACCCAGATGGCACCTATGATATCTATGTCACAGAAACAATTACCGCAGCAAATTGGCAAGACACATTTGAAATCGTTGGCTTAGATAGTCAACTTAAAGTTGTCAATAGAGTCAATGTCATTGTGCAAAAATAATCAAAATTTGTAGAACATAACAGAAAATATGTATCGTATCAATGCACGTGTTCTAACTAAAAAAGTATAAGATGAGATGTCCAAATTTGATTGGTTCTCGCATTAAAAGCCGAAAAAGAAACCTTCTTTTTCGGCTTTTAATTTGATTTTAATTTCTCCTTTTACGCTTCAAGATTAATAACATAGCATGAAAATCATGACGATAGGTTTCAAACGGAACAGATACTTTACCGTAGACCAGATCTTCATATCGAGCTGTAAGTTTTGTCATTCGATTTGTCTGGTAATATTGATCGACATGTTTAGCGTAATTTGTCAATGTTTCCACTTTTTTTCTTTTTAAGTAACCTTTTTCAAGTAGACTTAACAAGCTTAAATAGGCTGTATCAAAAGTAGTTTTCGGATTATTTAATTGCTTTTTAAAAAGAAAAAGTTTAATGCGTTGTCCAAAAAGAATCACAAGCAACAAAAAGAGCGCAAATAGAATCACAGGGACCCATAGCCAAGTCGAGAAACGAAGCGTTAATTGACCAGCTTTTTTTTCAGCTGATTTGTTTTCTTTAGGTTGTTGTTTAGCTTTATTTGAAGAGCTATTTTTTTTAGCAGAAGCCGAATTTTTATTTGTCGAATCATTTGTACGCTTAGCTGGCACAGTATTCATAAAGCGTTCCGGATTGGCAAACGTGGTTGTTGGTTCAAAGGGAACCCAGCCTGTTCCTGGAAAGTAGACTTCTGGCCATGAATGAGCATTGTTATTTGCCACTCGGTAAATTGTTTTACCATCATTTGTTGTTAATTTGCTTCCAGTAGTAAACCCTTTTGCCCAACGAGCGGGTATATCAACAGAGCGAAGCAAGATAACCATTGATGTAGAAAAATCATTACAATAACCTACTTTTGTTTCAAATAAAAATTGGTCAACATAATCTGCATTTGGTAAAGTTTTTTTAGCATTTTTTATGCTGTAAGTGAATTTTCCGCTCAAACTTAAATAATTTTCAATGGCTTTTGTGGCATCATAAGTTGTTTTGGCATTTTTTGTGATTTCAGCAGCTAAATTTCGAACACGCTTTGGCAATTCGCGCGGTAGTTGCGTATACTGTGTTAAAAATGAGGTGCTTAAATTGTTATAGTTAGCTTGCTTCATTTTATCAATATCATAGATGGGTTCATTTAGAAGTAACGTATAGTGTTTAATGGGCTTTTTCAATGTGAATTTTTCGGTGTCAGAATAAAAATGAAACGCTTGTTGTGCTGTATTAAATTGTTGCGTTCCATATGGATAAACAAGATAGTTATTGGAGTTAGCGAAAGTAATGTCAACTTGTTCTGTTTTAGACTGTGCATTTTCGTTTAGTTTAAGTGGAAGCTTATCATTTGTTTTGAAAACTTGAGCTTTCTGGTTTTGTGAAGTTCGCCAACCCTTACCCGTATAAAAAGCTTTTTCTTCAACACGGTAATAATGAGCATGGTCACTTTTAACTCGGAAAACCTCACGATCATCATTTTTTAAAGAACCGCCGAGTTGTGAATCATCTTCGCTATAGCCAACTGTTTGCCCAGTATAGAGCCCCTTAATAAAAGGCAAGGAATTAGCAAAAAATGGCGTTTGTTTTGGTAGAATGAGCGCAATGAGTAAAATGAACATTAACGTCATGACAACAAAAAGATGATACCATGCTGAGCTTTTTGAATACAACGTTTTAAGGCGCATTGCTAAGGAAAAATGCAAAATGAGAAAGCCAACAATGATGGTACAAATAAGTGAGGAAGTTCCATTATATGCTGTAAATGTATGAACGATGATCACATAAATAATAGTCAGTACAAGGAGACTCGTCATAGGTCTCTTTTTTAAAATACTGTAAGCGATAATGTAATTTAACAACCAAAGCGCAACGAAAAAGATAAGTGTGACAAAAATCATGCCCATTTTGCTTGCGTCAAAAGAAATAAAATGAACGAAACCACTCTTTATCGCCTGAATAAAAAAGTTAATAAACCCCGGGGAAAGTGGTTTTCCGTGGTAAAAATAAATACCGCTTAAAAGATAGAGCATGAACACATTAAGAGGAAGCGTGACATAAAAGCGCAAACCAATAAAATAAGCAGCAAGAGAAATCATAACGTAGATAATAACAAATCGTGCTTCTTTTAGATCTGTTAAGTAAACAAACGGATAAATCCATTCTGCAACCAAAAGAACGCTTAGAAGATATAAAATAAATGAGTAAACTTTTTGTTTCATTTATTTTCACCTCCATTTAGCAAGTCAAAAGCAGCTTTTTCTAAAACGATGACATTTGGAAGTAATTGCTTTTGCTTATCAAAACAAACGATACTTAAATTTAAATGGTTTATAATTTTGCTAGAAAAAGGACGGATTTCTGGTGTGAAAATCATGATTTGCGTATTTATTTTCGAAATTTTCGCTGTCATTTGCTCTATTTTATTTTGGCTAAAAGGTTCAATTTCAGAAAAGATTTTCGCTGTTTTATGAAAAGGCTGTTGCATCAAAGAAAAACTAATTTCTTGATTCGCGCGAGTAAAAAGAATGACATCGATCGCTTTCTTTTGCTCACTCATTTTACGTATAAATGAATAGGCTGCCCGTAGAGTATGCTCAAATAACGGATGCTCTACACCATAGAAAATCATCGTCATTTTAACCTCTGGGCTCTTTTCATATTCACGTGACATCATTTGGCCAGTTTTGGCAGTTGTTTTCCAATCCACTGAAGATAAGTGATCACTCGGAATAAATTCGCGTAACCCATGGAAATTACCCACTTCTTGTGTATGTAAAATTTGTTTGTGGTGTTTAGCAGCGCGATCTAATTTTTCAAGAATGCCTGGGTAATAACGCGGATAAATTGTAAGCGACTCTTTGTGATCTAAGGCGAACCTACGTTCAAGTAAAGCAAATGGATCACTTGTTTTTATTTGTAGTGGAGGGAACTTGTGAACGCCCCTTTTAAGACGAAAATTCCCTAATTCTACAATCATTTCTTTCTTTAAAAACGGATAGCTAACTTGTATCAACGGCGCTTTTTTCCCTAAAGAAGAGGGAAGCACTTGTTCAAATGCTAAGTAACCAACTGGATAGTAAAACCTCCGCGAAATATGTAACTCCACTGAAAGCAAGTCGCCATCTTGCAAACTTTTTTTTGAAAAATGACGCTCAATTTTCCAAAATTTAAGTCGAAAGAAACAACCTAAAATAACGAATAACAAAACAAAACTAAAAAAATAAGCTAAAAACCAACTAGCAGAATCACCTTGAAAAAGCGCATAAGCAAGGAGCAGCCATTCAATTAAAACGAGCAGGCTAAAACGCAATATAAAAGAAAGGCGTTTTTTAATCATTCTTGCTCCCTCTGTTCAATCGGTACCGGAACCAATTGTATTATTTCTGCGACCAAGCTTTCTGCTGTTTTTTGCTGATATAGTGCTTCTGCTGATAGGATTAAACGATGGCAAAACACAAAAGGTAATAAGTACTGAATGTCATCTGGCAGGACATAATTTCGGCCTGAGATAAGCGCAAAACTTTGGGCAGCATGCAGTATACTAAGTGTTCCTCGTGGGCTAATTCCTAATACAATATCTGGATGATTTCGTGTGGCTTCGACTAATGCAACAATATAATTTTTCACTTCATCACTTACTAACACTTTTCGACTTTGTGTTTTTAGATGAACGAGCTCGCTTAATGAAACGGCTGGTTGGAGATTTTCGAGTCGATTAATCGGCTCTGTCCCCTTTAATAAGGCGAGTTCTTCTTGTCGTGTTGGATAGCCCATTTTTATCTTTAATAAAAAACGATCAAGTTGGGCTTCTGGGAGAGGATAAGTGCCTTCATATTCAATTGGATTTTGCGTAGCCATAACGAAAAATGGATCGGCAAGTTGTCTCGTTATCCCATCTGTTGTGATGCTTTGTTCAGCCATGCCTTCTAAGAGCGCGGCTTGGGTTCGAGGTGTTGTACGGTTAAGCTCATCGGCTAAAATAATATTTCCGATAATTGGGCCAGGACGGAATTCAAACATGCGCGTACCAGGGTTAAAGATCGAAACACCAATGACATCAGCAGGTAACATATCTGGTGTAAATTGGATTCGTTTAAAGGTGGCATCAATGCTTTTAGCAAGGGTTCGTACAAGCATCGTTTTTCCAACACCTGGCACATCTTCAATAAGAACATGTCCTGATGCAAGCAACGCTGTTAAGCTAAGTTTAGCTATATGACGTTTGCCAACGATTACTGTCTCTATTGTATCTAAAATCTTTTCTATTTGTAAAAATGGTTGTTCAGACAAGAAAGTGCCTCCATTTCATAATAAATTTCACTACTTTATGCTACTATACTATATGTTTGATGTAAAAGGATTGCTTTTAAAGATTTAATTGAGAAACTTAAGTTGCGGTAAACGAGGAAAACGTTTAAAATAGATATGATTTAAATAAATGATGAAAGAGGCAAGAAAATGGAGAAAATATCCATTTATGGATTAACGCTCGAAAAATTAATTGCTTGGTTTGAAGCGAATAATGAAAAGAAATTTCGCGCTATGCAGGTGTGGGATTGGCTTTATAGAAAACGTGTAACTGAATTTTCACAG
Source organism: Listeria sp. PSOL-1 (assembly GCF_902806445.1). Lineage (NCBI taxonomy): Bacteria > Bacillati > Bacillota > Bacilli > Caryophanales > Listeriaceae > Listeria > Listeria sp. PSOL-1. Next base: position 1,547,084 of record NZ_LR760298.1, on the reverse strand, counting down.
ATGACGAATTTATCAAAAGATACAATCGAACTTTTAAATGAGCACTTTATTCTGAGTAGCTTGGAAGAGCAACTTACACAAGAAGCAGCTGATGGTACGACAAAATATTTATTCAAATTAGAAGATGGAAATTTAATCGAAACCGTTTTGATGAAACACGAGTATGGGCTATCTGTTTGTGTAACAACACAAGTAGGCTGTAATATTGGTTGTACATTTTGTGCAAGTGGCCTTTTAAAAAAACAACGCGATCTCACAGCTGGAGAAATTGTCGCACAAATTATGAGCGTTCAGCGCTATTTAGACAAAAGACAGCAAGAAGAGCGTGTTAGCCATGTTGTTGTCATGGGAATAGGGGAGCCTTTTGATAATTATGATCAAGTGCTTGGTTTCTTGCGGATCATAAATCACGATAAAGGTCTTGCAATCGGTGCACGTCATATTACTGTATCCACTAGTGGTATCGCTCCACGGATTATTGACTTTGCTAACGAAGATTTTCAAGTGAACCTAGCTATTTCGCTCCACGCGCCGAATGATGAACTTAGAACGAATATCATGCGTATTAACCGGACGTATCCACTTGAAAAATTAATGGCAGCCATTCGTTACTATGTAGAAAAAACAAATCGCCGTGTTACTTTTGAATATATTATGTTACGTGATGTAAACGATCATAAAAAAGAAGCACTAGAATTAGTCAATCTATTGAAAGGACAGCGGCATTTAGCTTATGTCAATTTAATTCCTTATAATCCTGTTGATGAGCATATTGAGTATCAACGTAGCAAGCAAGAAGACGTTCTCGCTTTTTACGATGTGCTAAAGAAAAACGGAATAAACTGTGTTATTCGCCGTGAACACGGGACAGATATTGATGCTGCATGTGGTCAATTGCGTAGTAAGCAAGTAAAGAAGATAGGCATTCGCGAACGTATGCGCAAAAAAACGCAAGAAAAAAAATAGTTAATTTAAAAGACCTTTAAAAAATTAGGGATGATAACTAATTTTTTAAAGGCCTTTTATTTTGTCGTGATTTTTAGCAGCCGAGCAATATTTTCACTTGTGCATTCAATATTTTTTTCAGCGGTTTGGAGCGCCTCTTCTAAAGAAAGTGCACGAGGAGTGATACTAAAAATAGCTTGAATCCCTTCTTTATAAAGCATTTCATAACCAGGGCTTATTGCACCAGCTAAAGCAATGACAGGGACATTTGCTTTTTTCGCTGTTTTAGCAACACCATAAGCGGTTTTGCCATATCGTGTTTGTTCGTCGATATGTCCTTCACCTGTAAAACAGTAATCCGCATTTTGGAGATGTTGCTTAAGATGATTAAAATGGATAACAAGATCGATGCCATTTTCGATTTTAGCATTCGTAAAAGCGAGCAATCCTGCGCCCAAACCGCCAGCTGCACCAGAGCCAGGAATATGACTTACGTCGATATTCAACTGTGCTTGAATTTTCGCTGCATAGTGCTTTAAGCCACGATCTAATTGAAGGATCATTTGTTTTGTAGCCCCTTTTTGTGGACCAAATATATAAGAAGCACCATTTTCGCCATAAAGTGGATTTGTGACATCTGAGGCGACAAGCACGTCAACTTGTTGCAATCTGGACGGAAGGGCACTTGGGTCTATAGAATCAATTTCTTGTAGCAGCTTACCATTCATTTTTTTTAGTAACTGATGATTTTTGTCAAAAAACTTAACACCAAGCGCTTCGGCCATTCCACTGCCCCCATCATTTGTTGCACTTCCTCCAATGGCAATAATAATTTTGTCTATGGGTTGCTTTAATGCAGCTAAAATTAGCTCACCAGTACCAAAAGTAGTTGTAAGTAGAGGATTTCTTTTTTCTTTAGCAAGGAGTGTCAGCCCACTTGCTTCGGCCATTTCAATGATAGCGGTTGAGCCATCACCAAGGATACCATAACAAGCACTTACTTTTTCACCAAGTGGCCCTGTAACCTCTTGTTTAACCCATTTTCCATTCGTAGCATGAACAAGTGCCTTTGTGGTTCCTTCACCACCATCTGCCATTGGTAATTCGACAATCTCAGCATTTGGAAAAACGCGTTCAATACCAGTTTTCATTGCGTGACAAACTTTATCAGAAGCTAAACTTTCTTTAAACGAATCAGGCGCAAGAACAAATTTTGGCTTCATGGCAAAGCCTCCTTTTGTTAATTAATTCTTTTATTATAATGTAGAATTTCACATAAAACTAGTGCCAAGCTTTATTTTTAAAAATACTATTTGACAGAAATAGCTTAACGCGTTATCATATGTCTGTTGCATTTAAATAACTCCCAAAAATTACGCTTTTGAAAGTAAAATTGGAGAGACTATTTTTTATTGATACGGAGGATTGCTCAAAAATGAGTGCGGATCGTAGCTTTATGTTAAAAGCGGGAAATCGTGCGGTTTTATTATTACATGGTTTTGCAGGAACGACAGATGATGTGTTAGATCTTGGTAACCATTTGGCAAAAAATGGCTATACGGTATATGCGCCGAATTTTCGTGGACACGGAGATGAGCCATCTATTTTTTTAAAAACAACACCAGAAATATGGTATGAAGATGCTATTGCGGGGTATCACCATTTAGAAAAAGTGGGGTACAGTGAAATAGCGATTGTTGGTGTTGCAATGGGTGGTGTGTTTGCACTTAAAATGGCAGAGAGTTTTAATCCAAAAGCCATTGTGTCTCTTTGTGCTAACGTTAATCGGAAAATGCGCTATATCCCTGTTAAAGAATACTTGAAAAAGCAATTAGCAAAGGCGGGTATCATCTCAGAAGAAGCTGAAGCGATGTTAAAAGCTTATCATCCAGAAATTGAAAAGATGACTACAGCTCGCGAAAATTTCTACAAAAACGTCGCAGCAGAAATTGAAAAAATTGAAGTTCCAACAATGATTGGACAAGGCTGTCAAGATGAAGAAATTGACGCTGATAACGCAAATTATATCTTTAAAAATATTCATACAGTTGATAAACAGCTTTGTTTTTACCAAGGTAGCGGTCATGATATCGTGAATGACTGCGAAAAAGACATTTTAGAAGAAGATGTTGTTTTCTTCTTAGATGATTTATTATGGCTTGATGAACAAGTTGTTTAGGAAAAATTTAAAAGCCCTCAGCCAAGTCATTTGGCGAGTGCTTTTTTTGTTTGCATCGTGTTAATTTATCTTCCGTCACCATGCTCCCAATCTAAAATAGCATCATCTTCATCAAAAGTAATCAATACATCTGTAACACTCTTGATTTGGAAAACGGCCTCTTCAATTCGACTGCGAATATCGTCAATTTCAGCAAGTGTCAATGAAGAATCGAGCTCAATTTCGGCGTTTACATGAAAGGTATCGCCTTCTTTGATCACAGTAAGAGCTTTAATATCACGCACTTCTGGATCTGACATGATTCTCTGTCCGACTTCAAGATGCATACCTTCATCCGATTTACCAATGACACCTGCCGCATTATCAAGGAAAACTTCACCAACAACAATGAACATCATTATCCCAATCAAAATAGAAGCAATGCCTTCAGCTTGATGAAATGATGTAAAATGTGATATAACAACCGAAAGAGCAGCAAGCAGACCGCCACCAGTTGCTACAGAATCTTCCATAAAAACAAGCTTTGTTGCTGCTTTCGCTGATTTCAAATGTTTTAATGCAGCTGGAAAAAGCATCATACCGCGTACTTTAATATTTGCTTCATCAACAATCTCGCGCATTGCCCTAACTAAAACGAGCGACTCTAGAAATGTACAACTAAGTAAGACAATTAAATTAAGCCAAAAGCCCGTTGCTCTAGAAGGTTGGAAAATATGTGAGACCCCTTCTTTAATTGTTTCATAGGCCATAATACCAACAACAATAACAGCACCAAGTAAAACAAGATTCACAACACGGCCAAAGCCTTTAGGAAAGCGTTTTGTGGGGCGCTTTTTACTAAGAGCAGAGCCGGTGAAAACAAAAAGCTGATTTGCGGCATCCCCTAGACTATGAAGCGTCTCAGCAAACATAGCGACATTCCCAGTAAATAGGTAAGTGATTCCTTTTACGAATGAAACAAGCGCATTTGTCACAGCAGCTAAGAGAGCTGAACGATTCCCTTGTTTTAGCAAGTGGAGTAATTCTTTCAAAATTCATTCATCCTTTTTTAATTATTAAGTACGGAATCAATTCTACGTTGATCTTGATGTTTGTATAAAAAGCGATCCGGTCATTATATCATAACTTAATCATTCCTTTTTTGGTACAAGAAAGAATCATTTTTTGTACAATTGATTCCGTACAATCTCTCGTTACTCCCAAGGCTGTTCGCCTGACACCACTTTGGCACTCATTTCTAAGCTTCCTTTCGCTAAATGAGGGTAGGCCTTTTGCATTTTTTTGATTATTTCTGCGCTATTCTTACTTGTTTTCTCTACTTCAATAAATTTTTCAAGATATGCTTTTGTCCATGCGATATTTTCCGCTGAAAAATTATCACCTTTTCCAAAATGACCTGGAATAACAACCTTTGCTTTTAAGGCGGATAACTCATTTAAGTCTTTTATCCACTGTTTTTGACTTTCTACTGTTTTGGTGTCAGCGATAAATAAATGGTGGCCCGTCGAAACGAGAATACCACCTAAAAGTAATTGATCTTTTTTATTGTAAAGCGTTTGTTTTTTAGCATCTTTTCCGAAAACAGTAAAAGTTTCTCCGTTTAATTGGATGGATGATTGGACGGGAGCTGGAATAATAATCTTTTTTGGCGCTTTATCTTTTAATTTATTTGCCCAAACATTAAGTTTCTTTTTATAACTTTTTTGAATTCTTTCAATGGTGTTTTTTGTAGCTAAGACTTTTGCTTTGGGAAAAGCTGTTTTAACTTGTTCTGCTCCAAAGTAATAATCGGGATCACCATAAGAGATATAGATGGTTTCAATCTCAATCTTTTTATCTTTGGCTACACGAATAATTTTGTCAGTATCATCTTTTGAAAACTGTGTATCAACTAAAAGTCCTTTTCCATCTTTAGCAATGAGCGTTGCAGTAGAGCCAAACACGGGATCAGGATTCATCGTATAATACGTAACATGGTGTCCTTTTGTTTCTTTGTAAACCTCCTTTGTTTTAATTGAAGTTTGGGTCTTAGATGACGTGTTTTCTTTGGGATTAGCAGCTGAACATGCAGTTAGTATTACTGCGCTTGCGAAGACGAGCAACATTATTTTTTTCACAAAAAGCACTCCTTTCTTCAAATTTACCTGTAAGTTTGTAAGTTACAGGTAAATAGTATATAATTTATTGATCAAAGTCAAGAAAAAAGAAAGGATACGATTTAATGAAATATTCCGTTCGATTTAGTGATGCGATCCATATATTGTCTTATATTGAAATTTTCCAAGGCACAGATTTATCTAGTGAAACAATAGCTAGAAGCGTGCGGACTAATCCTGTCACGGTTAGAAAAATTATGGGAGATTTAAAAAAATCGCAGTTAATTCATACCTCTAATGGAAAAGCGAATCCAATGTTATCAAAAAGTGCAACAGAAATTTCTTTATATGATATTTATAAAAGTGTCGAAAAAGATACGTCCATTTTTCATACGGATAAAAATACCGCACCCAATTGCCTTGTCGGTAGAAATATCCAAAAAGTTTTGGAAGAAAAGTATGATGATTTGCAACAAATTCTCGAGGAAAAAATGAAAGCTATTTTTTTAGCAGAAATTATCGAAGGTGTTACAGCAGAAAATTAAAAACAAATCCATCCACTTACAGTAGAATTTTTCTATAAAAACGAAAAATAGGAAGGTGCTGCTTTGTGTGCTAATCGTTGCGAATAGGCTTTTGCTTCTATATAATAAGAAGTGTAAAACTTTGTTTCCTGAAAGGAGATAATCATGTCAAGAGAGATGAAGCTTTTTTCTATAAGTAACGAGCGGCCGCTTGCGCTGAAAATTGCAGAAAATTTAGGCGTATCATTATGCAAAATGAGTTTGCAAAGGTTTAGCGATGGTGAGGTAAAAGTCAGTATCGAAGAAAGCGTTCGTGGGAAAAATTGTTATCTTCTACAGTCAATGAATCGTAATGTCAATGAACGGATGATGGAACTTTTAATTATGATTGATGCTTTAAAACGAGCATCTGCACATCAGATAACCGTGGTTATGCCATATTACGGTTATTCACGACAAAATCAAAAGGCAAGATGTAGAGAGCCAATTACGGCTAAATTAGTAGCAGATTTAATTAGCCGTGCAGGAGCAACACGCTTAATCTCCGTAGATCTTTACGCTGCACAAATTCAAGGTTTTTTTGATATTCCGATTGATCATATTTCTGCTGTCCCCCTTATTACAGAAGAATTGTTAAAAAAATACGGGGATAAAGACACAGTTATTGTTGCGCCTGACCATAAAGGCGTAGGGCGAGCGAGACGCGTTGCTGAAAAAATGCAAAAGCCAATCGCAATTTTAAACCGTAAGTCTTATCCATATGAAAAGGAAATTATAAATATTATCGGTGAAGTAAGAGGAAAAACTGCGATTGTTGTCGATGATATCATTGATACAGGCTTAAGAGCGATGACATCAGCAGAAAAATTACTCGAAGCAGGGGCTTTAGAAGTGATCGCTTGTGCTACGCATGCGGTTTTAGTAGGGGATGCAGCGAAGCGTCTAGCTGATTCTAAGCTTAAAGAAATTATCGTCACAGATGCTATTGATATTCCCCTTGAAAAGCAGTTTGATCGTCTTGAAATCATTTCGATAGGAGCTGCTCTTGCTAGTGCTATCTCAGGTGTTCAAGAAAATCGCTCATTACACCCACTATTTTAAACCGATAAGGAAGTGAATCATATGATTGATATCCATTGCCATATTTTACCAGGTATAGATGATGGTGCGGAAAATATTGATATTAGCTTACAAATGGCAAAACAAGCAGTAGAACAGGGTTTTAGTGATATTATTGCCACCCCTCATCACTTAAAAGGAGACTATAGTAACCCAGGAGAAATCGTCCGTAAAAAAGTAGCTGAATTAAATCAAGCGATTACCGAAGCCGGAATTCCCCTTACGATTCATCCTGGTCAGGAAGTTCGTATTCACGGTGAAATGCTCTCGGGCCTTGAAGAAGGTTCAGTCCTTTCGTTAGCAGATAGTAAATATGTTTTAATTGAATTTCCAACATCAAATATTCCGCTTTTTACAGGAGAATTATTTTTCAACTTGCAAACAAACGGATATGTGCCCATTATTGCCCATCCAGAACGAAATATGGAAGTGTTGGGTTCACTTGGGTCGCTTTATGACTTAGTAGACGGAGGGGCGTTAGCTCAATTGACATTTGGCAGTTATCAAGGTCGTTTTGGCAAAAAAATTAAAAGATTGAGCGAAACTTTACTTAAAGCGAATCTCGTTCATTTTTTAGCAACAGATGCCCATTATACAGAGAGTCGCTCACTTGTTGTTAAAGATCCTTTACATGAACTTTATCGAAAAGAAGGCAGAAAGCAAACCGCAAAGTTACTTGGAAATTCAAAGTTGGTTCTGCAAGATGAAATGATCATTCCCCCTGAGACAGAATTCGTCAGAGAAAAGCGCTTTTTCCTTTTTTAAAGTAAAGAAAGGTTGGGTTAAAAATGATTACAATTGGTTTAACTGGTTTTAGCGATCACGATACATTACAATTATCTGCAAAGTATAAACTAGCTGATTATGCCGCACATTTTCCACTTGTTGAAATCGACACAAGTTTTTACGCCATACCCTCGCCACGAACCACCGCAAAGTGGGTGAGCGAGACCCCTGAAAATTTTCGTTTTGTTTTAAAAGCTTTTCAGGCAATGACGCAACATAAAGAGTGGTCAAAATATTATGATTCTGAAAATGAGATGTACCAAAGATATATGGAGTCTGTAGCTCCAATTAGTGAAAGTGGCAAACTAAAAGCGGTACTCTTTCAATTCCCACCTTATTTTGGCTGTTCCGCAGAAAACGTGACTTACTTGCGTCACATTCGCAAAATGATAGGAGATTTACCGATTGCGGTGGAGTTCCGAAATGCAAGTTGGTATAGTGATTCCTATCAAGAAAAAACGCTCGCCTTGTTACGAGAGTTAGCAATGATTCATACGATTGTTGATGAACCACAAGTTGGTAATCGTAGCGTGCCAATCATTTTACATGCAACAAATGAAGAGCTTACACTTGTCCGGCTACATGGACGGAATCAGTATGGTTGGATGAAAGCAAATAGCCCAGAATGGCGGGAAATTCGTACGCTCTATCGCTATAATGATGAAGAAATTAAAGAATGGACTAAATATATCAAACATTTGCAAAAACAATCTGCTGAAATTGCAGTTATTTTTAATAACAATAGCGGTGGGGACGCTGCAGATAATGCAAAAGCTTTGCAGCAAGCACTTGCGGTTAGTTATGAGGGGCTTGCACCAATGCAAATGGATTTATTTTCTGACTGAGGTGATACACAAAATAAAACTGGGATAAGCGCTTGCAGTTCGTATTGAGGGGATTTGTCAGGCTTCCTTGTTCTGGCAAATCCTTTCGCTCGATTTGTCATGTTCGAAATGTAGCATCTGTGCTAAGTTTTTTAATCGTATTTTTTAGCTGGAGTCGTATGGTGTTCTGGGGGTTACAAACTATTTTTATTTCGTACCCATAAAAAAACTAATGACTAAAATGAGCAGTACAATCGCTGTAATAATGACATAAAGGTAATCTTTTTCAATAAAAAAAGTAACAAATGAAACGACAACTCGTAAAACAGGTGTTAGAATCAAACAAAATAATCCAAACATGATGATGGCAAAAGGCTTGAGTGCTAAGAGTCCGCTGCAAATATCATGAATTGTTGTTGGATAAAAATTTTCAGGATAACCACTTTTACCAGTGAAAATAAACAGGATAAGGCCAACAACAATAATAAAGGCACTAATCAAAACGCCGATACGAAGCAAACCACCAACGACCGCTTCCACACGATACATCTCTTCATCACGATTTGACATCTAAATCCACCCCAATCCTTCAAGAATCATTTGTAGGGCAACATAAATTAAAATCGGGATAAAAATTAACCGAATCACTTTACTTTTTAACCGTTGCATAATGCGCGTACCAAATGTTGCACCAATCAAAACCCCTAGAGCCACTGGTGCAGCAATCGTTGGATCAATATCGCCTTTAAATAAATAGACAGTAGCACTGGCAGCTGCTGTTACCCCCATCATTAAATTGCTGGTTGCACTTGAAACCTTAAGAGGCATCTTCATAAAAACATCTAAGGCCATTACTTTAAAAGCACCGCTACCAATACCAAGCAAACCACTAGCAACACCCGCCCCGTACATTACACCAAAACCTGCAGGAATATGGGCTACTTTATAATTGATTTCTTGTCTAAGTGCTTTATCATAATAGTGATCATGAAGATTTAGTTTCGTTGCAAGCGGATCAGGTTTTACATTTGTAGGGATTTCTGTTCCCGATTTTTTGATCATATTGAAAGCGGAATAAAGTAGGAGCAGACCAAAAATCATATAAAGAGCAGTTTCAGATAACAAGCCACCAATAAAGGCCCCTGTAATAGCACCAGTTGTTGTGGCAATTTCAAGAAACATTCCAACACGTAGATTTGTAATGCGATCCTTAATATAGGCAATCGCTGAACCGCTACTCGTTGCAATAACTGAGATAATGCTTGCACCGATAGCATATTGAATCGGAATGCCAAAAATGAGTGTTAACGCAGGTGTCATAATAATTCCACCACCAAGTCCAAGCATTGAACCGATAATTCCGGCGATTATCGCGATCATTAATATTTCTAAAGTTTGTGTAATATCCAAGTTATTCCACCTCTTCCCCATTCATCATACGACAAATGATTAAGAAATGCGAGAGTGGAAAGTGGTTTTAGTTTATAAATTTAGTTAAAATAAGTAAAGAATGAAAAAGCAGCCATCGTAGCGAAGGGGATTTTACGCATGAAACATTTAACGATATGGCATACGAACGATATTCATAGTCATCTCGAACATTGGCCACGAATTTTTGCTTTTTTAAAAGGCAAGAAATTAGCGGCTCAAAAAAAGCAAGAGCAGGCGCTGTTTTTTGATATTGGTGATTTTATTGATCGAGTCCATCCACTTACAGAAGGGACTTATGGAAAAGCAAATATTGATTTATTAAATCAGGTGCCCTATGATGCTGTTACGATTGGGAATAACGAAGGTCTGACACTTTCTCACCAACATTTAGATCAGTTATATGAAAATGCTCTTTTTCCAGTAGTTTGTTGTAATCTATATCTTGATAAGAAAAAAACAAAACGCCCTAGTTGGCTTAAACCCTTTGTTTTACAAGAAGTAGAGGATAAAAAAATCGCATTAATTGGTGCAACAGCCCCGTTTAGTGAATATTATACAGCACTTGATTGGGAAATTTCAGAGCCAATAGCCGCTATTCATGAGCAAATTCGTCACTTACCAGAATCAGTAGACGCTATTGTTTTATTGTCGCACTTAGGGCTCCCTACAGATAAAGAAATTGCTATGACAATTCCTGAAATTGATGTCATTCTCGGTAGCCATACGCATCATCTACTTGAAAATGGAGAAATAATTGGAAATACCTTACTTGCAGCAGCTGGAAGATGGGGAGAATATCTAGGAAAAGTCGAGCTCGTGTTTGCTGAAACAGGTAAGATTATTGCGAAAACAGCCACGACATTTAAAACAGCTGATTTACCTGAACCAACTGATGAAAATAACCAAATAGCTGGCTTTTTTACGAAAGGTAAAAGCCAGCTATCGGAAAAAGTGGTTGCGCTCCCTAAAAAGTTAGAGCATAATTGGTTTGGCGATTCACAAATAGCGGACTTATTTCACGTAGCTGCTTGTGAATGGGCAAAGGCAGATAGCTTTTTAACAAATGCTGGTATTTATATGACCGATTTGGGCCCTGGAACGGTTACTGCCTTTGATATCCACCAATTATTACCACATCCACTAAACTTGATTGTTTTAACGATGAATGGGCTAGAATTAGAAGTTTTGATTCAAGAAATTCATCGTAAACAAGCTGAATTACTCCATTTTCCACTTAAAGGATTTGGTTTCCGCGGGCAGGTTTTTGGTAAAATACAGTTAAAGCGGGCAAGCTTTGATCAAGAAAAAGCGCTAGCTCTTTGGGATAATGAAAGAATTGCTATAGATAAAACCTATCGTATTGTAACACATGATACTTTTGTTTATGCACCCTTTTTCCCGATTATTAAAGAAATAAAGCAAAAAGAAGTTTACGCACCGGAGCTTTTAAGAGATATTTTAACATGGAAATTAAAGGCAATTTATGGGTAGCAAGGAGGATATATTTTGATTAAAATTGGTGGACATGAATATGAACTTATTGAGAATTACCGTGACTGCTACAATGAAGAAAAATTAACAGAAAGATACAGCGATATTCTTGGGAGATATGATTACATTGTTGGCGACTGGGGATATGATGAGCTTAGACTTAAAGGCTTTTTTGATGATGCAAACCGAAAAGCAAGCTATGACAACAAGATTAGTACACTTAAAGAATATCTCTATGAATATTGCAATTTTGGTTGTGCTTATTTTGTCTTGAAGAAAGTAAAACAAAAGGGGTAGAAAATAATGAAATCTTATCAAGCCTATTTGATCGATTTAGATGGCACAATGTATCGCGGGGAAAATGTTATTCCTGAAGCTATTCAATTTATTAAAAGATTAAATGAAAAAGGAATTCCATACCTTTTTGTAACCAATAATTCAGCAAGTACGCCTGAAGAGATTGCCACTAAACTTAAGAAAATGAATATTGAAGCAGAAGCGAAACATATTTTCACTTCTTCTCTTGCAACTGCTGAATTTATGGCGAAACAAGGACTTAGAAAAACGGTTTATCCAATTGGAGAAAATGGTTTAATTACAGCATTAGAGGAAAAGGGATTTCAAATAACAAAAGATCATCCCGCATTTGTTGTTGTTGGACTAGATCGTTCTTTGACTTATGAAAAACTTGCACTTGCAGCACTTGCTGTTCGAAATGGTGCGACTTTTATTTCTACGAATGCTGATGCTGCTATACCAACTGAACGAGGCCTTTTACCTGGAAATGGTTCCATCACAGCACTTGTAGCTACTACAACAGAAACCAAGCCGATTTTTATTGGCAAACCAGAGGGTATTATTATGGAACAAGCATTGCTTGCACTAGGTGTAGCGAAGGAAGAAGCGGTTATGATTGGTGATAATTATGAGACGGATATTTTAGCAGGGATTCGACTTGGCATGGATACAGCGATCGTTCATACAGGTTTTACTTCCAAAGAAGCCCTTAAAACAAAACAACTTCAACCAACGTATTCAATCGGTACATTAGCAGAATGGCAGTTTGATTAATCGCTAACGAAAGCTTCTTGTGGTGTCAGAAACGTTTTAGTTAAAGTAGGAGGAAGGCGTCTACATGGAATGGTTTAATAATTTTTTTGTTCTTTTGCTAATCGCCGCAACCGCTTTTTTTGTTGCTTCTGAATTTGCTATTGTTGCCATTAGAAAACCGACGATAACAAGTATGGTTGCAGAGGGTAAACGTGGTGCTAAGCAAGTTCTTAAAGTTACGCAAAATATGAATGATTATTTAGCAGCATGCCAGTTAGGAAATACACTCGCAGCGCTTGCAATGGGGTGGATTGGCGAAGATACCATGCGCGATTGGTTAGAACCATTTTTTTATTTGTTACCCATCCCAGAAGCGCTTGAACGGCCAATTGCTGTGTTCACCTCCTTTATTACCATCACTTTCCTTAATGTGGTATTAGGCGAGTTAGCTCCAAAAACTTTAACAATCCAAAGTACCGAAAGAGTGGCATTATTTGTAGCAAGACCTTTAATTTACTGGTATTATGTCACATTTCCACTTAATTGGTTATTAAACCATTCTGCTAATTTAATTGCTCGTTTATTTGGTGCAAAAAATAAAACAGAAATAGACCAACTTACACCGACTGAATTAAAAATTATTTTTGAAGATAGCTATAAGCAAGGTTTGTTAAACTCCCAAGAATTTCGCTACATGAATAATATTTTTCAGCTCAATGATGTTCCCGCTCAAGAAGTAATGACACCCCGTACAGAAGTGGTTGCTATCGATCAAACGGCAACGGTTCAAGACTTATTGCAACTGACAACAAAGCATACCTATCACATTTTCCCCGTCACTGCAAACAATGATAAGGATAAGATTGTTGGGATTCTTCCAATTAGTCAGGTAACAGCTGGTTTGGGGGGAAATACGGAGGCTCTTTATCAGCCAGTTTCCTCATTTATGTCACCGGTTGTGGAAGTTTTTGCAGGAATAATCTTAGAAGAGTTAATTATCAAAATGCAGCAAAAAGGCGTAACTTTTGTTGTGCTTACAGATGAATACGGCGGGACATCAGGGATTATTACATTAGAAGATATTATGGAAGTCATTGTTGGCGACATGGAAGAAGCGAATCAGCCAAAAGGTGTGCGCCAAATTGCAAAAAATCATTATATGATTGCAGGAAGCGAACCCCTTGTAAGCGTTGAGGAAGTCCTTGGAATTCGACTGGATAGTTCTGATGTCCATACCATTTCTGGCTATTTATTATTGCAAAAATTTGATCTGGATACAGGTTATCAGCTGATCATTGATGACTGGGAATTTACCGTCAGCTCAATGAATAAAAATTCAATTCGCCAGGTCGAAGTTAAACGACGCTAAAATGGAACCCATTAAAAAACCAAATGAACGCTTGTAGGCGGACATTTGGTTTTGGATTAATAAACTTGTTCAACTTTTTTAAAACCAGGGACTCTTTCAGAAAGTGTTAGCTCAATGCCCATTTTTAAAGTCATATCTGAGCTTGGGCAAACTTCGCACGCCCCGAGCAAACGGATTTTGACGATACCATCGTTCGTTACATCAATGAGTTCATAGTCGCCACCATCACGAAGTAAAAAAGGACGAAATTTTTTTAATGCTTTTTCAACTTCAGCATAGCTAATTTGATCCATGCAAACACGAACTCCTTTATTTTAATATATTCTCTATTATAACAGGTTATCATAAAATGAAAAGAAGATTGCATAAACAGGAAAATCGCAAATTTACCTTGCATCTTGTAAAATAAAAACAGGGTGGTGGGAAATGTGAAAAAAACTGTACAATTATATGTCTATGGATCATCCGTGGCATGTGCTAGTTGTGTGGGCGCTCCATCTTCCAAAGCAATAAAAGAGTGGTTAAGCGCTGCGATTGAAAGAAAATTTGAACAACAGCCTTTTCTCATTAAGTATCTTGATGTTTTTGAAACAAAGGGGATGACTGAAGAAGAAAGGCAAATGGCACAAAGAATCATGGCCGAAGATTATCTATATCCAGTCATTGTTTTAGATAATAAAATCGTGATAGAAGGTGAGCCACGCCTTCAAGATATTTATAAATTAATGATCGAGTATGGTTACGAACCAACAATGTAAGGAGGATTATTTTGTTTGAAACCTCTTGTCGAATTTTGTGTAAATAATTTAGCCTCTGGTGCTTTTGAGGTATATGATACCCTTTTAAAAGATGAAAATGTTGATGTGATCCAATATGATTGTTTAGCCCATTGTGAGTTATGCGGAAGGAGTTTATTTGCACTTGTAGAAGGTGTAGTCGTTTCAGGTCGTTCCAAAGAAGAATTACTTAAGAAAATCTATCAGCAACTTTAAAGGTTTATAACTATTCTTAAACAGGTATAAGAAAAAGAAGCTATTCTTTAATGGGGGGAAGAAAATGACTAAAAAATATCAACGTATTCTAATTGCGCTAGACGGCTCAGAAGAATCAGAGCTTGCTTTTCGTCGTGGCGTAGAGCTTGCACTTGAACTAAATGCTCACGTAGGGCTAGCAACGGTAATTGATACACGCTCGTTTCCTGCATATTCACCTGATGGAGGTATGTGGGAAAATCAACTTTCAAGTGATATGGAAAAGAGTATCGCTAAACACGTCGAACGTGCAAAAGAATCAGGTATAACCACGATTGACCATTTTATTGAAAAAGGGAATCCTAAAAAGCTTTTATCTGATGATTTACCTAACCTTTATAAAGCAGATTTGATCATTTGTGGAGCTACTGGTTTAAATCGAATTGAAGAAGCTGTACTTGGTAGCGTATCTGGCTACATCATTCAACATGCTTTGTGTGATGTTTTAATTGTACGTGATTAAAAGGCCATTTTATCGCAGTATCTGTGCGCTTATTCGTATAAAAGAAAGAGGAAAAAATTCAATGAAGATGAATTTTTTCCTCTTTTTATACGTTAATTAAAATCAAAAGTATCCACATCTCTTGAACCGCTTGCAATTTCATAAATTTTATTTTGCGCTTCCTGATGGGTTAATGCCTCTACGGTAAAAGCTGCAACATCTGAGCGTGGGATCGTGGTTAAAGAAGTGTCTGAAACCAAGTCAACCCGGCCAGTTGCTGCCTCATTTGTTAAACTAACAGGTCGGATAATCGTGTAAGGCAGTTTGCTTGCCATTAAGTGATCGTCTGCTTTCCCTTTAGCTATCAAATAAGTTGCCAGTGATTCAGGGCCTTTATCTGGTTCTCCTGCATGAATGGAGCTAATCATGATAAAGCGTTTAATTCCTCTTTGTTCGGCAATATTTGTTGCTTTAATCGCGGCGTCTTGATCGACAGCGATCGTTTTTTCAGGGCCTGTATTTCCTCCAGAACCAGCAGTGAAAATAACAGCGTCAACTGCATCATATGCGTAGCTGAAGTCTTGCTCTAGATCAGCAATAATTGGCTTTGCACCTAATTTTTCTAATGCTTCTGCCTGATGAGGATCACGAATCATTGCTCGAACAAAAAAACCTTTATCTAGCGCGAGCATTTTAACAATTTGCCGGCCTATTTGCCCATTAGAACCAATGACAAGTACATTCATGGCAATGACCTCCTTAAATCATAGATATAATAAATAATTTCCCGTTCGCTTAACAAGTCAAACTTTGGGTTTATTCAAAAAGAGAAGTAGAATGGGTTGGCTGTAAGCGCGCTTTTGGATCCATGTAATTGATTGCATTATTGACGGCAGTTGGTGCTTCACCAAAGCCCGTAGCGATTAATTTTACTTTGCCGTCATATGTACAAACATCGCCAGCACTGTAAATGCCAGCAATGGATGTTTCCATTTTAGAATTGACGACAATCGAATTACGCTGAAGGTCTAAATTCCATGTTTTAATCGGTCCAAGTGAAGAAACAAAACCATAATTGACAATAAAATCATCAATCTCTAGCTCAATTTGTTGCTCACCTTTCACTTCTTGTAACTCGATCGAAGTAATTTTTCCAGAAGTACCGGTTATTTTTGTTGGAAGAAATGGTGTCATAATGCTAACAGATGAGTTTGCTAACTTTTCTACACTATGTTCATGAGCGCGGAAATCTTTACGACGATGAACAATCGTTACTGAATGAGCTACTTGTTCAAGCATAAGTGCCCAGTCAACCGCTGAATCACCGCCCCCACAAACAACTACGCGATGATCCTTGAAAAGACTTAAGTCATCAATGAAATAGTGTAAATTGCTATTTTCATATTGAACGGCATGAGAGAGTTCCAGCTTACGAGGTTCAAAAGCTCCGTTTCCGGCAGTAATAATGATTGTTTTACTATAATGAACATCTTGTGTGGTTGTAATTTCAAATGTACTGTCTGCTTGCTTAATAACAGATAAAACCGTCTCTCCCAAGCAAACTTCTGGGTGAAAAGGCTGCATTTGCTCAGTAAGGTTGTTGATTAAGGCTTGGGCGCGAATCGCTGGAAAGCCTGGGATATCATATATATATTTTTCAGGATAAAGTGTTGAAAGCTGTCCGCCTAATTGAGGTAAACTTTCGATAATTTTAACATTTACTTTTCGCATCCCTGCATAAAAGGCCGCAAAAAGACCAACCGGACCGCCTCCTATGATTGTTATATCATAAATTTTGGCTTGTTCATCCAAAATGATTACCTCCTAGTATTCGATTAGTAAACCATATTTTATCATAAAAAAATAAAAAAACATGTTTTGGTGATTTTGAAAACATGTTAGTTTTTGAACAAAAAGGGTAAAAGAAAACAAACATTTTGAGATTACATCCTTGAAAATAGTTCATAAACATACTATCATATTAGTTATAAGTTATTTTGTAGGTTAAAGCGCAATCTACATAATTTGTAATAAGTTTATTGCAATTTAAGTACGCGAGAAAAATACAAAGGGAAAGTAGATGTGATAACATTGAGTAAAACTAAAATTGTCATCCTTGGCGCAGGATATGGCGGTCTTAAAACATTAAAAAAATTACAACATGAAAACTTGGACGCAGAATTAGTTCTTGTAAATAAAAATGACTATCACCATGAAACAACATGGTTACACGAAGCAGCAGCTGGGACACTTGATCCTGAAAAATTAATATATCCAATTGAAAAAGTTGTAGATAGCAAAAAATCCACTTTCATTCAAGATACTGTAGTCAAAATTAATCGTGATGAAAAAACAGTAACCTTGCAAAATGAAGGTGAAATTTCTTATGATTATTTACTTATTGCACTTGGATCAGAAGCTGAGACATTTGGCATTCCTGGTTTGAAGGAATATGCTCTAACCATTACAAGCATTGATTCTGTTAAAAAGATCCGGGCGCGCATTGAAGAGCAATTTGCCAAATGGAAAACCGAACAAAAAGATGAGCTATTAACAATTATTGTGGGGGGCGCTGGTTTTACTGGAATCGAATTTCTTGGAGAACTAACGAACCGCATGCCAGAACTTGTAAAAACGTATGACATTCCTCGTGAAAAAGTTCGCATCATTTGTATGGAAGCTGCACCAAAAGTGTTACCACAATTTGATGCCAAATTGGTGGATTATGGTGTTAGTGTTTTAGAAGATCGTGGCGTTGAATTTTTCGTTGGCAAGCCTGTTAAAGAAGCGACAGCAGATGGTGTCAAATTTGCTGACAACGAAACAGAAACGAAAGAAATTAAAGCTGGAACGATTATTTGGGCCGCTGGTGTTCGCGGTAATAGTGTTATTGAAGAGTCAGGTTTTGAAGCAGGACGTGGACGTGTGAAAGTAAATAATAATTTAACAGTTCCTGGCAATGAAGAAATTTTAATAATAGGTGACTGCTCACTGATCATTAATCCTGAAAATGAACGACCTTATCCACCAACTGCTCAAATCGCTATGCAGCAAGCGGATGTTGCTACTGTTAATTTAGCAAAACTTGCTAAAGGTGAAACAGACCTAATCAATTTCGAATATCATGAAAAAGGAACAGTATGTTCACTTGGCGATAATGATGCGATCGGTGTTGTCTTTGGTAAAAATTTAAAAGGTTACCCAGCCTCAGTCATGAAAAAAGTAATTGATGACCGCGCATTACTACAAATTGGCGGACTTAACATCATGGCCAAAAAAGGTAAATTTAAGTTCTACAAATAAATGTAAAACCTATCGCTTTAGACTGTAAACAAAGGAAATATAAAATCTTTGTTTGCAGTTTTTTTATGATAGGTGGAAAATCTAGTTTTAAATATTGCGGAATAAGTCATTTATTGTCATTTCAGCATGAATATTTTATGATGAGCTTACTAGAAAATGAAAAGAACGGGAGTCAGGTAGATGAAAAAAAATGTGATCCTATATCAAGAAATCGCTAAAGAAATAAAAAAGAAAATTCTTTCTGGTGTTTATGTGATAGGAGAATATATTCCAAGTGAAACAGAACTTGAGAAAATGTTTGAAGTTAGTAAGGTAACTATCAGACAAGCCGTTGCTCTTTTGGTTTCTGAAGGTTATCTTCGGAAACAACGTGGTAAAGGGACGATGGTTGTTAGCAATCAACTTTTTAATAAACTTTCTAAAGCCAAATCTTTTTCAACAATTATGAAGGAATCCGGTTATACGATAACAAAGGAAATCTTAGAGATCAAGCTGGTTCAGCCAGCAGAAAATGCCCTTATAAGCCAATTTTTTGACGAACCAATTATGATGATCAAAAGAATGTATCTCTTAAATCGCAAACCCTATATCCTTTATGAACATTATCTTCGCGGTGTTCATCAAGTCGTTGATAAGAACCTTAACTTAGATAATATTTCACTTTATCAGTTATTAAAAGAAAATCAGCAAGTCGTCGTTTCTTTCGATGATACCTTTGAAGTAGCAGAACTTAAGGAAAGTGAAAAAAATTTGCTACAAGCAGAAACAAATCATTGTTTGAAACGAATTCGCAAATCGTACAATAGTCAATCAGAGCTCATTGAGTTTTCAATTGGATTATATAATACACAGGATTTCCCATATAAAATCGAATATGAAATTTAAAAAAGTAGTTGTACTCATAAACATTATAATGTTATAATGTTTATGAAGGAGGAGATAGATTGTTAGATTTACTTATTAAAAATGGTTTGACAGTGGACAATCAATGCTTATCCATTGGAGTAAAAAATGGCAAGATCGAAATGGTTTCTCCTACGATTAATAAAGAAGCAAAGCAAGTTGTAGAGTTAGCTAGGAATCATTATATTTCAGCTGGCTGGATAGATGACCATGTGCACTGTGATGACGATATGCCCATTTATTACGATCAGCCAGATGAAATCGGTATCAAAAAAGGTGTAACAACGATCATTGATGCAGGATCTACTGGCGCAGACACGATTTCTACTTTTTATGAACAAATAAGAAAGGCCAAGACCAATGTTTATGCTATGATTAATATTTCTAAAATCGGGATTATTCGCCAAGATGAGTTATCCGATTTGCATAACGTCCAAAAAGACTTATTAAAGAAACAAGTGGCTGCCTTGCCGCAATTTGTTATTGGCTTAAAAGTACGCTTAAGTAAAACGGTTGTAGGGGAAAACGATTATCACCCGCTTTTATTAGCTAAAGAACTGCAAACTGAACTAAACGACATGCCACTCATGATTCATATCGGTTCAAATCCGCCAGAATTAAGCGATGTTTTGTCACGACTTGATGAGCGGGATATCTTGACACACTGTTTTAATGGGAAAGAAAATGGTATTGTAGATAAGCAGACAAATAAAATTAAAGCGGTTGCAATGGATGCTTATAAGCGAGGTGTTCGCTTTGATATCGGCCATGGAACAGATAGTTTTAACTTTCATACAGCTTTTTGTGCAAAGGAAGCAAAAATAACCCCTTATTCCCTAAGCACAGATATTTACCATCGTAATCGAGAAAAAGGGCCAGTGTACGATTTAGCCACAACAATGGAAAAATTACGGCTAGTCGGCTATCCACTTACCGAAATTATCAAGATGGTAACCGAGCATCCAGCAGATAATTTTAAACTAGCAAAAAAAGGCCAATTAAGAGTTGGATATGATGCTGATATCACTATTTTTGATGTGAAAAATGGCAATAAAGAGTTGGTTGATTCAAATGGCAATAAAGAGAACACATCTGAGCTAATTGTACCAATTAAAACGATTGTTGGAGGTGTTTTATATGACATCTAATATTTATGAAAAGTATAAGTTAAAAGAAGTGATTAACGCATCAGGAAAAATGACGATTCTAGGCGTCTCAAAAACACCTGATGAAATTACCAATTTGCAAAAATTTGCTGGGCAAAATTTTTTTGAGATTGCCGATTTGGTAGAAAAAACAGGCATTTATATCGCAAACTTATTAAATGTAGAAGATGCTTGTGTTGTTTCAAGCGCTTCAGCAGGCATCGCACAGTCTATCTCAGCTTTAATTGGAAAAGGTGATCCATATCATCTGTATCATCCTTATGCAAAAGAGATACAAAAGCGTGAAATTGTTATTCCTAAAGGTCACAATGTCGATTATGGCACAGCAGTGGAAGTAATGGTCCAAGTCGGTGGCGGTGAAATAAGAGAAGCTGGTTACGCTAATATGTGCCAAAAAGAGCACGTCGAAATGATGATGACCGAAAATACAGCCGCACTTCTTTACATCAAAAGTCATCATACTGTTCAAAAAAGCATGTTAACAGTAGAAGAAATGGTTGAAGTCAGCAAACAATATCAAGTCCCACTTATTGTGGACGCAGCAGCAGAAGAAGACTTAACTAAGTATACAAAAGCAGGGGCAGATCTTGTTATTTATAGCGGTGCTAAAGCCATAGATGGTCCGACTTCTGGACTTGTCATTGGTAAAAAAGAGCCGATTAGTTGGGTGCAAATGCAATCTAAAGGAATCGGGAGAGCAATGAAAATCGGCAAAGAAAATATTGTTGCCTTTACCGGAGCTGTCGAACGTTATTTGAAGGAGCCAGGCGAAACAGGAATAGAAATGAAACAACGCCTAAAACCTTTTATAGAAGCGTTAAATAGTATTACTGGATTATCCGTTAAAGAAGTTCAAGATGCTGCTGGGAGAGAGATTTACCGCGCTTCTGTAAAAGTAATCGATCGTTCAGCAAAAGAAGTCATCAGTGAGCTAAAAAGTCATAACCCAGCGATCTATACACGCGAATACCAAGCTAATAACGGCATTATTGAGTTTGACATTCGCGCTGTAAATGAAGAAGAAATGCAAGCAATTATAGCAAGGCTAAAAGAAATTATGGAAAGTGGGAAAAAAGAATGAATAAAACACCAAAATATTTAAATGACCGCATTTGTTTAAATGTGCTAGCCAATTCTGTAGAAAATGCGAAAGAATGTTTTGAAGCAGCAGAAGGACATGTGATTTTAGGTGTGCTTTCAATCAACTATAAAAATGACGAAGCGGCTATTTCTGATATGAAAAAGTACATCGCTGCAACGGACAATGCTTTATCAGTAGGTCTTGGCGCAGGAAACCCAAATCAAAGCGCCATGGTAGCACGAATTTCTAGTGAATTAGGGCCGCAACATGTCAATCAAGTATTTACAGGTGTCGGTGCGAGTAGAGCACTTTTAGGACAAAATGAAACCGTAATCAATGGTCTTGTTTCTCCAACCGGAAAAGTGGGCTATGTCAATATTGCAACCGGTCCTTTAAGCAGTAAAATGGACGCAGCAGAAGTGCCAATTGAAACCGCTATTGCTTTATTAAAAGATATGGGTGGTAGTTCTATTAAATATTTCCCAATGAAAGGCCTTGCTCATGAAGCAGAATATCGCGCTGTAGCCAAAGCTTGTGCAGAAAATGATTTTTACTTAGAACCAACAGGAGGTATTGATTTAGAGAATTTTGAAGAAATTGTCCAAATCGCTTTAGATGCCGGCGTAAAAAAAATCATTCCACATGTTTATAGCTCAATCATTGATAAAGAAAGTGGCGATACAAAGCCAGAAGATGTCAAATCGCTTTACCAAATTATGAAGAAATTAACAGATTAAGGAGTTTACTGAAATGAAAATGTTGTCTTATGGTGAAGTAAATTTACGCTTTACCCCACCTGAATATCAGTTATTAGAACAAACTAACCAGCTTACATATCAAATTACTGGTACAGGTGTTAACCTACTCGCAAATCTTAAAAATTTTGGACTGGAAACAACGCTTCTTACCACTTTACCCAATAATTCTATTGGTAAAGTGGCTAGAGCAACCTTGCGTAAATATGGAATTAATGATCAATTTATTCGATTGAATGGCAATCATATGGGCAGTTATTTTGTTGAGATGGGTTATGGTTTAAGACCCACTGTTGTTACGTATCAAAATCGTCTCGCCAGTGCCTTTTGCCAAGCGAATCCAGCAAGTTACCCAATTGAAGAAGCTGTAGCAACCAGTGATTTTGTTCATATTTGCGGCATTTCATTACTTTTAACTGAGCAAACTCGTGAAACCGCTTTAAAAATTGCAGCAACAGCCAAAAAATATAACAAAAAATTGTATTTTGACTTCAATTATCGACCAAGTCTAAATACGCAGCACACGAAAGAATTTATCAAAGAACAATATGAAAAGATCCTTTATAGCGCAGATACTGTTTTTGGTGGCATACGCGATTTGACAGAATTACTTGATATTAAAGCACCAGAACTAGCGAGCGAACTGGAACAATTAAAAGCTGTTACAGAAATTTTTAAAGAAGAGTATCATATCGATACTTTTGTAGGGACAATGCGCTCATTTGAAGAAGGAAAACATTATCTAGCTGGATTTATGGCAAGAGGTGAGTTTCAGGTAAGTAGCAGACAGTCTGTTGCAATATTAGATAGAATTGGTGCTGGCGATGCTTATGCTGCAGGAATTATTTTTGGGCAAACAGAAAATTGGGGCGAAGAAAAAACATTAGAATTCGCTGTCCATAATGCGGTTCTTGCACATGCTATTCCAGGGGATGTACCACATACCACTGTATCAGAAGTAGAGGCCCTTATGAGTAATAAACAACAAAGTTTAATTCGTTAAAAAGGAGAGGGAAAACATGCAAGATATTTACCTATTTTCAATTACGATCATTTCTATTCTAATCGTCATCTTAGGGGTTTCTTGGTGGAAATGGCATGCGTACCTTAGTTTATCTGTAGCAACCATTTTTTTAGCAGTTTTTGCCGGTATGCCTTGGCAAAAAATACCTGCAGCATTTGAAACCGGTGTTGGTGGAGTGTTAGGCCATTTAGTAGGTATTCTAGCACTCGGAACTATTTTAGGAAAAATGATGTCGACTTCTGGCGCCGGCATGCAAATTGCTAATTTCTTTGTTAAAAGGTTAGGTGCAAAGAGACTGCCATGGGCGATGTTTTTTTCAGGGCTAATTATTGGAATTCCAGTTTTTTTTGAAGTTGGATTAGTGATCTTACTTCCAATTGTTCTGTCCATTCAAAAAACAGTGAAGAAAAATATTTTGTTGCTGGGCTTGCCTGTTTTAGCGGGCTTATCCATTGCGCATGGAATTATTCCACCACATCCAGGAGCAATGACAGCGATTGGAATTTATCATGCCAATGTCAGCGAGGTCCTTCTTTATTCACTGTGTTTTGCATTACCCGCAGGAATAATCGCTGGACCACTTTTTGCACGATTTATTAGCAAACGTGTGACACCAGAGCATGCACCAAAGTTAATGCGTCCAGATACGATGAAAGACAATGAAAAATTACCGTCTGTTGGCGTATCTTTCTTCATTGTATTCTTGCCAATTATTTTAATGTTGCTAACGATGATTGCAGCTTTATTTAAACTTCCAGCAGGGCTTACTAACGTTATTGATTTTATTGGCAGTCCACTCGTTGCGCTTCTTATTTCTGTATTTGTTGCTTATTATTTATTAGGATTTAGACTTGGACAAAATGCAGAGATCATTCGTGGTTTAACAGATGAAAGTATGAAACCGCTTGCGGCAATTATTTTAATTATTGGTGCAGGGGGTGCTTTTAAACAAATCTTAATTGATACAGGTGTTGCGACAGCTATTGCTAATCTTGCTGGTCAAATGAATTTATCCCCAATTGTCATGAGCTTCTTGGTAGCTGGCCTTATTCGAGTAGCAACAGGTTCAGCAACAGTTGCCTTAACGACAGCGGCAGGAATCGTGTCTCCAATTGTCGAGCAGATGACAGGAGTTAATACAGCGTTGCTAGTCATTGCAACGGGTGCAGGATCACTAATGCTTTCTCACGTTAATGATGCAGGTTTTTGGTTAGTAAAAGAATATTTAGGATTAACAGTAAAAGAAACATTTAAAACATGGACTGTTCTTGAAACGTTACTATCATTTAGCGTCTTTATTATGGTGCTTATCATTGATATCTTTGTCTAATACGATGTAAAAAAGATAAGCGTTTGAGCCTACACCGATTTATTTCGGACTTAGCCCAAGCGCTTATCTTTTTTAAAAAGTTCCTAGTAAATAATCCAGCAAAAAGCCAATCGCAATACCAGTTAATGCGCCAAAAAATACTTCCATTGGTTTATGCCCTAACAATTCTTTTAAATGCTTCGTTTTTTCTTCTTGTTTAGGACTGGTCAATCCTTTTGCATGTTTTGCTAATTCTTGAAACTCCAGTACAAGTCGATTTAAAACAATGGCATGTTCTCCAGCTTGTCGCCTTACCCCAGTAGCATCAAACATCACAATCACCCCAAAAACAGTAGCAATAGCGAAATAAGGAGAAGCTAATCCATATTGAATTGCCGTTGTTGTCATTAAGGCTGTGACAGCAGCTGAGTGTGAACTAGGCATTCCACCAGTGGAAAAAATTAACCCTAAGTCTATTTTACGTGAAACAATAAGGTATATTGGAACTTTAACTACTTGTGCAAAAACAATGGCAACAAGTGAAGCAATCAATGGTACGTTATTAAAAATAGTCATGATAAAATCTCCCTGGTATAGTGTTTTATTTATTATTTTACCACAAACGAATAAGTGCAAACAAAAAGTACTTATGATAAGCTTTAAAAGAAGAGGAGGTAGAGATTATTATGGGAATTCAAGAAACGCTTGGTATTGAAATTATTGAAGTGAAAAAAGGCTATGCAGCTCTAAAACTTGAAATAACTGAAAAAGTGTTACAACCTTTTGGCTATTTGCATGGCGGAGTTTCTGTCCTTTTAGCTGAGCATGCAGCAAGCCTAGGTGCATCTCATTCGATTGCTACTGATGAAATTGCTTTTGGGCTAGAAATTAATGCGAATCACTTGGCAAGTAAGCAATCAGGAGAAATTGTTGCAGTTGCAAATTGTGTGCATGACGGAAAAACAACTCAAGTTTGGCAAATTGATTTGATCGATGAAGGTGGCCGAAAGATTTGTGTAAGCCGGGCAACACTCGCAGTAAAGAAAAAACATTAAACTAGTGGTAGTAAGAGATAAAATAAGTTAATATGATAAAAGAAGATAAAAAAGTTTGGCACATGATTTACATAACCACTTTTATAAAGTTTGGTGGAGGGAAACTATGAATAAAATTATCTTGTATGGAGGAAGTTTCTTTGTTCCTCTCTTTTTACTTTGTATCACGTTTGCTTCTTTGGGAGTTACGCCATTTGGTGACAATAATTTGCTAATTAGCGATATTGGGACACAGTATTTACAATTTATGTATTCTTTTCGCTCCTTTTTTAGCGATGGGATGAGCTTATATTCGTTTTCAAATGGGATTGGTGATTCAATTGCAACAATGTGGAGTTATTACTTAATGAGTCCCTTCAATTTTATTAGTTTTTTATTTCCAAAAGAAAATTTACCAACCGCTCTGATCTGGATCATAATGGTTAAAATTTCTTTGATGGGCCTTTCCATGTGTTATTATTTAAAAAAACATAATCAAAAGATTCGCTTTTCGATGCTTCTATTTTCAACAGCCTATAGCTTTTGTGGTTTTGTTGTGGCGTATAGTTTCAATTATATGTGGCTTGATGCGCTTATTTTATTTCCACTTGTTGTTTTAGGACTTGAGCGGTTGGCAGAAGAAAAGAGTGGGATTTTATATGGAGTGACGCTATTCTTGACGATTGTAACAAACTTTTATTTAGGCTATATGGTTTGTTTATTTTCGCTAGTATATCGTGCATATTTAGACTGGTTGAAATATCCTAAATTAAAAGATTGGAAAGTGAAAGCTCTATTCCATAGATGGAAAAAATTTCTCTTTTATTTGATTTTCACAGGGATTCTAACAGCTTTTGTTTTATTACCTGCTCTTTTTGGAATGCTGAAAACTGCGAAAACAAGCTTTTCATTATCAACGCTAAGTTTTTATCCTAAGTTTCTCTTTTCAATCTTTTCACAGTGGGATGTTGGGACGATTAGGTTTTCAAATCGGCTTGCACATTTACCAGTCATTTATTCTGGTGTTCTTGTCGTTCTTTTTTTAATCCTTTTCTTTTTTGTGAAAAACATCCCGACACGAGAGAAAAAAGGGGCGTTATTCCTTCTGTTCGTTTGCCTTTTGAGCCTAATGATTGAGTTATTTAATACATTTTGGCACATGCTCCAAGCGCCAGCAGGATTCCCGTATCGAAATAGCTTCATCTTAAGTTTTCTCGTTATTAGTTTTGGTTATCGCGGTTTTTCCGCATGGCAAAATGAACAAAACCTTACTTGGCGTAACAAGCAGCTTTTCAAGGCCACTGGTCTTTTACTTGGACTCCTTTTACTTGGTTCGCTTAGTGCTAGGGTTGAAAGTTATATTTTTAAAAATAGCGATATTTTTGATGGCTCTAAACTAAAATACTTGGGGATCACGCTTATTTATTTGTGCATTTATAGTATTTTTCTTTTCATTTGGGCGAACAAAAAGAGTCGGCTTAGTCTGTTTTTTATTGCCTTTCTCTTTTTTACCGAACTTGGCTTGAATTTTCGAGTAGGCATGGATAATATTTCGTATAGTAATGAGCAAACTTTTGAAAATTCTTATAAAAAAATGAATCATTTAGTGGCTGAGCTAAAAGACAATAGCAAACTTGTGCGAATAAATGAACGGATTCCGGGAGATGATTTAGGCTATAAAGTCCCTTATTATAATTACAATGATGGTTATATGTTTGATTTCCCCGGTGCTTCGGCTTATACATCGACTTTGAATAAAGACATTTTAAATACATTGTCAAATCTTGGGGCCTATTCTAAAAATGAAAGACGCTTCTCAGTTGTTGAATCGAATCCAGCTTTAAATCTACTTCTTAATATTAAATATGACATTTATTCTGAAAAAACAAGTGAAAAAAATCCAGAAGCAATTGGTGCAGGGTTGTTTGTAAGAGATCAACGAGTGAAGCTTCAAGACGACGCTATCATAATGAATTTGGAAAATGTATTGCAAGATATTTCGGCAAGTCGCAAACCATATTTTAAACCCGCGCAATCCGTTATGAAACAAGGCGCTTCTAAAATCACAGTACAAACTACTACGACAGGCAATCTGCTAATGTATTGGCCACATATGAATTGGAGCGGTATAACGGATATATTAGTCAACGGCAAGCTACACAAACCCAATCGCGAAATTGAAACCAATCAATTGTTTAACTTAGGCTATTTTCATAAAGGTGAAACAGTTACCTTGGAAATAAAAGGCTTAAAAGAAAAGAAAGTGACCAATGAAATATTCTACAGCTTAGATCAAGCACAATTTGGTTCTCTAATCAAAGAAGCCAAAAAAACCTCCATTCAACTTGAAAAAACAAAAGATAGCCACTTAATTGGAAAAATCAAGCCCGTTTCTAACAAGCGCACCATATTTTTATCGATTCCTTACGATAATGCTTGGAATGTCAAAGTTGATGGAAAAGAGACAGCCATTAAAAAAATTTATGGTGATTTTATCGCCGTAGAAATTCCAGCAAATGCGCGAAATATTTCGCTCACTTATCATTCTTTTGCTGTGATTTATGGAATTTTAATTTCTATTGGAACAATAATGGTTGGATTAGTTATTCGTTTATTGGTCAGGAGAAAAGTAAATGGCTAAGTAAGATGAAAGTATAAATCGAGTGAGAAGCGTTTGTATGGAAGAAATTTATCAGACTTCTTCCATACAAACGCTCTCGCTCGATTTATTTTGTTTATGATGTTCCTAGACTCTTTATTTTTTCTCGTCATCCTTTTCTTCTTTTTCAATGATTTCATGCTCTGAATCATCAGCTTGCTCCTCAATGGTTTGCTCTTGGGTATCGCGGTCTACATCTTCCTTATTTTCGTGTTCGTCAATGTTTTCTGCACGAAGTTCCCAATCGAGCCGGTCTTCCAATTCTTCTTTTTCTTGACGGGCTTTTTCAATTTGTTCTTGGCGAATAATTAAATTTTTCCGCTTCTTAATATCCTCTTTTTTCACAGAGCGTAGTTGGTCACGAATTCGAATAGCAAGTGGGACCCCTGTATCGTAAGCAGCACGATTAATAAGATGAGATGCGACGGGAGTTGTTAAATAGATAAAGAAAATCGCTAATAGTACGCGCGCATTAAAACCTTCACCAGAATGAAAAAAGTAACCAACCGTAGCAAGTAAAAGCAGACTAACTCCAAATGTATTGCTAATCCCAGCAGCATGTGTACGCGTGTAGACGTCTGGCAAGCGAATCACACCGATTGCTCCAAGAATACTTAATAAGCCACCAATGACAATCATGACAGAAATAATAATTTCAATTATCACGTTCACGATCAATCACCTTACCTTTCTCAACAAATTTTGCAAAAGAAACGGTCCCAATAAAAGCAAGTAAGGCAATGAGTAAAATAACATCTAGATAAGCATCCGTGTCATAAAGGATCGACAGAAGCGCCACAATGGCAACCAAATTCATCCCAGTCGAATCTAATGCAATAACTTTATCAGAAGTTGTTGGTCCTTTTAAAATACGATAAAGATAAAGGAAAGTTGAAATCGCATAAAGAAGTAAACCAATGGATAAAGCAACTTTTAATATCATCCGTGAAACACCTCCATGATTGCACCTTCATAAGATTTTCGGATGGTTGTAATTTCTTCTTCAATGTTTGGTACATGAAGGGAATGGACATAAATCGATTTATAATCATCCGAAATGGTGATCGAAAGCGTCCCTGGCGTCAAGGTGATCATTAACGCAAGCATTGTTACTTCCCAGTCCGTTTCAAGCATCGTATCATATCTAAAAATTCCAGGGCGAATATTCATATCTTTTTTTAAAATAATTCGACTGACACGAACGGTTGAAATAATAAGATCATGTAAGAAATTGTAAAGCAACTTAACAAGAGCAAGCAATCTGAAAATGTAAAAGGTTGTCCCTAAAAAGCGGCGCATGAAAAACAACAACACAACGCCAATTAGGAAACCAGAAACAAATGTTCCAAATGTAAATGATGATTCAAGAAACATCCATAAACAAGCTAGAATTACATTGATAATTAATTGAAAAGCCATGAATCATCACTCCTTTAATACAGCATGAATATAAACACTAGGATCAATTAATGGATCTACAGCTTGCGCAATGTAAGGATAAAGCATTTGCGTAAACAGCCCATAACAAACAGATAATGTAAGTAAAATGGTAACAGGGAACATCATTTTATGGTAAGGGACATTAGTATTGAAATTCCCCTTTTTTTCTCCCCAAAATCCAGCTGTGAACACTTTGATGAGTGACATTAGGACAAAGAGACTGGAAAGTAAGACGATGATTCCACCTATAAATACACCAGCTGAGAATGCTCCCTCAACAATAAGCAATTTACCAAAAAAACCACTGAGCGGCGGAATTCCAGAAAGGGCAAGAATTGCAATAAAGAAAGTCCAACCAAGTGAAGGATAAACAGTCATTAAACCACTGAATTTCTTTGTGCTAGATGAACCAGTAATTGCCATAATCACACCAATTAAGAGAAATAAAATTCCTTTCACAAGCATATCATGAATGAGGTAATAAATAGCGCCCATCAGTGATTCACGAGATAAAACAGAAACACTAAATAAAATGACACCAATGGCAATTAAGATATTATAAATCACGATCGTTTTTAAATCATGGTAACTAATGGCACCAATCACACCAAAAATAATGGTAATAATTGCTAAAACCCCAAGTAGGAGCATGGCAAAAGTAGTTTCTTTAGCAAAAAACAAGGTATACGTACGAATAATGGCATAAACGCCAACTTTTGTAAGTAAGCCGCCAAATAAAGCTAAAACAGATATTGGTGGAGCAAAGTAAGAACCAGGAAGCCAAAAATAGAGTGGAAATAAACCAGCTTTAAGCCCAAAGACGAATAAAAACAAAACAGCAACGACACTAATCATTCCAGTATTTACACCATGTAAGGCATTAATTTTAGCAGAAATATCTGCCATATTTAACGTACCAATCATTGAATAAAGTAAAGCAATCGCAACGATGAAAAAAGCTGAACCGATAATATTAATTAATAAATATTTAACAGTTGCTTTAAGTTGAATTTTTGTTCCACCGAGAACTAAAAGGAGATAGGAAGCCACTAACATAACTTCAAAGAAAACAAATAAATTAAAGATATCTCCTGTTAAAAATGAACCATTCACACCAACAATCATAAATAAGACTGCTGGATAATAAAGGAATTTTTCACGTGGTTTTCCAATCGAATAGAAAGAATAGACCAATACACAGCTAACAAGAATGCTTGTTGTTGTAACAAGAAGTGCAGCTAACATGTCGCCAACAATAGTGATACCAAAAGGGGCTTTCCAATTCCCAATTGTAACCGCCATAATCCCATGTGTTTTCACCAGATAAACTAAAGCGAGTGAAACAAATACAAGAAGCAGGCTGAAAATCAGTGCTACTGTACGTTGAATAAAAATTCGTCTTGGCAGTAAAAGTAACACAATCGCACCTAAAAAGGGGACTAAAATGGGCATTAAGGTTAAATTATTCATCATCTGCTTCATGTCCTCTCGTCTTAGATATACTTTCACTGTCTAATTCTTGATAAGCACGATAAGCAAGAACCAGGAAAAAAGCTGTTACGCCAAAACTGATAACAATCGCTGTTAAAATAAGCGCTTGCGGAAGGGGGTCATTATAGCCAGTTACACCTTTTAATCCCAAGATTGGCACGTTTCCACGTTTTAAACCACCTACTGTTAGAACTAATAAATTCACGCCATGACTTAAAATCGCCGTTCCAATAATAATTCTAAGCAAGCTTTTGGAAAGAATTAAATAAACAGAAGCAGCAAACATAAGACCGATGAGAACAGACATTAATAATTCCATTTTAGTCACTCTCCCCAATCGTTTGAATAATCGTTAAGGTGACGCCGACGACAACAAGATAAATACCTAAATCAAACAATGTCGCAGTATGCAAGGCTGTTTTACCTAGAATTGGCAGTACAACATCACCGAATTTATGCGTTAAAAATGGTTTTCCAGAAAAAATACCAATCATTCCAGTACAAAAGGCAATCAGAAGCCCAAAAGCCGTTAACATGATGGTATTCATATGAAGCATGCCTTGTACGGTTTTGATATCATAAGCAAGAAGTGTAAGTGTGATTGCGCCAGCACTTGTAAGACCCGCAACAAAGCCTCCTCCAGGATTATAATGCCCAGCAAAGAAAAGATGTAGTGAGAATAAGAAAATGATAAAAGCAACAACTTTTGTTACATTGCGTAGTAGGACGTTATTTGTTTTCATCTTTATCCTCCCTCTTAGTAAGTCGTAGTTTCACCATGGCAAAGATACCAATAGAAGCAATCGCTAGCACAGCCGTTTCAAAAAGTGTATCAAAACCACGGAAATCGACTAAAATAACATTAACAATGTTTTTCCCAGCAGCCTCTTTGTAAGCATTAGCAATATAGTATTCAGAAATAGATTCATAAAAACTAGTATCATAAGCAACCAATGTTAAAAGTGTCATCGTTATCCCTACACCAATACTAATAAGTGTTTTAGCAGAAAGAAGTTTTGGCTTCTCTTCAATGTTACTAAACTGAGGTAGGTGGTAAAAGGCAAGCAGATAAAGTACAACGGAAATCGTTTCAATCACAAGCTGTGTTAGAGCAAGGTCTGGTGCACGTGCAATAACAAAGAATATACTAATTGTATAGCCAAGCGTACCAAGCAAGATGATGGAAGTAACACGAGATTTCGAAAAAACAATGCCAATTAGTGTAACTAAAATAACGGCAGCAAGAACAAAATCTACAGCAGAAACAGATGTAAGTGTTACAAGATCAAAGTTAAAAGCAGAAGCAGCAATCATTGTACCCATCGTTAAAATAATAAAGGCCCCTAGTATATAATTTAAATAGGTACGTAACCAGCCCGTCATAATCCACATCGTTGTACGATAGGAGCCTTGTTCAAGGTAAAATATACTATAATCATATGCTTTTTCCAGTTGAAGTTTTTGTGTAATATGCGTAACAATCCATGATTTCCAGTATTTATGCGTTTTATAGAGTAGTAACCCGACGATAATCACACCGATTGTCATAAGTAACGCTGGTGTAATTCCATGCCACATGCTAACGTGAATCGAAAAATCATTCGCCAATTTAGGTAAAATGGATTTAACAGCAGGCACTAAAAGCGACTTATTAATCATGTTTGGCATAATCCCAATTAAGACGACAAACGCTGCTAAAATAATCGGTGGTAGCAGCAGGCCAATAGGTGCTTCATGCGGTTTTTTTGGTAATAAATAGGGTTTTAATTTGCCAGAAAACGTTTTAAAGAAAATCATCATGCTATAAACAAACGTAAATACACCTGAAATCCAAGCAACCACGGGTAAAAGAACACCCCAAGTTTCAGCGTGAAAAAGATTAAGGTGTGAAACATCTATCATGCTTTCAAAAAACATTTCTTTACTTAAAAAACCATTAAAAGGAGGTAACCCAGCCATAGCAAAAGTACCAATAAAAGCAATCGTAGCTGTTATTGGCATGATTCGCATTAAACCACCAAGCCGACGAATGTCACGTGTTCCAGTTTCATGATCAATAATCCCAACCACCATGAACAAACTTCCTTTAAAAGTAGCATGATTAAATAGATGGAAGACAGCGGCAAAAATCGCTGCCACGTAAATCGTATCATTTAAGTTATCAAAATGCAGACTAGCTGCCCCAACCCCAAGAAGTGTCATAATTAACCCAAGCTGACTAATTGTTGAATAGGCTAAAATCGCTTTTAAATCTGTTTTTTTAGTAGCATTCACCGAGCCCCAAAGAAGTGTTGCTGCCCCAACTAGCGAAACCGTCCAAAACCAGACACCAGAGACAGCAAAAAGAGGTGTAAAGCGTGCGACAATGTAAATCCCCGCTTTAACCATGGTTGCTGAATGGAGATAGGCACTAACAGGAGTTGGTGCCTCCATCGCATCAGGAAGCCAAATATGAAAAGGAACTTGGGCAGATTTTGTGAAAGCACCTAGTAAAATAAGAATCATTGCGGGTACAAATAACTGGTTTTCAACAATTGCAGCGCCGTTTGCTATAATTGCGCGAATCGAAAAGCTGTCTGTCATAATATGGAGAATAATAAAGCCTCCAAGCATCATTAAACCACCAAAGACCGTGACCATCATTGACTTTCTAGCGCCATAACGTGAGCGCTCACGATGATACCAATAACCAATCAATAAAAATGAACTAATTGAAGTAAGCTCCCAAAAAAGATAAAGAACGATTAAATTATCACTTAAGACAACGCCAAGCATTGCTGTCATAAAAATCATTAGAAAAGCATAAAAATTATTCAATCGCTCTTTATTTTTCTCTAAATAGAAAATGGAATAGAAAGTAACAAGCGCCCCGATGCCAGTAATTAATAAAGCAAATAATAAGCTAAGACCATCAACAACAACCGTAAAATTGATCTGGAAACTAGGAATCCAAGCCCACGTTTCTTTTGATACACCAGCCATCGTTTTCGGAATATAAGTAAGAAAATAAATGAAGAGAACGATAGGCACAGGTAAAACGAGCCATCCTGTATGTATTTTTTTCGTCCATCGTGACGTTAATGGGATGAGTAATGCCACTAAAAAGGGCAAAAGTATGACAATATGCAAAAGTGACAAAATAGCGTCCCCCTCTTTTAGGATATATAGAAAGAATAAGTACTTTCATTCAATCGCTGACAAAAAATAAAGCAAGTACTTACATTTGTTAGTATAACAAAAAGATATATTTATATTATAACATACTTTTTTTAACGACAAAAAGCAGATGATTTGAGCAAATGAAGCGTAAAACAAAAGAGCTTGGATCATCATGCGATTCAGCTCTCTTTTTTAAGAATAAAAAATTAGCGTAGATGCTATATATCCAGCAGGGTAAAAGCGTTTACATTGAAGAGGTTTAAAAGAAGTGACATGTAAGACTGTACGCGAAAACCAGAAGTCTGGCAAATCGATTAAACGCGAGTGTTTGGCATCGGTTTATTTTGTTTATGCCGCTAATCTACATTTAAATGACGCTTGCGATCGGCGTGAAGCGCATAAAGTAAAATAAAGAAAGCAACTAAAAACAAGCCGCCCATAAAAACAAAAACATTGCTAATTCCGATGTATCCGGCAAGTGTCCCTCCTAGTATAGGGCCAATAACATTTCCTAAAAAACGGGCACTCTGATTATAACCAAGCATTTCGCCCTGCATCGGTCCAGGTGCAGCCAGCCGGATATAAGCTGTTGAACAAGGAACCATACCTCCAAGTGCAATCCCAAATAAGAAACGAAATAAAATAAAAGTCCATAAATTTGTAGCAAAAGCTTGTGGAACTACAAATAATACCGCTAAAATAAGCAGGATATTTAAAATCTTTTCATAGCCATACTTGTCACCAAGTTTTCCCCATTGTCTTGTCATAACTAAATTCCCAAAACCAGTTGCTGAGAAAGCAAGTCCGGATAAAAATGCAATATCTTTAGCATGCGTCATTTCACCAACGTATAAAGCAAGTAAAGGTTGAGCACTGAAATTTGCAATTTGAATTAAAGCCGTAATAATCATAACCGTAAATAAAACGCGCAAAGTGAAAATTCGTTTTAAAACAGCGCGCCTAGAATACACTAATCGCCCGCCTTGTTGGGATTCTTTTTTCAATTCTTTAATCCCAACTGTTACGACAATTGCAGCAATAGTAATGGCAATCGCTGTAATTGTAAATGTATCTTTAAAACCAACTAAATCGGCCATTGCTCCACCGAAAAGCGGACCAAAAAGCATCCCAGTTACTCCACCAAGTTGAAGTGTACCAAGGACTTTTCCTGCTTCTTGTTTTGTTGTTTGTCTAGCGATAAAAGCATTACTGATCCCGATGAATCCTGTAACAATCCCCATAAATATTCTTACAACAAGCAAATAAGTAACCGAATTCGCAAAGCCCATCAAGAAAATGCAAATTGCCATCCCAAAAGCAGTAAATACCAAAATCCACTTGTAACCATAGCGATCGCCTATTCGCCCCCAAATTGGCGAAAAAAGAAAAGCGACAAGAAAAGTCACACCAAAAATATAGCCAGCCCAGCGTTGAATATAATCAGAATTATGATTTCCAAAAGTCTTAATATAAAGTGATAAAAAAGGCATGATCATTGTCGTGCTTGCGGCAATTAATAAATTAGCGAGCATTAAAATGTATAAATTGCGTTTTTTAATCGTCATAAAACAATCTCCATCTCTATTCATTTTATTTTTAAAAGTTCCTCATTCATTATAAAATAAAAGTATCAATAAAGAAAATAGACTGATCTTTAGGAGACGAGAAAATTTATGACTAAAAAAATTGTTATTTGGATTGTGGCTGGTATACTAGTAATATATTTGATTGCTGTTGTGATTAACTTGTTCATGATTTGGTTCAATTAAGCAATTGAAAATAAAAATAAAAGGAGTTACTGATTACATGACTTACCCACAACTATCAAAAGAAGTTGCCCAAAATGAAATTACGGCAGAAATGAAAACAAACCGCGGCACGATTCAATTAAAACTATTCCCAGACATTGCTCCAAAAGCAGTAGAAAACTTTGTCACACATGCAAAAAATGGTTATTATAATGGTTTGATTTTCCACCGTGTAATCCCTGAATTCATGATTCAAGGAGGGGACCCAGCTGGACTAGGAACAGGCGGAGAAAGTATTTGGGGGACACCATTTGAAGATGAATTTTCTCGTGAAGCTTTTAATTTACGCGGGGCACTTTCAATGGCTAATGCTGGTCCAAACACCAATGGAAGCCAATTTTTCATCGTCCAAAAACCAGATATGCCTGAAGAAATGCTCGATCAAATGAAAGAAGTTGGCTTTCCAGAAGAAGTTATTGAAGCCTATAAGAATGGCGGGACACCTTGGCTTGATGGCCGTCATACGGTTTTTGGACATGTGATTAATGGCATGGACGTTGTGGATGACATTGCAAAAGTACAAACAGGCGCACAAGATAAGCCCGTGTATGATGTAATCATTGAAAGCATTGATATTAAAGAATAACTGAAAAAAAGTTGCGATTCAGCTAAAACATAGAGCGCAGACTCTATATTTTGAATACGACAAATCGGCGACAAGTGTATATTTAATACTTCTTAAATATATACGCTTGTCGCCGATTTATTTTGTATATGCCAAAGACTCAACGCTCTTTCGTTAATGCGCCATCTTCCATCCGGTAAACATGGTTACAAAGATCAAGCATGCGTTCGTCATGTGTCACCATAATCGCTGTTCTTTCGGTATTAACCACTTCACTTTGAATTAGCTCCACAACTTCGCGGCTACGTTTTGTATCAAGACTTGCCGTAGGTTCGTCAGCTAAAATCACTGCTGGCGAATTAATGAGAGCACGTGCAATGGCCACACGCTGTTTTTCACCACCAGATAAATCTTTAGGATAAAAATTAGCACGTTCTTTTAACCCAAGTTGTTCTAAAAGTTTTAGGCTTTTTTGAACGACGCTATTTTTATCTTTCGTCGCCATTTTGCCAATAAAACTGATTTGATCCTTCACTTTTAAGTAGGGGACAAGATGTGCAGCTTGAAAAATAAAACCAATTTCTTTTAAGCGAAGTTCGGTTTGTTGCTTTTTATTTAAATGGCTTATATCTGTTCCATTGATTAGAATAGAGCCATCTGTAGGTGTTAAAAGGGCACCAGCAAGTGATAAGAAAGTGCTCTTACCAGAACCACTTGGCCCGACAATAGCAATCAGTTCTCCAGCATTTGCAGTGAAATCCGTTTTTCTTAAAGCATGAATCGTCGTTGGTCCAGATGGATAATTTTTGGTCACATTTTTAAAAAGTAAACGTTCTTTCATGACTCATCACCTCCACGAATTGCATCAAGTGCATCAACCTTCGCTACTTTTCTAAGTGATAGAAGAGACCCAATTAAAGCAACAACAAAGAAAAGAATACTGTAAAGCACAATCGTTTCAGTTGAAAGCTTAAATGGCATCGCACTAGGGAAAATAGATGGCAAGAGAAGCGTAATACAGACACTAATGATGATGCTAATAAATGAAATAATAACAACTTGTGAAATCACACTGGCTACAATACGACTTGTTTTTGTCCCAAGCGCTTTTAAAATACCAAATTGCGTTGTTTTTTGTAATGTCATTACGTAAAAGAAGGCGGTTAGAATAAAGCCACCAATAATAATTAAGAAATAAATCATCATATTAAGCGTCATCTGTTCAGCGGAATAACCAGGAATTTGATTTAAAAATTCACGTTGGCTTAAAATTTTTAACTGCTTATTAGATAATTTTGGTGCTTGGTCGGTCGTTTTAGTTTTGATTGCCACTGCATTTAATTGAGGCGTTTTTTGGTGGTATAATACCGGATTAATCGATTGCCAAGTGGCGATGTTAATGTAAACAACAGGTGAATGACTATACTTTTTATGTGCCGTAAAACCAACAATTTTTAGTTCTTTATTCAGCATGTCATCTGTTAAAATATCCCCTAGCTTTATACCGTCTTTTTTAAGGGAAGCATCAACAACAATTTCGTCTGGCTTTGTCACTTCTAAATTTTTACCTTCAATAACGTTCGGATTTAGGAATTGATCCGGTTTAATTGCAAAGAAAGCAATGCTATATTTTTTGTTATCACTGGCGCGTTTCAAAGTTTGCATCGATTGTCCAAATTCCGCCGCATCTTTTACATTTTGATCATTTTTCACAGCTGAAAAATCTGTTTCTGGAAATTCAGAACGTGCTAATTTCCCTTGTGCATCTTTGCTAATGGCATAATAGGGGACATTGTTATTTGCGATGGATGAAGCGTTATCATAAGCGAGCCCATTTGCTAAACCAGATAAAATAAAGGCGAGCAACATGATTAGAATCATAATTACAGCAACTAATAAATAGCGGATTTTGGAATAAAGCAATTCGCTGATACCTAAAAACATCGTGAAATCATCTCCTTTTGAATGGATAATTAGTGATTAATGCCGTCTATAAGCGCAGCAATCCCTGCTTTCAATGTTTCGCGAGGACAAGCA
The DNA here is from genome assembly GCF_902806445.1 of Listeria sp. PSOL-1. NCBI lineage: Bacteria > Bacillati > Bacillota > Bacilli > Caryophanales > Listeriaceae > Listeria > Listeria sp. PSOL-1. The sequence continues at coordinate 1,508,063 of NZ_LR760298.1, read as the reverse complement.
ATATTTACGCGGATAAAGCCAGTACCTTCTTTACCAAAGTTAGAACCCATTTGAACTCCACACCCAGCATGAATAATATCCTGATAAAGCGTTCTTTCATCTTTATCGATTTTACGCACATCAAGCCATAGAAGATAAGTTGCCTCAAATTTAGTAACGCTAACAGCAGGTGCATACGTTTTTAGCTCGGCTTTTACATACTGATAATTTTCATAAAGATAGTCACGCAATTCATCAAGCCAATGAACCCCTTCATTATAAGCAGCCTCCATTCCAACCAAGCCAAAAATATTGATTTCAGCAGCATGAATATAGGTTTGCTTTGCTTCAAAAAGCTTGCGATACTCAGGATTTGTAATAATTAAATAAGAAACTTTAAGCGCAGCTAAATTAAATGTTTTAGATGGTGCCATTAATGTGATCATTTGATCTTGATATTCAGGCGCTAAAGCAGCAAGTGGTCTATGCTTTTTTCCTTTCATCACTAAATCAGCGTGAACCTCATCAGAAACAATAGGTAATTGATATTTCTTACAAAGGTCAACGATTTGTTGTAATTCCTCTTTATCCCATACTCGGCTTCCTGGATTTTGCGGGTTACAAAGCAGAAAGAGTTTAACGTTTTCAGTTTTTATTTTCCGTTCCATATCTTCTATATCAATAAATAAGCGTTGATCTTGATAACGCAAAGGAGATTTCACAATATTCCGCTTTGTTTCTTGTGCCACTTTAAAAAATGGAGGATAAATGGGGGAATGCATTAAAATACTATCGCTTTCATTTGTTAGTGCACGAATAGCAAGCGAAATAGAAGGAACAACAGCTGTATTTAATAAAATCGCTTCTTCTGGAATGGTAAATTGATGTCGCATTTGATTCCAATGGATAATTGCTTCTTTTGCTTTTTTACTATCATTAGTGTAGCCAAAGATGCCGTGATCGCTTTGTTTTTTTAACGCATCAAGAACCGGTTTTGGGGCCTTGAAATCCATATCAGCGACCCACATTGGAATGATTCCCTCGCTTCCAAAAACATTTTTCACGCCATCCCATTTTGCAGAATTTGTACCAAGACGCGGAATAACTTCATCAAATTGACTCATACAATGAAAAACCCTCCTTAAATGATGATTAATATTAAAACTAATTTCTATTGTATCATATGAATTTAAAATAGTAGGCTGAAATAAATCCTCAACCACCTTAATTGTAGAATAATTGCCAAAGTGATATAATACAAAAACATAGTAGTTATGTATGAAAGCAGGTGCAGTGGTTATGAGTTCGTTTGCAGTGGGTGATATCATTAAAGGGAAAGTGACTGGAATCCAAGGATACGGAGCATTTGTTGCATTGGATGATAAGACACAAGGATTAGTACATATTTCTGAGGTTAGACATGGTTTTGTGAAGGATATCCACGATTTTTTAGAATTAGGCCAGGAAGTCGAGGTGAAAGTATTAGATATTGATCAAGAAAGCGGCAAAATAAGTTTGTCAATCCGTGCTACTGAAGATCTACCTAAAGAAAAAACGCAAAAAAAAGAATCAGACAATGGCTTTAATACACTGCGAGACAAGTTGCAAGATTGGATAAGAAAGGCAGACCAATAAAATTTAGAAACGATAATCTTAATTTTTGTTCAAATCTGTTCATTTTTAGTATACAAATTAGCTTTTTTGTGTAAATTTTTTGATTATTCGCTGGAATGAACGTATTTGTTAACTAAATAAAAGTTTTGCAAAAGGGAGGGTGCCAGTGAAAAGAAAAATCAGTGTTGAAGCATTTATCTACAATGAGAAAAAAGATGAAGTATTGATTATAAGGAAAAAAGATTTCACCTGGAAGCTACCAGGTGGCGATGTACCAATGGATAAAACGATGGAAGATACATTGAAGCTGAAAATAAAACAACAAACTAATATGGATATCGTCATCAATACATTGCTATTTTGTAAAGAAAATAGAACCGCTTGGGAGCATGTCTGTAGGTTTGTCTTTCAAGCCACTGCAGTAGGTGATTTTTATGATTTGTCAAATGATAATAGCGTCTATCAAGTAAAGTGGCTTCCGATACTAACAGCTAATAATTTAATTGATCTGGAGGATATTACTTTAAACAAGCTAATTTTTATAAAAGGAGTACTCTATAAATGTAATAATGAGCTGCATGTGCGATAGGGGTTTCCTTGCTAAACTTCTTTGTTTGAGATAAAGTTAATAGAGAATCTTTTATATATCTGGAGGGAATAAAGATGACACATATTAAATTTGATTATTCAAAGGCGCTACGTTTTTTTGAAAAACATGAAATTGATTATTTAGAGCCTGCCGTAAGAGCTGCACATGATGCTTTACATAATGGTTCAGGTGCTGGATCAGATTACCTCGGCTGGGTTAACTTGCCAAGTGATTATGATAAAGACGAATTTGCCCGTATTTTAAAAGCTTCCGATAAAATTAAGAATGATTCGGATATTTTAATTGTCATTGGTATTGGAGGATCTTACCTTGGAGCTCGTGCTGCTATTGAAGCATTGAGTCATTCCTTCTATAATGTATTAGACAAAGAAAAACGCCAGACACCCCAAGTTTTCTTTGCAGGAAACAGTATAAGTTCAAGCTATTTACACGATTTAATGGAACTCGTACAAGACCGTGATTTTTCGGTTAATGTTATTTCTAAGTCTGGTACAACAACGGAACCTGCTATTGCCTTCCGAGCGTTCAAAGAGTTGCTAGAAAAAAAATATGGCAAAGAAGAAGCGAAAAGTCGTATTTATGCTACAACCGATAAAGCAAAAGGAGCACTAAAAACTCTAGCTGACAATGAAGGCTATGAAACGTTTGTTGTTCCTGATGATGTAGGTGGACGGTTCTCGGTACTTACAGCGGTTGGTTTACTTCCTATTGCTGTTAGTGGTGTAGATATTAAAGCAATGATGGAAGGCGCAGAAGTTGCAAGTAAAGATTTTGCTAACCCTTCATTAAAAGAAAATATTGCTTATCAATATGCAGCTGCCCGTAATGTACTTTATCGTAAAGGAAAAGTAACTGAATTACTAATTAGTTATGAACCTTGCTTGCAATATTTCAATGAGTGGTGGAAGCAATTATTTGGTGAAAGTGAAGGTAAAGACCAGAAAGGAATTTATCCATCTAGCGCTAGCTTTTCTACTGATTTGCATTCATTGGGTCAGTATATTCAAGACGGACGTCGCAATTTGTTTGAAACGGTTGTTAAGGTGGGAAAACCACGTCATGACTTAACAATCAATAAAGAAGATGTTGATTTAGATGGATTGAATTATTTAGCAGGTGAAACGGTTGATTTTGTTAATACAAAAGCATTTGAAGGAACACTACTTGCACATACAGACGGAGAAGTGCCAAACTTTATTGTCGAAGTGCCTAAATTAGATCCATATACATTCGGCTATCTTGTTTACTTCTTTGAAAAAGCGGTTGGGATTAGTGGTTATTTAAATGGTGTGAATCCATTTGACCAACCAGGAGTAGAAGCTTATAAAACAAATATGTTTGCACTTCTTGGAAAACCTGGCTTTGAAGATAAAAAAGCTGATTTAGAAAAACGCTTAAATAATTAAAAAGCTTATAGTTAGTAGGAAGAGGTCGAGTGTTATTTGACCTCTTTTTATATGAAAAGAGGCGAAAAACATGTAGTAACTTTTATGTTTATAAATTAGTTATATTTGCGATAACTCAACTTTTTTTCACTTTATGCAAAAAAGTTGATCAAATCTATTGACGAATCCATGAAAAATTGATATATTTATAAACGTTGCTGATACATACAAACGTAACGGTTCAACAAAAACAAGTGCCCTTTGAAAACTGAACAAAAAAGAAGAAAAAGCGATGAAACGAAATGTTTCACCCAAAATTCCTAGGATAGGAAACGAAAAGTCGTTTCCATCAAAAACGTTAGTAAAAATTTGCTAGCACCGTTTAACGAGTAAGAAAGCTTATTCATACTTATGAATAAGTATTCAACATCATTTTAATGAGAGTTTGATCCTGGCTCAGGACGAACGCTGGCGGCGTGCCTAATACATGCAAGTCGAACGAACAACACGCATGAGCTTGCTCATATGTGTTCGTGAGTGGCGGACGGGTGAGTAACACGTGGGCAACCTGCCTATCAGCGGGGGATAACACTTGGAAACAGGTGCTAATACCGCATAGATCTTCGGTTCGCATGAACCGATGAAGAAAGACGCTTCGGTGTCACTGATAGATGGGCCCGCGGTACATTAGCTAGTTGGTGGGGTCAAGGCCTACCAAGGCGACGATGTATAGCCGACCTGAGAGGGTGATCGGCCACACTGGGACTGAGACACGGCCCAGACTCCTACGGGAGGCAGCAGTAGGGAATCTTCCGCAATGGACGAAAGTCTGACGGAGCAACGCCGCGTGTGTGAAGAAGGTTTTCGGATCGTAAAGCACTGTTGTTAGAGAAGAAACAGGATAAGAGTTACTGCTTATCCCTTGACGGTATCTAACCAGAAAGCCACGGCTAACTACGTGCCAGCAGCCGCGGTAATACGTAGGTGGCAAGCGTTGTCCGGAATTATTGGGCGTAAAGCGCGCGCAGGCGGTTTCTTAAGTTGGGTGTGAAAGCCCTCGGCTCAACCGAGGAGGGTCACTCAAAACTGGGAGACTGGAGTGCAGAAGAGGAGAGTGGAATTCCATGTGTAGCGGTGAAATGCGTAGATATATGGAGGAACACCAGTGGCGAAGGCGGCTCTCTGGTCTGTAACTGACGCTGAGGCGCGAAAGCGTGGGGAGCAAACAGGATTAGATACCCTGGTAGTCCACGCCGTAAACGATGAGTGCTAAGTGTTAGGGGGTTTCCGCCCCTTAGTGCTGCAGCAAACGCATTAAGCACTCCGCCTGGGGAGTACGACCGCAAGGTTGAAACTCAAAGGAATTGACGGGGGCCCGCACAAGCGGTGGAGCATGTGGTTTAATTCGAAGCAACGCGAAGAACCTTACCAGGTCTTGACATCCTTTGACCACTCTGGAGACAGAGCTTACCCTTCGGGGACAAAGTGACAGGTGGTGCATGGTTGTCGTCAGCTCGTGTCGTGAGATGTTGGGTTAAGTCCCGCAACGAGCGCAACCCTTGATTTTAGTTGCCAGCATTTAGTTGGGCACTCTAAAGTGACTGCCGGTGCAAGCCGGAGGAAGGTGGGGATGACGTCAAATCATCATGCCCCTTATGACCTGGGCTACACACGTGCTACAATGGATGGTACAAAGGGCAGCGAAGCCGCGAGGTGAAGCCAATCCCATAAAACCATTCTCAGTTCGGATTGCAGGCTGCAACTCGCCTGCATGAAGCCGGAATCGCTAGTAATCGCGGATCAGCATGCCGCGGTGAATACGTTCCCGGGCCTTGTACACACCGCCCGTCACACCACGAGAGTTTGTAACACCCGAAGTCGGTAGGGTAACCTTTTTGGAGCCCGCCGCCGAAGGTGGGACAGATAATTGGGGTGAAGTCGTAACAAGGTAGCCGTATCGGAAGGTGCGGCTGGATCACCTCCTTTCTAAGGAATAGGAAGCCTAGGATGCTTTCTTCTTCTTTTGTTCAGTTTTGAGAGGGCAACTTCTCAAAAAGATTGTTCTTTGAAAACTAGATAAAAAGTAAAGTGAAAACCACACAAACCAATGGTTTGTGTAAACCAAGACACCGAGTCAAAATAAAGCATGAACCTTCTTTGATCATCGCAGATCAAAGAACATGCCTTTCCTTATTTATAAGGAAAGAAATAAGGTTAAGTTAGAAAGGGCGCACGGTGGATGCCTTGGCACTAGGAGCCGAAGAAGGACGGAACTAACGCCGATATGCTTTGGGGAGCTGTACGTAAGCATTGATCCAGAGATTTCCGAATGGGGGAACCCCCTATCTTTTGTCAGATAGGATTCTTTTGTGAATACATAGCAAAAGAAAGGCAGACCCAGGGAACTGAAACATCTAAGTACCTGGAGGAAGAGAAAGAAAAATCGATTTCCTGAGTAGCGGCGAGCGAAACGGAAAGAGCCCAAACCAAGAAGCTTGCTTCTTGGGGTTGTAGGACACTCAAATACGGAGTAAGAAAAGAAGGAGATAGACGAAGCGGTCTGGAAAGGCCCGCCAGAGACGGTAACAGCCCGGTAGTTGAAATGTGCTTCTCTCTAGAGTGGATCCTGAGTACGGCGGAACACGTGAAATTCCGTCGGAATCTGGGAGGACCATCTCCCAAGGCTAAATACTCCCTAGTGACCGATAGTGAACCAGTACCGTGAGGGAAAGGTGAAAAGCACCCCGGAAGGGGAGTGAAAGAGTACCTGAAACCGTGTGCCTACAAGTAGTTAGAGCCCGTTAATGGGTGATAGCGTGCCTTTTGTAGAATGAACCGGCGAGTTACGATTTGTTGCAAGGTTAAGTGGAAAAAGCGGAGCCGTAGCGAAAGCGAGTCTGAATAGGGCGAAAGAGTAACAGGTCGTAGACCCGAAACCAGGTGATCTACCCATGTCCAGGATGAAGGTAAGGTAATACTTACTGGAGGTCCGAACCCACGCACGTTGAAAAGTGCGGGGATGAGGTGTGGGTAGCGGAGAAATTCCAATCGAACTTGGAGATAGCTGGTTCTCTCCGAAATAGCTTTAGGGCTAGCCTCGAAGTAGAGAGTCATGGAGGTAGAGCACTGTTTGGACTAGGGGCCCCTCTCGGGTTACCGAATTCAGATAAACTCCGAATGCCATTGACTTATCTTCGGGAGTCAGACTGCGAGTGATAAGATCCGTAGTCGAAAGGGAAACAGCCCAGACCACCAGTTAAGGTCCCCAAATATACGTTAAGTGGAAAAGGATGTGGGGTTGCTTAGACAACCAGGATGTTGGCTTAGAAGCAGCCACCATTGAAAGAGTGCGTAATAGCTCACTGGTCGAGTGACCCCGCGCCGAAAATGTACCGGGGCTAAACGTATTACCGAAACTGTGGATGAACATCGTAAGATGTTCGTGGTAGGAGAGCGTTCTAAGGGCAGAGAAGCCAGACCGAAAGGACTGGTGGAGCGCTTAGAAGTGAGAATGCCGGTATGAGTAGCGAAAGAAGGGTGAGAATCCCTTCCACCGAATATCTAAGGTTTCCTGAGGAAGGCTCGTCCACTCAGGGTTAGTCGGGACCTAAGCCGAGGCCGATAGGCGTAGGCGATGGACAACAGGTGGAGATTCCTGTACCCGCGCTATTTGTTTGACCGAAGGGGTGACACAGAAGGATAAGGAAGCGCACAGATGGAAAGGTGCGTCCAAGCAGTGAGTGTAAGAAGTAGGCAAATCCGCTTCTTACGAAGCATGAGCTGTGATGGGGAAGGAAATTAAAGTACGGAAGTTCCTGATTTCACGCTGTCAAGAAAAGCCTCTAGGAAGAGTAGAGCGGCCCGTACCGCAAACCGACACAGGTAGATGAGGAGAGAATCCTAAGGTGAGCGAGAGAACTCTCGTTAAGGAACTCGGCAAAATGACCCCGTAACTTCGGGAGAAGGGGTGCTCTGATAGGGTGAAAGCCCGAGAGAGCCGCAGTGAATAGGCCCAGGCGACTGTTTAGCAAAAACACAGGTCTCTGCAAAACCGTAAGGTGACGTATAGGGGCTGACGCCTGCCCGGTGCTGGAAGGTTAAGAGGAGCGCTTAGCGTAAGCGAAGGTGCGAATTGAAGCCCCAGTAAACGGCGGCCGTAACTATAACGGTCCTAAGGTAGCGAAATTCCTTGTCGGGTAAGTTCCGACCCGCACGAAAGGCGCAACGATCTGGGCACTGTCTCAACGAGAGACTCGGTGAAATTATAGTACCTGTGAAGATGCAGGTTACCCGCGACAGGACGGAAAGACCCCGTGGAGCTTTACTGCAACCTGATATGGAATGTTTGTACAGCTTGTACAGGATAGGTAGGAGCCGAAGAGCCGCGCGCGCCAGCGTGCGAGGAGGCAATGGTGGGATACTACCCCTGCTGTATGACCATTCTAACCCGCCACACTTAGCGTGTGGGGAGACAGTGTCAGGTGGGCAGTTTGACTGGGGCGGTCGCCTCCTAAAGAGTAACGGAGGCGCCCAAAGGTTCCCTCAGAATGGATGGAAATCATTCGCAGAGTGTAAAGGCACAAGGGAGCTTGACTGCGAGACTGACAAGTCGAGCAGGGACGAAAGTCGGGCTTAGTGATCCGGTGGTACCGCATGGAAGGGCCATCGCTCAACGGATAAAAGCTACCCCGGGGATAACAGGCTTATCTCCCCCAAGAGTCCACATCGACGGGGAGGTTTGGCACCTCGATGTCGGCTCGTCGCATCCTGGGGCTGTAGTCGGTCCCAAGGGTTGGGCTGTTCGCCCATTAAAGCGGCACGCGAGCTGGGTTCAGAACGTCGTGAGACAGTTCGGTCCCTATCCGTCGCGGGCGCAGGAAATTTGAGAGGAGCTGTCCTTAGTACGAGAGGACCGGGATGGACGCACCGCTGGTGTACCAGTTGTTCCGCCAGGAGCATCGCTGGGTAGCTATGTGCGGACGGGATAAACGCTGAAAGCATCTAAGCGTGAAGCCCCCCTCGAGATGAGATTTCCCATTTCGAAAGAAAGTAAGATCCCTGAAAGAAGATCAGGTAGATAGGTTTGGAGTGGAAGTATGGCGACATATGGAGCGGACAAATACTAATCGATCGAGGACTTATCCTTAAAAAAAGACTCTTGGAGTCAGGTTAAATCACCCTTTTTATCTAGTTTTGAAAGAATCATCTTTCAATGAATAAGTCTGGTAGCAATGGCGAGAAGGTCACACCCGTTCCCATCCCGAACACGGTAGTTAAGCTTCTCTGCGCCGATGGTAGTGGGGGGCTTCCCCCTGTGAGAGTAGGTCGCTGCCGGGCTTTGATTTTTATTCCACAGTAGCTCAGTTGGTAGAGCAATCGGCTGTTAACCGATCGGTCGCAGGTTCGAGTCCTGCCTGTGGAGCCATTCTTGGAGAGCTGTCCGAGAGGCCGAAGGAGCACGGTTGGAAACCGTGTAGGCGGGTCAACCGTCTCAAGGGTTCGAATCCCTTGCTCTCCGTTTCTCTTCCTTTTCTATTATTCTGGCCCGTTGGTCAAGCGGTTAAGACACCGCCCTTTCACGGCGGTAACACGGGTTCGAATCCCGTACGGGTCATTTTATTTATTATCAAATAAATAATAATTTATATACATTCCATGGAGGTTTAGCTCAGCTGGGAGAGCATCTGCCTTACAAGCAGAGGGTCAGCGGTTCGATCCCGTTAACCTCCACCATAATATTATCGCGGGGTGGAGCAGTCTGGTAGCTCGTCGGGCTCATAACCCGAAGGTCGCAGGTTCAAATCCTGTCCCCGCAATTCGGTTCCGTGGTGTAGGGGTTAACATGCCTGCCTGTCACGCAGGAGATCGCGGGTTCAAATCCCGTCGGAACCGCCATTAAGGCTTGGTAGCTCAGTTGGTAGAGCACTTGATTGAAGCTCAAGGTGTCGGCAGTTCGATTCTGTCCCAAGCCACTTTTTAACTAAATATTGGAGGAGTAGCGAAGTGGCTAAACGCGGCGGACTGTAAATCCGCTCCTTAGGGTTCAGTGGTTCGAATCCACTCTCCTCCACCAGTAATATTTTTATAGGGGCATAGTTTAACGGTAGAACAGAGGTCTCCAAAACCTCCAGTGTGGGTTCGATTCCTACTGCCCCTGCCATGAATTTTGTGGCGGGTGTGGCGAAGTGGTTAACGCATCGGATTGTGGTTCCGACATTCGTGGGTTCGATTCCCATCATCCGCCCTTTTTGATTGTTTTAAAGCAATGGGCCATAGCCAAGCGGTAAGGCAACGGACTTTGACTCCGTCATGCGTTGGTTCGAATCCAGCTGGCCCAGTTTTTCGCGGAAGTAGTTCAGTGGTAGAACATCACCTTGCCAAGGTGGGGGTCGCGGGTTCGAACCCCGTCTTCCGCTTCTTGAAAAGCATGGCGCCATAGCCAAGTGGTAAGGCAGAGGTCTGCAAAACCTTTATCACCGGTTCAAATCCGGTTGGCGCCTCCATTAGACTAGATAACATGCCGGCGTGGCGGAATTGGCAGACGCGCTGGACTCAAAATCCAGTTCCCATTAGGGAGTGTCGGTTCGACCCCGACCGCCGGTATCTACTAATACCAACGACTTTGAAGTTTAGTCGTTGGTATTTTTTTGCTATAAAAAATAATTGACTATCATTTTGACTGGATCAATGTCAATAAAATAGACACAAAAAGAAGAATAATTTTGGAATGTCAATAGAAAAGTGGACACTAAAATTAAGCGAATTCGTGAAAATGTTCAAATTCAATCGGGGTTTGAAAGTTCAAACTAGAATGAATTCGCTTGTAATTATAATATGTTTCCAGATAATCAGTGAGCTCTAATCGAGCTTGTGCCTTGGTTAAGTATGTTTTAGACGGGAATACTTCTCGCTTTAATGTTTTATAAAAAGACGCCATCATCGCATTATCATAAGGATTTCCTTTGTGTGACTGGCTATGAACAAAAGGTGAGTTGTAACGCATTCATAAAATCGATACCCTGTATATTGGGCGCCCTGATCTGTATGGACAATCAATCCCTTTTTAGGTTTTTCTCGATGAATGGCCCCATTCGAGGCTGTCAATGACGAGAGCATCTTTCATCTGTTCACGGATGGAAAAGCCAACACACTTTCGTGTGAAACAATCGATAAAAACACTACAGTAAAGAGTACCTTCGTGTGTAGGGATATAGCTAATATCGCCAAACCAGATTTGATTAGGTCTTTGAGCGTGAAAGTTTTGCTTGACTAAGTTAGGGGACTTGTAGAGTATTGCTCTCTGCTTATGGTATCTCCGACGTCTTCCTTTCGTGTACAATCCTTGCTTAGAAAGTAAACGTCCAATTCTTTTCTGACTTACAGTCATTGCATATTCTTTTTTTAAGACCATCTGTATCCTTCTCGCACCATATCGCCCTTTACGGAGGAAGAAAATGGTTTGGATGAGTTCAGCTAGTGTGACATTTTCAATTTCAAGAGGCGAAGGTGTATGTTGTAAAAATTTATAATAGCCTGAACGAGATACACCTAAATAGGCGCACACTCTTTTAACAGGTATTCCGGAAAGGTTATGTTAATATACTCAAAAACTACCTGTGGCTTTGCTTGAGAAAAACTTGGAGCTTTTTTAGGAGGGCCAACTCCTCCTTCAGTCGACGATTTTCTGTTTCTAAACGTTTCTTTTCTTTTTGCGTAGCAAATTCTCGACTTCCTTTTCCTGGAAAAGCTCGTTCTCCGTATTGTTCATACTCCGCTACCCAGCGATAAAGCGTGTTCTCATGTACTTCTCTAGTTGTTTAGAAACAATCTTACGGGTTGCTTATCTACCAAGATCAGACTAACAGCCTGTCGTTTAAATTCGATGGAATAGTTTTTTCGTTGCATCAAAGTGTCCTTTCTCAAATCCGCGTATTTTTAGTGTCCACTTTAGTATAATCATTCAAATTTTCATGCTATAATTAACTTGAGAAATTTCTGTTTTTTAAACAAGGTGAAATTTAGATTTTGACCAAATGCTTTTAATTGATGTTAATGAAGTGAAAAATTCTAACTATAAAGGAGAGAATTAGCTTGAAAAAAGGGATAATATATAAAGATGGTCGAAATGAAATTACGTGTAATGAAAATCAGGTGAAAATAAATGGTGTGGAGATAGATGAAGAAGAAAAATTAAAAGGAGAGGAGTGGAAAGATGTAGCAGCAAGACATAGAAAAAATTTTTTACATAAACATTTAAAAAGACAGTATGAAAATACGATTATTTTAACGGGTGCAGGAAGTTCTTATAAAGTAGGTAATGGGAGTAAACAAGGAAAATTGATGAGTGGCCTTTGGGAAGAAGCTGAGAATAAGTTTTCCTATGATAGAATTCAGAAGGTTTGTAAAATTATAAAGTTTAAAGATTTAAAAGAAGAGGGAGAAACTACAGACATAGAAAAATTACTTACACACGCTCAATTATATCAATATGTACATAAAGATAAAAAGGTAGACAAATTCATCAAGGAACTTAAAAAAATGGTGAAAACATGCTGTACATTAAAACTGCCCAACGATAATTGGCATCAGATATTTTTAAAAAAATTAGTATCGAAAAAAATGAAATACACACGACCAAAAATATTTACATTAAATTATGATACTTTATTTGAACAAGCTGCTGAAAAGAATGGCTATATGATTATTGATGGTTTTTCTTTTAATTATCCTAGAAAGTTCAAGGGAACAAATTTTGATTTAGATGTGGTAACAAGAATAACGAATAAAAATGTATTAGAAGATAACTTCGTTTCAAATGTTGTTCATATTTATAAACCTCATGGATCAATTGATTGGGAACAAGGAAATGAAGATGATGTGATTAAGGGTGAAAAGGGCGAAGCTTTGATGATATATCCCAGCTCTAATAAGTACGAGAGCTCGTATCGACAACCTTTTTTTGAAATGATGAGTCGCTTTCAACAAGAAACCAGAGCTAAAAACACTCTTCTGATAATTATTGGCTATAGTTTTGGAGATGAACATATTAATGCAATGATTTTTGAAGCCTTAAATGTCAATTCTAGTATAACGGTAATATTAGTTTCTCCGGATGCTTGTCAAAAGAATAGGTATGAAAAGTTGCATACTAAAGTTTCTCAAACTGGAAATGTAGTATTAACGGGACAAACATTTGAAGAATTTGTACAGACATATCCGGGTTCTAAAATTTATGCTCAGAACGAAGGGGGGGATTATGATGGTTAAGAAGCACCCATTTGACAACAATTATTTTATCGGTTATATCAGCCATGTAAGTCCTCAATTTGTAAAAGTACATTTTCCATCATCCACTTTACTAAATAAAACAATTTTTTCTGGAGAAGAATTTAATGGTGGGCTAGTAGGAAATTTTGTTACTATCGAAGCCGAAAATGATGGATTTATTGGTAAAATTTCTGAAATTAACTTACCCGAGAAAGAGAGGCTAGCTTTATCAGAAAAGTCATTTCAAAATTCGGATTTTCATCCGACAGCAACAATCGAGGTGTTACTGTCATTTGATTATTTTGATGGAAAAGCCAAACATACATTAAATGCCTTTCCTAATATAGGGGCAAAAGTATTTGTATGTCCAAGTGGTTTTATCGAAAAGTATGTTAAAAATTTTGGGCAAAAAGATAGTAAAGAAGTTCCTTATGTTAATTTAGGATGTTTAACTTCAAATTTAGATACGGAAGTATGTGTAAGTCAACAAGCTCTTTTTAATCGACATTGCGCTATTGTTGGGACAACAGGCGGAGGGAAGAGCTATACAATAGCAAAACTCATTGATAATATGGTGAATAATAAGTCTAAAGTTATTTTATTAGATCCTACTGGAGAATATTCGGTGATTGAAAAAGGTGTTCAATCAGTTACCATGGGAGAAGGTGCTTTTTTCCCATATCAGAAGTTAACAAAGGAGGACTTATTCTTTTTAATAAAACCGTCTGAAGGGGTTCAGAAACCCAAATTGTTAGAAGCGATACGTTCTTTAAAAGCTGTTAAAATTTATCAAGAAAATAATGATGTTGCAACGAGTCGTCCTTTTTTGGCTCCGTTTGTTAATAATGGGTTAATAGTCAAACCAAATAATAGTATCAAATTATATGAGAAGTATATGAAAGAAAACTTTAGTGAAATTGAAACTACAAATTTAGAATTAGATATCTTACAATTAGGGAATCAAGTACTTAAGGAATGTATATATCCAACCGATTTTACAGATCATAAAAAATTTGGTAAACCTTATGAAAATAATGCTAATTTTTGTTATGGGATGGTTAGTAGAATACATAATTTAGTAAATACAAAAATATATAATGATGCCTTTAATTTTAGTGATGAAAAGCAAGACGAGCAAAGTCTAACGGAAATTATTAAGCAATTTATCGCTGAAGAACAACAGGGAAATTTTATTTTGAGGATAGGCTTTGAGAGTATAGGCTATGAGTTCCAAGCACGTGAAATTTTAGCTAATGCCATTGGTAGATATCTTCTTAAATTAGCACGAGAAAAACATTTTAAAGACAATCCGATAGTGCTAATATTAGATGAAGCGCATCAATTTCTAAATAAAATAGTTGTGGATGATTTCTTTCAATCTACAGCCCTTAGTTCCTTTGAGCAAATATCAAAAGAAAGTCGGAAATTTGGTTTGTTTCTATGTATAGCAACACAGATGCCTAGAGATATTCCAGCTGGAACATTATCACAGATGGGAACATTTATAGTGCATAGACTTATAAATTATAATGATAAAGAAGCAATCCGACAATCTTGTTCTTCTGCCAATTCGGAAATCTTATCCTATTTGCCTGTACTTGGTGAGGGAGAAGCTATTTTAACAGGAGTAGATTTTTCAATGCCTTTGAGTATTAAAATTTCGAAACCAAGTGTTCCTCCAGATTCAAGCACACCTATGTTTAAAATTTAAAAATAAAAGTTAAATAAAGAGTTTTTTTAATGCCAATAGAGTATACGCTATTGAACACTTTTGGATTTATTGATATACTTGATTTCATAGGGTGTTCAATAGAACTGTCCAAAATGAATTTTGAAATAGGTGATCGTTATGGAAAAAATTGGATATATACGAGTAAGCTCTAGTGAACAAAATATTGAAAGACAAGTCCAACAACTTTCCACTTGTCAAAAAGTATTCATTGATAAAATGAGTGGAAAAACAAAAGAACGACCAGAATTAGAAAAAATGTTAACGTATATTCGTAAAGGTGATCTGGTCATTGTTACAGAATTAGATCGTCTTGGAAGAAATAATCAGGATTTAACGACGATCATGGATCAGATAAAACAAAAAGGTGCGACATTGGAAGTATTAAATTTGCCACAATTAAATGGGATCCAAGATGAGAATTTACGGTTACTATTAAATAATTTAATTTTAGAATTGTATAAGTATCAAGCAGAGTCTGAGAGAAAGCGAATTATTGAACGTCAGCAACAAGGCATTCAATTAGCCAAAGTGGCAGGTAAGTATAAGGGAAGAAAACCAAAATACACAGAAAAAAGTGAAAATCTACAACATGCCTTTTATTTGTTGCAGCAGGGATGTAGTGAAGCAGAAGCAGCGAGGAAAGCCGGAATGAGTCGTTCTACATTTAGACGCTATCGAGAGAAGTATTTTTTAACGTGACAAGAGTCGTGAATTAAAAATATAAAATGGGAGTTAAATGAATGCTTATCTTGTATGGCTTATTTGATAGTTAATTAAAAGTTTGCTTCATGTATCCGTTTTCTTGTATACTATATGTATGTTATATAAGGAGATGATAAAATGAAACTAAAAAAAGAAAAGTTATTAAAAGTTATGTCCCCAGTTTTAATTGGTAGTCTGATTTTTACACCAGTGGCTCCTGCAGTATCTGTTTTGGCTAATTCTAATAATAAGGTAGAAACATCTAATGTGACTGAAAAGGGAGAAGAAAATAACCTTTCCCAAAAGTTAATTGATAAAGTGGATTCCCTAATAGTCATAAAAGATCAACTTTTCTATATCTCAGAAGAAAATTTAGCTAAATTAACATTAAAAGAGCAAAAACAAATAAGACAATCAATTCAAGAGGTTAATGCCAGTATTATAGAATCTCTACAAAGTTCCTACATAACAGTTAATTCTTCTCAAAAAACCATTACAACTTCTGTATCTGGAAATCCGACATCTTTATTCCAAACGAAAAAATCACCTTATGTAGCTGTTTACTATAAATGGTGGGGAGCACAAATTCAATTTTCACATAAAGCAGTCAATGATTTAAACGATTATCTAGCGATTGGTGGTATTGTTGGCGGATTAGGTGCAGCAAAAGGGATTAGTAAATTTTTAGCTAAAAATGGATTAAAACTTGCTGCCAAATTTTTAGGCCCTATTAGTTTATTTGGAAGTGGAGTTGCTTGGGCTATGAGTAAAGTAGATAGAGGAAGAGGCGTTAGCTTGAATTGTGTTATGTATGTTCCAGCTACGATCACAGCTCGATAAAAATAATGACAAACGTAAACTAGTTACGTTTGTCATTATTTTTAGTATCTAAAGAATTACCAATTAGAAAACCTACTAAAATAAAGCCAATGAGCTTGATTGTAGATTCTAAAGAATTAAAAAAGCATAAAAGAATGATTAAAAGAATAATACCCATTAATAAAAGCCATTTATTTTTTATATACATATTTCAATCCTCCCTATCTACTCTATTATCTCATAAATGAAGTATTTATTCGATTTTTTTCTCAGATGAAATTGTTTCTCATAAGAAATTCCTTTATAATAAAGGAAAGACGGATAAAGGAGGCAAAGAATGGCAGAACAGAGATGGACAGCTAAAAATGATTTGTTATTTAAAAAAGTCTTCGCCAGCCCCAAATGGCGTCACATTCTGATTGGTTTTATTCAAGACATCTTGAACTTAGACGTAGAAGATGTGACGATTGATAATCCATATAGCATCGAAACTTTTTACAAAGCCTCCAAAGAAGAGAACAAATTATTTTATACGGAAGTGGATGTGTTGGCTCGACTAGCAGATGGAACGCTTGTGACAATTGAAATTCAAGTCAATCCTCAAAGCTATTTTAAAGAGCGTGCTTTATATTATCTAGCAGACAAGTACGTGTCAAATTATGGACGATGACCGTAGATCCCAAGAAATCGGGAGCTAAATATAGTGCGCTCTATCCAACCTACGGCATTAATATAGTCGACTTTCATTTATTTAAAGAGGATAATGCTTTACTTCATCACTATACCCTTTATGAACAAGAACTACAGCAAGTCTTGACCAATACTGAGAATAAAGCTTTATTCAATCTTACCTTTTTTGAGCTTAAAAAACATCCGACTGAAAAAACGAAACGGCATGTAAAATATTGGTTAGACTATTTTAATCTGGGTAAAGTAGATGGGGAAGCACCAGAATATATTCAAGAAGCCAGCGAAATCATTGCTTATCAAAACTTAGCGAAGGAGGAACGCGAGATGGTAGATGTGCTAGAGAAAGCAAGAGAAGATTATAAAGCATCAATTGAATATGCTGAAGAAAAAGGCCGAGAAGAAGAAAAACATTGGTTAGCTAAACAATTATTAGCAGATCGTATGTCACTTGAAATCGTTCAGCGTTATACAGGGCTAGATATAGAAACGCTAAAACACTTAGATAAAAAGACAAAAGACAAGTAATGTTTATTCGTTACTTGTCTTTTGTCTCAGTATAATGTGTATAACCTTTGGGTTCTATATATCGGTTAGGTCATTTTTAAGTTAAAAAACATCTAACTGAAAAAACCAGGATAAACGATTTATGAATCATCCTGGTTTTTATATGGAAATGATTAACTTATCTAGGTTATTTAATTTCTATATAAATATCTTTTTGTTTTAAGTTTTCGAGACAAGTTTTGAAATAGGCAGAGTCATGTTCTGGATAAATAGGAAAGCTTTCTTTTAATAAAAGTATATCCGTCGGAAGATAAGAGAAACAGTTTTTACCACGATAATAAGGATTGTACCACAGTGAAGTAACTGCATACCCTCTTTTTGTCATCTCGTCCATAACCTTTTTGTGGTATTGAAATAGCCGATAAGGAGGATGGGTAAAGATATAATTAACAGTAGAATGTGACTTTCTCCATCCTCTACCTCTTAATGCACAACATTCTCTATGTTGTCCAAGTAATTGTTGACGAGATTAATAGTGGAATAAGTTGTTCGTGCCACAATCGCATAAAACTCCTCCTTCTATTAGATCACTGATTAAATATAAGTAAGTTTTGTTTGCAAGAATCTATAAGTAGATCAATCTACTTGTAGATTTTTATTTAAAGAGGATAATGCCGTATTTTATCACTATACCCTTTATGAACAAGAACTACAATAAGTCTTGACAAGTAATGATAATAAAGCTTTATTCAATCTCACCCTTTTTAAGTTAAAAAAAGCCAACTGAAAAAAACAGGATAAACAATTTATGAGTAGCCCTAGTTTTTATATTGGATCAATGTCAATAATGTTTGACACGATAATGCAATGATTATACAATTAAGACTGTTAAAAAAATATAGATAAAAGAGGGGAATTCATTATATTAAAGGTATGGAGCAAAAAAAAGGTAAAAACGATTGCATTATCATTATCATGTTCACTTACGTTCACAGTGGCGGCACCAGCTCTACAAGCGAATGCGGAAGAAAATGATACGGAGGCAGTCACATCACAAGAAATTACGAATTTTGATATTGATGCAACACAAGCTATTTCTGAAATTGATAGTGTTGGAGTAGAGGAAGAAATAACAGAAGATGCAGAAACGGGTTCCAATAGTGTCATGTTGCGAGCAGCAGCATACAAAAATAAAACATATTCTTATAAAAGAGGTGGGTTTGCTGCGTGGTGTAAGGATTTCATTAGTTACAAATACAATGGAACGAGGGTAGCAGAAAATAGTAAGTGGCAAGAAGCAGGGTATATTTTCCCGAATATCATTAAGAAAAAGGGCATTTCAAACTATGCAAATGGTTCAGGATATAAAGATTATCGAGGAACTAAAACCTATAAAATTGGATCACCAACGCCGTGGGGCGATATTTCAGTCGCTCAATTCGATAGATCCGATTACTACAGAGTGAAGTCTAATGGTTCAGGATATTTAAAATAAAAGCACCATTTGAATAGAGAAGGCAGTTGCAGGTTTGGTGTCCCTAAACGTGTAGCTGCATTATCTTCGGATGACTAACAGTGGATGGAAGAGGTAGTGAGATGCTGGAAATTATTAATTTAGAGAAGACATATGATCAAAAAAAAATACTAGATGGCTTTCATTTAAAGCTGGATTCCAACGGCATTATTTTTTTTCTTGGCAAAAATGGCGCGGGTAAAACCACATTTTTCAACTGTATTATGGGATTTGAAAACTATACAGGTGATATTATAAAGCCGTTAAGAATTGCCGCGGTCTTTGATGAATCAAACGTATATACTCATTTAAATGGATACGATAATATAAAACTTTTGGTGAGAAGAGCTTTGAAGAAAGAAGAATCGTTAGTATTGTTGGAATACATAGATGATAGTGTGTTAAAGAGAAAAGTAAAGACTTATTCGTTAGGACAAAAAAAGATTTTGTCAATACTGATCGCCATATTTACACAACCAGAAATGCTTATATTGGATGAAGTATCCAACGGCCTAGATTACGAGACGGCAAAGCAAGTGAAAAACTTGTTGCTATCCTACAAAAAGGAAATGCTTATTTTAGTTTGTGGTCATCAGTTTGATTTTTATAATCGAATCCTGGATGAAGTGTTTGTTATTCATCATACGTCATTGACTCATGTAGATATAAATGAATTTACAGATTTGGAGAGCGTCTATGAAAAATATGTGGGATAATGTGAAGATGCAGTTGTTTTATCAATGGAAGGCTAACTATTTTATCATACTGTTCCTATTTGTCCTTGTTCTGTGTGGCTTTTCTAGCTACGCACAGTATAGTGCACTTCATCAAAAAGAGGCAGATTTCGATAGAACGATGGAGGTATATAAGAAAGATGGCATTACTTTAAAACAAGCACTATCAGAGGAACTAGAGGTGAAAAAGAATGGCAATTCAGAAGAAATTAGTAACATTCTGAAATATGATTATTACCGTGTCATTGCAGCCAAGGTGGCATTAAATCCGTTAAATGCACCCAATCAAATTTTCACATCGATTGCTATTTTACTCTTACCATTGATTTTTGGTATATATAGTTGTCAACTAGCGAATTACGATTTCAAATATAAAACAGCGAAGAGTCAGTTGTTGTTGAATGGCTATAAAAACTTCTTTTTCAGCAAACTTTTATCCATCCTATTAGTTGCCATTGCGACTGTTTTCATAACCATCATACTTTCTATAGGCATTCAGTATGTATTCAATGCCATAATGGGAGTTCAGCCTAATACAAGTGTTAATTATTTAGGAGAACTGCCTTTACAGGTGGTGTATCAAATCTTAGTTTTGATTTTATTTGGCGTTTTCTTCTTTATTTTAACGACGGTGATACGCTCTACCTTGGTTAGTATTGTTGTTTTGTTCGTATACATGTTACTTTTACCTAACCTAGGGGGTTATGATTTAAAAAATTTAATGCTTCTTACGGTATCGAAAATATACAATACTTCTGCTGCTACCATGGATGTCGTATCTGGAGAGAACACAAATATCCTACTGGGATATGCAGTCATCCTTCTGTTGTGGTGCTCGCTTACAGTCCTAGCATATAGATGGGATAAAAATAGAATGTGTCCTAAACTTTGAGTCTCTAAGCAACTATCAGACATTTTATGATTACTGTCGAATATCGCGCTGGAGCTTGACAGCATTCATAATAATTAATATTAGCGCAAGATAGAAAACTAAAATGGGGAGTGGAGAATGTGACTTTTCATAGTAGTCAGGAAGAAGACAGGCTATCTGACACGATAAAAGAATTCAGAAAAATTACTAGGTATTGTTCATACTCCGCTACCCAGCGATAAAGCGTGTTCTCATGTACTTCTAGTTGTTTAGAAACCAATCTTACGGGTTGCATATCTACCAAGATCAGGCTAACAGCCTGTCGTTTAAATTCTATGGAGTAGTTTTTTCGTTGTATAAAAGTGTCCTTTCTCAAATCCGCGTATTTTTAGTGTCCACTTTAGTATAACCATTTCATAATTATCTAAAAAATAAGAAATCAAATTACCATTCATAACAAAGCCATTTTGTGAAAATGAACATCAATTTGACTATCAAAATTAAGTGTTTAGGGAAACGCATAAAAAATAATAGAAAATAAAATTGGCTATACAGCGCCATAAAATATCAACAGGAACTCAAAAAATATATCAGAAAACTGAATGATGAATCTCAAAATCCAGTTCCCATTAGGGAGTGTCGGTTCGACCCCGACCGCCGGTATCTACTAATACCAACGACTTTGAAGTTTAGTCGTTGGTATTTTTTTGCTATAAAAAATAATTGACGATTACAATGAATTTTATTTAAATAAATATTAGTCGGTTATGGCAAAAAAATGAATCTTTCATTATGTTTTTATTTTTTGCTTCCCATTTTATATTGTGATAAAGACATAAGATAATGATAGTATATTAAAACTGCTTAAACCATAGAGCGAGAAAGTACTCATAATCTATCCCTGCCAAAAGTAACGTCTAAGATCTACATTCCCATTTGACTTAAACAAAACACCTTCTTTTTGAAGCAGGGCTTGTTGCTCATTCCAGCCAGGAACAAGTCGTCCAGAATGATTAACAACTCGGTGGCAGGGTAGGTTAAGCTTAGGATTTATACGATGTAAAACATTTCCCACTAAACGAGCATTTTTAGGATGATTAATCATATAGGCAATTTGTCCATAAGTTGTTACTTTTCCCTTAGGAATCTTTTTTACTGTTTGATGGACAGCTTGGATAAAAGCTTCTGTTGGCATTTTTTTACTCCTTTTTAAGCTTAGTATAGCAGAATTTATTTGTTTTGCGCTAGCGTACATGGCAAAATTTCTTTATACTGGGTATAGAATAAATAAAGATAGGACGAGATAAAATGGTGGATTTTTCTTATGCTAAAATAGATCGCTTAGTTGTTCATTTTGTTGGAAATAAAGCACAAGAAGAGGGTTATGAAGCAGCGGGAAATGTATTAGAAGAGATTCATTCTGAGTTGAATGTTCATTTAGGTGCGATCTTTTTTGCACCCTTTATAGAAGATAAATATTATCATTTTATACACGAGACCGAATTGAAGTTTAATGAAGTTTATACATACTGCCAAAATATATTTAACGACCCAAGTTATTTTCTTGAGGATACAGTGAATATCTTGAAACACTTATACAGCGAGTCTACACATCCAAATATTAAAAATGGTGATCTGTGGGTTTTTCATGTTGAAAATGTTGTTACCGACGGGGAAATGGCAGATGCAATCGGTATCTTTAAAGTCGAGAATAAAGAGGTATTCTTGAAAAATAATTTTAAAAATGAAGAATTTGAAATTGGCTATGACAAAGGCATTAATGGGATGGATCTCGATAAAGGCTGTTTTATTTTTAATTGTGACAATGAATCAGGAAATAAAGTACTTGTCCTTGATCGCCTGAACAAAAATGATTCCGTTTATTGGAAAAATCGTTTTTTAAATATCGAGCAGACAACAAGTAGTCGTTTTTATACAGAAGGCTTTGTTGAAATTTGTACAGATTATATTAAACAAAAAGAAGATTCTCTTCATGAAAAATCTAATTTTGTAAAAGCAACGAGTGAATATCTTGCAGCAGAAGAATCATTAGATATTCAAAGCTTTGCTGAATCAACGCTTTTGCAACCAGCGAAGCAAGCAGAATTTAAGACAATAGTTGAGAATTTTGAACGCGAAAATAATATACGCTTTCCAGAAACATTTGAATTAGACGAAGAGCGAGCTGAAAAACTAGCAAAAAAAATGCGTAAAACGGTTAAGCTAGGAAAGAATATGGCTCTTGTTATCAAGGACTTAGAGCATTTGGAGGAAAGCGATATTGTTCAAGGTTATGATCAAGAAAAAGGAAAGAACTACATGATCGTTTATTATGATTAAAAAAGCTAGGACATGTCCTAGCTTAATGTATTATTTTGAATGATTTCCGTTTTATAGCCATCAGGATCGGTAATAAAATAGTAAATTGTTTTCGAACCTGGTAAGCTGAAAATTTTTGTTACTGTATAGTCGTTTGCTACATGCTTTTCATGAGCTGCGTTTAAATCATCGACGCCAATTGCCAAGTGACCATAGCCATTACCGATATCGTAAGCTTTCATTTGATCATAATTATAGGTTAACTCTAATTCAAAACCATTTTCTTCAAAAGCAAGATAAACCAGTGTGAACTTATTTTCTGGGACATCTTTGCGACGGACTTCTCTTAATCCTAAAGCTTCTTGATAAAAAGTTAATGATTTTTCTAAATCTCGCACGCGAATGCAAGTATGTAGCATCGTGTTACTCATTATGTATCCCTCCGTTTTTATCTTTAGTGTGATATAATTTTACCACTTGGTATAATAAAAAGAAAAGGAAAAGGTGTGACTAGCTATGTTGACTGTAAAACAAGTAATAACAGGAAGTCTAGAAGAAAATTGCTATATTATTCATAATGGAAAATCAGCACTTATTGTTGATCCAGGTGCAGATAAAGAAAAAATCGAGCACGCAATAACACAAGAAAATGTAAAGCCGCTTGCAATTTTACTAACGCATTGCCATTTAGATCATATTGGTGCAGTAACTGAAATTCGTTCAACCTATGAAATTCCAGTTTATGTTAGTACCAAAGAACAAGAATGGTTGGGAAATCCGCTTCATAACGGGTCAGCTGACATGGACATGTATGGGATTTCGCCAATTATTGTTGAGCCTGCCGAATATGAATTCGATTTAAAAATGTATGATTTTGATGGAATGAAGTTTCGCGTAGTGGAGACACCGGGGCATTCAATCGGTAGTGTTAGTTTTATTTTTGATGATTTTGCGATCGTTGGAGACGCTCTTTTTAAAGGAAGTATCGGGCGGACAGACTTGTATACAGGAGATAAGGAGACATTGCTTCATAGTATTACGACAGAACTTTTTACTTTACCAGATGAGTTGATTGTTTATCCAGGACATCGCGAAGCAAGTACAATTGGCCATGAGAAAACAACGAATCCATTTTTTGTTTAAAAGCTGCAATAAAGCAGCTTTTTTTTAATGCTATTGATAATGTTTTCCTATTGACAAAAAAGTTTCCTTAAGGCAAAATGTAATTAGAAACAGATTAGAAAGAAGGAGAACATGTGGTATCAGAAGAATCAACCTGTAAAAAAAAGAAAGAAAAAAAAGCATGGATTTCCAAATCTCACAACGTTAGTTTAGAAGAAGTAAACAATTCCGTTTCAGTGCCCAAAAATGCGGGCTTCTTAAAAAAATTACTTGCTTTTATGGGACCAGGATCCCTTGTTGCAGTTGGTTACGTTGATCCGGGGAACTGGGCAACATCTATCGCTGGTGGGGCAAGATTTGGATATGCACTG
Organism: Listeria sp. PSOL-1; assembly: GCF_902806445.1. NCBI lineage: Bacteria > Bacillati > Bacillota > Bacilli > Caryophanales > Listeriaceae > Listeria > Listeria sp. PSOL-1. Next base: position 1,483,831 of record NZ_LR760298.1, on the reverse strand, counting down.
CTTAGTGTCATTTTAATTTCCAATTTAATTGCGATGTTACTCCAAACATTGTCAGCTAAACTTGGAATTGCAACTGGAAAGGATTTAGCCCAAGCTACGCGAGCTGCAGTTGGGAAGAAAGTAGCGCTCTTTTTATGGGTTTTAACAGAACTGGCCATTATTGCAACAGATATTGCTGAAGTTATCGGCTCGGCAATTGCGCTTAATTTGCTGTTTGGTATTCCACTTCTAGCTGGCGTAGCAATTACGACGCTCGATGTGTTACTACTCCTTTTATTGCAAAAAAAAGGCTTCCGTATTATCGAGTCGATCGTCATTGTTCTAATGATAACGATTTTTGCCATTTTTATTTTTGAAGTTGCAGTTAGCCATCCTTCCGTTAGCGCTATTTTAGAAGGTTATTTGCCTCATACTGAAATTGCTACTAATCCGCAAATGCTGTTTATTGCACTCGGGATCTTAGGGGCAACAGTAATGCCTCATAACCTATACCTTCACTCTTCACTTGTTCAAACAAGAAAGTATGAACGAACAAAAGCAGGTAAAAAAGAGGCTGTGAAATTTGCTAAAATTGATTCAACGTTTTCATTAACGGTTGCTTTTGCGATTAATTCATTAATCTTAATTCTTGGGTCATCCGCATTTTTTGGAAAAGGATTAGATGTTTCTGAAATCGAAGGAGCTTATCGTTTGCTTGGTCCAACGCTTGGAACGGGGCTTGCTAGTACACTTTTTGCGGTAGCATTACTAGCTTCAGGACAAAATTCAACAATTACAGGAACTTTGAGTGGACAAATTGTCATGGAAGGCTTTATCCATTTACGAATGAAACCTTGGCTTAGAAGAATGATTACGCGTCTGCTTGCAGTTATCCCCGTCTTTATTGTGACATTGATCGCCGGAGAAAAAGGGACAGGCTCTTTACTTTTATGGAGCCAAGTGATCTTAAGCTTGCAATTACCATTTGCTGTTGTTCCACTCGTATTATTTACGAGTGATAAGAAGAAAATGGGTGAATTTGCTAATACCTTCTCAGTAAAAATGTTAGCATGGTTAGCAACACTTGTGATTGTTGCTTTAAATATTTTCTTGCTTTGTTACATTATTTTAACTGGACAAGATCTAGGTTAAATACCAACCCATAAGCCAACAAGGTACGTGATGATCATTGTTAGCATCCCAACACACATGTTGCGCAAAACAGCATTTCGTTTCGGAGCACTGCCTAAGTAAGCACTGATATACCCTGTTAACCCAAGAGAGGCTAGCACAACTAAAAAAGTGAGCCCAATACGTACATTAGGCGGGAAAAGCAAAATCGTTAAAAGTGGTAAAAGTGCGCCTACTGAGAAAGACAACATAGAAGAAAGTGCAGCGTTCCAGGGATTAACATAATTATTAGGATTTAGTCCTAATTCCGATTCAGCATGAGCATTAAGTGCATCTTTTGCCATTAACTCAAAGGCTACTTGGTAGGCTAGATCTTTTGCTAGCCCTTTATTTTCATAAAAGGTTGCCAGTTCTTTTAACTCACCTTGATAATCAGCAGCAATTTCCTCTCGTTCAGTTTGGATTGCTGCTTTTTCGGTGTCTTTTTGTGTGCTGACAGAAACATATTCACCGCCAGCCATCGATAAGGCCCCAGCAACAAGTCCAGCAATTCCAGAAATAAAAATGGTATTGAGGTGGGTTGTTGCACCAGCAACGCCAATAACAATACCCGCTGTTGAAACAATACCATCATTGGCACCAAGGACTCCTGCACGTAAAATATTTAAGTTTTGGCTAATACTTTTTTTATTATGTTTCACCTTTTTCGCCCCTTTTTAGTGTAAGCTAATTTTCTTATACCCTTTTTTAGCAGAGAATATCAGAACGCGAGATCCTGGTGTAAAGAAGGTTCCCGCTCTTTTTTATATTGACTTCATTTGTTATAAAGGATACATTATTAGCGTAGGATAAATTATGAGGTGAGTTTATGAAGAAAAAAGGCTTTACAATCATTATTTTTAGTTGTTTAACACTACTTCTTGCTAGCTGTGCATCAAGCGGTAACTCTTCAGGAAAAAAGGATACACGGAATCTGATCACAACACCTTATGCCAAAACAGAATTTTTAATGGGGACGGTTGTAACGTTAAAAATTTATGATAACGGAAAAGAAGCTGTTTTAGATAAAGGGTTTAAGCGAGTTCGAGAATTAGCTGATAAAATTGATGTCAATGACGAAGAAAAAAGGAGCTCACAAGTTGATAAGATCAATGCAGCAAGTGGGAAACAACCAGTTAAAGTAGATAACGATATTTATTATTTAATTAAAGAAGGGATAAAGTATAGTCAGGCAACAGGTGGTTCTAAAGATATTTCAATTGGTCCCATTACTTCACTTTGGCATATTGGTTTTCCAGATGCTAGAAAACCAGCACAAAGTGAAATTAATCAGCGGTTACCACTAATCGGGTATAAAAACATCGAATTAAACGATCAAAATAAAACAGTCTATCTAAAAAAAGCAGGAATGCAGTTAGATTTAGGCGGCATTGCCAAAGGTTTCATTGCCGATCAAGTTGAACAAGTATTTAAAGCAAATGGCGTTACCACTTCAATTATTGATTTAGGAGGAAATGTAATTGTTCAAGGTGAAAGTCCAAAAGGTGGGGATTGGAATGTCGGCATTCAAGATCCTTTTTCGCCAAGAGGAACAATCCTTGGCAAATTACCTGAACAAAATAAATCAATTGTGACTTCCGGTATTTATGAGCGCTTTTTAGAAGTAGATGGGAAAAAATATCATCATTTATTTAATCCAAAAACAGGTTATCCATTTGATAATGATATTGCAGGTGTATCTATCATTAGTGATCAATCAATTACCGGTGATGGTCTTAGTTCCGCAGCCTTTTCTGAAGGAATTGAAAGTGGACTTAAGTTTATTAAGAAGCAAAAAGGTGTGGAAGCCATTTTTGTAAGCAAAAATAAAAAAGTTTATATCACACCGGGGTTAAAGGGAAGGTTTGAGCTAACAAGTAAAGACTTTAAAATGGGGAATTAAATGTGTCTAAATCGCTATTTCATTCTTGAGGGGCTAAAGCATGAAAATATTAATGTTTTTAAAAAAGGATTGGTTATTTACCATTTCATTTTTACTTGCCATAGCTAGCTGCTTATATGGAAAATTTGCCATCTCTTACATTGATGTCAAGATGATTTTTTCACTGTTTGGTTTGATGCTAGTTATAAAATCTTTTGAAAGAGTGGGCGTACTAAATGTTCTAGCTGAAAAAATGATCAGGAGTGCTAAATCTACACGTGTTCTTGTTCGTCGTTTAGTATGGCTTGCTTTTTTTCGTCCATGATTTTAACGAATGATGTCGCGCTTTTAAGCTTAATCCCGATTTTTATTATGATTGTAAAAAAGGTAAAAGATTTTCCTGAAATTATTTGGAGTGTTGTTTTACTTATTATAGCGGCTAATTTGGGAAGTGTATTATTGCCATTTGGAAATCCGCAAAATCTTTTTTTATTTGCTTACTACCATTTAAGCATTGTCACATTCTTACGCTGGTTATTACCATTATCGTTTATTTCGCTCGTGCTTTTATTCGTGTTAACGTTGAAAATCCCGTTAAAAGAACTCACACTAGCAAATATTTCGGAAACTCAAACCATAAATAAGAAAGCTGTGATTGTTCCTGTTTTCCTATTTATAGCTATGGTTTTGACAGTATTAAAGCTTATACCATATTTTATCGTTGTTCCGCTATTATGTATTGTACTGCTGTTTTTTGATCGTACTGCATTTAGGAAAATCGATTATCGGCTACTTCTTACGTTTGTGTTTTTCTTTTTAATTGTTGGAAATTTAATGTCTATTTCTTTGATGAAGCATTTTCTTCCGCAGCTTTTGACGCGCCCACTATCTAGTTTAATTGGCTCAGCTATAGTAAGTCAGCTGATTAGTAATGTTCCTGCTGCAATTTTAATTGCGCCATTTTCTGCCCATGCGCATGCTGTTTTGTTAGGTGTAAACATTGGCGGAATAGGAACACTCATTGCTTCAGTAGCCAATTTAATTGGATTTCGTATTTTTTCTCTTTATTTTCCGAATTTAAAAGCTGCTTTTTGGAAAACTTTTAGTTGGATTAATGGTTTTCTGCTAGCCATTTTACTTCTAGTATTTAGCTTGCTTGTCTGATTTTCTTTTTTTGAAAAAATGATAAAAAACCAGTATGGGAAAGAGAGAACCATACTGGTAAAAGACATAGATTGATTTCGAATGGATATCATATCCAACTAAACTTGAAACTCGCTTTATATTCGTTAAGAATTATATGAGAAATCAATCTGGAAAACGGAGAAACGGGGATTCGAACCCCGGCGCGGCATACACCGCCTAACAGATTTCGAGTCTGTCCCCTTCAGCCGGACTTGGGTATTTCTCCATCATGAAAACTTGCCAACAAAAGGTATTGTATAATAAATAAATGAAAAATACCAGTTCTAATTCCTCATTCAAGTGAAATCCTACGTTTTTTCGTAAAATTATCATATAATGAATGAAAGAAAGGTGGAATAGTCATGAAACAAATTAATTTAGGTGGAAAGATAAAAGCTCCGGCAATTGCACTTGGTTGTATGCGTATGGCCAACCTTTCAACAAATGAAGCTGAGAAAATAGTGATGACTGCGCTTGAACAAGGAATTAATTTTTTTGATCATGCCGATATTTATGGAGCTGGAAAATCGGAAGAAATTTTTGCAAATGTTGTTTCGCAAAAAGCGCATTTAAGAGAAAAAATGATTCTACAATCAAAATGTGGGATCAGAAAAGGTCTTTTTGATTTTTCAAAGAAACATATTATTGCTTCGGTAGATGGTACTTTAAAACGCTTAAAAACGGACTACTTGGATATTTTATTGTTGCATCGCCCAGACACATTGATGGAGCCTGAAGAAGTTGCAGCAGCATTTGATGAGTTAGAAAAGGCGGGGAAAGTCCGTCATTTTGGTGTAAGTAATCAAAATCCAATGCAAATTGAATTGCTGAAAACGGCGGTAAATCAAGAATTACTCATTAATCAGCTTCAATTTGGTCTTAAGCATACAGGAATGATTGATGCAGGTTTTAATGTAAATATGACCAATGAAGCGGGCATTAACCGTGACAATGGGATCTTAGAATATAGTAGGATTCAGCAGATGACGATTCAAGCTTGGTCTCCATTTCAATATGGTTATTTTGAAGGCGTTTTTCTAGATAATGAAAAATTTCCAGAAGTTAATAAAAAATTAAAGCAAGTGGCTGAAAAATATCATGTAACTAACGCTGCAATTGCAATTGCTTGGATCTTGCATCATCCTGCACAAATGCAAGCAATTGTTGGGACAATGACGCCTGAACGATTACAAAAAATTAGTAAGGCTAGCGAAGTCACCTTGACGCGTGAGGAATGGTATGACATTTATTTGTCTGCTGGGAATAAATTGCCGTAAAGGTAAAAATTTGAGGCTAGACTTCTACGATATGTTTGAGTGATACTAACTTAAGTTAGTGACTGTTGATGAGGAAATGATAGAAAAAAGCTTCTATCATTTCTCATGCATTTTTAAGAAATCTTTAAACGACGAATTGGAGATAATCTGTTAAAATAAAAAGAGCAGGGTTTTTATTACCTTATTTTAATCATTAAAGAAAGGATTTGTATGTGTGAAATTTCGTATAAGGCGAACGCCTAACACTGATAAAAAAGAAAAGAAAAAGATTCCTGTGCTACCCCTTCGTTTAAATATTTTATTTTTTATCGTTTTTTTACTTTTTTCAGCGCTTATTTTACGTCTCGGAGTTGTGCAAATTGTTGACGGTAATTCGTATAAGAAAAAAGCAGAACGAACCAATAATGTAATGATCAAAAAAAATATGCCCCGTGGTGGGATTTATGATAGCCATTACAACTTACTTGTCGGTAATAGCGCAGTAAACACCATTACTTACACACGAAGCAGCAAAACACAAAACGATGAGATTTTACGAGTGGCGAAGAAATTAAATAATTTGATCGATGTTCCAGATGAAAAAATATCAACACGTACGTTAAAAAACTACTGGATCGCAACAAATGAAGACGAATCAAGCAAACGTTTAACAAAAAAAGAGCGTGAAAAGAGTTCTAATGAGCAGTACAAGGCTCAATTAAATGAAGTGACTAAAGCGGACCTTGATAAGCTTACTAAAACAGACATTAAAATTGCTACACTCTATAAGCGGATGACAAACGGTTATGCGTTAAGTGAGCAAATTATTAAAGATAAAAATGTTTCTCAAAGTGAAATTGCACGTGTTAGTGAAAATCTAGATGAACTTCCAGGTGTTGATTCCACGATGAATTGGAATAGATATTACCCTTATGATGAGACGCTACGCTCCATTTTAGGATCTGTTAGTACTGAAAAAGAAGGTTTGCCAGAAGATAAAGTAAAATATTATTTATCACAAGGCTACAACCGAAATGATCGTGTTGGAAAAAGCTATCTTGAATCCGAATATGAAAAGGTCTTAGCTGGAAAAAAAGCAGAATACGAAACCGTGCTTGATTCTAACAATAATATTATTAACACGGTCCAAAAAGAAGCTGGTCAAAACGGGAAAGACCTAGTTCTTTCGCTTGATGTGAATTTGCAAAAAGCCACCGAAGAAATTTTGCGCACAAATATTAATCAAGGTAAGTCTTATGGGCAATCTGATTTGTTCGACCGAGCGTTTGTTGTCGCAATGGATCCAAGGGATGGACAAGTTTTAGCTATGGCTGGTCAGCGCTTGAATGAAAAAGGTAAATTTGAGGATTATTCACTTGGTGCTTTCACAACCGCTTATAATATGGGTTCAACTGTAAAGGGTGCTACTGAACTTGGCGCGATGATGGATGGCGTTATTACACCAAGTACTGTCTTTGTTGACCAACCAATTAAGATCAAAGGAACGAAGAAGAAGAGTTCTTGGTTCAATAATAGTGGCTATAATAATATCTCTTTAAATCCAGAACAAGCTTTAGAGCGTTCATCTAACTCGTATATGTTCCAAACCGCAATGAAATGGTCTGGTGCTAAGTATGTTTATGATGCGCCACTTCATGCAAATTTAGACACCTTCTCTAAAATGAGAAAGTATTACCGGATGTTCGGATTAGGTGCTAAAACAGAAATTGATTTACCTGGTGAACAAGTTGGTTATAAAGGACCAGACGATGTAGGCGGTAAATTACTTGACTTTGCTATCGGACAATATGACTCTTATACACCGCTACAACTTGCCCAATATAGCGCAACCATTGCCAATGGAGGTAAGCGGCTAAAGCCAACCTTAATTAAAGAAATTCGTGATCCAAGTGACAAAGGTGATGAACTTGGTAAAATAAAATCAAAATCAAATGCTACTGTTTTAAATAAAATTCCTGCTACTGAACAACAAATGAAAACGGTTAGAGATGGTTTTTATCTTGTGACACATGGCTCTTCAGGTACAGCAAGAAGTGTCTTTACATCAAGTGACTACGATGTGGCTGGGAAAACTGGTACGGCACAAGCCTTCTATGATGGTCCAAAAAAAGGCAATAAGATGGCTGAAGTTTGGAATACAACCTTCATTGGATATGCTCCTGCTAAGGATCCTAAAATCGCCATTTCTGTGGTCGTTCCTTGGGGTTACCGTGTCAATGGTCAAGATCATAAGATTAACATGCAAATTGCTAAACAAGTTTTAGATAAATACTTTGAACTTCAGAAAAAAGCAGCAGAAGATCCAAACAACAAGAAAGAAAATCCAACCATTGCGAATAAAGATCTAGCACGTGAGCAACAAGCTAAAGCAAATAAAAAAGACGAGTAAATAAAGCTATCGTTAGTGCGTGTGGGCGTAGCCATGATATCCCACACGCACTAACACAGCTTTTGGATAACGAAAAAATTGTAAAAGAGGAAGTCAAAATGTCTAAAAGATGGATGACGCTAGCGGGTTCTTTAGCAGCGATCGCTGGCTATGCCTATTATTCAACCAAGAAATTACAAATCACAGAATATGAGGTTAGTTCCACTAAAATTCCAATTGAATGGAAGGGAAAAAAATTTATTCAACTGTCTGATTTACATAGTAGTAAATTTGGACGTGCAAACCACAAATTATTAGAGATTGTCAAACGGGTTGAGCCAACTGGGATTTTCCTTACTGGCGATTTGTTAGATGGCGACGAATGGATTGATGTCGCTATTTCTTTAGTACGTAAATTAGTCAAAATTTGCCCAGTCTTTTATATTAATGGCAATCATGAACAGCGTAGTGCTTTTTATGAAGAGCTACTTATTTTTTTAAAACAAGCAGGTGTAACCATTTTAGAAAATGAACATTGTTTGCTGGAAGCTGAGGGCGAGACAATTGTAGTTGCAGGTGTGACGGATCCTTCTTTTGCACTGGAAGAATTAGAAGGTGAAGAGCTTACGAAATCTGAAAAATTCAAGCTAGGACTAGAAGTTTTAAAAGAAAATATTATCTCTGCAACTAAAAATATTCGAGAAGATCAATTTACGATTTTGCTTTCCCATCGTCCGGAATTTTGGGCACTTTATCAAACCATGCCAGTTGATTTGATCTTAGCTGGACATGCTCATGGCGGTCAAATCCGCTTGCCATTTACAGAAGGACTTTTTGCTCCGGGACAGGGCTTTTTTCCGAAAATTACAGCTGGTAGCCATCAACAAAATGGGAGAGAACTCATTGTTAGTCGTGGATTAGGGAATTCAGTTTTCTTCGTACCCCGTGTATTAAATAATCCTGAGGTCGTTGTTTTAACTTTAAAAAATAATTCAAAATAAAAGCGCGATATGTTTAGAAAATCATGCGGAAGTTTTAACCAATTTATCTCGCACATCAAATATTTAAAATCGCCTATTTATCAGATTTGCGGTAAGATTTATTATAAATAAGTTTACATCTTTTCTCTGACGTAAACTCATGGTAAACTAGAATCAGATAGAAAGAGGGATGTGCCATGATTTCATTCAATAAATTAATTTATTTTTATAAGCGAAAATTGGGAAATTGGAATTTAGTACACAGTTTTATTAGCAGATGGTGGAAGAGTTATCTTTTACTTTTTCTCCTTCTGACTGTTGCTTTTGTTTGCGGGGTCTACTATTTAAAAGCTTATTTAATTGCTATTTTTATTAGTTATGTCTGTTTAATCATCATTTTATTTTATTGGATGATTGTGGCGCGAGCACGCCGTTTTCTTCGTTTGCGCTATAAATTAAGAAGTTTTAAAGAGTTTATGCAACTTAGAGAGTATTTATTTTATGCATATCTTTGTAGAAATGGTTTTAAAACACGTGATGATCTCGACGAATTAATTGATTTTATAAAATCTGAAAGCAAGCTGGATAAGAAAAATAATCATTTCGTTTGGTTAAAAGGTTTTGGTTATTTTATGATTATCTTCTTTGCGGTTTTAGCAGGTCGACTTTTATTTGAATTAAAAGAAGTAGAGGTTCAAGTTTTTACAGTTATCTTCATACTTCTCTTTGTGTTTTTACTATTTATTTTAATAAGCAGAATCAGCCAAATTAGTCGTTATTTTAGTACAAAGAAAAAACGACATGCACTTTCAATGATTGAAGAAATTATTGCGATGAAAATGCGCCTGCTTGTTGCAGAAAACACGGAATATACCCCGTATCTATCAATGGAAAAAAAGGTTTCAGAAAATGACTTTTTAAAAGAAATCATTTCTAGTAAATCTTTTATATAATTACATCAAAAGAAAGAGATGATATGACTTATGGTGCAAAAGCAAAAAGAAACAATGGAAAGTAGATGTTACCGCGAGATTAAAGAAAAAATCAAAAATGGTGAGATGCTCCCAGGAACAAGGTTAATTGAAGTAGCGATATCAAAAGAATTAAATATTAGTCGCACCCCTGTTAGACGTGCTATTGCAATGCTTGCTTCAGATGGATACATTGAAAATACGGACTATAAAGGCGCGGTCGTACGAGATAGCACGATCACTAAAGAGCGCTATTTAGAAATGGTAGATATTATTGCGCTATTCTTAAAAAATACGGTTAAACGGATTATAACAAAGAAAATACCCATCGATTGCAATCTTTTTTCCAATAAATATAGTGAACTGAAATCGCATTATAAAGAAGATGAAGTGCTAGCTAACCGTAAATATCTACATTTTTTGATTATTCAACTATTACTATATTTAAAAAATGATTATTATAAACAAATCGTTGAAGACTTTTGTGATAAAATAGACCAATTTGGTGATTCTGAAGTGACAGGAATCATTCGTTCAACAAGCACGAGTTTGATTGCCCAGTTAGAGGAGCTAATTCAAGTAACTTCAGCCGGTGAATCTGAACGAGCGATGGAAATAATAGATACGATTAGTGAGCAACAGATTTTAGCAGCTTTTCGCTAAGCAGAGAGGATTTTTATGAAAAAAACAAGCATACTTGTCATCGTTTGTTGTCTTGCAATTTTTTTAAGTGCTTGTAGCTCGAATAAAATAAGTGCAGATGAAAGTACAAAAAGTGAACGTAAACAAGAAAAAAAAGAAATCAGAGACTTTAAAAAGAAAAAAGCCGAACAACCCACGCGTGATTTACCAAAAGAAAAAGTAACGATTCCTGTACTCATGTACCATTCCATTAATCAAGATGTACGCAATAGTTTAATTGTTAAACCAAGTGAATTCGCAGAGCAAATGAAATGGCTAAAAGATCAGCATTATACAACAATCGACATGGACGAATTAGCGAACATGCTTAAAACTGGGAAAAATATTCCAGAAAAGCCTGTTGTGATTACGTTTGACGATGGCTATTTGGACAATTATCAAAATGCTTATCCGATCTTAAAGAAATATCAATTCAAAGCAACAATCTTTGTCATCACAGATAAAATTGGCCAAGATAATCATTTTGACCAGCGTGCAATGAAAGAAATGAGTAAAAATGGCATTAAAATGGAAAGCCATACCGTTACACACCGTGAATTGAATCAATTAGATTACGTGAGTCAATTAAAAGAACTTACTGATTCTAAGAAAACCATCAGCGAAATTACGGGAAAACCAGTTGTCGGACTTTGTTATCCGGTGGGTCGCTTTAATGCCGATACGGAAAAAGCAGCTAAAGAATCGGGCTACGAATTAGGCTTCACAACAAAACCAGGTTTTGCTAATGAAAATAAAGGGATGTACCAATTGCCTCGCGTAAGGATGGCACCTGGAATTAAATTGGATAGTGTTCTTCCTAAGTAAAAAAACAAAACAAGCGTTCTTTTTTCCAAGTGAGAAAAGAGCGTTTTTTATTTGGGGCATGCAAGTGCAGTATTTAAGTCGGAATATTTAAAATAGATTCACAAAAAATTCACATTTTAAAATTAAAGACGTTTTTTAAATACATTTATCTATCAGAAAAAGCATTAAAATAAGTTTAAAGAAAGCGTATTCCAAAAAGAAGAGGAGGTGGTTTTATAACGAGCAGTAAAAAAAAGCATATTCATTATTTGTAAGCGTTTTCTTGAAAAAGAAGCTTCAACCAGAAATCTTGCAGTTAAATAGAAATAGGGAGGGTAAACAAAATGAAAAAACAATTACTAGGAGTAGCAGCATGTGCCCTGATAGGATCTACTTTTTTACAAGGAGGAGTTCCTTTAAGTAGCCAAGCAAAAAAAACGGTGGGTAGTCAAATAAAAGCAACTACCCCAAATAAAGAAAAACAAGGAGATAAAACCGGATTACTTGGATATTATTTCCAAGATAAAGATTTGAAAAAATTGAGCTTAATGTCAATGACAACGAATGGACACCTAAGTTATGAAACAGAAAGCGCAAATAAATTATTAAAGAAAACAACCCAAGAATATCAAGCTGTTCGGTGGGTAGGTTTAATTAAAAGTGAACAAGCAGGTAATTTTTCTTTCCAATTAACAAATGATAAATATGCCACCATAAAAATTAATGGGGAAATAATTTCAGAAAAAGGGCAAAATAAAAAAACGGTTCAGTTAAATAAAGGTGAGAAGAAAGAAATCGAAATCATTTATCAACCTCAAACTACGCTAACAAATGAAGATTTGAAAGGAATAAAACTCCAGAAGAAAAGCTCAGCACAAAATTGGACAGATGTTAAGCAAAATGAATTATTTATACCTTATTCAAATGCAAAAGCTTCACTAAAAGATGCTACTTTACCTGATTCTGATAAAGATAACATCCCAGATGAATGGGAAAAAAATGGTTATACTGTAAAAGATCGGAATTTAGTGAAGTGGGATGATTCACTAGGAGCAATGGGCTATCAAAAATATGTCTCGAACCCTTATAAAAAATACACCACAGCAGACCCTTATTCTGATTATGATAAGGTAATGGGGCTAATACCAAATACAAATGCTAAAGCAACAAAAAACCCTTTAATTGCTGCCTTTCCACGAGTAAATGTAGGACTAGAAGATGTGGCACTTTCAAAACGTACGACAACGACTGAATCTATCCAATCAGTCACCCAAACGAACTGGTCCTATACGAACACAGAAGAAGTGACAATCAATGCGGGACTTGGATGGGACAGTCAGAAGGGGTTCAATTTTTCAGCCGGTGTATCGACGAAGTATGGCCATGCAGAGACTGTTGCTAAACAATGGGGACAGACGATAGGTAAGACGTTTCAGCTAATGGAAGCAGAGGCCGCTTCTTTGAACGCGAATATGCGTTATTATAATATTGGAACTGGAGCCATTTATGAGGTTGCACCGACTGTAAGCTTAGTATTAGATAATACAACGATTTCAACTAATACAGCTCCAAAAGAATTAACAGCTAATGGCTTGTTACCAGATTCAACATATCCATCACTCGATCAAACGGGAATTTCGCTTTCCAAAAATAGTACAGGGAAGGATATTACACTAAATAAACAGCAGTTTGAGTCCTATACCACGAATTCTCCTTTGCTAATGAATACAAACCAAACCAGTGGTAAATATGCAAAACTCAATGAAGAATCGCAAATTGTCATTGGCGGTGACTGGAATGGTATCGAACAGGAAATTAGCACCCAAACAGCATCGATTATGATTGATAGTGGAAGCCGTATCTCAGAAAGAAAGATTGCAGCAAAGGATTATAGCCAAGCAGAAGACGATGGCGTTCCAAGTCTAACATTCAAACAAGCAATGAAACTTGCTTACCCAGAAGAAGTAACAGAAAAAGGTGGTATCCTCTATTACAAAGATAAAGTATTAGATGAAGCAAGTGTCATGATGTATATCGATGAAAAAACAAGAGATGAGATCAAAAAACAGATAGAAAGTACAACAGGTGTATTTAAAGATGTAAAGAAATTGTATGATGTGAAGATTACGCCAAAAATGAACTTTACTATCAAATTAGCTGCTCTCTATGATAATGCAGAAGACAACAAGGGGAAAGTGCCATTTGGAAATTGGCTCTATACTTACCAAGTTCCAGGTGGAAATACTGGGAAGAAGCAATATCGTTCTCACCATCCTGATGCAGGAGTAAGACTAACAGCTGAAGCTAAGAAAAAACTAACACCAGATACAAAATATTATTTAAGTCTTTATATGAAAGCATATAAAGATACAACACCAACGATTGAAGTTCAAGGTGAAAATGGCAAGATAGTTAGTGAACAAGTCAAATTAACGAATAATGGTTATCAAAGAGTTGATATTTTGGTGAAGAATATGGAAGACAATCCAATTAAACAGATATTTGTTCGTGGTGACTATAAAACCGATGTTTACTGGGATGATGTTTCTTTGACTGAAATCTCGCACCAAAAAACCGATCTGTTATCAGAAAGCGATGTAAAAAAAGCGCATACATTTAAATATGAGAATTATTATTACGAGTCTATCTGGCGGGGGCCTAACAGCTCACTAGCAGGCTTGACAATGAATGTAAAACCTGTGACAGGTACAAATGGAAAACCAGCAGCTTTTGAATACAAGGTAATGGTTGACGGAAAAGAGCTAGATCAAAGAGCTTATAAACCTAACAGCCAAGGGGATATTACCTTTGATTTTCTTAAAATGAACAGCAATAATCCAATTTCTAAGGATAGTTCGATTCAAATTTATGCTGTTCATAAAAATCAAGAAATCAAGGTTGCAGAATTAAATAAGTATACGATTAGTGGAAAAATTAATTTCTCTAATGATGGCGAATCGGGAGGTCCAGAGCTTGGAGGTACAATAGATCTGTATTTAGATAAGCAGGGTATGAGTAATGGCGCGATAGTACATCCTATTAATTTGTGGAATGATCTGTATGATGCAGATGATAAATGGTCAGTGAGTTATAAGAAAGATTTTGCCTCATTCCAAGATCAATTGAGTAAGTTTAAGTTTTCAGCAGCAGTGTATGAACTGGATGATACTAACGGTAGTGATCAGCTAGCTTATCCTAGTGATGAAAAAACTTTCAATACATCTAAAGGAAGCATGAAATTTCAAGGTGATGAAAGCGGAAGTTACGTCCGCTTAGATTACGAAGTTGTAAAAAACGAAAATTAAGTTCATAACAAGCCGATTTTACTTCTTGAATGAAAAAACGATAGAAGTAAAATCGGTTTATTTATCTTTTGAAATGATCTAAAAACAGATACTAGCACTAGTGTATTGAACCATAAAACGATTTGAAGGAGTTGTCATATGAATACGATAAACCATGGCTTATTTGATAACCTAAATAAAGAATTTTTAAATAGTGAGGAAAACAATATTTCCTTATTATTTGAAAAAATAAAATATATTCAAGGAGAAAATGTAATAGGTAAATCTCCCAAAATACAAACCAAAAATTTCTTTTATGAGGAAGAACTAGTTAAATTTTCTCTCAACGAAGAAGGGCTAGATAGTCTAAGTACTTTGAAAGAAGTAGCACAATTATTCCAAGGAGTGATTAGGCCACATTCACCTTTTGCGTTGTTTAACATGTTACCTTCTCCTTTGTTAGATACAATTGCAGCGTCTACAATGACTCAGCTATATAATGTGAATAGTTTAATGGATAACTTTGGAGGTAAATCACTCATCTTTGAGCAAAAAGTAGCTAGAAGTTTAGGTAGATTAATTGGTTGGCCACAATCAGTTGGAATATCTTGTAATGGAGGGAAGTTAACTTTACTATATGCTATTCGTATGGCGTTATCTCGAATGTTTCCAGATTCCAACACGAAAGGAATTCCAACTAATTGCGTTATTTTAACAAATGAGCCCTCCCATTATTGCGTAGAGCATGTATGTATGCTTTTAGGTTTAGGTTCTGAAAGTTGTATTCGAGTTGCAGCAGATGAGAATTGGCAAATGTGTGAGCGGGCATTGACTGAAACGATTAAAGAGCAGGTAGCGAGAGGGAAAAAGATAGCAGCTGTTATTTGCTGTGGCGGAACAACCATTAATTTTGCACATGATGACACAGAAAAAATATACCATATTGTAATGCAGGTTTTGGATAAATTGAACCAAAATTATAAGCCACACTTTCATTTAGACAGTGTCATTGGCTGGCTGGTTTTTTCATTTAAGCGTGATTCGAGGATACATGATATGGATCCAATTATAAAAGGAAAAATCCAGCAAATCATTCATCGCCAAAAAGGGTTACTATTTTTTGACTCATGTGGTGTAGATTTTCATAAAACTGGACTATGTCCGTATTCGACAAGTTTTTTTATCGCGTCATCTAAAGATATGTTTAATTTACTAAACGATGGAAGTTATGTCTATGAAGAAGAGGATTTTTTATACGGTAATTTTAGAGCATATCGTTATACTGTTGAAAACTCTCGTCCTGCTTCGGGCATTGCTTCAGCATATGTCGCTTTACGACGATTAGGAATTGATGGCATGCAGCGATATTTTGTTGCTTTACATAGGATGTCACTTGATATTGCCAAGGAATTAGAAAAAAAAGTAGCTTTTAAAGTATTAAATAAAGATTCTTTAGGTTGGGAAATTATTTTTTCCATTCGTTTTGAGAAGCTGAAAAGAAAGGAGCAATTTTCTACATTAAATATTGAACAAAATTTTATCACTTTTTGTTGGAATAAATGTGAGAATGGTGATAACTTTCCATTTATTAGTTTTGTACCTGGGTATAAAGCGAGTCCTTTTTCGGATTCGCAAATGGCATTTTTAATCTACCCAATGAATTTAAATGGTAGAGAGTGCATAGAAGAAATTATTGATCATTTAGAAAAAGCGGTTCATGATTTTGAAAAAAGTGTTTTGGAAGGAACGCTTATCTTAAATGTTATTGAGAAGGAAAAAACCATTAAATAGGAGAGATGGATATGATGGAAGAGGATGTTTTTTCATTTATTGATCGTATGTCTAAGGAACATGAAGACCTTATTGATCTATCTATAGGTAACCCAGATGGCATGCCACACCCATTATTATTAGAAAAATTAAAATCAGAAATAGATTGTCAAGGAAACCATGGATATGGCTGTTTTAATAAAAACACGATTCAAGAATTACGACAGGCGCTTAGTCACTACTATAAGAGAAAATTTCACGTTGAGTTAGATAAACGAACAGAAGTAGCTGAGGTATCTGGGACAAAAACGGCGATTTATCATATTTTGTCACTTTTAATTAATAAAGGAGATAAAGTTTTAATTCCTTCTCCTTCTTATAGTGTCTATGCCACGTGTGTGAATTTGCTTGGTGGGGAAGTCACTCATTTCCCAAGTGATCCAATAAATTTTCAACCTGAATATGAAAAACTTAATGAAGACCAGTTACGTGATGCAAAAGTTATGATTTTATGTTCACCGGGGAATCCAACTAGTGCTATCTTAATGAAAGAAAAATTGAAGCTAGCTGTAACCATCGCTAGGAAATATGATATCAAAATTATTCACGATTTGGCTTACGTTGAATTAAATTATTCAGAAGACACAATAAGCAGTATTTTTTCAGTTTCAACAGATAAAACAAATCTTTTAGAACTATATAGTTTAAGTAAATCATGTAATGTGCCTGGATGGAGGTTAGGATTTGTAAGTGGATGCCCTGTAATTATTAGTAAATTGAAAAAGTTGCAGTTTGATATTGAATTTGGTGTATTTATTCCTTTTCAAAAAGTGGGAATTAGTGCACTACAAAACATGAGCACGATTGCAAACTGTGAAAAAGAAAGATATAAAGAAAGAATAGATTATTTTGTTGATGAGATGAAAAAGTGTGGCTGGATGATAGAGAAGCCTAAAGCTAGTTTCTTTATTTGGACAAAGGTACCTAAACAATTTCAACATATAACGGATAAAGAATTTGTATTGTTAATTGTAAAGGAATGTGGTGTTTTATTTTCTCCTGGAAGTGGTTTTGGTCTTGGCGGCGAAGGATTTATCAGAATTGCATTGGTACAGCCTATTTCTAAAATCAAACGTGCAACAAAATGCCTGCAACAATTCTTTTCTTGCGATGGCGAGGCATCTCTTCACTAATTCATGTTTTAGAAAATGTTCATCGGGAAAATCCATTAATATAAAATAAAAAACATATTGGAGGAATAAATGATGACTTTTGTAAAAGAATATGAAAATGATGAAATGCTAGAAAGAGAAATTAACCAACTAAAAGATGCAGGTGTGGACGCAGAAGGCATTTTTGTTTTATCCCATGATGATGATCGGACGGCGCGAATTGTAAAGAATACACAGCTTTCTGATATTGACTATAATAAAAAAGCTTTAGGACAAACCTTTGCAAAAAAAGGAGACGAGTTGCGAGCAAAGTTAAAAGAATTAGGTTTACCCCAGGAGGAAGCTGAAAAATACGAAGCTGAAATGGATCAAGGAAAAGTTTTCTTACTTGTAAAAGATGAAAAAGCAAAACAAATTTTAAGTTAAAAATCGATCAGGCAAAAGATAGAAGTGAGCGCTTGTTCCAGACTTCGCTCACTTCGCCATATCTCAAAATGTTAAATAAGATAGCAAAATTGGAGCTTTCGTTTTTTCACCATTTCCTAAAAATTTTATTATCCTTCGCTTTTTAGTTTTGTTATTTTTTTCTGCTGGGTATAATAGAAGAAGAGATGATGAAAGGATTGTTTAATGTGACAAAAGCACTCTTAATCGTTAATCCTTCTTCTGGAAAAGAAAAAGGACGAAGTTACCAAAAAAAAGCAGAACAGGCCTTATTAAAACGATTTTGCGAAGTAGAGGTTCAGCAAACAAAAAAGCAAGGGGACGCCACAGATTTTGCTTTTAAAGCGGCAGAGCAAGGCTATGATGCTGTCATTGCCATGGGAGGGGATGGAACGCTTAATGAAACGATCAATGGGCTTGCAGTACACGACAAACGTCCTGCTTTTGGCTTTGTGCCGCTTGGGACTGTCAATGATTTGGCAAGGTCAGCTGGGATCCCGCTTAAACCAAAAAAAGCCATTGAAGCTTTAAAGGATGCTGTTTTGGAACCGATGGACATTGGTAAAATTGGCAATACATATTTTATGAACGTATTGGCAATTGGTATGATTGCACAAGCTGTTGACCAAGTAAGCATCAAACAAAAAACAAAATTTGGTTTTACGGCTTATTTTATGGAAGGCTTAAAGGCATTTAATCGAAAAGAGGTACTGACTTTTAGCATTGAATTTGTTGACGGAAACTTTGAAGGGGAGGCAGCGCTAGTTGTTGCTGGTTTGACCAGTTCTGTTGGCGGAATGAAAAAATGGGCACCAGAAGCAGAGTTAGCAGACGGCCTGCTCCATGTATTTATTCTTAAAAAATTGGATTTACTGAATGCGCCGGGAATGATTCACCAATTAATGCGTGGAAAGCTTAAAGATAGTAGCAGCGTTGAATACATTCAAACAGCAAAAATGAAAATAAGAGCAGAAAATGAAGGCATTTCTGTCAATGTTGATGGAGACTCAGGCCCTGAGCTTCCTGTATCGATTGAAGTACTACCCAGCCATTTACAAATTTTGCTTCCTAAAAAATAATCGATTAGAATCGTGTCGATGGGCTTCTTTATTACTAGTTTATTTTCTCCATAATTAAAGCGTAGCATTTTCATAATAGGTATTATGACGTAATTTACAATTAGGTTACATTATGTTACTATATTAGCAATCACCTAAGATGGAGGCAAGTTTAAAATGAAAAGAAAGTCTAGGGCTGCGACATTTCGCAGCAGACGCAGAAAAAAATGGGTTATAAATGGGGCTGTACTTCTTATAGTATTGATTTTAGCTGCAGGAGGTTACAAAGGCTATAAAAAAATACAGGCATTACAAGCAAGAAATAACGCTAAGCAAGCGATCCAAACTAAACGAACAGAAGAAAAAAAAGACTTAGCAATTCATGCAGAAGCAAGCACAATGAAAGAAAAAGAAATAGAAGAGTATTTATACTCGATCAACTTTAATGGTTCAGCCTATATCGAAGATAAAGGGAAATTTGTTATTTCAAGAGGTTATGGTTTTGCTAACCTTGAAAAATACAAAGCGAATAATGCAGAAACAGCACATCTAATTGGCTCAGCACAAAAGACAGTCATTGCAACAGCTGTGTTACAATTAGTTGAACAAGGGAAACTCTCACTTACTGCTCCTATTAGCCAATATATTCCTGGTTTTCCAAATGGGACGAAGATATTAGTTCGTGATTTTTTGCGTCATACGTCTGGAATTAAGGGGCATCGAGTAAGACCGTTTTATATTTCACCAACCCAGTTAATTGAGAGTATCAAAGCGCAAGGGATTCGAAGTCAACCTGGAAAGTGGCATTATTTAGATGACAATTATTCTGTTTTAGCCTACCTTATTCAAAAAGAAAGCGGGCAATCGCTAGCGAGCTATCTTAAGCAGCATATCTTTGATGTCGCTAATATGCCATCTGCAGGTTTGGGCAAAAGTTTTTATAGCGTGCCTAATCATGGGTCTAGTTATATGCAGTCAAAAGATGGCATTTTAGAGGCACGATCGGTGATAGAAGATTTTAGTCAGGTGTTTGGTGCGGGGGACATGTACATGAATGCCATTGACTTAGCTAGATTCGATCAAGCTTTACAATCAGGGAAACTTATTTCAAAGTCGTCTGTGAAGCAAATGCTTACGAAAGGTCCGCATAGTAAATATGGGTATGGTGTCTATGAATATCCATCATTTTACGTTGCGAGGGGCGTGTATTATGGCTATCAAGCGACGAATTTCTTTTCCAAAGATGGCAAAAAAACAATTGTTCTTTTAACTAATGGCCGCGCAGAACTTAGCTTAATTAAGGCATCAGAGAATATTTTTCAGATCATGAATAAAAAATAGCTAGTTATTTTAATTCATGCTATAATATGGGAAGAACTTGAAACACAGGAGGAAGTTGTTAGTGGAAATAAAAGTTCAAGATTTTACCGGGAATAAAGTCGCTTTTATGAGCGATTTTGGTGAATGTATAGGAACTTGGCCAGAAGAAGAGCCGGACCCGGGAAGAAAGTATACCGTGGAAATTAACATTCCAGAAAAAATAACAGTTGATTTACTTCATGAAAGTGAAGAAAAACATTGCCTTCTTGAATTCGATGCTGATGAAGAAATGGTTCACATTGTTGGACAGCTAGAAGACTATGAAGAAGATGGCTTTGCTGTTCTTCGTTTGGAAGAAAGCATTATCTGTTTTGACACTGATTTTGATGAAGAAATTGAAGCACTACATGGCAAGTTCATCGAATTTTTTGTGCCAGAAATTATTTTAAATAGTGTAGGTATATAAATAACCAAGCCTTAGCGAAAAACTAGGGCTTGGTTATTTTTTTATCCTTTAAGAAAGTCAATATTTTTTGTAAATCATCCGGATTTTTAGCAAAAAGAAGTAGTCTTTGCCTCCCAGTTTCAAGTACAAGGATGCCATCTTCTGATAAATTTACACGCTCAATCTGTATATAAGGGTAGAAAATAACTCTATAAAAAAGACCATTTTCTTTAAAAATCACTTTCGGCTGACGAATAAAACAAATAAATAGAAATAAAATCTCCATTATAGCTAAAAGAATGGTCGTTGAAAACGCGCCATCACGGAAAATATTGGAAAAAAGCAAGAGCGCAATTAAACCAACAAAGATGTAACTATCAGAGCGATTACGCGATTTTAAGTTAACTTTAAGTCGTGTTTGTCCTTTCCATAAAGTTAAGATGAGCCCATCATAAATTATAAATAGTAACGCGCCAATATTTAAGATGAGTAAAAAAAGATCTGTTATTGTCCATTCCATTTCTATCCCTCACTTAAAATCAATCTTTTGTTTATTATAGCATAATTAATTTGTTAGTAAGGGGAGCAATTTTACTTTATTGTCTGAAATGACTTTGCGGACCTCTAATTCGATCCCTTTTTCAGCTAAATTTCGAAAAGCTAGTTCATCTTGTTCATCTACAGAGACAGCATTTGTGATCATGTATTTACCTTCTTTAAAAACCATACCACCAATATTAACGCTTTTTATAGGAATGCCAGCTTCTACTAAGGTTAATACATCTTTTGGATTTGTGAAAAGGAGCATGACCCGAGTTGTTTCGTAGAGTGGATTATGGTATACACGAATGGCTTTTGCAATATCAACCACGTTAGCTTTTATGCCAGGAGGTGTGACTTGTTGAAGCAATGTGCTACGAAGTTTATCTTTTGCAACATCATCATTGATGACAATAATGCGCTCTATTTGAGTTGCCTTTGCCCAAACCGTTGTTACTTGGCCATGGATTAAGCGGTCGTCTATCCTTGCTAGACGGATGTTCATTTTAACGTTTCCTCCTCGTGTCTAATAAAAGGTATTTTGCCATAAATAGTATACCATGAATAGATCCTTCATTGACTGTTTAATTTTTGTGCAGCAAAAAAGAATCTGGGACATGCACGATTCAGCTCTATTTTTTTAAGAAAATACGAGTTGAAAAATGATGTTTCAAACACGACAAATCGAACGAAAACGTTTGCATTTTAAAAAATTGCCAGAATCCAGAAGCGGGCTGTACGTGAGAACTGTAAGCCTAGCAAACTGCTGTTGGCAATTTATTTTGTTTATGTCGTCCTAGAGGCTTTACTTTTTTCGTTTAAATATAGATTTAAAAGCACGCTTGATAACATCAAAGAAGCTAATAGAAGGAACCATCTTAGCAGGATCGACGTAAACTCTTATTGCTCGAAGTACTACTTTAGGTTTTTTAGAAGAAAATGTATACGTACCATTTCGCTTTGTTTTGATGGCATAGCGTGGAATCCATTTACCCCATAACATGACAGAAACAATGACTTGATCTACTTCTTCCCATGGGATTTGGATAAATTTACGTACATCACGAGCATGGAAAAATTCAAATCCTTTATCGCCAATCATAATTTTTCCGTAATCTGTAAGCCCAGTAAAGGAAGTGGCATCCATTGTTAAGTCAGCCTTTGTGTTTATCGATTGTACCAATTGTATTCGCTCCATTTCTTTTTCACTTGTTTCATTTATTATATGATTTTTTGGAGGATAAGCCAATAAATATTTTAAGCGCTTGGGACATAAATGGAATAAATCAAAGAGAAGCACTTGTACTTAAGGAGTTTGATGGTTTTCCATTTCCGGATTTCCACCAAACTCCTTAGATACGCTTGATTTATTATGCTTGAGATGCCCACTTTTTTAAAAAAGATATGGCGAAATCAGTTTATATCTTAGCAAATGATCGGAATGAATTATAGTAGTCCGATCAAATGACCACCTACACCGACTACAAATAATCCTAAAATAATAATGATCGGGCTGACTTTCTTTCTAAGTAGCCACATACATAAGAATGTGAGTAGTAATGGTGCAAGGCCTGGAATTAAGTTATCTAAGTTATCTTGTAGTGTAGTAACTTTTGTTCTTGCAAGGGCTAGTCCGGCATCATGTTGTTGAAGCGCTGTTTTAATACCTTCAGCACCTTTTGGCAATTTGTTCCAGTCAATATAAGCTCCGTGATCAAGTTTTACTTTGGAAATAACAGGGGTAAACTTGATGGTTACCCACCTTTCAACCAGGGCGGCGAGAACGAACATCCCCAGTATCGATGCTCCTTTTGTTATATTTTGAAGCAACCCACCAGAAAGGTCATCTGTAATTTTAGCACCTGCTTTGTAAGCAAATTCTTGTGTGTACCACATAAAGCCCCAACGAATAAGGTTCCAAGCGACAAAGAATAGGATTGGTCCGAGGATATTTCCGCTCATTGCAAGAGAGGCACCTAATGCACCTAACATTGGACGGATGGTAAACCAGAATACTGGATCCCCAACACCAGCAAGAGGTCCCATCATACCAACTTTAACACCTTGGATCGCTACATCATCAACTGGAGCGCCTTTTGCACGTTCTTCTTCTAAAGCTAGCGTTACTCCAATAATAGGAGAAGCGATATATGGGTGAGTATTAAAGAACTCTAAGTGACGTTTTAAGGCTAAAGAACGGTCTTCTTTCGTTTTATATAATTTTTTAATTGCGGGAATCATAGCGAAAACCCAGCCGCCATTTTGCATACGTTCATAGTTCCAAGAGCCCTGGATGTATGTGCAACGCCATGCGACTTTAAGCCGGTCTCTTTTTGTTAACTCAATTTTTTCTTCTGCCATTTTCTTTTCCTCCTTTATTTAGGTTAATAATCATTTAAGATATCACCGAGTGGATCGCCTGAATTTCCGCCGCTGCTGCCGCCGTCTGAGCTGCCACCGCCTACTTTAGATAGTTGTAGGTAGATAAGAGCAAGCGCAACACCGATTGCACCTAATGCAATAAGTGTTAATTGAGAAATAGCAGCAAGTACGAATCCAAGGATAAAGAATGGCCATACTTCTTTTGTTGCCATCATATTGATAACAAGTGCATAACCAACAGCAACAACCATACCGCCGCCGATAGCCATACCATCTGTTAACCAATGAGGCATCGATTCTAGAAATGAACGAACTGCATTTGCTGGAATGAAGAGAAGGGCTGCTGCTGGAATAGCAATCCGTAAACCTTGCATACATACAGCACCAATATGAAGCCACTCTATTCTTTTAATATCAGCTTTTTCAGCTGCCCCGTCCATTAAATGAACAATTGGAACGGCTAAAGTACGAACGATCATTGTTAAGAAAAGTCCTGCTACTGCAAGTGGAATGGCAATGGCAATAGCGGAAGGAATACCTTGAACGCCTTGTCCACCTAATGCTAGAATAATTGCTGAAGCGACTGAAGCAAGCGCAGCATCTGGTGCTACTGCTGCTCCGATATTTGCCCATCCAAGTGCGATCATTTGAAGTGTTCCTCCAAGAATGATCCCTGCAGTTAAGTTACCAGTTACTAAACCGATTAATGTACATGCCACTAGCGGTTGATGGAATTGGAATTCGTCCAAAATCCCTTCAATCCCTGCTAGAAAGGCAACAATGACTACTAAAATGATTGATATTATAGACATAATAGGCCTCCTGTTTTAATTTTTCCTGTTATCTTTCATTTAATTCGGATTTTGCACGTTTGAGAATTTCTTCCATGTTTGCTCGTGAATCGTTAGGAACTTTACGAACATCAAACTTAACGCCTTTTGCTTTTAACTTTTCGAAAGTTTCTACGTCTTCTTGTCCCATAGAAAGAACTTTGCTTACTACTACTTTTCCTACTGAGTGTGCCATTGAACCAACATTGACTTCTTGGATATCAACGCCGCCTTCAATAGCTCTAAGGACATCTTCAGGATTTTCGAACAATAAGAGTGCTTTTGTATTTCCAAAGCGTGTATCTTTTGCTACTTCAATCATTTTGCTTATTGGAACCACATTTGCTTTAACTCCAGGGGGAGCAGCTTGTTCGATCAATTTTTTACGAAGATCATCTTTAGAGACAGTATCAGAAACAACGATGATTCGATTAGGCTGGGTTGATTTAGTCCAAGCTGTTGCGACTTGCCCGTGAAGTAAGCGTGTATCGATACGCGCCAAGACAAACTTGATTTTACCATCACCGATAACTGTTCCTTTAGCAAGTGCTTCTTTTGGCTGTTCTGTAGCAGCATCAGCGGTAGGTGCAGCATCTTTTGGCTCAAGTTCTTCAGGTTTAACGCGGATACCTTCTTTACCAGTACCAATAATATGAGCGGCTATTTCCTGAGCTGATTCCATTGTAAAGCGTGAGGCATAGGCTTCAATCAACATTGGTAAATTCAAGCCGGCAACGATTGCCCATTTATCTTTATGTTCTTCAAATAAGTTGTTTGCTTGATTAAATGGTGTCCCTCCCCAAAGGTCGACTAAGAATAGTACTTCATCTTGATTATCAAAGCCTGCGATAGCTTCTTCCATCTTTGCCTTGACATTATCTGGTCCTTCGCTTGGCATAAGTGTTATCGCTTTAACATTTTCTTGCTCTCCAAAAATCATTGACCCGGATTGCAATATACCTTCAGCAAATTCCCCATGGGTTGCGAGGATAATTCCTACCATCTTCTTACCTCCTAAATAAATTTTATTGTTTTGAATAGCTAGAACTAATTATGAATCTTATATATTAGGTTCATTAGTTTTCTATTCTAAAGCTAATTACATCCCTTTTTAATCGCCCCCTTTGTTTTTTATTCCCATATAGTAGTAAGCAATTTTCGTGCCACATTTAGTGTATTGGTTTTCAGGCCTTATAAACCAGTCCTCCCACACAATGGCCAGTGATGAAACGAATAGAGTATTATTTTTTTAATACACTAAAGAAAATAAAGTCGTAATGAATGATTTACTAAAAAATTGCTATCGTATTTAAATGCGGCTTGAAAAAAAGGTATACAAACTTATATTATCCTAAAGGGAAGGAGCATAAACAAGATTAAAGAAAAATGTTTTTCAAGCGTACATAGCATCGGCCTCAAGAATCGTATCATAAATATAACAAAGCTCATCAACAGTTAAAGAAAGATTGATTCGTTTAATAACTGTATCATTGACTTTTTGAAGGGCATTAAATAATTCGGTATCAAGCATTGATTTTTCTTCGCGATAAATGAGGCCATCATTTAATACCATTCGCTCTAACGCACAACCAAGGTGTACTAATAAGTTAATTTTAAAACTATTATCTAGTTTTTTATCTGTTAATTGTTCGAATTCTTTTTCAAATGCAATCAAGATATCCATCGTTTTTTTCGGATTTAGATAGGTTAGGAATTCGGTTAAACTATCTTCAATCACTTCTTTTGCAATCCGATTTGTTTCACTGCGTTTGACGAAGATATTGCGCTGTTTCACGAGATTGATTAATTGTTCTTCCCCATCATTTGCGAAAAGTTTTTCGAGAGGGATAAAGGGAATGTGAATTTTGGGATTCTCGATGCCAACCGCCATTAAAATATCATTTTCTTTCTGTAAGGTTTCTAGGCGTTGATTCATTTCGTGGACGCCGATAGGGATGACTTTAATAGGCTCCGTTGTCATCGTATCGATAATATTCTCGATAAAAAGTTGTAATTTTTCAGCTGTTCCGCCGCCCGTTGCGCAAATGGTGACAATCGCGTGAGGTTTTTGTTCATTAGCTGAAGGATTTTCTTGTTCGTAGCCACCATATCCGCGAAAATCTTTTAACGAATCATAGATAGCACTTAAATCCATATCAAGAATGTTAGACTTGCGTACAGCTTCAATAACAGTTGCTGTGGAGACCATATCAATTGAACGAACAGCAATGCCAGTGCGTTCACTAATGACAGGTGCAAAGCTTGTGAGCGATCCCATATCAACAAGAAGTAATGCACCGCGGCCCATATCCATTTCTTTAGTAAGTTCTGTTAGTTGATCAAGGATTCCTTTAGGACTTTGATCAAGTGGCATGTCAACGCCTTTGACGAGGCCTTCACCAAGAAGTTTCGTCGCCACATTAACCATACTAGATGCCGTGTTATTACCATGTGTTGCTACGAGTATAGCTACACGTGCATTTTCTTGTTCTTTAAGAAGCGAGCTGATTAAAAGCGTTAAATACATGACTTCCATATTTGGGACATGAATGTTAAATGCTTCTTCAATGTCTGCTTTAATGGAACAAGATAGTTCGTAAGCTTCAGGTTTGTCATTAATCACATTTTTGATATTTGTGTATTTAAGCGGCTTATGACTTTCGGCGCGTTTGATAAAAGATGTCAAGTGGAGGCTAAAAGCAAGTAAAAAGCGTTCATTTAATTTTTTGCCAAAGCGGACTTCGATTCGTTCTTTCATTTCTTCTGCAAAATTTAAAATATCTTCATTTACGATTTTTAAAACGTTTTCGCGTGTTTGAATGGTATTTTTGAATTTATTGTAGAAGCTGTTTAAGTGAATATCGATATCCATTGTAATAAATTTCTTAATGTCGTCATCTTGTACGCCTTGATCCATTAAAATCGCAGCTTTATCTTCTATAATTTTGTATAAATTAAAATTGGCTTCATATTCATCAGTAGCAATGAAAGGTTTATTTTTTTCAGGTTGGATAAGGGTATAAGGTTCAAGGTATGTTGAAATTTCTTGGAGTTCCTTACGTCTACCACTAAAGTGAAAGAAACCATCTTTAATATTAATTGGTAATGTCTTAAAATCAATCAAGATTTCATCATGCTGATCAAAACTGTTTAAAAAGCCTTGCGCGCATACAAGTTGAATATTTGATTTTAGTTGCCCGATATTACCTGAAGCAGTATTGCCAAGTAGAGCCTTTGCCGCTTCATCCTCAATGCGAATCGGTTTATTGACACGATGGGCCTCATTTGATAAAAGATAGCTTAATAGTTCAACACGTTCTTTTGCCGTACGCTCTTCTAATGAAGGAAGTGAAATAATAATTGGAATCCGTCTGACAAATGTTTTGAGTAGAGAAGAATCAGGATCCTCTGTTGTTGCTCCGATAATTAAAACATTTGATTTGCGCTTTCGATCGGTTTCACCAAGTTTATTATAAGAGCCAGAGTCCATCAGATAAAAAATCATTTCTTGTCCTTCTGGAGGGAGGCGATGAATCTCATCAAGAAAAAGGATACCGCCATCTGCTTTTTCAACAAGACCTTCTTTTTCATCATCAGCACCAGTAAATGCACCTTTGATATGGCCAAAAATATGCGACATTAGCAATTGCGGATTATTATAGTAATCAGCGCAATTGAAAATGATAAAGGGAGAGTCATCAGCCAAGCGTTTGGCATGTTGGGCATAACGATACATTAGATTCGCAAAAAGTGTTTTCCCAACACCAGTTTGTCCAAGAATAAGTGTATGAAGACCGCTTGGGGGATAAAGAACAGCTGCTTTTGCTTGCTCGACGGGTGTACGTAAACTTTCACTAGCACCAATTAAATCGTCAAAAGGGCTCTGGTTTGTTGCAGTTGGGAGCATCTCTTTTAATAGTTCCTCGGTGGAGTTAAATGTTACTTCCTCATCATCAAGGGAACGTTGTAGCGCTTGTTCAATTTTGGTGCGAGAAAAATATTGAACAGGTCGCCCAAGTACTTTGACAATTCGCCCTTGTCGATGTAGTTCATTTAATTCCATGCTTACATTGTTGCGTAAAATTTGCAGGGCATCGGCAATCGATGTGGCAGTGAACCCGGAGCTTTCTAAGAGATCTGCTTCAAACGCTTGGTCAGTAGACTCTTGTTCTAAGTATTGATAAATTTTATCAATGCGTTTCATCATTTAGGCTCCTTTTAGTGTATTGAAAATAAGTTAGTGTATTACCTTAAGATAATACACTAAGGAATTCTGTATTTATTTTAACAATCTTTATGAAAAAGTCAATGAAATTTTTTTAAGACCAGATCGTTGACGAGTTCGTTTAAAGCGATTATGATAAAAAGGCAAGTGAAATTTAATTTTAGAAGGTGAAAAATTTGGCAAAAGTTTTATTTATAAAAGCTTCTCCACTCGCTGATACCGCTTCAAGAAGTACACAAGTAGCGAATACATTTGTAAAAGCATATCAAGAAAAAAATCCAGCAGATGAAGTGATTACGCTTGATCTTTATAAAATGAATATCCCACTCATTGATTTAGATCTTCTAACAGCTGGTGCTGATTTACGAGCAGGAAAAGATTTTGAGGAATTAGAAAAGCCCTTACAAGAAAAATTAACCGAATTTAATGCGCTAACGGATCAGTTTGTGGATGCTGACAAATATATCATCGCTTCGCCGCTTTGGAATCTTGGCGTACCACCGTTGTTAAAAGCGTATATTGATACAATCGTTGTAGCGGGAAAAACATTTAAGTATACGGAAAAAGGCCCTATTGGTTTGCTTAAAAATAAAAAAGCGATTCAAATCCATGGTAGTGGCGGTGTATATTCTAATATGGATGTTAATTTCTCTCACGGGGAGCCTTATCTTAATACGGTTTTAAATTTTATTGGTGTCAAAACAGAACCGACTATTTTTATTGAAGGCGTTGACCACGATCCAAGTAAAAAAGATGAAATTGTTGCAGCAGCAGAAAAACTCGCTTATGAAAGTGCTCAAAAATTCTAATTTAAAAACCGGTTTTACTTTTTGTATAAGAAAGTAAAATGGGCTTTTTAATGGAAAGAAAAATTCATTTGACTAAAAAACACTCCGTTTCTAATTCATTGAAACGGAGTGTTTTGTTTGCAGTTTATTTTTTAAGAGGTAAGTCGTTTAGAAACTGATCTATATGTTCTTTTATGAAAGCAGTATTTTCTGTCCCATCTTTGCTGAACAGATTACTATGTGTACCACCAGGTATATAATACAGGTAATTTTGATCACCAATTGCATTGTCTTTTAAGCTCTCAGCATTGCCTGGTAACACAAATTTATCAGCGTCCCCGTGTAAAAATAGTTTAGGGATCTCAGAGCTTTTAACACCTTGCATAGGTACTTCATCTTGCAAGTTAAGATTTGCTCGAGGAATCAGATATCTGCTTTCTAAGTTGGTTAAAATTAATAATCTAGTTGTAGCATCTATTTCAAGAGCGTTTAAGAGGTCATCTAGTTCCGCTTTGATTGATTTATAGCCTGAAATAGAAATAACACCTTTTACTTGATCAGAATAAGAATTGGCAAGCGAACCTAAGGCTGTACTTGATCCCATGGAGCCACCATAAAGGACGATTTTCTGTTGTGGATTTTTAGCTAACTCATCATTTATAAAAGCAGTGTAATCATCCTTTTCGTGAAATCCCATTGTGATGAACTCGCCCTCACTTTCACCAGATGCACGTGGTTCAGTTAGAAGTACATTATAGCCAAAGCTTTCTAACATTTTGGTTTCATGTCCAAAATCTTCATCTGTTGGATCAGGCCATCCATTTCCTCTAAAACCGCCTATAGCAACAATTGTTGTGTCTGAATTATTATCTTTATAAAAACCTGATAGATTTAACGTTTGGCTACTTCCTGCAAATTCTGGGACATTTACTGTTCGTTTTTCATAGCCAGATGGGGAAGGGTTTATTGGGTTGTAATTATATTGTTGTAAAATGGCGTTTAGAAGACTATTTCTGATAAATCCATAATCATACATCGTATAGGTTGCCCATGTTATATCCACTAAAGCTTGCTGCGTTTCATAATAAGTGCGATCAAATTCCCACTCAGCGACAATAAGAGCTAAAGCAACTAAAGCAGTTCCAGGCGAATCGACTATAGCTAAGTTATCTTTAAATAGATTTTCAACGACTTGTGCATAGGCATCTGGATCAAGGTCTTTGAGATTAGTTGGTTTATTTGCGTTTTTCTCATTTATATATACGTTTGCTTTGTTTTCGACAAGATTAACAATTTCCTCTTTTTTTGCAGGAGATAGTTGATCGCGAAATGTAAGTGTTACGAGACTTTCAGTGAGCTGGTGAAGGCTTAATGATTTTGCTTGTATGTCTTGTGCAGATGCCGGAGTTTGTCCCCCAAGCATCGAACTGAATAATATCCCCATTACACATAAAGTAGCCATTATTTTTTTTATTAACAAATTTTTCATCCTCTCCACATTTTTTTAAATGTCTATTATATAGAATAAACTTTTTTATTTTGTGTCTATAAGCATAATCTTTACTTCATATTATCCCGTTGTATAAACAGATTCTGCTGTAAATATGAAAAAAAGGAATAACACCTCCTCTACATTATTTTGTTTATTCTAATTAAGACACTTTTAAAGCTAGCATAAAATGAATGAAAGGAAGTTTGAAAGTTCAAAGAATCACAATATAATTGTGACAAAAAGGTGAACTTTTATCTATATAGTATGATTTTGAAGGGAAAATAGCTTAACTAGCAATTTTTGTGGATAACGCTAGCTTTTTTTTATTAAAAAAGACATTTAAACAGACACATAATCAATTATTTTATATATTTTTGTCTATTAATATCTAAAAAAACATATTTGTTTTGAATTTCGACACATTTTCGTTGTTTTTATATTAAGCTTTATAATTTATGTATTTATTTTTTGATAATATACTAAGTAGCTATTCCGGAATAGTAGCGTATTAATAAGCCATTTAGAGTACTAAATGGCTCAAAACAATCAGACGTTTGTTTAATTTAAGCAAACAATACACAATTCAAAATAAAAATATAATGTATTTAAAAGGACATTTAGGAGGATAATTATTAATGAACCAAAAGAAAAAAGGCTTAAGCAAGTATCTAAACATAACTCTAACAGTAGGGATGTTGTCAATGACGGCAATCAATGGTGTGTCGCCTATTGTAGCAGCTGCGAAAGAAAATACAACTTCTAATCAAGTTGTAAATATTGAAACAAAAAAACAAGAAAACGCAAAAACAACTGTGCCTTACCGAAACGTTATGTACTACGGGGATTGGTCAGTATGGGGTGGACAAGGTAATTATTATCCAAAAGATATCCCTGCTGATTTGTATACTCACTTGAATTTTGCTTTCTTAGATTTTGATTCAAACGGGAACTTACAATTAACAGATAAAGATGCTGCATTTGGAAATCCAGTTGGTTCTGGTAATACTTGGGGAGATGCACTTTCAGGTGCGATTCCAGCTCTAGCAGCGATTAAAGAACAACACCCTAACATGAAACTAGGAATTTCTATTGGTGGTTGGTCGAAATCAGGAGACTTCTCCGAGGTTGCAGCCAATCCAACAAAACGCGCTAAATTTGTAGAAAATATTATGAAATTTGTTAAATACACAGGCATGGATTTTGTCGATATCGATTGGGAATATCCAACAAGCGTACGACAAGGAGATACTGTTGACAATAAAAATGACGAAGGAACACCTAACGCTCGTCCAGAAGATCGCGATAACTATATTAAGTTAATGCAAGATATTCGTGATGGTTTAGATAAACTTGGTACAAAAGAAGACAAAACTTATGAACTAAGTACCGCATTACCAGGAACAAAAACACAACTAGAAGCTTCAGTAGATGTAGCAAAATTATTTAACATTATCGATTTTGGTAATATGATGACTTACGATATGAACGGAGCATGGGGAGAAAAGTCTGGACACCAAACCGCATTATATACAAATCCGAATGATCCTACAGGCTTTTCAATTGAAGCAGCAGTAGACTATCTGAAAAGTAAAAATGTTCAAATGGATAAAGTGGTAATTGGAGCAGCAATGTACACACGTGGTTGGGATTCTGTTGAAAAAGGAAATGACCCCGCACATCCAGGCTTGTTCCAAAACGCCGCTTTAACGGCGAAAGATGCTGACAACTCGCCTACACGTGGAGCGATCAATGAAGCACCCGTGAAAAGTGGTGACGGAGGACGACGTGGTGGCGTTTGGTCTTACCGTAAAATTGATGAGTTAAAAGCGAAAGATCCTTCACTAAAAGAATATTGGGATGATATAGCTAAAGCCCCTTATTTATACAGTGAAACAACAAAACAATTCTTTACTTTCGATAATGAAGAATCTGTTACAGAAAAAGCAAACTTTGTTAAAAAGAATCACCTTGGTGGAGTTATTTCTTGGATGGCCTCTCAAGATAAAGATTCAGATAACAACGGTTCAAGAGAAGAATTAAGTAATGACATTAAAAAAGGATTATACGGTGAGGCCGCTATTCCAAACACAGTCGAAGCGAACAAGAGTGATTTAGACTTAGGCTTAGACGTTAGTGTAACAACTACTGATAATGGTAAAAAAGGCTTCTCATTCACAATGAACAATAATGAAACAAAATCTTCTGAAGGCGAAGCACTAGCTTTAGCTAAGGCGTATTACAGCACAATCAAAAAAGGAAAACTGATTATTACGCTAAAAGATGGAAGCACATTATCAAAAGGTGATTATAAAGCAGGAAACGTTACAGCAAAAGACGGTAAAACATATGTTGAATTTAGTTCAACTTATGATGGAAAAGCAATTGAACCAGGAGCATCTTATGAACTTAAACTAGCAAGTGATAAAGAGAGTAGTGTAAACGAAAATAACATCGAAAAAGTTGAATTAGAACAATATTATGATGTGAACACTAAACTAGCTTCACAAGTTCTTTATGGTGATGATAGCCATGTAAATAACGAGCCCGTTCTTTCTGGTGTTCAAGATAAAACCATCTATATTAATGACAGCTTTGATCCACTTGCTGGTGTAACAGCTGCAGATAAAGAAGATGGCGATTTAACAAGTAAAATCAAAGTGGACGGCAGCGTTAATACGAAAGAAGCAGGTGTTTACACATTAGTCTATACAGTTAGCGACTCTGAAGGAGCAACAACAAAAGCAACACGTAAAATTACCGTGAATAAAGTAAGTGCTCTAGTTATTTCTGGTATCAAAGACACAGAAATTAGCATGGGTGATACTTTTGATAAACTTGCTGGCATAACAGCGAAAGATGGTAAAGGTAAAGATATTACAAGTAAGATCAAAGTTAGTGGCACAGTAGACACAAATGTAGCAGGAACTTACACACTAACATATAGCGTAACAGATGACTATAACCAAACATCAGAAGCAAAACGTCAAATTACAGTTAGCCCAGTAGCAGCTCCAGTTAT
The DNA here is from genome assembly GCF_902806445.1 of Listeria sp. PSOL-1. Lineage (NCBI taxonomy): Bacteria > Bacillati > Bacillota > Bacilli > Caryophanales > Listeriaceae > Listeria > Listeria sp. PSOL-1. Next base: position 1,449,765 of record NZ_LR760298.1, on the reverse strand, counting down.
TTCTGGTGTTAAAGACACAACGATTAGCATGGGTGATACTTTTGACAAACTTGCTGGCGTAACAGCAAAAGACGGCAAAGGTAAAGATATTACAAGTAAGATTAAAGTTAGTGGTACAGTAGATACAAATGTAGCAGGAACTTATACACTAACGTATAGCGTAACAGATGATTACAACCAAACATCAGAAGCAAAACGTCAAATTACAGTTAGTCCAATAGCAGCACCAGTCATTTCTGGAGCAAAAGATGTAACGATTAATGTTGGAGATGATTTTAATCCATTAACAGGCGTAACAGCGAAAGATGGTAAGGGTCAAGATATTACAAGTAAAATCAATGTTAGTGGTAAAGTAGATACGAAAGTAGCAGGAGCATATAAGTTAACTTACAGCGTAACAGACAGCTACAACCAAACTGCAAAAGCAGAACGCACAGTAACCGTACGTGATGAAGCTAAAGCTGACTTTGGCGTAGGGCAAGGTATTGAGTGGCCAAACCAAGTAGTTGCACCATTTGTTGATGATGCAGCATGGATGAACGATGCCAATTATTCAAATAACGGCGCACCAAATATTCAAAAATTAAGCAGTGAATCAGGCGTTAAATTCTTTAACTTAGGATTTATCCAATCATCAGGTGGAACAAAAGACGGTAAATTAAATTGGGGCTGGGCAGGTCTTAGCGCATTAAGCGAAGAAGGCGACACAGACCAATACAAAGGAATTAAAAAAGGAATTAAAGAACTTCGTGATTCTGGCGGAGATGTGACGATTTCATTCGGTGGATTGAATTCAGGCGCATTCTGGACAGCTACTCAAGATACAGATGTACTTTATAACACGTATAAAGAAATTGTTGATGGTTACGGCTTAACACGCATTGATTTTGACGTAGAAGGCGGCGCGATGGATTATAAGCAAAACCAAGCCAACGCAAAAGCTGTTAAAGAATTACAAGAGAAAACAGGCGTAAAAGTAACCTTAACTCTACCAGTTATGCCAAGTGGTTTAACAGTTGCTGGGGAAAATGTTGTAAAAGCTTACCTTGAAGCAGGCGTTGAGCTAACAAATGTTAATATTATGGCAATGTGTTACGGAGAAAGTGTACCAGATTATGCTCAAGGTTCTATTGAAGCAATTGATAATACAAAAGACCAAGTGAAAACAGCATTTAAACAATATGCTAAACAAACTTTATCTGATTCTGAAGCTTACGGAAAAGTAGGTGTTACACCATCTATTGGTTTTGAAAGCTCAAACCACCCGTACTTCTCAACAGAAATGATGAATAAAGTGGTTCAACATGCGAAAGATAAAGGACTTGGTATGGTCGCATTCTGGTCAATGAACCGTGATGCACAAATTGATGGTGGACAAGGAAAAGTAGAAAATCGTTATGAATTTACAGATGTTGCTAAACAATTTACAAGCGAAGATAATAACGATACTGATAAACCACAACAACCACAAAATCTGTCAGTAAGCAACATTACCCAAACTTCAGCAGATGTAACTTGGACAGAATCAGCAAGCAAAGTTGGCATTGCAAAATATATTGTTGAACTTTCAGGAGCAGGCCAAACGAAAACATTCGAAACAAGCGATCTATCTTATGCATTAACTGGCTTAACAGCTAACAAAACTTATACAGTAAAAGTGATTGCTGAAGATCGCAACGGTCAAAAATCAGAAGCTGCTATGACTACTTTCACAACATTAGCTGAAGATAATGATGGCACTCCTGCTTGGAATGCAGACACAACTTACTTTGGTGGAGAAGTTGTCCAATATAACGGTAAAAAATATACTGCTAAATGGTGGACACAAGGCGATCGTCCTGACCAAGGTGGCGCGTATGGCCCTTGGGCAGAGATGTTTGATCCAGCTGATATGGAATGGAATGCAGAACGTATTTATGTAGGTGGCGAGGAAGTCACTTATCATGGTGCTAAATACCGTGCTAAATGGTGGACGCTAGGAAATGAACCAGGCGCATCTGATGTATGGGAAAAACTATAAACGAGTAGCTTAAGTTAGTAAAAGTTTAAGCACAAAACAAGAGAGCAGGATACTCCTGCTCTCTTTTTAGTTTTATAAAAGATAATGGATAAAATTGTACGAAAACATATTTTAGACAGAATTTAATACATTAATTAATCAAACTTCAACTTTTTAATGCGATTATTTATGGTAATCTTTTATTGGCTATTCCGGAATAGTTACGTACTAATAAGCATTTAAAGTACTAAAATGCCCAAAACAATCAGATGTTTGCTTTATTTAAGCGAAAGATAAACACAGCTCAAAGCAAAAGTATAATGTATTTAAAAGGACATTTAGGAGGTTAATTATTAATGAACCAAAAGAAAAAAAGCTTAAGTAAGTACCTAAACATCACTCTCGCTGTAGGGATGTTGTCAATGACGGCGATTAACGGTATATCGCCTATTGTATCAGTTGCGAAAGAAAACCCAACTGTAAAGCAAGTAAGTGCAAAAACAACGGTGCCTTACCGAAACGTTATGTACTACGGAGATTGGTCAGTATGGGGTGGACAAGGTAATTATTATCCAAAAAATATCCCTGCTAATTTGTATACTCACTTGAATTTTGCTTTCTTAGATTTTGATTCAAACGGGAACTTACAATTAACAGATAAAGATGCCGCGTTTGGAAATCCAGTTGGTTCTGGTAATGCATGGGGAGATGAACTTTCAGGTGCAATCCCAGCTCTAGCAGCGATTAGAGAGCAACATCCTAACATGAAACTAGGAATTTCTATTGGTGGTTGGTCGAAATCAGGAGACTTCTCTGAGGTTGCAGCCAATCCAACAAAACGCGCTAAATTTGTAGAAAATATTATGAAATTTGTTAAATACACAGGCATGGACTTTGTCGATGTCGATTGGGAATATCCAGCAAGCGTACGACAAGGAGACACTGTTGACAATAAAAATGACGAAGGAACACCTAACGCTCGTCCAGAAGATCGCGATAACTATATCAAGTTAATGCAAGACATTCGTAACGGCTTGGATAAGCTTGGTGTAAAAGAAGAAAAAACCTATGAATTAAGTACCGCATTACCAGGAACAAAAACACAACTAGAAGCTTCAGTAGATGTGGCAAAATTATTTAATATCATCGATTTTGGTAATATAATGACGTATGACCTAAACGGAGCATGGGAAGAGAAATCAGGACATCAAACCGCATTATATACAAACCCGAATGACCCTACAGGCAATTCAATTGAAGCGGCAGTAGACTATTTGAAAAGTAAAAATGTTCAAATGGATAAAGTGGTGATTGGAGCAGCAATGTACACACGTGGTTGGGACTCTGTTGAAAAGGGAAACGATCCAGCACATCCAGGGTTGTTCCAAAATGCTGCTTTAACAGCGAAAGATGCTGATGATTCGCCTTCACGTGGAGCGATCAATGAAGCACCCGTGAAAATTGGCGACGGAGGACGAAGCGGAGGAATCTGGTCTTATCGTAAAATTGATGAACTAAAAGCAAAAGATCCTTCACTAAAAGAATATTGGGATGATATAGCTAAAGCCCCTTATTTATACAGTGAAACAACAAAACAATTCTTTACCTTTGACAATAAACAGTCTGTTACAGAAAAAGCGAATTTTGTTAAAAAGAATCACCTTGGTGGAGTCATTTCTTGGATGGCCTCTCAAGATAAAGATTCAGATAACAATGGGGCAAGAGGAGAATTAAGTGGCAGCATTAAAAAAGGGTTATACGGCGATTCTGCTATTCCAAACACAGTCGAAGCGAATAAGAGCGATTTAAACTTAGGTTTAGACTTTAGTATCACGACTGTCGATAATGGTGGAAAAGGTTTCTCATTCACAATGAAAAATAATGAAACACTTGATTCATCTGAAGGCGTAGCACTAGATTTAGCTAAGAAGTATTACAGCACAATCAAAAAAGGAAAACTGATTATTACGCTAAAAGATGGAAGCACATTATCAAAGGGCGACTATAAAGCAGGAAATGTTACAGCAAAAGATGGTAAAACATATGTTGAATTTAGTTCAACTTCTGATGGGAGAATAATCAAACCAGGAGCTTCTTATACGCTTAAGCTAGGAAGTAGCAATGCAAGTAGCGTGAACACTGACAATATAAAAAAAGTTGAGCTAGAACAATATTATGACACGAATGCTAAACTAACTTCACAAGTTATTTATGGTGATGAAGAACATGTAAATAGCGAGCCCGTTCTTTCTGGTGTTCAAGATAAAACCATCTATATTAATGATGGCTTTGACCCGCTTGCTGGCGTAACAGCTACAGATAAAGAAGATGGCGATTTGACAAGCAAAATCAAAGTGGACGGCAGCGTTAATACGAAAGAAGCAGGTGTTTACACATTAGTCTATACAGTTAGCGACTCTGAAGGAGCAACAGCAAAAGCGACACGTAAAATCACGGTAGCTAAGGTAGGCACTCCAGTCATTTCAGGAACAAAAGATGTAACGATTAATGTTGGAGATGATTTTAATCCATTAACAGGCGTAACAGCGAAAGATGGTAAGGGTCAAGATATTACAAGTAAAATCAATGTTAGTGGTAAAGTAGATACGAAAGTAGCAGGAGCATATAAGTTAACTTACAGCGTAACAGACAGCTACAACCAAACTGCAAAAGCAGAACGCACTGTAACCATACGTGAATCTAAAGCTGACTTTGGTGTAGGTCAAGGTATTGAATGGCCAAGCCAAGTAGTTGCACCATTTGTTGATGATGCAGCATGGATGAATGATGCCAATTATTCAAATAACGGCGCACCAAATATTCAAAAGTTAAGCAGTGAATCAGGCGTTAAGTTCTTTAACTTAGGATTTATCCAATCATCAGGTGGAACAAAAGGTGGTAAATTAAATTGGGGCTGGGCAGGTTTTAGCGCATTAAGCGAAGAAGGCGATACAGGCCAATACAAAGGAATTAAAAAAGGAATCAAAGAACTTCGTGATTCTGGTGGAGATGTGACGATTTCATTTGGTGGCCTAAATACAGGCGCATTCTGGACAGCTACCCAAGATACAGATGTACTTTATAACACATATAAAGAAATTGTTGACGGCTACGGCTTAACACGCATTGATCTTGATGTAGAAGGTGGCGCGATGGATTATAAGCAAAACCAAGCCAACGCAACAGCTGTTAAAAAATTACAAGAAAAAACAGGCGTAAAAGTAACCTTAACTCTACCAGTTATGCCAAGTGGCTTAACAGTTGCTGGAGAAAATGTCTTAAAAGCTTACCTTGAAGCAGGCGTTGAGCTAACAAATGTTAATATTATGGCAATGTGTTACGGAGCAGGAGTTCCAGACTATGCTCAAGGTTCCATTGAAGCAATTGATAATACAAAAGATCAAGTGAAAACAGCATTTAAACAATATGCTAAACAAACTTTATCTGATTCTGAAGCTTACGGAAAAGTAGGTGTTACACCATCTATTGGTTTTGAAGGTGAAGATCACCCGTACTTCTCAACAGAAATGATGTTCGACATGCAAAAAATAAAGGACTTGGTATGGTAGCATTCTGGTCAATGAACCGCGATGCACAAATTGATGGTGGACTAGGAAAAGTAGAGAATCGTTATGAATTTACAAATATTGCTAAACAATTTACAAGCGAAGACACTACTCCAGAGAAACCACAAAAACTTACAGTAAATAACATTACGCAAACTTCAGCAGATTTAAACTGGGAAAAACCAGCAAGCAAAGCTGGGATTGCGAAATATATTATTGAACTTTCAGGAGCAGGTCAAGCCAAAACATTTGAAACAAGTAATGTAGCCTATGCGCTAACAGGCTTAACAGCAAATACAGCATATATCGTAAGAGTGGTTGCTGAAGATCAAAATGGACAAAAATCAGAAGCCGCGGTGACGACATTCACAACGTTGAAGGACAAACCAGAGAAACCACAAAAACTTACAGTAAATAACATCACGGAAACTTCAGCAGATTTAAACTGGGAGAAATCAGCAAGTAAAGTTGGCATTACAAAATACATTGTTGAACTTTCAGGAGCAGGCCAAACGAAAACTTTCGAAACAGGCAATGTAACCTATGCACTAACAAGCCTAACAGCAAACACAGCATATACGGTAAAAGTGAGCGCTGAAGATCGAAACGAACAAAAATCAGAATCTGCGGTGACGACATTTACAACATTGAAGGACAAACCAGAGAAACCACAAAAACTTACAGTAAATAACATCATGGAAACTTCAGCAAATTTAAACTGGGAGAAACCAGTAAGCAAAGTTGAGATTGCGAAATACATTGTTGAACTTTCGGGAGCAAGCCAAACAAAAACCTTCGAAACAAGCAATGTAGCCTATGCACTAACAGGCTTAACAGGAAACACAGCATATACAGTAAAAGTAACAGCTGAAGGTCGAAACGGACAAAAATCAGAATCTGCAGTAACGACATTCACAACATTGAAAGATAATGACAATGATTTGACCCGACCACGAAACCTTTCAGTAAGCAACATTGAAGCAGATATAGCTATTTTAAGATGGGAAAGACCAGCAATTTCAAGTAATGCTGGGATTGCGAAATATATTATTGAAGTTTCAGGGGCAGGCGAAACGAAAAGATTCGAAACGAGTAATTTAGCTTGTTACCTACATGGTTTAAAAGAGATGACATTATATACAGTAAAAGTGATGGCAGAAGATCAAAATGGTTTGAGATCCAACCCTGGTATTACTACGTTTACAACATTGAAAGATATTCCAGCTCAACCATATAGACCTTCTGTATCCGGCATTACACATAGCGAAGCCGCTTTAAAATGGGGAGATTCATTCAGCGTAGTTGGCATTGCAAAATATATTATTGAAATTTCAGGCGATGGGCAAACTAAAACATTCAAAACAAGTAGTCTGTACTATGGATTGACTGATTTAAAAGATGCCACAAAATATACTGTAAAAGTCGTTGCCGAAGATCGAAACGGTCGGAGATCAGAACCTGCGACGTTGACATTTACAACATTGAAAGATGGTTTTGAAACCTATCAAATTAAATCTTCCTATGATAATTCTATGGTCATTGATTCGGATCCGGAAACAAAACAAGTATCAGTATGGGATAATGACCGTAGCGGGAGCCAAAAATGGACATTTGAGTATGATCCAGTAAAAGGTGCGTATCAAGTCTTGACAGATAATAAACAAGTTTTAGCGTGGGATAAAAATGGTACCTCAACCCGTGTTGTGTCCACTACTAATAAAAAAGAGACAACCTCTTATTGGAAATTCGAAAAGGTGTCTAATCAATCCTATATTATTCGTAACTATGCAGACACTAGAATGGTATTGGATGTAGATAATTTTTATCCACGGAGTGGGACAAAGATCAAAGTAAATACGTTCCATGGTTATAAATCTCCACAATTAGCAGCACAAGTCTTTGAAATCCCTGGTTTTAATGGTCCTGAAATCCATCAAATCAAATCTTCATATGATCCTTCTATGGTAATCGATGTTGAATGGGGATCAAGACAAGTATTAACATGGAAAAATCAAAGTTCAAGCAACCAAAAATGGACATTCGTGTATGATCCAGCAAAAGATGCCTATCAAATTTTTACAAACGACAAAACTAAACAAGCCCTGGCATGGGATAAGAATGGGACTTCAACTCGTGTTGTGTGTGCAACTAATAAAAAATATGCAACCTATTATTGGAAATTAGAAAAAGTGTCTAGTCAGTCCTATATTATTCGCAACTATGCAGAACCTAAAATGGTGTTAGATATAGATAATTTTTATCCAAAATATGGGACAAAGATCAAAGTAAATGAGTTTCATGGTTACGATTCTCCACAACGAGCAGCACAAGTATTTGAAATCCCTGGTTTTCAAGTGAAAAATAAATTCTAATCGGTGAATTTATTTTATACAGATACGAATGCATTCGTTAGAATAAGGCCTAAACTTTGTATAGCGTCTAAGTTTTGCTTGCAAGAAATGCGAAGTATTGCGAAAAAAGTTCTATTTTAGATCTTTTCGGGCTGTAAACAAAGTAAGGAAAACTTTGTTTACAGTCTTTTTGTTTATAATTAACATAAATGTTAGTTAAAGAAGAGAAATGATGTTGAAAAAATAGGATTCCGCTGTTGCATCACTATCAATGTTTTTTGAATTATTTGAATTGTTATTCTCATAATGTTACCATGATATATGGAGCGTGCGATATTTTATAAAAGAAGGGATAGAATAGATTGAAAAATAAAATAATTTCTTTGTTGTTATGTGTAGTGTGCGCACTGTTACTAGTTCCTACATCGGCTTCAGCACATTATAACCGAGCGTATTTAAGAAGTGCAGATGAATTTAGGTTTAATAATACGGATTGGATGTCACAAATAGATGAGGAGAAAAGACTTTCTGACATCTCTATTCCAGGGACACATGATACAATGTCTATTGGATATGGGGGGGATATTGCCCAAACACAAGGATTAACCCTTCAATCACAGCTAGCAAAAGGGATACGTTTTATTGATATTAGAGTTAGGGCATATGATAATGCCTTTTCTATTCATCATGGTCCTATTTATCTGCATAAAAATTTTGATGATGTGTTAAATACATGCATACAGTTTTTAAGAGAACATCCAGGTGAAACCATTTATATGCGATTAAAACAAGAATATAGCAGCGTAGATAATGCTGAATTAAATAGAATATTAATGAACTACCTAAACAAGACTGAATTTAATAAATATTTGTATAAAGGAAATAGTAGCAATCCACGATTAAAAACCACTAGAGGTAAATTTGTTTTGTTTAAAGATTTTAGACAATCAGTTGCCCCGGGACTTGAATATCCATATGATTTTGATATTCAAGATAAATATAGTTTAAGTACAAATTGGGATTTATATAGCAAATGGTTAAGCGTCAAAAATCAATTAGTTAAAGCCGATACTTCAAGTAGAAATTCAATATTTATTAATTATCTTTCAGGTTCAGGAGGCTCGTTCCCTTATTTTGTAGCTAGCGGCCATAGTAGCCCAGGAACCGGTGCACCACGCTTATTAACTGGGCTGACAGTTCCTGGTTGGGCCGGAGCATATCCGGATTTCCCAAGAGTAAATTGGGTTGGATCAGTTGCTTCAATCGCCTTTGAGGGGACGAATATATTAACGAATGACTTTATCAAAAAAGATAAACTTCAACGTACGGGGATTGTTGTTGCAGATTTTCCTGGAGAATCTCTTATAAATACGATTATCGGCTTAAATAATAACTTTACAGCTCAAAAGGAACTGATTGATGGCGAATACCAAATAAAAGTTTCTCATGACCGTTCAAAAGTGATAGATGTTGAAAATAAAACCAATCGACAAGTATTAATATGGAAAAATCATGGTGGTGGAAATCAAAGGTGGACATTTAAATATCATTCGAAAAAAGACGCTTACCAAATTTTCACAAATAATGGAACAAATGAAGTCTTAACATGGGACAAGCAAGGAGGCTCTAAACGTGTAGTATGCGCTCCTAATGAAAACGATACTACATCCTATTGGAAAATAGAGCAAACAAAAGATGAGCTTTATGTGATTCGTAATTATTCCAATCTCGACTGGGTGTTAGATGTTGATAATTATTATCCAGTGCAAGGAACCCATATTAAAATGAACGAATACCATGGAGCAAATTCGCCTCAGGTTGCAGCTCAAGTATTTGAAATTGTTCGAAGTTAAATGGAACCAATTCAAAACCAAGGTCCATCTAAGAAGCGAAACATAAAAGAATAAATCGGCGACAAGCGCTTGCAATTGAAGAGGTTTACCAGATTTCCGGTTCTAACGTACAGCCCGTACGCTCCACTTTCCGGTTTCTAGCAAACCTCTTCACTTTGCTCGATTTATCGCATGATGTCTTAGCCGCGTTTAGTTATTTTTTAGTAATGCTCAATGAAAAAATAAATCGTGAGTCTATTTTGTTAACATCGATATGGTAATGAATATTTTCATAAGAGTTACATATTTTCTTGAGATTAAACAGGCCTAGCCCGCCATCTTTTTTACGAGACTGCTTTCGCTGGAATATTTTAGTTAGGTCGATATCTGTATTTATTGGATTGCTAATATGAAAAGCAATCCCTTCATTATTTGTTTCGATTTTAACAATAATAGGAGCACTTGAAGTAGAACCATTATCATAATGCTCAATACTATTATTTAAAATAATTGTTAACACGCGTGCGATATCAAATGTGGAGTCGGTAGGTACTTGAATAGGCTGAGTTAAGGAAACTTGTACCTCCAAATTTGCTCCTTGCGCTTTAGATATAAAACTAGTGAATACACCTCTAATAATAGGTGATGAAATAAATTCTAATTGCTTACTTAGACTACTATGAATGAAATTGGACGAGCGTTTTTCTAAATCATTCAAAAAAGCTAGACTATTTTCCCAATCTTTTATTTCAACTAAATATTTTAATGATAGTAATAGATTTAAGTAATCATGTTTAAATTCTTCAATTTCTTTATAAGATTGTTTTTGTTCCGTGTATTTTTGAATATAATAAATCACCATATTCTCTCGTTTGATATTAAACATGATCGCAATAATACATGTAATTCCAAAGAGTTGGTAAAAAATTAAACTTAAAGAAGTAAAAATATAAAGAGGCTGGTAAAAATCTTGGCCAACAAAATGGATGATTGAAAAAAGAATAAAGAAGGTCGTGTATAAAATAGCGACGATGGTATGTTTTCTTGTATACATAAAAAGCTGCTCTAAAATATGGTATTTCCTATTTAATAATTGAATAATTAAAATAACGATAACAAAGAGAATAAGCACAATAATAGCACTTTCAAAACCATTTATATTAAATAAAAACCTTAATAAGTCAAATCCGATAAAGTTTGAAATACTGACCATATTAAATGAAACGATGACGATTAAAAAATTAATAAAATAATTATTAGTGCGTTCAAAAAGAAAGCAAAATAGGATAATAAAATAAAGCAAGTATATTAATGAATTAAATGAGTATAGAAAAAGACTACAGCCATATAAAAGAACAAGCAACATAAAATAAAGTTTATGAAGCCTAATTTTTTTAAATAGAAAAAGAGATAATATGAACATATTGATAAATAAAGCTGATGAAAAGAAAATTCCATCAAATGAATCCATTGTTAAATTGCTCCATTCGATCACTTATAAAACGTTTTTTTCCCTTTGGTTGGTGAAATAAGCTATAAATATTCATATTTCAGTCTCCTTATCATACTGTCTTATAAAGTGAGTATAACGCATTTTATTGGAAATTTAAAGCATAAGAAAAGATAGAACTGAAAATGCTAACTTTTCACATATTATACTGACTATCAAGTAACGTATTCTTTATAGCATGTCTTGGGCGTAAATGGCAGGGATACTCGCAAAAAGTAATCCGAGTTGTCGATTTGCAAGATAAAAATTGTGACATAACGCATGGAAACTCCATCTAAAATGTTCTCAGATATAGCACTGGCTAGTTCTAATCCATTATGTGCTAAAGTTATTGATTATTCTTATTGTATGAAAATTTACTTATTTAGCTAGCGATGTCTAACCTTAATAAAGTGTATAAAATTTGTCAATAAACCAATAAAAAAGGGAAAAAGTCACGTTTTTATAGAAGAAAAAAAATACATTTTATGGATTTAATTGACATATTTCTTGATAATTAAGCTATTATGGGATTTTTAACGGCATAGAAGAAATTGATTATTGTCAATAAAATGAAACATTTTATGGTAAAAATTGTTAAAACTTCAGAGAAAACATTTTTTTTTTTGCGTTATTATTGTTTAAAGAAAGAGAGGATGAAACAATAATGGAATCTAAAGTAGTTTATAAAACAAGCAATATTTTAAGTTCAAACGAGCAATTTTCCGCGATGTTACTTGAGTTAGAGATGAATAAAGTAAAGAGACATCAATTTTTTTTAAAATGTTTTACTAAAAATCAAGATGTATATGCTGATTTTAGTGTTACTAAATATGTCGTTTTTTTGAAGCAAGGCCTTTGCGTAGTTAGTGAAGCGGATCTCAGTAAAAAAAGAGTTGTGCTAGAAATTTTGGGGGAGCAAGAATTTCTAGGTCTTGGAAGATTATTTGGAGATTCATTAAATGGCAATTATAAAGTAACTACGAAGACATATAGTGAGATTATTTTTATTGATAAAGAATATTTTTTAAATTACTTATCAATAAGACCTTAATTTTCAGAATTGCTAATACAATATACAAGTAAGAAAATATGCAAACTACATAGTAGGATGATTTCTCTTACTCATTATACTAGACGGAAAAAAGTATTGCATTCTTTATACTACTTAGGAGAATCATTAGGTTTTGTGGATGGGGATCATGTCCTCCTTCCTTATGAAGTTACAGCAAAATTATTAGCTGAATATAGCGGAGTAGACCTTTACTTTTTTAATTTAGTGTCAAACGAACTTCTTAGTATGGATGTTTTAAAGTACACCAGTAATGGTGAACTTGCTATTAATACACGAAAACTTGAGGATCTATTTGAAGTTCGTTATTAGTTAGAATATTCCATCTAGTATGGCTTTTTTATCAATTTTGAAGTAGATGAGAAAGCTTTATTTATAGAAAATAAATTTTTCATTGTAGGTAATTATTACAGCAAGATTAGTTTCTAATAAATGGTGAAAAATTTATAAATAGTTAACCAGCAAGGAGGATAAAAATGTTTGTAAGAAAAATATTGTTTGCTGTTATCTCTGTTTTTCTTTTTTGGACAGCGCTAGTATCTTTCCCACTAGATAGCGCAGCAGATGATAAGGAAAGTAATGAAGACTCACCTCAGGTTAAAGCAGCTAAAATCATTGCAAAGGGAGGATTAAATGCAAACCAAGGAGGATACGACTTGGATGCTGGAAAGTGGACATTAGATTCTGAAGGGCTTTTATACATTTCAGGTATGGCTTTTTCACGAGGAAATAATGATCCTGTACCCTATTGGTCAAAAATGAGTCAACAAATAAAAACAGTCGTTTTTGATGACAAATTTGTTGTAGGATCACTTATCAATTCGTGGTACAGCTTTAATAATTATTTCAAGAATTGTTCAAATTTAGAACGTGTTAAATTTCCTACCGACCTTAATATTGTCTATTCGGAGGATTTCGATTCAATGTTTGAAGGGTGTAGTAGTTTAAAAGAAATCGAATTACCCATAATAAAGCCTCGTAAAGCAAGAAATATGTTTAAAGGATGTACAAGTTTAAAAAGCGTTAAATTTAACAATTCTCTATCCAGTAATAAGTATAATGACAAAAATTGGGGTGGCTTTTTTGAAGGATGTGATTCATTGTCAAAAATAGAATTTCCCGTGACTTCAACTCTCGTAGCAGGAGCAATGCTTCCAACACCGCCAAATACTCTGCCTTATTTTGGAAAATGGCGAATTAATGATGAGAAAAAAAGTTATACTCCTATTGAAGCGCTACAAATGATAGATAACTCTAAAGTCCGTGTTGTAGTAACTTGGGCAGAATCAATGGCGACTCTCGATGTTAAAGACTCCGTTATTCCCGTAAACAGTGTATGGAACCCCGTGGATAATTTTGTGTCAGCAACTAATCATGATGGAGACCCCATATATTATAACAATAGTATGTTAGTGGAACGATATGTTGATACTTCTACACCAGGAACATATGAAGTTGCTTATCAACACCCAGATAGAGCTGATCTTAAAAAAATAGTTAAAGTTGAAGTTGTTAATCCAGGCTTTTTAGATTTTAAGTCTGTCCCGTCCACAATGAGTTTTGAAGATAGTGTGATTTCTAACAAATTAGTTGAAGCTAAAAGAAAAGATCCTAATTGGCAACTGACAATTTCAGATACCCGAGTAGTACGCTCAAACTGGAGAATCACAGCTCAGCTACTTACCCCTTTAACGAATGCTAAAGGAGAAACTTTAAATGATGCCTTATTTTTTAGAAAGAAAGGAAGCGCGGATCAGCTAATTAATACAAAGGATACAACGGTTATTTATGAAGGAATAGGTAATTCTACTAAAGAATTATATGATATTCAATGGGGGGAAAACGCGGGTCCAATCATGAAAATACGCCCTGGGAGTGCAAAGCTTGGAGCATATCAAGCAAATATTGAGTTTGCATTACTAAATGTTCCAGCGTAAGCAATGAAAAAAGGAGGATGAGTAATGATGAAAAAAATTCAAGGATGTCTATTCTTTTTCTTCTTAATGATGATTTTACAAGTGCCAATCAATAGTTTAGCGGCTACAAGTGGTCATAGTCAGGCAATCATTACATTTGACCAAAATTCTGTGCCAGATAAAAAAGAACATAAAGCACCAGATAAGTCGAAGCACTCAAAAAACAAGAAAGCTAAAAAATCAACTAGTAAAATTAAAAAATTACCACAAACTGGAGAAAATACATTAGAAATAGAAAGTTTAATCGGTTTTTTTCTTTTATTAACATTACTTTATTTATATAAAAATGAAATAAAGCAATGCAACTTTCAACAAAGGAGGTGAGGGAGAGCGGAGAACATTCATTTCTTCATAGCAGGTGTTTTCAGTAACAAAATAAATTCCAAGTAAAAAGGAGATAAGTAAGAATGAAACTAAAAAAGATGTTCATTATTTTTCTAACTGTGGGGTTAACATTATGTACTTTTATTTCTTTAGATCCAACGAGTATTTTTGCAGCAACAGCAACAAATGCACCAACAGTAAATCCACTCTATGATACAGATACTAAAATTGAAGGAAAAACGGAACCAAACAGTGAGGTGAATGTTAACTTTGAAATTTCTAACGAGCTTATTGCAACGGGTAACTCGGATGCCAAAGGTAATTTTTCACTTGCTATAAACAAGCTAAAGGCAAATACTTCGATCTATGTATATGCAGTAGCTCCTGGAAAATCTGTAAGCTCTCCAACAAAAATTATAGTAGATAGCTTAATTCAAGGGACATCAACTACAAAGGGAGATATTACTTTTAAACAAGATGATTCTAAAGTTGATCCAGTTGACCCAGATGATCCTGATAATCCAGTTGATCCAATAGACCCTGATCATCCAGACGGTCCAGATGGTCCACTTAGCATTAATTACATTTCTAATTTTCACTTCGGGGAACAAATTATTTCAGCTAAAAGTGAGACATATTACGCTGAATTAGATGAGTTAAAGTTAAAAGATGGAAGTGTTGTAAAACGTCCGAATTATATCCAAGTAACAGATAAGCGTGGAACAAATGGTGGCTGGAGATTGCAAGTGCAACAAGGAAATCAATTTTCAGCAACAACCAGTAACGGCGAGAAAGAATTAAAGGGAGCGCAACTAACTTTAAGTAATCCATATGTTGTAACGAATTCTGATAACAACTCAGAAGCTCCAACAGCTGCTGATAAAATCGTGCTTGTTCCAGGTAGTAAAGGAAGCGATGGAGAAGTTATCCCAGGCGCTGCACAAGATGTTTTAGTTGCTCAAAAAGAACAAGGTATGGGGACATGGGTCGAAAAATTTGGGAATGGAGCTGCTGCTGAAAAAAGTATTTCTCTATCAGTTCCCGTTTCTGCAGAAAAAGCAAAAGACGCAACCTATACAACAGAAATGACTTGGATTTTGCTAGATACCCCAGCATAAAAAAATCGATTGGAAATTATCGCTAAATATATAACAAGGAGCATTGGTAATGAAAAAAATAAAAGGTTTAGTCGCAAGTGTGATTGCTGTAAGTGGAGTTGCTTTATTTCATCACGTTGCACTTGCTGATGATAGCAGCTCAACAAAGTCTACAGGGAGTATTGAATTTACGCAAAGTGAGGCAGGAGCCCTTACACTTGATCACATTTCAAAATTAAGTTTTGGAAATCAAAAAACGTCAGGTAGTAGCCAAGTTTATTATGCGACATTAGACGAAAAAGACGGAAAATCAGTTCCAAACTTTGTTCAAGTAACCGATAAACGTGGTAGTAACGCAGGGTGGCACTTAACTGTTACACAAGATGCTCAATTTGCAAATGGGACTAATGTTTTAACCGGAGCAGTCCTTAAGCTAGATAAAGGGATACTGATTTCAGAAGATGACGGGTTAGCACCAACGATTAATCAAGCCATATCCCTAACACCAGGTGTAGCTTCTGACGTTATCAATGCGAAAAGTGAGCAAGGAACAGGTATTTGGGTAGGCAGCTTTGGTAGTGATAATGCTACAGGTGAAAAAGCCATATCATTAACCGTGCCAGGAAAAACTAAAAAAGTAAAAGGTGAGTATAGTGCATCTTTAACTTGGAATTTAACGGATTCACCTGCTTGAGAATGAGGTATTAAATTGAATAAATGGTTTAAAATATTTATATTGATGCTCATGTTAATTATAATCTGTTCTCCTGTAAAAAAAGGTGTAGCAGCTGAAATGAATTTTTCTGTTCAAGCAATCATACCTGAAAATCAAGTAGATACTTCACAAACTTATTTTGATTTAAGGATGAAACCGGATGAGGAACAGGATTTAGAAGTTCAAATTCGTAATAATACAGCTAAAGATATAGTTATTGCAGTGAATGCGAATACGGCAATCACAAATGATAATGGTATAGTAGAATATAATCATAAAACTAAAAAGCAAGATTCTTCCCTCAAAAATGCTTTTAGTGATATCGCTGTAGCTCCTAAGGAAGTTGATATTCCTGCAAAAGCAACAAAAATTGTTAAAATACGCGTGAAAATGCCTGTTGAAAAATATGATGGTATTATTTTAGGTGGTTTATATTTTGCTGAAAAGAAAGATGAAGATAAGCAAAAGAAAAAAGGGAGTAACCAGATATTAAACCAGTATGCTTATACGATAGGCGTTCAATTAAGCGAAACAAGTAAAAAAGTCCAACCCCATTTGCGTTTAAATAAAGTAGCGCCTGGACAAGTAAATTACCGAAATGTACTTAAAGCCAATATCCAAAATGATCAAGCGATGATTATTAGAGAATTGAAGATTACCGGAAAAGTATATAAAAAAAATGGTTCAAAATCTTTATATGAAACCACATTAGAAAATTTACGAATGGCTCCAAATTCTAACTTTGATTTTGCGGTAAACTTAAATAATCAAAATTTTAAGCCGGGTAAATATACTTTTCGAGGTGTAGCAACATCTGAAAAATCGAAATGGGTATTTGAGAAGGATTTTACAATTAAAGGAAAACAAGCAAAAGGATTGAATAATCAAGCGGTAAATGTCGAAAAAGATTATACCTGGCTCTATCTATTAGGTGGAGTGCTGATATTCATTCTAGTTGGTATTATTGTCTTTTTGATTTACAAATTAAAGCGACAACGGAAATAATGTGATTTTAATTAAGCAAAAAGAGTGTGGATAAATGAAATTTTCCTACACTCTTTTTGCTAATAAAAATATATGTATTAAAAAGAAAAAGCACTTTTTAGTTTCATAGAAATTTTGGAGCATTACCATTTTAGTTTTGTTTTAAAAAAATATTAAAAAATTCAGTATATTTTATTTAAAAATTCTAGTTTTAGTCAAAATCATTTAAAAAAAACATAAAACCTAATTATATCCGATTGAATATTTATGCTACGATAGTTATATTCCAAAAAGATTATAGTTAATGCTTTTTAGAAAAATACATATAAGTTATGCTTAAAAGGAGGGAGTATATAGCGCATATTTCTTGATTATTGATAGTATGAATAATATTTTTTGGAAAATAATAAAAATACCCCTAATTTTTAGGAAGAGTTAACTTGGAGGAAATATGTTAAAGAAAATAGGTTATACAACAATTGCTGTCGGAGTAACATTGTCGTCTTTATTGCCTGCAACTAATACATTGGCGATAGAACAAAATAACCCGAGTGTTATTTCGTCAGTTTTAGCTGACACTATTAAACTAGATACGGAAGCAAAACAACTTATTAATCGTTTCATTAATAATAATATTCCATTAAATGGATCGAATTTGTCTGAAGAAGCCATTCAATATTATACAGAATCTTTAGTTAATAATAATATCCCCTTGCCAAAAGGAACACAGCAATGGAATGTTATCAGTAACTATCGTAATCAATTAGCCAAAACTGGAAAAAGTACGGATGGAAATTTTAAATTCAATATTAAAGCCAAATCAGGATCATGGGAAGACGTAAAACAAATTATCAATTCATTATTTATTGATAGCAATACACCATTTAATATCAAAGATATTCCAGGAGTTCCTAATCCAAATAACTCTGCTTATACTTATGAAAATTATTATGCAGAAGTTTTAGTGAAAAATAATATTTCATTACCAAAAGGAACAGAGCGTTGGGATGTTATTAGTAAATACCGTAACCAATTAGCGAAAGTAGGAAAAAGTACCGATAAAAATTTTACATTTAATATCAAGGCTGAAGCCGGATCATGGGATGATATAAAACAAATTATTAATTCGTTATTTATTAATAACGATATGCCATTCAATATTAAAGATATACCGGGAACGCCTGATCCAAATAGCCCTTCTTATACTTATGAAAATTATTATGCAGAAGTTTTAGTGAAAAATAATATTTCATTACCAAAAGGAACAGAGCGTTGGGATGTTATTAGTAAATATCGCAATCAATTAGCGAAAGTAGGGAAAAGTACGGATAAGAATTTTACATTTAATACCAAAGCTGAAGCTGGATCATGGGATGATGTAAAACAAATTATTAATTCATTATTTATTAATACTCATACTCCGTTTAATATTGAAGATATACCTGGCCAACCTATCCCAAAGGATCCTTCTTATACTTATGAAGATTACTACACCGACGTTCTGGTGAAAAATAAAATTTCACTACCTAAAGAAACCCAAAACTGGAATGTCATGAAAAAATATAACGTAAAAATTAGAAGCAATACTGATATTAAGAATTTATTTTCATTTTCTGGTGATGCTAAGCAAATTGGCAGTCGTTCAGCTCGTTTAACTTCAAATGACAAAAATTTAAAAGGATCAATTTCTGGTACCACAACCTTGGATATGCGCGAAGACTTTAACTTAGATTTAAATGTTGATTTAGGGAAAGATAAAAACGGGGGAGATGGTATTGCTGTAGCTTTCCATCAAGGAGAAATAGGTGAACTAGGAGCATATGGTGGTGGTTTAGGTGCATTAGGCTTAAAAAAGGGTATTGCTTTTGAACTGGATACTTTTTGGAATGCCAAAAAAGAAGCTGATTCAGATACTTCTTACAGACATAATGAAATAAATCAAGCACACGCTGGATTTGTTGCTACCGACAAAAATCCAAAAGCATTAAAAGCATTAGCACCCATGCAAAACATAAACGCTTATAAAGGGAATTTAAAAATTTCATGGAATGCTAAAGAGAACTTATTAATTGCAAGCTATGATGGAAAGACTTGGATATTAAAAAATCCAGATATTGATAAAAGTCGAAGATATACTTTTTCAATAAGCTCTGCAACAGGAGCTCATACAAACGAACATTATGTAACAGTCAATGACTTTAACGCAGCTTTTGATCCTATCTTAAAAGGTAAAAATATAAATATTAACGCTGGTGGAAAATTTAATCCTTATGATAGTAGCATTGGTTTAAATGCTTACGATGCTCTTACAGGTGAAAATTTAACTAAAGATATTAAAGTAAGTTTTAATAATGTCAATACTTCTCGTATAGGTCAGTATTCAGTAACCTATTCCGTAAAAAATTCTGCTGGTAAAATGGCTACATTAACAATTTGCGTAAAAGTTGAGTGGGGAAATCCTAGCATCAGTGGCAAAAATATTACGATTCCTACAGGAGAAAAGTTTGATCCATTTGATCCTAGAATCAATTTGCGGGCGTATGAAGCTTATACTGGTAAGAACATAACTGACAACATTAAAGTTATTCGGAATGATGTTAAGCCTTCCAAGCAAGGGACATATACAGTAGTTTATGACGTAGAAGGTTTATATGGAACAAGTTCTCAACTTACACTAAAGGTTGAAGTTCTCGATTATCATCCACAACTTGATGCTAAAAATTTATCATTACACATTGGTGATAAATTTGATTCTCAAGACGAAAGAATTGGCTTAAAAGCATATGATCCAATTGAGAAAAAGGATATTACAGATAAAATTCAATTGATTAGCTCAAATGTTAATACAGAAAAGTATGGTAGCTATGAAGCAACTTATAAAGTGACAAATAACCAAGGTTATAGTACTACCAAAACTATTCAAGTGAAAGTTCTACTCCCAGATACACGGCCATGGTCTGATGGAACCGATGACGGCTGGAAGATGTTTTCTGGTGAAAAAGTAATCCCTCAGAAAAATGCAGAAGCAGCGCTAGATGGAGACTATACTTTTTACGCGGATCAAGCTGTAAGTTTATATAAATCCTTTAATTTTTATCCAGATGAAACTTATAAAGTTGTTGTTTATGTTAAATCTGCTGAACCAGATACAACCTTCCAATTTATTAAAGCTTCATTAAAAGGTAACTCTGCTTCTAATACAAGTGATATCATATTTAATAACCGTATTGTTACGGGAGAAGAAAGTGTTAATGGTTATTATAGATTTGAAGGTCGTTTCACAGCTACAAGAGAAAATAGAAACAGTATTTTAGTTATAGAAAGTTATGGCGCTGCGTATATTGGCTCTATTAACGTGATTGCAGAATAATTAATTTATAAGATAGAGCTAAAACGGATTGAAATGTTATCATCTTAATCCGTTTTTAGCTGTAAAGTGATTTATAATATATGCTGTATGCAATTTTGAACATATGAAAATAAGTTTTTTATTTTATGCTGTAAATTAACCTAAAGCAGCTTATTTGAAATTTAAAATTTTTAAAATGCTAAAGAAAGCGCTTCCTAATTAATTGTTTATTTTCTAATTCGTTATATTATAAAGAAGGCTAACAATAAAATTAAGAAATACTTTATGTGAAAATCAGGAAATCTTTAAATCTAAAGATTATTTTTGCATTAGTATATCAAAAGGAAGGCGGATAAAAATCTTGATAGAATCTAAATTTCTTTGCAAAAAAAATGATACGTCAGATCTAAAAGAACAATTTTCCTCCATGCTACTTGAGTTAGAAGAGAATCGAATAAAGAAGCAACAATTTTTCTCAAAAAGTTTTGCTGAAAATCAAAGTGTATACGCTGATTTTAACGTTACGAAATATGTGGTATTTTTGAAAGAGGGGCTTTGTGCTGTTAGCGAAACTGATCTTAGTAAAAAGAGAATTGTAATAGAAATTTTGGGAGACCAAGAATTCCTAGGTCTTGGAAGGCTCTTTGGCGCTTCAGTAAGTGATGATTACCAGGTAATGACGAAAGCCAAGAGTGAAGTTATTTTTATTGAGAAAGAATATTTCTTGAATTATTTATCAATACGTCCATCTTTTTCAGAACTACTCATTCAATATGTTAGTCAAAAAATATGTAATTTGCATAGCAGAGTACTTTCTCTTACTCACTATACTAGAAAGAAAAAAGTGCTTCATTCTTTATACAATTTAAGCGATTCATTGAGTTTCCGTGTTGGCGAGTACGCACTACTTCCTTATGAAGTAACAACTAAATTACTGGCTGAATATAGCGGAGTAGATCTTTATTTTTTCAATTTAGTAGTAAATGAACTTATGGATATTCAGGTTTTGAAGTATACAAGTAATGGTGAGCTTGCCATTAATATAAGAAAGCTTGAAGAACTTTTTGATGAAAATGACTAAGCTGATCTGAAATGAAAAGCTGTAAGTAAGTTAATATAATAGCCTTCCTCTCGCTTGTAAAGATTGGAATGGCTTTTTTATTTAACATACTAGAATTAGCAGGTGATTCAGTACCTGCTAATCCTAGTATGTTTTTTTCTAGTTTATCTTAAATTTTCTTTGATTAACTTAAGAAGTAACAAATTAAACGTTGATTGATCCTGATCTAAAGTTCCAAAAAAAGTATGATCGATATTTTCTACTAAAGGCAAAGCTTTAGAAAGAAGGTTCGCACCGGAATCTGTTAGTTTTATTGACTTAGCTCTCGTATCTGATAAAGAAGCTTGCCGAATCAATAGTTCTGACTTTTCAAGGTTTCTAATAATTGTAGAAACCGTCATGACATCAATATCTGCTTGTTTGGAAATATCTACTTGGTTGATCTCCTCTTTACTTTGACTTAAGTATCCTAAAGAGGCTAAAATGGTAAATTGCGGATGAGTTAAATTGACCTTTTTTAATTGATCTTTAATCGCTTTATGCCACAAATTATATACTTTTATGAACGATAAACCGACCGACTCAGTTGAATTGTTTTTGAATTCAGATGGAAAATTATTCATTTTGCCGCTTGAGCCAAAGCAAAAATTGAAGTTGGGACATCTGCAAATATTTGCGCTACAAATTTTGTATCTTCAATGGTTTCTTTTCGATTGAGTGGAATAAATTCAACGGAGTGTTTTATTTGTGTTTGGTTGCCCGATTTGCTTAGTTCATGAGTGAAATAAAGATCTCCCATATCTGGAATAGTCGTTTTGTCAGTAAACTCCTTATTTGGCGTAACAGATACTAATTTAAAAGAAATCGATGGCTGTCCGACGAGTTTCATTGTGCCTTGCGTTCCTTGAGTAAAGGCACCTTCTAAAGAAATTGTTTCTAAGTCGTCTTCCCAAGCAAACCATTTGTTGACATCTTCATAAAGAGCCCAAACCTTTTCCAACGTCGCATCTACTTTTACTTCAAAACTGAATTTCATTTTATTCCTGCTCCCTTTAATAAGTATACTTATAATATATCTTTTTACTAAAAGTCTGTCAAGCGAAAATTAGCGTGCAGAAAATAGGAAGTAGAGATATAGGGCTTAAATCGTTTAAAACGCTATTATAGCTTTAGGTTGCGTCTTTAGTTAGCTATTTCCTTTTAAAAACTAGATTGAATAACTCATAAAACGACTACGTTACTAAAAACTTTACAAATATGCGATTTCATGTAGAATGAGAGTTAAATAAAGCAAGAGCTCTTTTTATTTTTAAAGTGAGTGCTCACTCATTAATGAACGTTTACTTCATTTGTGATTAATTAAACAATAAAAAGGAAAATCTCAAGTCATTCGTTACAAAATAGAAAGGAAGAGAGAAATGATTCATGTAGGATTAGACGTCGGTTCCACTACTGCAAAGGCAGTGGCTTTAAATGATCAAGGGGAAATTGTATTTGAATCATACCGAAGACATTATTCTGATATTAAAAAAATAGTTTTAGAAATTATGCAAGATTTAAACGTCACATGTCAAACAGATGAGATCACACTCAATATTACCGGTTCATCAGGTTTAGCGATTGCTAAATTTTTGAAGGTACCTTTTGTTCAGGAAGTGATTTCATGTACAGAAGCGGTGGAGCAAGTCATTCCAGAAGCAGATGTAGTGATTGAACTTGGCGGCGAGGATGCAAAAATCATTTATCTTAAAGGTGGAATTGAGCAACGGATGAATAATGCCTGTGCTGGTGGGACAGGTGCATTCATTGATCAGATTGCGACGTTGTTACAAACTGATCCAACAGGCTTAAATGAACTTGCTAAAGGAGCTAAAACGATTTATCCTATTGCGTCACGTTGCGGTGTATTTGCTAAAACAGATGTACAGCCGCTTTTAAATGAAGGTGCGCGGAAAGAAGATATTGCTGCTTCTATTTTTCAAAGCGTTGTGACACAAACGATCAGTGGTTTAGCTTGTGGGCGACCAATTCGTGGGAAAGTGGCATTTTTAGGTGGCCCTTTAACATTTTTAGATCAATTGCGTTATCGTTTTACTGAAAATTTAAAATTGGCTGAACTGGATATTATCGCGCCAGATCATGCAGAGTATTTTATTGCGCTTGGGAGCGCTTTTACTGGGCGAGGAAGTATTCCTTTACGAATAGAACAATTAATCACTAAGCTTATAGCCTTAGATTTAACAAAAATGGCAAAAGATACAGATACGTTACCACCACTTTTTACAAAAGCAGAAGAACTTGCTGCATTTAGAGCACGACATCTGAAAATGAAAGCACCGCGAACGGACCTTAAAGTTTACTCAGGTGCCGCTTATTTAGGGATTGATGCAGGCTCAACAACAACAAAGCTCGTTTTAATGGGAGAAAATAATGAAATTCTCTATACACATTATGGAAGTAACTTCGGAAGTCCCTTGCAATCGGTTATCGATGCAACGAGTAAGCTTTATGAAGAACTTCCAGAAAGCTTTCGTATTGTTCAATCAGGTATTACTGGGTACGGCGAATCGCTTATTAAAGCGGCTTTAAAAATTGATGTGGGGGAAATTGAGACGGTTGCACATTACCGAGCGGCGCGTGAATTTTTGCCAGATGTTGATTTTATTCTTGATATTGGTGGTCAAGATATGAAGTGCATGAAAATCAAAAAAGGAGCACTGGATAGCTTGATGCTAAATGAAGCTTGTTCAGCAGGCTGTGGTTCATTTTTAGAAACTTTTGCTAAAACGCTTAATTTGACGATTGACGAATTTGCTGAAAGTGCAATAAACGCTAAGGAACCGGTTGATCTAGGGTCTCGTTGTACTGTATTTATGAACTCTAAAGTCAAGCAAGTTCAAAAAGAAGGCGCAAGTATAGAAGACTTATCTGCTGGTCTTGCTTATTCTGTTGTAAAAAATGCGTTGCAAAAAGTGATCAAACTACGTAATCCAAAAGATATTGGTGAAAAAGTAATTGTTCAAGGAGGCACTTTTTATAATGAAGCCGTTTTACGAGCTTTTGAACAATTGACAGGAAAAGAAGTAGTTCGTCCAGATATTGCTGGAATGATGGGCGCTTATGGGGCCGCTTTAATTGCCCGTGAACATTATGAAACGGGTGAAGTAAGTGAAATGCTTGTTCTTGAAAAGCTACGTGAATTTCACGCTGAAACTTCTGAATCGCGTTGTAATTTATGTAGTAATACTTGCCAACTAACGATTACCCGCTTTGATGATGAGCGAAGTTTTATCAGTGGGAATCGTTGTGAACGCGGCGCAAGAGTGGAAAAAACACGTAACTTACTGCCTAATTTATATGCTTATAAATTAAAACGGATATTTGACTATCGAGCGCTAAAAAAATCAGAAGCAAAACGTGGCGTTATGGGGATTCCGCGTGCACTTAATATTTATGAAAATTACCCGCTTTGGTTTACCATTTTTAATGAGCTAGGTTTTCGTGTTGTTCTTTCCGCTAAATCAAGTAAAAACTTATATGAAAAAGGAATAGAAACGATTGCTTCCGAAGCGGTTTGCTATCCTGCAAAGTTAACGCACGGACATATTAGTGATTTGGTGAAAAAGAAAGTCGATGCCATTTTTTACCCATCGGTTGTTTATGAAAAGCCAGAGTTTGGCGAAGCAACTAATAATTTTAATTGTCCTGTTGTTGCCGGTTATCCTGAAGTGATCCGTGTAAATGTCGATGCTTTAGCCGAAGCAAAAATTCCACTACATCATCCATTTCTAACATTGGATAATGAGAAAGCGTTTATTCGAACGATGCAACAGACTTTTCCAGAAATTCCTGCTGATGAAATGAAGCGGGCTGTAGTAGCTGGACTAAAAGAAGCAGAGGCATGTCGAAAAGATATTCAAAGAGAAGGTGAAAGTGCACTCCATTATCTTGCAAAAAACCATGTCAAAGGCATTGTTTTAGCTGGGCACCCCTACCATATTGATCCAGAAATCAATCATGGCCTCCCAGAGCTTATTACAATGAACGGTATGGCCGTTTTAACAGAAGATGCGATTGCTCATCTAGGTGAAATCAAACATAAATTGCGTGTTGAAAATCAGTGGAAATATCATGCACGCTTGTATCGGGCGGCTAGCTTTGCTGCAAGCAGAGACGATCTAGAATTTGTTCAATTAACATCATTTGGCTGTGGCTTAGATGCGATTACAACGGATATGTGTCAGGAAATTATCGAAGGGCATAATAAAGTTTACACATTGCTTAAAATTGATGAAATCAACAACCTTGGCGCGGCACGTATTCGAATTAGATCGCTAAAAGCAGCCATTAACGAGCGTGAACATCATCAAATTAAGCCAGAAGCTATGTTGCGACCAAAAGAACAGCCACAATTTACAAAAGAAATGCGCCAAAACTATACGATCTTAGCGCCGCAGCTTGCTCCTACACATTTTGCGTTACTTGAAGCAGCAGGAAAAGCGTGTGGTTTAGCGCTAGAGATCTTACCAGCTGTCACACCAAGAGCTGTTGATGAAGGCTTGCGTTATGTAAATAATGATGCTTGTTATCCAGCAATTTTAACAATTGGACAAATGATGGATGCTCTAAAACATGGGGAGTACGATTTGAATAAAACCGCTGTTTTAATGACACAAACTGGCGGTGGATGCCGAGCTACCAATTACATCTCTATGTTGAAAAAAGCATTGAATGAAGCCGATTTAAATCATATTCCTGTTATCTCACTTAATGCAAGTGGTTTAGAAAAACAACCTGGTTTCAAAATGACACCAAAAATATTAACTCGTTTTATGGCTGGACTTGCTATTGGCGATGCGCTAGATAAGATGTTATATCGGACAAGACCGTATGAAGCTGTATCAGGAAGTGCGAATGAACTTTATCAAAAATTACTCACACAAGGGAAAAAATTAATGCGTCATTATTCTTTTGGAGCTTATAAACAATTTGCAAAAGAAATCGTCACTGCTTTTGATACATTGCCTCTTTGTGATGAAAAGAAACCACGTGTTGGCGTTGTTGGTGAGATTCTTGTTAAATTTCATCCAGGTGCTAATCATAAGATTGTCGATGTGATTGAATCTGAAGGAGGAGAAGCTGTTGTTCCTGATTTGATGGATTTCTTGCTTTATTGCTGTTATGATGAGCATTTTGCTGTAAATGCTTTTGGTCGTTCAAAAGTAAAATCATTTGTTAAGCAAAGCATTGCAATCCCTACCATCAATCATTTTCGGAAACCGATTAGTGATGCTTTTAGGAATAGCCAGCGTTTTGAAGCACCAGAAAGTATTGAGGTTCTTGCTGAGAAAGCAAGTCAATTACTTTCACTTGGGAATAAAATGGGTGAGGGCTGGTTCTTAACGGGTGAAATGTTTGAGTTACTAGATCATCATGTGCCAAATATTGCTTGTCTACAGCCATTTGCTTGCTTACCAAATCATATTACAGGGCGTGGCATGATTAAGGGATTAAAAAAGCTATATCCACATGCCAATATTATGTCGATTGATTACGATTCAGGCTCAAGCTCAGTAAATCAATTAAATCGGATAAAATTAATGCTTTCTATTGCGCGAAAACAAATGGAAGGTCAAGAAGACCACATGTTTGCTGAGAAAAAGACACATGAAAGATGCAACTGCATCGCCAATACTGTGAAAAAAGTAAGGTCAAGCAGCCCTGTAGAAAAAATAGAGAATACGGTTAAAAAAGCGTGTGAAAGTGACCCGGTCGGAAATTTAGCTCAAACAGTAAAAACAGCTGCTCAAACTGTACGTACTGAAAAACATTCTTCTGATGGAGAATGTCATTAAGATCGTAGGAGGAAAATGAATGCCAAAGCCTAAAATTTTCACAACAAGCTTTGCAAGTGTTTATCCACTTTATATTAAAAAGGCTGAGCGCAAACAACGGACGAAAGCGGAAGTGGATGAAATTATTTATTGGTTAACAGGGTATGATCAAACCATGCTAGATGAACAAATAATAACGGGTGTTGATTTTGAAACATTCTTTGCAGAAGCTCCGCATTTTAATCCAAATGCAGAATTAATTAAAGGGGTAATTTGTGGCGTGCGTGTTGAAGAAATTGAAAACCCGATAATGCAGAAGATTCGTTATTTAGATAAACTCATTGATGAATTAAGTAAAGGGAAGCCCCTTGCAAAAATATTGAGGGCTTAAATAATGGATGTGACATTTAGAACATAAAAGAGTCTAGGGCATCAAGCGATAATCCGCTTGTGATCTAGACTCTTCCATTTTTTATTTCGCAGCGACTGTAAAACGAGATCCTAAGTTTTGTGGAAGCTCTATTTCATCAAGAACTGCTATTGCGTAATCTTCCATGCTGATATGACTATTTCCGTCAGCATCAAAGAGGAGATGATCCTTGCCTACTTGATAGCTGCCCGTTTTTTCACCTGGTTCAAAAACAGCAGGAGGACTTAGATAAGTCCAGTTTAATGTTGCTCCTGCATTTTTTAAAAGCGTTAATTCTTCTGCTTGTGCTTTTGCGGTAGGATAGTATGGACTTTCTTTTAAACCTTTTGACTCAACTAGGAGATGTCCTTCCTCATCAGTAAACAAGCTTCCAGCGCCGCCGACAACGATTAGTCGTGGTAATGTTCTATCTTCTAAGACAGCGATAAGATGTTTTGTTGCAAAAACATGATTTTCTGCTTGTTCAACGGGTGCGCCAAAAGCATCGACTACGACATCAAGCATTTTAAAATCGCTTAGCTTTAAATGAAATAAATCTTTTTGAATGATATTTACATCTTTATAATCATGAGAAATTTTCCCGGCATTACGAACAAATACAGTCACTTCATGGCCACGGCTTAGTGCTTCAACCAAAATCCTTGATCCTACACGTCCAGTTCCACCAATAATACCAATTTTCATGGTTCATTCCTCCATTGCACAAAAATAGTAAGCTATTTTATTATTCCCGGATTCATTTGAAAAAAACATTTTTAGTTGAGTGATTTGTTAACTTGTTCGAGCCGTTTTATTTTTCTGGCAATCATAATATTGGCGGACATAAAGATAATAATCGCTAACCAAATAAATAAAAAAGCAATGAGTTGAACTTGATCAAATTGCTCTTTATAAAATAGAACACCTAAAATGAACATCAGTGTTGGTCCAATGTATTGCAAAAAACCAACCATTATATAGCTAATTCTTTTGGCAGCTGTAGCAAAGAGCAGCAATGGAATAGCTGTAACTACACCAGCTAAGGCTACGAGAATATCTGTTGAAAAAGCATAGCTCATGAAAAACGTTTTTGCAAAAAAGACCAGATAAATAAGCGCAAATGGAAAAATAATCGCTGTTTCAAGTGTTAACCCAGTAAATACTGAAACCGGTACAAATTTTTTAATCAACCCGTACAGGCTAAACGTAACAGCCATAGCAATGGCCGCAAAGGGAATATGCCCACTATGATAAGTTAAAATAATAACACCCACAATAGCAAATAAAACAGCTGTTAATTCGACGTAAGATAATTTTTCTTTTAAAAAAAGCGTAGCAATAAGCACATTAACAAGTGGATTAATATAATAACCAAGACTTGCTTCTGTAACATGTCCACTGTTTACAGTGAAAATAAAAATAAACCAATTCGCAGTGATTAAAATGGCCGCAAAAGTAATCAATATTGCTGTTTTTGGATGTGTGAAAATCGTTTTAATCTCGCGCCATGTTTCTGCTGTTTTGTTTAAAATGGCAATAAAAAGCACCATAAAGACAAAAGACCAAAGAATTCGATAAGCTAAAATCTCAGAAGCAGGAACTCCTCCGATCAGCTTCCAGTAAATTGGTAAGATACCCCAGATCGTATAAGCAAAAGCACCAGCTAGGAAACCAGTTAATTTTTCGCCATATTTTTGCTCCATTTTTTCACCCTTTTCAATTTCAAATCGTATAATATATCTATTTTAGCTTAAAGAGAAGAGGAAATCTATATAAATTTAGAATAGATAAACAAAATAAATCGGCGACAAGCGTTGAAGTTTGCCCAATTTCCGGTAGACATACACTTTGCTTCCAGTTTCTGGCAAACTTCTTTAATACAAACGCTTTCGCTCGATTTGTCGTGTTTGAAATGTAGAACCTACGCTAATTTTTCAAATCGTATTTTCTTAAAAAATAGAGCTAAATCATGCGATGTTCCAAACTTTGCTCTATTTTATTGTTTACTCGCTTCAATTTGGATATCAAGCTTGACTTCATCGCCAATTAATACGCCACCAGTTTCTAAAGCCGCATTGTAATTTAAGCCAAAATCCTTGCGATTAAATTTACCAGTTATCTCAAAGCCGGCAATCATTTTTCCTGTATTAGGGTCTTTGCCACTGCCTTCATAAGTTAAATGAAACATTATAGTATTTGTAACATCACGGATGGTTAGATCGCCTTTTACGTCATATTCATTATCGCCTTTAGGGATAATTTCTTTTGATTGAAATAGAACATCCGGATATTTTTCGACATCAAAGAAATCTTCACTTTTTAGATGGTTATCCCGTTGAGGCTGTCTTGTGTCAACACTGGCTGCTTTCACTTTGAAATTTGCTTTTGCCTCTTGTAAGTTTTCAAGGTCCATTTCAACGTCTGCTTCAAAGTCATTAAAGGCGCCCTTTACTTTTGAAACCATCATGTGTTTTACTTGAAATTCAATTGAGCTATGTGCTGGATCAATTGTCCATTTGTCATTTGCCATTTTAAGTTCCTCCAATATCATTTTCTCTACCAAATCCATATTTCCTTTTCTAAGGCGAGTTAAACATTTATAAAATGAAAAGAATGGGTAAGGATTTTGTAAATCATATTGTGAAAATAAACAGAATGAGATAAACTTTATTTAAAAGGAGAGGTGATGAAGATGATCATAAGTGATTTAGAGAAGGTGAAATTACTTTTGGCTGAATATCATTCTATTCAACAAACACTAGAGACATTAACGATAGAGAATCAAGCGGGTTTGGGACTTACAAAGAAACAACAGGATATTTTGTATCAAGTCTCAGAGGAGGCCCTTCTGTTTCGTCAGTTGGCACCTCAAGTGAAAGCAGCAATGAAGGTTTTGATTGAGCGAGGGCTATTGTTTATTTTCCCTGATAAAAACGATTTTTATGTTAGGCTCACAAAAAAGGGTCGGGCTTTCGTTGATCAAAAAAGTGAAAATGCCTATACGATTAAAGCATTATTGAAGATCACAACAGAGCTTTCAAAAGAAGAGATGGAGCAAGTGATTGCCTTAAATCAAAAAGTAGCTAGACTATTAAAAATATAAAAATCCCCTCAAAAGTAGGAATAAAAACCAGCTTTTGAGGGAACTTTTTTATTTATGATCAAATTTTGCTTTATCTAAAGGAATGAGTTTCGTTTTTTTCGTGAATTTATACGCTAACCAGAAAGTAAGGAAGATCGGTAGTCCAATATAAGAAACGCCCATCTTTTGCCACCAAGTAGGATTGGCAAATTCTGGATGAAGAAAAGATTGATAATCTTGGCCAATGATAACCAAAATACAAAGGACAAGTGCTAAGATGGGCCCAAATGGGAAAAATTTAGCCCGATATTTTAGTTCATTTAAGTCATGGCCTTGTTTAATAAAAGCACGACGGAAACGATAATGACTAACGGCGATCCCTACCCAAGCGATAAAGCCAGTTAGACCAGAAGCGCTAAGCAACCAAGTATAAATAATACTTCCATTTTCAGATAATGTCGTAATAAAGGTTAAAGCCCCTACGAGCGCTGTAACGATAAGCGCAGCCATTGGAATACCACGTCGATTGATTTTAGCTAAAAAGCGGGGTGCAGAACCTTCTTTTGCCATAGACCAAAGCATTCGTGTAGAAGCATAAAGCCCAGAATTTCCAGCAGAAAGTACGGAAGTTAAAATGACAGCATTCATAACAGAAGCAGCAAAGGCTAAGCCAGCTTTTTCAAATACAAGTGTAAATGGGCTGATTGCTACATCTTCAGCACCACTTCCAAGTAAGTTTGAGCTAGTATAGGGAATAATCAATCCAATAACGAAAATCGCAAAAATATAAAATAATAAAATACGCCAGAAAACTTGTTTAATTGCTTTAGGTACACTTTTTTCGGGTGTTGCACTTTCACCAGCAGCAATTCCAACAAGCTCTGTCCCCTGAAAAGAAAAACCAGCGATTAAGAACGTTCCAAGAATAGCAAAGAAACCACCCTTAAAAGGAGCTTCAGCTAGTGTAAAGTTTTTCATACCGATATATTCTCCACCAAGAATACCAAAAATCGTTAGGATGCCTATGATTAAGAAAATAATAACGGTGACTACTTTGATGATTGAGAACCAATATTCTGATTCTCCATAAGCCCGAACAGATAACGCATTAAGACCAAAGATAAGCACTAAAAAGATAGCGCTCCAAAGCCATCCTGGAGTATGTGGGAACCAAAATTGAATGATTAAAGCAGCCGTTGAAATGTCGACAGCGAGTGTAATTGCCCAGTTAAACCAATAATTCCAGCCAAGTGCAAATCCAAAGGCCGGGTCAACAAAACGACTAGCATACGTACTGAATGAACCAGATACTGGCATATAAGTTGCCATTTCTCCAAGGCTTGTCATTAGGAAAAAGACCATCATGCCGATCGCGATATAAGCAACAATCGCACCCCCAGGGCCAGCAGTATGAATGGCGTTTCCACTTGCAAGAAACAACCCTGTACCGATTGAGCCTCCAATGGCGATCATAGATAAATGGCGTGTTTTTAGATCGCGTCTAATTTCTCCTTGATTTGTTTTTTCCAAAGTTAATCTACCTTCCTTATTAATATAGTTTTAAATAAAATTTGAGGGAGGGTGTTGCGCGACAAAGAAAAAACGCTCTAATCTTAGGAAGAGAGCGGCATAAGTAAATTGACCGCATCCTTGTCAGATAGCACACCTGCTAGTTGCAACAGACAACAGCAGCAGTCCAGCAGCTTTCACCAACTGTCCCAGCAAAATAGACCGCACATCTAGTTCACTTCGGCAAGTTTCCTGTTCATAATAAATCAAGTGGGAGAGTGCGTCCCTTTCTATTATTACTTGTGATTCTTGCAACCTCTACCTCACCAAAATAGGATGAGGATTTTTATTTCATTTTCTTACATATTAAATTAGAATCTCAGAGAAAGCAAGTCTTTTTGAAGAAGTGGCAGTTTTCAATTAATTATCGTTATTTGAAAAGATAAGAAATAATTAAGTTTTACGGATTTCAAAGCCTTTTTTATGAAAGTATAGTAGAATGAATGTAGGTCAAGCAAGAAGGAAAGGAGTTGTCATTTGTGCAACCTTCTGTAGATGAACTAAAGGCGTGGCGTAATGTTATGTTATTACATCGTTTCGCGCTTGAAGAAGTCAATACGAAATTGAAAATATTAAATGAGGAATTCCAATTTATTCACGATTATAATCCAATGGAGCATTTAAAGTCACGTGTAAAATCACTAGAAAGCATTGGTGCAAAGCTAGAAAAAAAAGGACTTGATATCACTCCTGAAAATGCAGTGAAACATGTTCATGATATCGCGGGTATTCGGATTAGCTGCTCATTTCTTTCTGATATTTTTAAAATTAGAGAGATGCTTGAAAATCAAGATGATATCTCTATTTTGCGTGTAAAAGATTATGTAACTAATCCCAAACCTAATGGATATCGAAGTCTTCATTTACTTTGTGAGATTCCTGTATTTTTAACCAATCGATCTGAAAAAATTGTGGTTGAAATTCAAATTCGCACAGTTGCTATGGATTTTTGGGCAAGTTTGGAACATAAAATTTATTATAAATATCAACAAGAAGCTCCACGTCATTTAATAGAAGAATTAAAAGAAGCAGCAGAGATTGTCATGAATTTAGATGATAAAATGAAAAAATTAAATGAAGAAATTGACGAATATAAAAAGCATATTGAAGATAATGAAAATTAGTTAACTTTCTTAAATAGTTTGCAGCCTTCTTGTATTTCAGGCATAATAGAAATACAGGAAAGGAGAAGACTTCTGTGGAAATTTTTCTATATGTTTTATTGTTATTAATTGCGATTTTTACTTCTAACTTAATTAACCGCTTTGTTCCATTTGTTTCGATACCACTTATTCAAATTGGGCTAGGTATCATTATTGCTCTTTTACCACTTGGTTTTACATTAAAATTAAATCCGGAATTATTCCTTGTGATGTTTATTGCGCCACTTTTATTTAATGATGGAAGGCGTACAGATAAAAAAGCACTTTGGCGAATGCGAACGCCGATTTTGTTGATGGCTCTTGGTTTAGTATTTGTAACCGTCATCGTTATCGGTTATTTTGTTAATTGGTTAATTCCAAGTATCCCACTGGCTGCGGCTTTTGCTTTAGCTGCTTCTCTTGCGCCAACAGATGCGGTTGCTGTTGGTTCGCTTTCAGATCGGATTAATTTACCAAAAAGAATGATGAGTTTACTTGAAGGTGAAGGACTGATGAACGATGCTTCAGGTTTAGTCGCTTTCCAATTTGCGATTGCTGCGATGGTAACTGGAACATTTAGTTTGGTTGATGCAAGCCTTAGTTTTGTCGTTATTGCGCTTGGTGGTATTCTTGTTGGGCTTATTTTTAGTTACATAAAGTCTCAATTTTTGAAATGGGTGAGAAGCCTTGGGATGGAAGATATTACATTTCATATGCTCATCCAAATATTAACCCCATTCTTAATTTATTTAGTGGCCGAGGAGCTTCATGTTTCTGGAATTCTTGCTGTTGTTGCAGGGGGGATTATTCATGCAGTGGAAAGGAAGAAACTAGATCCGCAGCAAGTGAAGTTAAGCGTTGTTTCAAAAAGTACATGGTCGGTAATTATTTTTGTACTGAATGGGCTGGTCTTTTTGATATTAGGGACGCAACTTCCTTCGATTATTGAGGTTGTATGGAGGGATTCAGATATAAGCAATACCCAAGTGATCGCTTATATTCTGCTCATTACATTTGCTCTTATTGCGCTTCGTTTTCTCTGGGTTTATGGCTTTTGGCTATTTAATGTCCGGCGAGATCAGAAAAGAAAAGCTAAGCCTAGATTAGCACTAAAATCTGCTACCTTAACAAGCCTTTCTGGTGTTCGCGGAGCAGTTACTTTAGCAACAGCGCTTTCCATTCCATTTATTCTTGATAACGGGAGACCATTTCCCGAAAGAGCATTAATTATTTTTATAGCATCCGGGGTCATTTTATGTTCGCTTTTAATCGCGACGTTTATTTTGCCTGTTTTAGCACGGAAGGATGAAGCGACGACAACCGATGTGCGTGCTGAAAAAGCTGTTCGCGTAAAAATCTGGCGCTCTGTTATTCGAAGTTTGTATGAACAAGTCACACCAGAAAACAAATCAGCAACGGAATATATTATTAAACGTTATCGTCAGCGTATTCATGATATTCAACAAGATGCAACCATGAAAAGAATGAGCCAAACTGAAAAAGCGAAGCGACTAGAAATTATTTCTTGGCAGCAAGAAAATACCGAGAAGTTATATCGAGAACATAAAATCAGTGAAAATCTAGAATATCGCTATCAACATTATTTATTCTTAATGGAATCTGCACTAAAAAAACGCTTTAAGATGAAAGTTAAAACACTTCTTATTTTTATTTCTCGGGTAGGTATGATGTTACTTCATCCTAAAACTTGGAAAGAACGGAAAAAAAAGTTTTCTTCCATACCTAAAAAACAACAAAAGGCAATTCAAGAAATTCAGTTTTTGCGTGAACAAAATGAACGTCTCGTTATTGAACGTTTGCGTAGTGAGCTAAATGAACAAAATGAAGATTTAATCAATCCTTTAATTACTGAGCATCTTATTTTATTAGATCATGCAAAACAAATCCCTGGTAAACCTAAAACGCAAGCAAACTTCGATCAAAAAGTGCGAGAAGTGGAAGTGGCTAGTATGCAGCTTGAGCGTGATGCAATTCAACAGCTATTTGAGGATGGCAAAATTTCACGTGATTTAGCAAAGGATTTACGCCAAAACTTAAATATGATGGAGCTTTACCTGTTTGAAGGTGACATGATGGAGTAAAAAAACAGCGTATAAAGTGATGAAAAAAATCATTTTATACGCTGTTCTTTTTTATAAATAAAAAAAGGGTTGAAGTTATAAAAAGCATGTTGTATAATAAATCTTCCTGAAAGTAAACATAAAGTTTATAAATAATAAACAAGTGTCTTTAGAAGTTTACTATTTCTAAACAAGAAAGAAAGGACGAGCGCAATGGATATTGGCCAGCGCATTAAAAATTTACGGCTTAGTAAAAATTTAACGCAAGAAGAGTTAGGCGAGCGAACGGATTTAACAAAGGGCTATATTTCACAACTTGAGCGTAACTTGAGTTCGCCCTCGATTGAGACATTATTTGATATTCTAGAGGTGCTTGGCATTACGCCAAAAGCTTTTTTTGACGAAGAAGATAATCATCAGAAAGTTATTTATGGCGAACAAGAGCATACTTTTTATGAAGATGAAGAAAAAGGTTATCAAGTAACCTGGCTTGTTCCAGAGTCGAATGAAAAAGAAATGGAGCCCGTTTTTATTGAAATTGCACCAAATAGCTATTTTAAATCATTTGAACCTTCATTAGCTGAGACTTTTGCTTATATTTTGAGCGGTGAAGTAACCATAAAAATTGGTCGAAAAGAGTATGTTGCCAAAGAGAGGGAAGCGGTGTACTTTACAGCTTATGAAGCACATCAATTAATAAATACTAGTGATAAATCTGTAAAAATGATTCTTGTTGCAACAGATTCGTATTTATAGAAGGAGGTTACTTAAATGGCAGAAACAATCATTCGCTTTGAACAAGTGACAAAGCAATTTGATCATGATGAACCAGTATTACGACAAGTGAGTTTTGAAATTGAAAAAGGAAAATTCTATACATTACTTGGACCTTCGGGATGTGGGAAAACAACGATTTTACGTTTAATTGCTGGATTTCTTGAAGCTTCATCTGGGGCAATTTATTTAAATGATAACAAAATTAATCATATCCCAGCCAATAAGCGTCCAGTAAATACTGTATTTCAAGATTATGCTTTATTTCCACATTTAAATGTTTTTGAAAATGTGGCTTTTGGTTTGCGCATCAAAAAATGGAATAAGCAAAAAATTGCTGAAAAAGTGAAAGAAGCCTTGCGCTTTGTTAATTTAAGCGGCTACGAAAAGCGGGAAATTAGCGAGATGTCGGGTGGACAAAGGCAACGTGTGGCTATTGCGCGAGCGATTGTTAATGAACCAGAAGTTATTTTACTTGATGAACCACTATCTGCGCTCGATTTAAAATTACGTACAGAAATGCAATATGAATTACGTGATTTACAAAAGCGTCTTGGTATTACTTTTATTTTTGTTACGCATGACCAGGAAGAAGCACTTGCAATGAGCGATGAAATTTTTGTTTTAAATAAGGGCGAAATTCAGCAAAGTGGCACGCCAATCGATATTTACGATGAACCAATTAATCGCTTTGTAGCAGATTTTATTGGCGAATCAAATATTATTCCTGGAAAAATGATTCAAGATTTTGAAGTTGAATTTACTGATAGATGCTTTCAATGTGTCGATCAAGGATTTAATCCAAATGAAACCGTTGAAGTCATTATTCGGCCAGAGGATTTAGAAATTACAACAGCAGATGCTGGAAAATTACAAGTAAGCGTGGATTGGACACTTTTTCGTGGTGTTCATTATGAAATCGGCTGTATAGATGAAAGTGGTAATGAATGGCTTGTTCATACGACAAGAAAAGTAAAAATAGGTGATCATATTGGACTTTCATTTGATCCAGAAGCGATTCATGTTATGCGTCTTGGTGAAACAGAAGCAGAATTTGATAAGCGTTTGGAAAGTTACGATGAGGCGCTATAATGACTAGACGAGCTCGTTCAATTTATCTTATTCCATATATGCTTTGGATCATTTTATTTGTGATTGCTCCCATTTTGTTGATTATTTATTATTCTTTTTTTGATGTAGATGGGGGTTTTACGTTTAGTAACTATGCGCATTTTTTTACACCCGTTTATTTAAAGATGACGCTTAGTTCATTTTGGTATGCTTTTTTGATTACAATCTTCACACTGATGATTTCGTATCCAACTGCTTATTTACTTACACGGTTGAAACATAAGCAATTGTTGTTACTTCTTATTATTTTACCTACTTGGATTAATTTATTATTAAAAGCGTATGCGTTTATTGGTATTTTTGGAACGCATGGGGCGGCAAATCAGTTTTTATCATTTATCGGTATTGGCGAAAAGCAGATTTTGTTTACTGATTTTAGTTTCTTATTTGTTTCCACGTATATTTTTATTCCATTTATGATTTTACCCATTTTTAATGCACTTGAAGAAATTAACCCTTCATTGATTCAGGCAGCTCGGGATTTAGGTGCTTCGAATTTTACAACATTTAGACGTGTTATTTTTCCATTAACTGCTGATGGTGTGAAAGCTGGATGTCAAGCTGTTTTCATTCCGGCATTATCACTTTTTATGATTACACGCTTAATTGCCGGAAATCGAGTGATCACGCTTGGAACCGCAATTGAAGAGCATTTTCTGGTAACACAAGATTGGGGCATGGGTGCAACGATTGGTGTCTTTCTTATTATTGCGATGGTTTTGATCATGTTTCTAACCGGAACAAAACGGAAGCGAGGTGCTCGTAAATGAAAAAAATAACGGGTCATTTTTATCTTGCTGTTGTTTTTATTTTGCTTTATGCTCCGATTTTTTATTTACTGTTTTATTCGTTTAATTCTGGTGGTACGATGCATGGTTTTAAAGGATTTACACTTGATTATTATCGCGAAGTTTTCCAAGATACGCGCCTTCTGATTATTGTACTGAATACATTTGTGATTGCCCTTCTTTCTTCAGTTATTGCGACGATCATTGGCCTTTTTGGTGCACTTGCGATTAAATTTTTGCCACGTCCGTTTGCGAAAAATTCACTTCTTAGTTTGAACAATGTTTTAATTGTGAGTCCAGATGTAATTATTGGCGCGAGCTTTTTGATCTTTTTTACGATTTTAGGTATAAAATTAGGTTTTATCTCGGTGCTTGTTTCGCATATAGCTTTTAGTATCCCAATTGTTGTGTTGATGATCCTTCCCAAACTACAAGAAATGAGCCCAACATTAATCGATGCAGCTCGTGATTTAGGTGCAAATCAATGGAATGTGCTTTCAAAAGTTATTTTACCCTATATCGCGCCAGGTGTTTTAGCGGGCTTTTTTATGGCACTAACTTATTCATTGGATGATTTTGCGGTTACATTTTTCGTAACAGGTAACGGCTTTTCAACGCTTTCTGTAGAAATTTATTCTAGGGCAAGACAAGGCATTTCACTCTCTATTAATGCGTTATCAACATTGATTTTTCTTTTTACAATTTTACTTGTCATCGGGTATTACTTTATTAATCGTAAAAATGGTAAACGAGCTTTACGTACAGGTGGTGGTAAGAAATGAAAGCTTTGTTGAAAATTTTTATCCCCGTCTTACTTCTTGCGCTCGTTATGATGTTTATTGCAAGTAGTATGAATCGTTCAGAAGGTTATGCTGGAAACAACACATTAACCATCTATAATTGGGGTGATTATATTGATCCAAAACTCATTACGAAATTTGAAAAAGAAACAGGGATTAAAGTCATTTACCAAACGTTTGATTCAAATGAAGCCATGATGACCAAAATTGAACAAGGTGGAACTACATTTGATGTCGCTATCCCAAGTGATTATGCAATTAATAAGATGAAACAAGAAAAACTTTTAATCGCATTAGATCACAAGAAACTTTCGAATGAAAAATATCTTAATCCTCGCTTTATGAATTTATCGTTTGATGAAAAAAATAAGTACTCTATGCCATATTTTTGGGGAACATTGGGTATTATTTATAATAAGAAAATATTTCCAGATAAAAATTTTGATCAGTGGGATTCACTCTGGGATGAAGCATTAAAAAATCAAATGCTATTAATTGATGGTGCACGTGAAGTCATGGGTCTAGGATTAAACAGCTTAGGCTATTCACTAAATGATACAAACAAAGATCATTTGCAACAAGCACTTAAGAAATTGAAGAAAATGACACCTAATGTAAAGGCGATCGTTGGCGATGAAATTAAGCTGTTAATGGCTGACAATGAGGCAGGCGTTGCTGTAACGTTTTCTGGTGAAGCTTCAGAAATGTTGAGTGAGAATAAAGATCTTGATTATGTCGTCCCAAAAGATGGCTCTAATCTCTGGTTTGATAATATGGTTATCCCTAAAACAGCTAAGAATATCAATGGAGCACATCAGTTTATTAATTTTATGCTAAGACCAACAAATGCGGCTGCAAACGCTGAATATGTTGGCTATTCAACGCCAAACAAAGAAGCAATAAAGCTTTTACCAAAAGAAGTATCAAGTGATAAACGATTTTATCCTGATTTAAGTAAGTTACATGGACTTGAGGTTTATGATAATCTGGGAAAAAGAATGCTGGCTTATTATAACGAGCTTTTTCTTGAATTTAAGATGTACCGAAAATAATAGAAGAAACATGCATTTCGTTAAGGTATAAATTTGCTTGCATTTTTTTAGAAAACAGAATAAACTCGGTTCTATCCCAATGAAGGAAGAGTTGAATTTTTTATGCAAGAACCATCTGATAAAATGAAGTATGCTGTATTAAAATATGTGATGGATCCTAATTTTTATTTTATTAATTTTCAAGATGAAATATTTGATGCGGATCATTTAAGCGGAAAAGAAGCGCTAACGAGAAATGAGATCTTATATACAGTATATTGGCTCGAAAGTGAAAGTTATGTGATTAGAAAACGGGTAAATGCACCTGCTAATAAGACTTATTTTATCTCTGAAAAGGGCAGATCATTATATGAAAAACTAAAAAAAATGAGCTAAATAATGAAGAAATTGCTTAAAATAACAAAAAAATCATCGAATTTTAAGTGTAAATATTTCAAGTGCGCGGAAAAAATTAAAAATAGTATGTTCAGGAAGAGATTCGCGCCTTGTTGCGTATTCCAAGTGATTTTTTCACAAATCAATAAAAATCATTTCAGCGAATTTTACTCGAAAATCGATGGTTATGACTTCATATTGAAATAATATGAAATGGTCTAGTAGTTGTTTTGAAATATTGGTATGTTATGATTAGGACTCATTAAAAGTTAAGGAGTTGTTCTTTATTAAGATGAAAAAAAACGTACTAAAAATGGCTGTAGCTACATTTGTCGTAGGGGTAACAACGGTCGTAGGTGGTCATTTGGCAGACGCAAAAACGATTAATGTATCACAAGGAGATACATTATCCAAAATCGCTTACGAAAACAACACCACAGTGAGTAAAATCGCCCAAACCAATGGAATTTCAAATATTAACCTAATTTA
Source organism: Listeria sp. PSOL-1 (assembly GCF_902806445.1). Classification (NCBI taxonomy): domain Bacteria; kingdom Bacillati; phylum Bacillota; class Bacilli; order Caryophanales; family Listeriaceae; genus Listeria; species Listeria sp. PSOL-1. Next base: position 1,408,425 of record NZ_LR760298.1, on the reverse strand, counting down.
CGTAGGACAATCATTAGAAGTAGGAGATAACGTGCAAACTACAGCACCAAAACGCGTAGTGAAAGCTGCACCTACTACTACCTCTACTACTAAACAACAAGCGCCAGTTCAGCGCCAAGCAGAAAGCAAACCAGTTGCACAACAAAATGCAACAGTTAAAACAGCAAGCGGTTCTGAACAACAAGCCAAAGAATGGATTGCACAAAGAGAATCTGGTGGTTCTTATTCAGTAGTAAGTGCAAGTGGTACTTATGTTGGGCGTTACCAATTAAGTAAATCATATTTAAATGGCGATTATTCTTCAGCAAATCAAGAACGTGTAGCAGAAAATTATGTGAAGAGCCGTTACGGTTCTTGGAGCAATGCCAAAGCTCACCACCAAAAAACTGGTTGGTACTAAATCGATAATTTATAGTAAAAAAGAGCCTATCTTTTCGGAGATAGGCTCTTTTATATTGTAGCTTAAGGAATTAATGAATAGCATGTCCCATTTGAAAATAAGCGATGAGAGCGGTATTAACAAAATAAGTTAAGTCGTATTTTGTTAATTCGATACATTTTTCTTCAAAAAGTTGTTTCATTTCTTCTGTTGTGATGTGTTGAATGGATAAGCCATTGATTTTAGCATCATCTTCAAGCCGAATGGATTCACCATTCACTGTGTAAATTTCAATATACAAAATACCACAACTCCTTTTTCAAGCAAATGCTTGTTTGAATGATTTAAGCGTAACACTTAAAAAGCAGAGAAGCAAATTTATTTTATTTCTGCTTCAGTTACAATGCGTGTGTAGCGGCTAACTGTTAATAAATAATAACTAATATAAATGAGCGTGTAAATTCCCGTACTTATAATCATTGGCGAAATGAGTGAGTAATTAAATAAGTGGCAAAAAGCAATTAAAATAATTGAACTATGACAAATTCCAAGGAAGAATGGCGTGAAAAAGATAATAAACAGCTGTTTAGCAATACAATATTTCATTTCTTTCTTTGAAATACCCATATGCGTTAAGCGTTTAAAAGTTGCTTCATCTTCATAAGCATGGGTTAGCTGTTTGAAGTAAATGACGCTACCAGTTGAAACAATAAAGACTAAACTGATGAATATCCCAATAAATAAAATAATACCGGTTATATTTTGTACCGCTTGTTGTCTTTCAGGATAACTATTAAAGTACGCGTTTTCAGGTAAGTGCTGTTTAATCTTTGCGCTTAATGAAAAGGCTGTTTTTGGATTTTCTACATTGATTGAAACGATTTGCTGAATTGGCATGTTTTCTCTTGAAGCTTGTTGAGCAAGTGTATCGTTTACAACTAATAGGCCATAAGGAAAAGAATAGGGTTTCTTGTAACTTTGCTTGATGAGTTGAACGGTCGGTTTGTTGGCAAGAGCAAGTGTAAATTGTTTAAAATTATTTTTTTGTGTTCTTCTTGATTTATATGGACTAGGAATAAAAAATGCTTGATTTGTTTTTAAAGAAGCGGGCTTACTATTTGGACTATTTTGCTGATTAATTTTATTAAAGGTGCTTAAAGAGACCGTTTGAAAGGCTTCATAGGCTTGGTATTCTATCGGCAAGTGATTGTTTTTCATTGATTTGATGAGATAAATCTTACTTGTCATCATCGCTTTAACTGGGTGCCCCATGTCAACACTCTTTATAAGTTGTTGTAAATGATTTTGGCTTATTTTGTCTGTGAGTTGGTATTCAAATGTAGATGGCGTTGAAGCTTTGCCTAAGCTATTAGTATTAGAATAAAAACCGCTAATCATTCCAATAAAAACTAAGGAAGCAGCACTTACTAAAGCAACCATTGTCAGCGTTTTAATGGATGAAACAACACGGAACTCTAATTGTGAATAAGTAATTAGGCTAGTTCCTTTATATACGCTTTGTCTAGTGCGCTTTATTCTAAACAATAAAATGAGTGTGTATCGAATAAAAAGGTAACTTCCTAAAGTAATCAGAAAGAGAATGAGACATGCAGTAAGTGGAAACGGCCAATTGATTAACACGGTAAAGCTAAAGGATTTAAGTGCGATAAAATAGCCAGTACAAATCATAGGGACTGCTAAAAGTGCATATAAGACAAAACGCTTTTGATATTTTTTAGGCGTTTTTTTGGGGAAAACTAATTGATGTAAGTTAGCTGTATAAGTAAGCTCAAAGCTCACGAACGATGTAAAAGCAATAATTAAGATGAAAACAATGAATGTGTTAAATAGTGCTTCCCAAGAAAATAGAGTGTGGCTTGTTGCATTTACTTGAATCAATCTAAGTAAGATATTTATGAACAACTTCGAAAAAAGAGTACCGCCTATAATTCCAAAGATCAATGCGAGTAAACCAAGTAAAAAATTTTCATAAAAAAGTATTCTACCAATTTCCCTTTTACTTAGTCCAAGTAGCGAATAAATTCCGATTTCTCTTTTGCGTTTTCTTGTAAAAAAATAAATGGTATAAAAGATAAAAAGCGCAATAAAAATAACCAGGAAAATGGAAGAAAACGAGAAAAAACGTGATGTATTGTCACTATCTGGTAGGTTTTTTATAACAAGCTGATCTGTTGATAATAAAACAAAGAGATAATAAATCATAATACAAAAAGTGACAGAAACAAAATATAAAAAATAATGAGCCAGATCATGTTTAATATTTTTTTTCGCGATGTTAAAAAGCCGCATGGAGCACCGCCTTAAACTGAGTAAAATCTTTTAAAATATGCTGCCAAAAATACGTTTGTGGGTGAAGTGAATTAGGATAAGGTTTATGAATAGCTGGTTTAAAGTAAAGGATACCAGCGGATGAGTTAGTGAAAAAAAAAGTTAAGCGACGTTTTTCTAGCTTAGCTCTACTATTTAATAATTTTGCTGTTTTAGATAACGTTTTCTGCAATAAATAGTCGTTGTGTAAGTACGGCAAAATCATATTGATCCTTCTTTCTAATCTTTGTGTTAATTATATTGTAACTTTTAGCTGCCAATTATGCTACTTTATAAAGTGACAAAAAAGCTTTATTTCTTACATTTTTGACACATTATATGCGAAAAAGCCTTTTATTTCGTTATTTTACGAAATAAAAGGCTCGATTTTTATAATGAAAAGTAATCTGTCAGGTCTGTCGCCTGGAGTAGGTTTCCAATGAAAAATGGTCCAAACTCGGCGTAGCGTGCACTGGATTCGTCAAAACGCATCTCAGTTACGATATACTTAAATTCAAGCGCATCGTCAGAGAAAAGTGTGACGCCCCATTCATAATCATCAAAGCCGATTGAACCGGTGATAATCTGTTGTACTTTTCCAGCATAAGAACGACCAATTTTACCGTGATCAGAAATAAGCGATTGCCGATCTTTTAGTGGTAGCATATACCAATTGTCATTTCCTTCACGCTTTTTATTCATTGGATAAAAACAAAAATGTTTTTTTGCTGGAAGCTCTGGATAAAGTTTTGATTGAATGATTTTGTTTTCATATGGATCTTCATCACCAGCTAAATGAGTGGCAAGGTAATTACTAAGTTCAACAACGGACACATAAGAATACGCAGGAAGAAGATAATTTGAAATAGCTAGTTTATTAAAGCGCATTTCAATCGCGTTAAGCTCTTCAAGTGTTGGCCGTAATAAAAATAAAACAAAATCAGCTTTTTGACCAACAATGGAATAAAGGATTTGATCGCCTTCACCCATTTTTTTTGTGATGTCAAGATCAGCTAGGAAGCTTTTGAATTCTTCTAAAGCTTGTTCGCGAGTAGTACTACTTGCTTCGCGCCAATTGAGCCAATCAATGATTCTAAAATCATGAATAGAATACCATCCATCCAATGTTTTTACTGCTTCGTTCATAGGTGTTGCACAACCTTTCTGTTTGTATTTATTAAGTATAGTGTAGCATAAATTAGTTTTTTATTCGTGGCGTAGATGAAATCGCAGTAACTTCACCAGAAATCGTAAAAGAAGAAACGGTATTTGGTATGAGGAAGTGATCTCCTTTTTGGATAGAGGTTCTATTATTTTCGATAATGAGCGTGCCTTTTCCCTTTAAAATGCTGACCAATGTATAATCAGCTTTTTGTTTTAATGTTGCTTTTTGAGTGATCGCCCATTTATAGACGCAGAAAAACTGATTTTCGACAAAGACCGTTTCTGTGAAGCCATCTAATTTGTTTATTTTGCTTTTTAAAGAAGCATCCTGATGAGGAATTGTTGTGACATCAATTGCTTTTTTTAAATGAAGTTCACGCTTATTTCCAGAAGCATCTTTGCGGTCGTAATCGTATACGCGATAAGTTGTATCAGAATTTTGTTGTGTTTCAAGGACAAGTGTGCCTGTTCCAAGCGCATGGATGGTTCCACTTGGGACATAGTAAAATTCACCAGGTTTAATTTTTACTTTGCGAAGGAGCTTATCCCAATTTCCCTCATCAGCCAAGCGTTCAAATTCTTCTTTTGTTTTCGCATTATGGCCATAAATTAATTCAGCACCAGGTTCACAATCAATAATATACCAGCATTCTGTTTTACCTAATTCACCGTTTTCGTGTTTTTTTGCATAATTATCATCAGGATGGACCTGTACAGATAGATCGGTATTGGCATCAAGAATTTTAGTTAACAAAGGGAATGTTTCTTCAGTTGGGTGGCCAAATAATTCGGGATTTTTCTGCCATAAATCAATTAATGTTTTTCCTTGATACATGCCATTTTTTACAATTGAAGGACCATTTGGATGAGCTGAAATTGCCCAATCTTCACCGATTTTATGATTAGGAAGGAGATACCCAAAGTAATCATGCAGTTTTGTTCCACCCCAAATACGTTCCTTAAATACTGGTTCAAAAAATAAAGCTTCGTTCATCGATTAAATCCTCCAATTTATTTATTTCCACCTAAGTAGCCCTGTTTTTTTAAGGCAGTAGTAATCCCATGATAATAAGGTTTATCATAGGCATTTGCGAGTATTTCAGTATAGCCTTTTTTAAAATAAGGTATGATTTCTTCGTCGTATTTTTCAAGTAGTGGTAGTGTATCTGTTTGATAAGTTTCTTCAAAGTAAACGGCTGCTTTTGGTAAACGTGGCTTAACTTTAGGACGATCTGCTGGATAGCCAATACAAAGGCCAACGACTGGGAAAACGAATTCTGGCAATCCTAAAAATGCAGAGGCCTCTGCTAAGTTACGCCGAATTCCACCGATGCAGACCGTACCTAAGTCAAAACTTTCTGCTGCTAAAATGGCATTTTCACATGCAAGCCCGATATCTGTTGCGGCAACCAGCAATAAATCTGGTTCAGTTTTTGCACCGAAAGATTTCCCATGTTTTTCGCTAGCCAATTGAATACGATAAAAGTCAGCAACAAATATAAGGAAAACAGAGCAATCGGCAACGTAAGGATTCCCTGTTAATTCGGCGAGCTTATCTTTTCGTGCTTGATTTTTAATGCCAATAATAGAATACTGTTGTCCATTCATCCAAGAAGGAGCGCGTTGTGCAGATTCAATAATCGCATTTAATTGTTCAGTGGGAATTTCGCGATTTGTTTCGTATTTTCTGATGGAACGATGGTTTGCCATCTGTTTAATGAGTGAATTCAAAATATTACCTCCAGTTGAAGATGATTTCATCTTTAGTATAGCTTTTTTGTTGGTAATATTAAAATAGAAAGATCTTTAGAAGGATAAAAGCGATAGGATCAAGCCAATAAAAAGAACTTGAGAGTCATTTTCAACTTCCAAGTTCTCCTTTTTTATTTAGCGAACGATCTTCACATTCACAAATTTTCTCGAGTTCGCATGCTGCACATTTTCCAGCCTTACTTTTCTTAATGTAGTGGATTAAGCTATATAAAGTATAGCCAAAAATCAAACTACCCAATAAAAGATTCACGATTAAACTCACAAAACACGCTCCTTTTCTTCAAATAAATAAACGACCAATTTGATAAACAATAAAAACAACGACATAAGCAGTAACTAGCGCATAGCCTACTGCAAAAGCTGTCCATTTGAAGCTTGAAGTTTCTTTGCGAATAGCAGCAACCGTTGCTAAACAAGGAATATAGAGCAGGATAAAGAGCATGAAACAATAGGCCGAAAGTGGTGTATAATGCCCAGCAACAATTTGCCCAAGATTTCCTTCAGGAGCAGAATAAATAATTGCCATCGTAGAAATAATAACTTCTTTAGCTAAAAATCCAGGAATAAGTGTTGCTCCTGCTTGCCAAGATCCAAAGCCAAGTGGCACTAAAAGAGGTGCAATGAAGCTACCAATCATGGCTAAAAAGCTTTCACCCATTGGCACACCAAAACCATTTGGGCCAGCATAGTTAAGCAACCAGATGATAACAGAGCCGGCGAAGATAAACGTTCCAGCTTTTCGCAAAAAGCCTTTCCCTTTTTCCCATGTGCTGCGCCAAAGCGTTCGTGGCGAAGGAATGCGATAAGGCGGTAACTCTACGACAAAAACAGATTGATCGTTTTTTAAAATCGTTTTTGATAAAATTTTTGTTACAATAAGTGCTAAAACAATCCCAATGATGTAAAGGGATAGAACGATTAGTGCTTGATAACGCGCAAAGAAAACACCAGCAAATAATGCATAAACTGGTAAACGTGCAGAACAAGACATAAAGGGTGAAATCAGAATGGTAAGGAGTCGTTCTTTTTGTTCTTCAATTGCCCGTGCAGCCATAATTCCAGGAACATTACAGCCAAAGCCAATAATCATTGGAATAAAAGCTTTGCCATTTAAACCAAATAGCTCCATAACACGATCCATTACTACGGCAATTCGTGCCATATAGCCAGAATCTTCTAGGACAGAAATGAAGAAAAAGATCACTAGAATTTGCGGAACAAAAACGACAACACTACCAACCCCAGCAATAATGCCTTCTGTAATTAAGGCGATTAAAAAAGATGAGGCGCCTATCATTTCAAGCCCTGAGGTAACCCAATTGGTTAAATTACCAGAAATAAATTCATCTAAAAGATCAGAAAGCGGCGTTCCTACCCACGTAAATGTAATCTGAAAAATGAGCCACATTATTCCTAAGAAAATGGGAATCCCCCAAAATTTATGCGTCAAAATCTGATCCAATTTATCAGAAAAAGGAATATCTGCTTTGCGTGTATATTCCACTGCTTGTAAACAGATATCTTCAATAAAAGCGGTACGAGTTTTATAAATTTGTTGTTCAAGTGGTATGCCAACTTCTTCTTCTGTTTGAAGTCGAATACTAACAGCTTCTTTTAAAATGCCATGCTGATCTAAAAAAGAATCAATCACTTCATTTTTTGTTAAAAATTGAACTGCTAAAAAGCGCAGTTGTTTAGCTGGAAGCAGGCCTTGCATTAAATGTATTAATTTAGCGATTGCGTTTTCAATGGCATGACCGTAATTAAGCTTGAGTGGGCTTCTTTTTGCGATATGTTTTTCCGTTAGAGACGATAAAATATCAACCGTTCCTTTTCCAGATCTAGCAATGACTGGAACAATTGGAATGCGTAGGGCTTTAGTAAGAAGGGGAATATCAATTTTTATCCCGCGACCAAGCGCTACGTCAATCATGTTTAATCCCATGACAACAGGGGCCCCGAATTCAAGCAATTGGATGGTTAAATTTAAGTTCCGTTCAAGTTGTGCGGCATCAACAATATTTAACATGGAATCAAAGGTCTCTTCCAATAAGAAACGAGTAACAACGGTTTCATCTTTAGAAATAGGATTTAAATCATAGATACCAGGTAAATCAATCAATTTTCCTTTTTTAGAACGTAATGTCCCGATTTTTTTCTCAACAGTAACCCCACTCCAGTTACCTACATATTCATAAGAGCCGGTTAACGCATTGAAAAGTGAGGTTTTACCGGTATTAGGATTTCCAAGCAAACAATATGTATTAGCCATTTAATTCCACCATAATCTCACAAGCATCACAGTTACGAATACTGATATATTGTCCTTTTGTTTCGAAAGTGCAAGGGCCGCCAAAAGCGCCTTTTTGTTTGATACATATCTCACAACCTTCTGAACAACCTAATGATATCAAGCGTCTTTTGAGCAATTCGCTTGTGAGGTTCATATCTTTAATCCGTACATGATCCCCCACGACCATTTCATTCAATCTCAATATATTCGCCTCCTTATGAAAAATGAATATGATAATCATTATCAATTAAATTTATTGTATCATGAAATAATCAAAATATAAAGCTTTTCTTGAGTAATACAGTAAAAAAATTGTTGCTTAAGGAATGGAGTAAAAGAAGGGATTTGGCCGTTTTTCTGTTGTAATACAAGAGGGATTTTTATTTTTCTGTTTTTTAGTATCCCTAGCTCTGTTAACGTTATAAAAATTGTAGTACTATTAATGAAGATAACTAAAGTGTAAATTGGAGGAATTTGTAAATGAGTGACTTATTTTCAGTAATTAAGGAACAAGTTGCTGGTGAAAATGTACGCATTGTTTTACCAGAAGGAAATGATGCAAGGATCGTTAAAGCAGCGGTTCGCTTAGCAGAAGAAAAAGTCGTTGTACCTGTTCTTTTAGGTTCAAAAGAGGATATTGAAAAAACAGCGAAAAAGATCGATGTATCGGTTTCAGGTATCGAAATTCACGAGCCCGCAAGCGATCCACTATTCGATGAGTTAGTCCAAGCTTTTGTAGAGCGTCGTAAGGGAAAAGCAAGCGAAGAAGATGCGCGTAAGATGCTAGTAGACCCTAACTATTTTGGAACAATGCTCGTGTTCACTGGCAAAGCAGACGGACTAGTAAGTGGCGCCGTCCATTCGACAGGTGACACAGTTCGCCCGGCTCTTCAAATTATTAAAACGAAACCAGGTGTTAGTAAAGTTGCCGGTGCAATGATTATGGCACGTGCGGAAGAACGTTATTTGTTTAGCGATGTTGCAATCAATATCGCACCAACAGCAGATGACTTAGCTGAAAATGCTACTGTAAGTGCTGAAACAGCTAAGATTTTTGGAATTGATCCTCGTGTTGCAATGTTGAGTTTTTCAACAAAAGGCTCAGCAAAATCCGATGAAACAGAAAAAGTAGTAGAAGCAACAAAATTGGCTAAAGAAAAAGCACCAGATTTAATCCTTGATGGTGAATTTCAATTTGATGCAGCTTTCGTTCCTTCTGTTGCTGCACAAAAAGCACCGGGCTCAGTGATTAAAGGAGATGCAAATGTCTTTATTTTCCCAAGTCTTGAAGCGGGTAATATTGGGTATAAAATTGCACAGCGCTTAGGAAACTTTGAAGCTGTTGGTCCGATTTTACAAGGTCTTAATGCACCTGTTAATGATTTATCACGCGGTTGTAATGCAGATGATGTGTATCATCTAGTCCTAATTACGGCTGCCCAAGCAATTAGTAAGTAAATAATAAAAATAAATCGGCGACAAGCGTTTGGATTTATAGGTTTTGATAAGTAAATCTAAGCGCTTGTCGCTTGATTTTTAACAACAATTTTCAATAAAGTATTCTAGTAAGCGTGTATCATTTGTTAGCTCTGGGTGGAAGGCTGTAACAAGGACATTGTTTTCATGCGCAACAACCACTTTTTCATTAATAGCTGCAAGCACTTTAACATTTTTACCAAGTTGTGTCAGAAACGGGGCACGAATAAAAATCGCTTGAAATGGTTTATCACCTAATACTGGGATGGTTAAGTTAGTTTCGAAGCTTTCTTTTTGTCGGCCAAAGCCATTACGAATAACCATGCCATCTAAGAGGTTTAAATTCTCTTCATCAGATAAAGTTGTTTTTGCTGCTAAAACCATTCCAGCGCATGTACCGAAAATACCTTTTTTTTCTTTGGCGAAATCTTTTATAGGTTGAATAAAATGATAGCGTTTCATTAAATGGCGCATGGTGGTACTTTCCCCGCCTGGAAGAATTAAGCCGTCAAGCGTTTTTAAGTCTTCAGGATGTTTAATGGGGAGTGCATGATGTCCCATTTTCTTTATGATAGAGATATGTTCATGTATAGCGCCTTGTAATGCTAGAACACCAATTGTTTTCATTTTTTACCAACCTCGATCCTGCATACGTTCTTCCGGTGTTAAACGAGAGATTTCAATGCCTTTCATTGCTGTTCCTAGCTCTTTTGACAATTTACCAATCAGCTCATAGTCTGTAAAGTAGGTTGTTGCTTGGACAATAGCTTTTGCAAACTTAGCAGGGTTTTCTGATTTGAAAATTCCTGAGCCAACAAAAACGCCATCTGCACCGAGTTCCATCATTAAAGCAGCGTCAGCAGGAGTAGCCACACCACCAGCAGCGAAATTAACAACAGGTAGCTTTTGAAGGATTTTCATTTCTTTTAGTAATTCATAAGGGGCACCAAGTTCTTTTGCCATTGTCATAAGTTCAGCATCATCTTTGTTAACGAGTTCGCGAATTTGACTATTTACTTTGCGCATATGTCTTACAGCTTCAACGATATTACCCGTTCCAGGCTCACCTTTTGTCCGAAGCATGGCCGCACCTTCTCCAATGCGGCGGAGCGCTTCTCCTAAATCGCGACAACCACAAACAAATGGGACAGTAAATTCACTTTTTAATAAATGAAATTCG